>NZ_CP129968.2:2590000-3190000 GCF_030503875.2 Marivirga arenosa | reverse complement strand
TGCAATACTAGGGATTTGGGGATTTAGAAAAAGAAGCGAATTAATTGAAAAGCAATTAATATTCAGGCCACTAGGTGGATATGTGTATTTAGCCATGGGAATTATGGCTTTTGCTGTCTTGATCTGGATTTTTAGAACTGGAAATGATCCCTTGATTGATACTTTTGAAGATATGATCATCTTCTCTCATATTGGATTTGGCGTTTTATTTTTCTTTTATGTCCTCTATAATTTTGTAGCATTACTAAATTCTGGATTAGGGATATATCCAGTAGTATTCAGACCAGTTAATATTCCTTACAATTTGGTTAGAGCGGTTGGTTTTGGTATTGTTGCAGTGTTAATTTTAAGAGTTTCTTATTTACCTTACTATCAGGCAATATCAGGATATTATAATGGCCTTGCAGATTATTATGAATACATAGGAGAGGAGGAGAAAGCTCTCACTACTTATAAAATTGCAAGACAATATGCGGTAACTTCTCACAAGCATAACTTTGAGATAGGTAAAAGTGAATATGAGAAGAAAAACTGGGCGGAAGCATCATCTTATTTTTCACAAGCAAATTATAAAAGACCGAGTGTTCAAGCGTATTTGAATAAAGTGCAAGCGCAATTAAATGCAAATTTAATATTCGAGTCCTTATTTACGTTAGAAGAGGCTCAAAAAGACTTTCCCGATAATGCATATTTGCATAACATGAGAGGCTTAGTTTACGAACGTCTTAATAAAACCGACTCCTCCTTTATTTATTTTGATGCAGCAAATAGAGCTGCCTCAGATAGTGAAATTGAAGAAGTGTCTAGTGTAAATAGATTGGCTTTATTCACTAAAAAAGGTATTGACGAAGATTTACCTGAAACTGGTATTTTAAATGAAAAAAGTATCCCGTATAAGGCTAATTACTTTGCTTTAGCAAATAGAAAGCGAAAGTATATTGACACTGTTGTACTTTCAGCTTCTGAAATGCCTGAAGTTTTAACTTACAATGATTTTTCTTTAATTTTTAATCAATCCTTAAATAAAACGATCGAAAATAGACCATTCAGTTCTGATTCAATCAACTGGTTGATTAGTAAAGCTGAGAATAAGGATTTCGCAAAATCTTTAAAATATGTTTCCTCAGCTCGTTTAAATTATTCTGGTCAAATAAATGATGCTTATAGTTACATTTATGAACTAGAAAATGAAAATATTGCCGATGCCGGCTTTTATTATTTACTTCATGGATTATGGTATTTAGATCAAAAGGCTTACAGTGAAGCAGAAAATCATTTTGCTAAAGCAGCAGATTTAAAAATGAGTAAAGCCAATACGTATAGAACAATAGCTTTAATTTTGAATCAACAACTATTTGAAGCGGCTCAATTGTATCAAAAACAAGTAAATGCGGAGTCTATTTCTGATGATTTATTAGATAATGACCCACTTTATCAAATGCTATTGGGAAATGTAGACCAATTACCTGATAGTTTTAAATACTTGTGGTTGAAAACTAATACTTCATTACAACAAGAATCAATTGATTCAATTAAAAATAGCTTAACTAATTCTCCATTCTTATCCTTATTACGTTTAAATGAAGCTGAATCTCATATCAAAAATGCTCGATTCAAGCAAGCTAAGGATATATTGCAGAATTTGAATATACCAATTAGTGAAGAAGGCTTATCGATATATAAAAATAACTTAATCGCACTTTTAGTTACTTTTACTGATGATGAGAGTTTGGTTAATCAAGTACAGGAGTCTAAATTACAAGTTTATCCTTATAACTATAAATTAGTGTGGGAAGCTTATAAATTGAAAAATACTAATGATAGAAAATCATTAGATAAAGTGATGAATAAGCTAGGTCATGAGAATGCATTTTTTGAGTCCGCAGTTATTTTAAGTGCTAAGTATTTTAATAAAAAGGAGAATTTAGAAAAAGCTTATGAAATTTTAGTAGAAGCTAGCCGTTTGAATTCAGGGAATAGTAATATTTTAAAATTATATGCTTTACAAGCACTTCAATTAAATTTGAGTTCTTATGCTGAAGATTCTTATGAAGAACTAGCAAACATGTTAAGTACTGAGGAATGGGAGAATTTTTCTACTCAATACGATTCAATTAAAAATAAAATGGAACAAATGCCGTGGTAAATTCCGTTCATCAAATTTAATTTGAGGAATTGATGCTTCTGTCATAAATTTCACTAAATAACTATCAATTAATTTAAAATAAATGGGACAAGCCGTTATAAAAACACAAGATATTGCAAAGATCTACAGAATGGGGACTGAAACCGTGGAGGCTTTAAAATCTGTATCTATCAATATCGAAAAGGGAGAATATGTGGCATTCATGGGACCTTCCGGATCAGGAAAATCTACACTAATGAATATCATTGGCTGCTTAGATACTCCTACAAGAGGAAAATATGAATTGGCAGGTCAAGATGTAAGTGAAACTTCCGAAAATGATTTAGCAGAAATTCGGAACAAGGAAATCGGCTTTGTTTTTCAAACTTTTAATTTATTGCCAAGACAATCATCATTAGAAAATGTAGCGCTGCCTTTAGTATATGCGGGTTATAGCAAGTCTGAAAGAGAAGAAAGAGCACTAGAGGTTTTAGGAAGTGTTGGCTTAGCTGAAAGAGCGTATCACAAACCCAATGAGTTATCGGGTGGTCAGAGACAGCGTGTAGCTATTGCAAGAGCCCTTGTAAACAATCCTAGTATTATTCTTGCAGATGAACCAACAGGAAACTTAGATACCAAAACATCTTATGAAATCATGGAATTATTTCAATTATTACATGATCAGGGCAACACAATTGTGATGGTAACTCATGAGGATGATATTGCTCAATACGCTCATAGAATTATCAGAATGCGTGATGGATTAGTTGAAAGTGATAATGTTAATGATAACATCACGAGAGTTGGAACACAGGCGGTTTAAATTCTACTTTTTACAATTCTTATTTTACTTATAATCAAGGATTCATTATTGGATAGTTGAAATCATTCAATTATCCTTATTATTGCACAATTCTAATTAAGATTGCTTAATTTTAATATTGATTATGACTGAGATATCTTACCCAATAAAAATATTGATTGCGGATGATCACGAAATACTAGCCAGTGGTATGTCATCAATATTATCTGCAAAAGAGGAGTTGTCAATAGTTGGAACGGTTTCAAATGGAAAGGAAGTATTAGATTTTCTTGCTAAAAATCCTGTTGATGTAGTCATCATGGATTTAAATATGCCTGTCTTAAATGGTATTGAAGCTACTGAAGAAATTAAGAAAAAATTTCCTGAAACTAAAATATTGATCCTTTCCATGTTTGATAGAGAAGGATATATTCAAAATGCACTAGATGTTGGAGTGGACGGTTACGTTCTCAAAAATGTTAGTGAAACAGAAATATTATCGGCTGTAAAACGATTAATGGAAGGGAAGACCTATTTTTCTCAGGATGTAATGGCAAAAATGGCCATGAAAATGAGAGTATATGGAGAATCTGATGGTGGTGTTAAATTAACCGATACAGAACGAAAAATATTGCAACTGCTCAGTGAAGGAGATACATCCGGTGAAATTTCAGATAAACTTGACCTTTCTCCCAATACTATTACTTCTTACAGAAAATTATTACTTCAAAAATTTGAAGCTAAGAACGTTTCTCATATGGTGAAAATGGCGTATGAGAAAGGTTATTTAGGCTAAATCTAGTATTATGAAGTATTACATAATAGCAGGGGAGCGGTCTGGAGATTTACATGGAGGAAACTTAATTCAAGCCCTCAAATCAATTGATACTAATTCTGACGTTCGTTGCTGGGGCGGAGATAAAATGCAAAAAGCTGGAGGGGATTTAGTAGTCCATTATAAAGAAATGGCCTATATGGGTTTCTGGGAGGTACTTAAAAATTATGGTAAAATCAGTAAGAAGATTCAATTCTGTAAAAAGGATTTGCTGGATTATAAACCAGATGCCTTAATTCTTATTGATTATGCTGGCTTTAATATGCGAATTGCCAAATTTGCCAAAGAAAATAATATTGCGGTTCATTATTATATTTCCCCAAAAATATGGGCCTGGAATCAAAAAAGAGCTTTTAACATTAAGCGCAATGTTGACCATATGTACGTAATTCTTCCTTTCGAAAAGGAATTTTACAAACGTTTTCATTTTGATGTTGATTATGTAGGCAATCCTCTTTTAGATGCTATTAGAGCTTTTGAGCCCAATCCTGAGTTTAAATATAGAAATAAGGAAGTGATAGCAGTTTTACCAGGTAGCAGAGAGCAGGAGGTTTTACATATGCTTGCTAACCTTAAGGAGGTCACAAAAAAATTCCCTAAAGAGCAATTTGTAATTGCTGGTGTTAATAATCTGGATTCAGAATTATATGGAAATGTAGAAAATGAAGCAAACATTGATATATTATTTGAACAAACCTATGACTTATTAAGTCATGCAAAAGCTGCGATTGTGACATCTGGTACCGCAACTCTTGAAACTGCTTTATTTAAAGTGCCTCAAGTAGTCGTTTATAAAGCAGGTAAGATCTCCTTTGCAATTGCGAAGAGAGTAGTTAAAGTAAAGTTTATATCTCTGGTAAACCTTATCATGGGTAAGGAGGTAGTTAAAGAGTTAATTCAGGAGGATTTTACGGTAGAAAAAATTGCAAATGAATTACAAATGATATTACCTCAAGGTGAAAAATTTAAAAAGCAAAAAACTGAATATGAAGAACTGAGAAGTATTCTAGGTTCTGAAAATACTTCTCAGAATACAGCTGAGTTAATCATTAAAAATATCCAGCAAGATTCTTTATAATTTATTTCCTCTGAAAAAATCAGCGGTTGGCATCTTCTTTTTACCTTCAGGTTGAATATTCTCTAATGAAATAATACCAGGATTACATTGAATATGTAAATAGCTTTTATGATCGCTTATAATCTCTCCGATATTTCCCGTCTTATTTTTATCAACTATTGAAGAGGAATGAATTTTATATTTTTTATCATTTAAAATTGCCCATGCACTAGGAAAAGGATTTAATCCCCGGATGTAGTTGTAGAGTTTTTCTGCTGGCTGATCCCATTTCAATTCAGTATTTTCTTTGAATAATTTAGGAGCATGCTTCAATTTTTGATTCTCATCTTGCGGAGTAAGCGCATAATCATCATTTTCGATAGCCTGAACCGTTTTTAATACTAGATCAGCTCCCTTTTTCATAAGTCTTTCGTAAACTTCTCCCGTGGTATCCATATCTGAAATAGATTCTTTTTCTTGCATAATTATGCTCCCCGTATCTATTTCATGTTTTAAAAAGAATGTAGTTAAACCAGTTTCTTTTTCTCCATTCATAACCGCCCAATGGATAGGAGCTGCTCCTCTATATTGCGGTAGGAGGGATGCATGTAAATTAAATGTACCAATTTCAGGCATTGACCAAACGGCTTCTGGAAGCATCCTAAAAGCAACTACTACTTGTAGATTAGCATTCAAGTCTTTAAGTTCTTTTTGAAAGTTCGGGTCTTTTAAATTGGTAGGCTGTAATATTTTTAAACCTACAGACTGTGCATATTCCTTCACTGGAGAAATTGACATTTTTTGACCTCTACCTTTAGGCTTATCTGGAGCAGTAATTACTGCTGCTATATCATATTTATTTTCAACTAATATTTTTAATGAAGGTACCGCAAAATCAGGAGTACCCATATATACAATTCTTAATTTATTCATATCGCAAAGATAGGAATGTAGATATGAATTATTAAGAGTAACTTGTGATTAAGTTAAAATTGGAGGAGTAAATTTTAAGCAAGTTTGCTTTTGTAATTTTGACTTTTAATGTTTTCTTCCACCTCTTTTACAGGGATATTCATGACAACATTAATACCTTGTCCAGGTTTTGAATTAAAATAAACAGCACCATTAATAGTATTAATACGAGCGTATATACTTCTCATACCTAAGCCTGAATCTACAACATTTTGTACATCAAATCCTTTACCATCATCCTCATAAAACAAATTAATTTCATCATCTACCAAGCTTATTTGAATAGAAATCTGTTGAGCTTCAGCATGTTTAATAGTATTATTAATTAATTCTAAAACTATATGGTAGATATTTCTTTCTATTTCCAGACTCAAGCGTTTTTGCAAGCCATATATTGATAGGTCAGCCTTAATCTTTTCAGCTTCGTTAATGGTTCTTACTATATCTTTAAGTGCAGTTTCAAGACCAAAACGACTCAGCATATCAGTAGAAAGATTATGTGAGATTTCTCGAGTCTCCTTTATTGCTTCGTTTATGTTGTCTAATAGTTTAGATTTTAAGGTTTCCCCATTGCCGTTCTGATCAGATTGAAACAATAGTTTTATGGAAGACAATCGAGCACCCAATCTATCATGCAAATCGCTAGCAATTCTATTTCTCTCTTCCTCCTGTCCATGCATCATAGCATTGAGCTCTTTTAATTCCTGTTCTGTCTTCATGTTTGCAATTTCCTCATTCTTCAATTTTTTAAGGTAATCTTGCTTTTGAAGGAAGAACCATATAGTAGATATGACCAATAATACTAAGAAGAAACTGAGGCCAAGGAATAAATTTTTCTGAAAGTTTTTCTGCTCAATAGCCTTTTGCTGTTCTTTAATTTCAGCTTCTTTTAATTCAGTTTCGTATTTAGTCTCGAGGTTTTTAACCTCTTTCATTCTCTCAGTACTGTATAAGGAATCCCGTAATTTATTAAATTTTTCAAAATAATATGAAGCTTCATTTACTTCCCCTAATTGCATTTTAGACTTGACAATATTTGAATATAGGTGCATTTTTCTGTTTTCATCTCCTATATTTATTGCTATTTCTAAACTTTCTTCAAAAAGATTTAAAGCTTCATCTGCTTTTTTTAATTTGAGCAAAACAACACCAACCGCCATTAGTTCTTCTGATATTGTATATTTATTATTAGTTCTTCTTGCAAATGTTAATGACTTTTGATAGTTGCTTAAGGAAGCATTCAAATTTTCATTTTGCTCATATAATAATCCTAAATTATGATGTAGGCTCGATAATCTAGCTGTATCTTTTAAATCTTTAAAAACCTTTAATGAATTTAAATAATAATAAATTGCGGAGTCATTATTAGAATAAGTGGTATCATTTGAAGAGTAAATGGTACCAATATTCATATTTAAAATTGCATTTAATTTACTGTCATCATTTTCTATTAATCTTAACGCTTCCTGATAATATGATAAAGACAAATCTACGTTAGTTGAATTATAATAATTAGCAAGATTAATATAGTTGATTACTAGACCTCGTTTATAATTAATTTTTTTATTTAATTCAATTGCATCATAAAAATAAGAAAGTGCTTTTTCCTTATTATTAAGGTTTTTATGATTTAACCCCTGATAATTATATGTTTTTGCCAAATTTTGCGAATCTTTTTTAAGCAAAAAATAGTTCTCTGCTTTCAAAAAATAGACAATAGACGAATCAAATTGCTCAATGGAATGAAATTTTTTTCCAATATCGTAATATTCTTTTTCCTTATTATTTTGAGAATAAAGTTTTGTGCTAATTATGATTATTAAAAAAAAAATAAAAATGAACCTCATATACTAAAATTAGAATAATGAGGTTAAAAAATAAAATTATTCTGTAACATCCTCAGTTTTTTGTGTATTACATCCATCAGTACATTCAGTAGTATCAAAATTTGGTTCTTCGATTAATTCACAAGCTGAGAATGTAAATATTGAAGCTAATATTAATGCGTATTTGATTGTTTTTAAAGTCTTCATAATCCTATTGTTTTGTGTTGTTAATGATTTTACAATATTAGGACTATTTAACTAATTGGGAAACACTAGTTTAGAGGTTATTTAAATTATTATTTGGGCTTATATTTATTACCTATTCTTATTCTATCCAATAAAAAAGGGGTGAAATTAAAATAAAAATGGGGTTTTTAATCGACTTTAATCTTTATAATAAAATAATAATGTAGATTTTTAAATTGTTGAAAATCAATGGTAAAGCTGGGTTTTAACTATTTCTTAGGCTTTTCATTAGTATTATATCATCAGATCAAAATCAAATTTTAACCACCAAATTGAAATAGAACTACCCCTAAAATAGTTTAAAATACCCCATTTATGGTGTTTGACAGAAGTTCTCACTGTGCTACCTTTGAAATGTCGTTAATCAATTATGCTTTAGGCATTCAACCAAGACCTTTAATTATATAGCGACATCACCCGATAAGATGGGACATATTAAAAGTGATAGATAACTTCTCCCCTATTGTTGTTAAGATATCATTTGTTCCATCTTAGAGGGTTTTTTTAGCTTTAATAAAAAATATACATATGTAGTATAGGGGCTATCATTAAAACCGCATAAGATGACATACTCCAGTACTACATCCATAAAGAGTACCTTTCTAGCCAAGCATCATCTATTGCAAAAGAAAATGAATCCTGCATTAAAAATGCTTGCTGAAGTTACAGATTCTTCACGTTCATTTTTGGTATTATGGGATGAAGATTTCCAACAAATTTATTCTGTTGAAAAAGATCAACATACTGAAATAACTTTAGATATAAATTCATTTAAGTCTAAAATAGCTCGATTACAACAAGAAGTTATATATGTGCCAGATTTTAAACTGCACACATTATTTAATAAAATTGATATTTTTAATGATTTTGAAGAGGGTAGACAATTACTTATTTATCCTTTAGTAGATGATGATCAGCAAATCAAGGGTATGCTAGGAATTATGTTGCCTGATCATCATAAAAATGATTTTGATCAATTATTTCAAAAGATGGAATCATTAGGAGAATATATTAATTCAATATTTCATTCCTATTTAGATGAACTAATTAATCATTCACTTTACCAATTGAATTTTGATAATTTACCCTCTTCTTTTTTTGAAGCAGAAATTAACCAGGATGCGGAAATATTAGATGTTAAATTTAGTAAGCACCTTATGAGAAAGCACCCCGCTTTTGAATTTGAGGAATCAAAAAGTAAAAGGCTCAGTAAGCTATTATGCATGCCTCTATCTGATTTTTATGAAAATATCAGACAAGTAGGAGGGGATCATAATATGGAATATGTTTATGGTTGTACTAACAAAACAATGGAGAAAAGATACTATTTGATTAAGCTTTATATCAAAAGAATTGAAGATGGCAGATTTAAATTCTTTGGAGTCCTTGAAGATTTCAATCTACAAAAGGCTTACTCTACTTTGCTTGATCAAATTATATTTGATATTTCCCATATCATGAGAAGACCTGTAGTAACTATGAAAGGTCTTACTAATTTAATTGACATTGAAAAATTCGATCGAAATGATCTTCAAGAAATATCTTCTAAAATTAAGACAGTTTCTGAAGAGATGGAAGATTATATAAGATCGATGTTTAGGATATATGAGGCCAAACAAGATTCCATATATCACTTAGGTTAATGATAAAACCGGAGCAATATTGCTCCGGTTTTTATACTTATATAATTCCTAATTCTTTTCCAACTCTTGTAAACGCATCAATTGCCATATCCAAATGTTCCTTTTCATGAGCTGCTGATAACTGCACTCTGATTCTTGCCTGCTCTTTTGGTACTACAGGATAGAAAAATCCAATGACATAAATTCCTTCTTCCAACAATCTGTCTGCAAATTTTTGTGATAATGCAGCATCATAAACCATAATAGGAACAATTGCTGAATCACCATCCTTTATATCAAAACCTGCGCTTTTAATGTTCTCTTTAAAGTAATTAACATTATTTTCTAACTTATCTCTAAGTTCAGTAGAGCTACTTAATAAATCAAAAACAGCTATAGATGCTCCTACAATTGCAGGAGCTAAGGAATTGGAGAATAAATAAGGTCTTGATTTTTGGCGTAGCATATCAATGATTTCTTTTCTACCAGAAGTAAATCCACCCATAGCACCGCCTAATGCTTTTCCTAAAGTACCAGTAATAATATCCACTCTACCCATAACATTGTTGAGTTCGTGGGTACCTCTACCTGTCTTACCAATAAAACCAGTAGCATGACAATCATCTACCATAACAAGGGCATCATATTTTTCAGCTAAATCGCAAATCTTATCTAATTGAGCCACATAGCCATCCATAGAGAATACACCGTCAGTCACTATAATTTTACTATTAGCTCCCTCAGCTTTCTTTAATTGCTCTTCTAAATCATCCATATCATTATTTTGGTAACGATATCTTGCCGCTTTACATAATCTCACACCATCAATAATTGAAGCGTGATTTAAAGAGTCGGATATGATAGCATCTTCCGGGCCTAAAATAGGTTCGAAAACTCCACCATTAGCGTCAAATGCTGCAGCATATAATATGGTATCTTCTGTGCCTAAGAAATCTGCTATTTTTTGCTCTAGTTCTTTATGGATATCTTGTGTACCGCAAATGAACCTTACCGAGGACATTCCAAATCCATGAGTATCTAAGGTTTTTTTTGCAGCTTCTAATACCTTTGGATGAGATGATAAACCTAAATAATTATTAGAACAAAAGTTTAGTACTTCTTTTCCAGTATCAGTTTTAATAGCTGCTCCCTGTGGAGTAGTAATAATTCTTTCCTTTTTATAAAGGCCATCTTTTTCTAGCTGTTCAAGTTCACCTTGTAATTTACTTTGAAGATTTCCGTACATATTGTTTTCTTTTTGACTTTAAGCAAAGATAAGTTTCATTGGATTATTCTCCAGTAAAACTTTAATAATAAAACTGTATTATTTATTCCTTTTTTTAATGTTTTCTGAATGTAAGCTAAGTGAAATTACAGTTTTTAATAACTGATCAATAAGTAATTCCACTTACTTTTATCTTAATAACCCAAATAAAAGGTACTATTTTTATTTTCAATTCAATTTATACAACTGTAATGTATTTCGATTAAGCCATTTTTTTATACTATGAATCGGGTATAAATTTGAAATATGATTGAACATTTAGACCATAAACTGATTAAGAATCTTAATGTTCCCTTTTCCGTAAATCAAGATATGGATAAGAGCTTTATCGCTTTTGCAGATGTTTTTGAAAATTGTAATGATCCAATGTTTATCATTGATCTGGATTCTTGCAAAATTTTAAAAATAAACGATGAATTTTTAAAAAATAAAGAAGTTTTATCTGATGCTTTAGATTATTTTAAAAATAAAGTTGAAGAGTTTGGACTCAATCAAACTATTAATTTTCAAGCTGATGGGTTTAAAATTTACTTTAATAAATTATATAATTCAGATGGTAAGGCTCTTGTACAAATATTAAATCTAGAAAAATTTAACCTAGAGAATAAAGCAACTAAATCAGAAAATCACTTTTTAGCCTCATTAAACAAAAACAAATTACTTAACAAAATCCCTAGTGGCATAATTTTCACCAATGATGATTTTGAATCCATTTGGTATAATGAAAGAATAAAACAGTTATTTGGTCGTGAGTTTGAAAATAGATTCAAGTTTATAGATGCCATTTATATTAAGGATATTTCTGCGTTTTGGAACAAAATTAATAAGCTTAAATCTGGCCTTCGGGAAATTAGTTTCTCTTGTGTCATCAGGAATTTTAGTAAATCAAAAGAAATATTCATTGATGCAACAGTTGTAAAAGTTGACTCAATTGAAAAATCGGATAATGGTTACGTTTTTATTCTAAAAGATGTAACTGAAAACATTCATTTTTCGGAAGAGATTACAAAACAGAATTTAGCTTTAAATCAGATTAACCACGAATTAGATAAGTTTTTGTACAGTGTATCTCATAACATACGAGGTCCTGTTGCTTCTTTAGAAGGACTATTGAAGGTAATTGAGATTTCAGACGTTCAAACAGTTAACGAACTTAAACATCATTTAAGATTGAATTTAAGGCTGTTAAATGGCTTTGTGAATGATATAAGTAATGTAGCAACAAATATTCATACACATGTTAATTTAAAAGAAGTTAACCTCAGAGATTTGGTTGAGCAATTAATATTATTTGTTAATAATATTTATAATCTTAAGCCAAAAGTAACACTAAATATACCTAATGATTATAGCATTAGAACTGATGATGATAGATTAGAAATTATCATTAAATACATACTTAAAAATAGTTTTCAATACAGAGATACAGGGAAAGATGCTTTTAAAATTGAGGTTTCTGTTACCCAAAATGAAGATTTCCATTTAATTGAAATTACTGATAATGGAATTGGAATCCCTGAAAAGGTTAAACCTCACATATTTGATATGTTCTATAGAGGAACAGAATTATCAAATGGAAATGGAATGGGTTTATATAACAGTAGAGAGATACTGAAAAAGATAGGAGGGACTATGAATGTGGAAAGTAAAGATAGAGAATGGACCACAACAAAAATTTACCTTCCAATCAATAATAAAGAATAAAGCCTCATCAAAATTAAGATGAGGCTTTATCAATATTCTATTTAAAATTAGTTTCAGAGAATATAATAAAGACCAAATGTAGGTGTGAAAGTATTTGGTCCTAAAACTATTTCATTTGATATAGCACTCGTATTGCTTCCTGCCGGTGTATTCGAAACTCTTCTATAAGTAAATAAATTCAATTCAAAATTGAAACCTATTTTAGATCCAGGTGTAAATAAAATTCCTGGATTTAGGTTAAATGAAAAAGTTGATAAATCATTTAGGTCTGTATTGCTATTACCAGTAATAGCATTTGATCCACCAAAGCCAAGTCCAATTCTTCCGGCTCCATAGAAAAATAAGCTTTCTCCTAATTCCATATAATATCGAGCTTCAGGACCTATCGAAAATGTATTAGTCCTTACAAAATCGTTAGCACCAATATTATTTCTTTGGGTATTGTACCCTAAAGTACCACCAAAAGAAATATTATCATTAATGAAATAATGAATATTGGGTGAAATCGTAATGCTTTGAATATCAGCATTATCAGAGCTTCTAAATTGAGCACTTCCGCCAATTAATAAGTTCCCAGAGCTGATTTGGGTATAGCCAGTATGTGCTATAACTATAAGGGCAATAATTAATAATTTACTTTTCATTTTAGTTGATTTTAAATTTCAGATGCAATTATAACTTAAAAAATATTCATTTAATTGTTAAACGTGTATTATGGTAATAAACAAAAAAGCTCAGATCAAAAATTTTGATCTGAGCTTTTTTGTTATTTTTTCTTTTTAACGGATATTTAATCCTAATCCAACAGATAAAGTGTTGTATTTTTGGATAGTATAATCAACATTTAAAGCTAAAACCCATAAAATTTTCACTCTAGCTCCAACAGTAAATCTTGGGCCACCAGCTCCATCGAAAGCAATGTCAACTGGATCAGTAACATCTATTTCTTCAGGAGTACCTTGGTTGAATACATAATCGCCTTTCATAGCGAAGTTAGAATTCACAATATTTACACCTAAACCAGCATAAGGAGTGAAGAATAATAATTTTTTAGAGATTATAGCTTGAACAGTAGTAGCACTCGCATTGAACTCAGCAAATTGATCAGCTGCTTGATCAATTTGGTAGGTAGTAGTAATTCTATTAAAGCCTACTAAAGCTGATAAATCAAACGGTAATAACTTCATTCCAGGAATCCACTGTTTGAAATCATGCTTAAAACCTAATCCGAATGATCTAAAACTTAAATCACCTACATTAACTTCAGGAGTTAATCTTAAGATTAAATCTGTATTCTTTACAATGCCAACACCTAACTGCACAGTAGGAGTTGGAACTGCTAAAGGGCCAGGTAAATCACTTAAACCGAAACCATCAGGTGCACCAATTGCTTGTTCGAAATCATAAGTTTGACCATCAATTTCTCTAGATCCAAAAATCTCTAATTGTGCTTCGGTAGATCCACCAGTAAAAGTAGGAAGCATATTATCAGATGAATTAATTAGTCTTAAATTATTATATTCAGAAGCAACAAATTCAAACTGAGAAGCGGCATCTGGTATTACAGCAAAATTCATATTCACAGTTAAATCAAAACCTAATGTTTTGTGTGGTTTTGCAGTATTGTACCAACCATTTGCTAATCCATTACCTAATGAAGCAGCGAATGGATTCATATAGTCTTTTAAATAAGTATTGGCATCACCTAAACTACTTTGAATCAAAGATTCAAATTCTTGAGCTTTAGTGGTTTGAATATTAGCAATACAAAAAATCGCTAATGAAAGTATTGTAATTATTCTTTTCATATTATTTAATTTTAGTAGAAACGTATGTAAAAGTATTGATTTTATATTTAAAAGTTAAATTTAGTTTATTAATCAAATAATTTCAGAAAGTTTTCAGTATTAGATTTGACAGAGTAGTGGTTTTGAATATACTTCCGTCCTCTTTTACCTAATTCATTTCTTAAGTCATTATTATCCAATAATTTTTTCAAACCATTTATCCATTCAGAATCATTTGAAGCTATTATACCAGCATTACTCTCCTCTAATATTTTTTGATTGACACCTACAGGAGAAGCAATGACAGCCTTATTTATACTCATATATTGAAGCATCTTAAAACCACATTTCCCTTTACTCCATATATCATCGGATAATGGCATAATTCCGATATCAATCTGATTCAAGTCTTCAATTTCAGAAGTTTTACTCCATTTTATAAATCGTATGTAATTGACATTAAAATCTGGCTTTTGGTTGGAAATAATTAATAACTCAAAGTCATAATTTTGATTAAGCTGATCTAAAATAGGAATTAGGGGAGATAGATATTGTAAGGTAGAATGTGTTCCAGTCCATCCAATAGTGATTTTTTCATTTTCTTTTTGGATTACTTTATTTTCATGATAGCCAGTGTCTATGGTTGTAGGATTTATAATTACATTTTGATTGTATCTTTTTGCATAATCAGCTAAATATTGATTCCCTGCACTTACCTTATAACTCCATTTACAAATACTTCTGACTTTTCTTTTCCATTTTAAAATTGCTTTTAAGGATCCTTTTTCGTTAGGATCATCTAACCAAATCGCATCATCAAAATCATAAATGATTTTCTTTTTCAGAATTTTAACGCTAAACCATTCAAAAAATGCAGGCCCTAGTGGAGATGCTTCCCTATGTATAAAAATTCGGTCATATTTTCTTATAAAAAATAAAAGTGCAATTCTCTTGAAATAAGATAATAGTATCCAAATTGACTTTTGGATTGAAGAACCATTTTTATATAAAATATTCCATGCTTTTATAGTAAGAAAGGGTGCAATGTCGTATTTGTAGCCATACGATTTTAAAATTTTGAAATATTGTTCAAATCTAAATCGCTGACTAGGAGCTTCATCAGTTGGGTAAGGACAAACAAATAATATTTGCTTTTTACTCATTTATCTGAGGTATAATGATTTCACCACTACCAACATGTACACATGACCCACCAACCAATACTTTTGAAATTTTACCTGCTTCTTGTACAATTTTCATTTTTATCTGACTAGGCCTTTGCATAGAATAGCCTTGTTCGCCTATTCTGATGGTACTCAAATCAGCCATATTGTAATTATGTAAATATGAAGCCAATGGGCCATGTGCACTACCCGTTGCAGGATCTTCAGGGACTCCTATATGTGGAGCAAACATTCTGCTGTAGGTCAAATTATTTTTATTAACTGTTTCTAATGAAAAAGCCATTACCCCTGTGATGAATATTTCATCCAAGATTTCGCTGAAAAGCTCATTATTTAACTTCATATTATCAATTGCAGCTTTTGATTTTATTGGGATAATTAGAAATGGATTACCACAATTGACAATTCTGCACGGAAAATCTTCTTCAATATCTTCTTCTTTAACAGAAATTAAAGATGATACTAATTTTTTATCTTTAAAGGTTTGTTCAAATTTCGGTAGCGGTTGTTCCATTAATATTTTCGAGATTTTACTCTCTTCTTTCTGGAACTGAACCTTTAAATCACCAATATTTTGTTCTAAAATTAGCTCTAAATCATTTTTAGGAATTATATCCTTTATTTTCAACAAATAGAATGCAGTTCCAATAGTAGGATGGCCAGCTGTTGGCAATTCCATACCTGGCGTAAAGATTCTCATTTTTACATCACCACCATGAGCAGGCTTATTCAAAAAAACTGATTCTGAAAGATTTAATTCTTTAGCAATTTTAAGCATCTGATCTGATGATAAATTATCGGCATCATCAAAAATAGCTAGAGGATTTCCTCCAAAAGGTTCAGATGTAAAAACATCAATTATTTGAAATTTTATAGTTTCGCTCATGCTCTAAATTAGTAAAAAAGATTGAACAAAATAACATAATGAAGTATCCGAAAAGCATAAAAAAGGCTCATTTTTTAAAAAAAAATGAGCCTTTAAATTAATTATTAATTATTGTTTATTTATCGTCTCCTTTTTTACCACCAGAAGATTTTTTTCCAGAACTAGTTCCTTTGTCATTACCAGAAATAGATTCTCTCATATCAGTATCAGCTTGAATATTCTGCATTCTGTAATAATCCATTATCCCAAGATTTCCACTTCTGAATGACTCTGCTATTGCTTGAGGTACTTCTGCTTCAGCTTGAATTACATTTGCTCTTGCTTCCTGAGCTTTAGCTCTCATTTCTTGTTCTTCGGCAACGGCCATAGCTCTTCTTTCCTCTGCTTTTGCCTCAGCAACTTTTAAGTCTGCTGATGCTTGGTCAGTTTGAAGTTTGGCGCCAATATTAGCTCCAACATCTACATCCGCAATATCAATTGAAAGTATTTCAAATGCAGTACCTGCATCTAAACCTCTTTGTAATACTAGTTTAGAAATCTTATCAGGGTTTTCTAATACATTTTTATGTGAGTTAGCAGAACCAATAGAAGTAACTATACCTTCACCTACTCGAGCTAAGATTGTATCTTCACCAGCACCCCCAACTAATTGTTGGATGTTTGCTCTGACGGTTACTCTTGCAATAGCAATTAATTGTATACCATCTGCAGCAACCGCTGCCACTTTAGGTGTTGTAATTACTTTCGGATTAACAGATATTTGAACAGCTTCAAATACATCTCTACCCGCAAGATCAATAGCGGTTGCCTGCTTAAACCCTAAAGTTATGTTTGCTTTATCTGCTGAAATCAATGCTTTAATTACATTAGGAACATTACCACCAGCCAGATAGTGTGTTTCTAATTCATTGGTAGTAACTTCTAAGCCTGCTTTTGTAGCGGTAATCATGGATTCCACTATAATTCTTGGCGGAACCTTTCTGATTCTCATAAAAACAAGCTCGAATAAACCTACTTTAACACCAGAAAATATCGCGGTTATCCATAGGTTGATAGGTACAAAATATAGGAATACAAAAAATAATACTATTCCTGCGATTACAATAAAGATTAATGATGTGTCCATATTATTTAATTGGTTCTACAAATATTCGTTTATGATCTATTTTTATAATTTGAATTTCTTGTCCTGCACCTATCCATTCCCCCTTACTTCTTACTTCGTAAACTTTACCAAATATTTCAGCTTTTCCAATAGGTTTTAAATCAGAAACAGTTTTACCTTTTTCGCCAACCTGAAAGGTATAAACATCTGAATCATTTACTTTGCTTTTAATACTAGATTTTAAAGAAAATCTATCCCAAGATGCTGATTTAAAACTAAAGATAATAGCTGCTAGAGTAACTACTCCAGTGATTCCAACTGTCCAATAACCAGCTATATTTCCATAATCATCAAAAACGATGAAGATACCCACTATGGTAAGTAAGAGACCTATCACTCCAACAAATGTAGTGCCTGGAACAAAAATAAGCTCAGCTATAATTAGTGCTAAACCAGCTAAAATAAGAAATATTATACCAACCATATGAAGCAAATAAAACTAAAAATAATTAAAATTAGTAAGCTTTTGCAAAAAGCACTCTTTTATTTGATGGTTTTCCAGTATAAATACATTTACCTGCTTCTTCTTCAGCATCAAGAGGAATACACCTGATAGTAGCCTTCGTCTCTTCTTTTATTTTTTCTTCTGTTTCAGCAGTTCCATCCCAATGAGCACTTACAAACCCACCTTTATTTTCAATAATATTTTTAAACTCTTCATATGTATCAACTTTTACTGTATTCTCAGTTCTAAAGTCTTTTGCTTTTTTGTAAATATTATTTTGAATTGCTTCTAAAGTATCCTCAATAATGGATTCAATACCTTCAATATTCACTGTATTCTTCTTTTTAGTATCTCTTCTAGCTAATTCAACAGTACCATTTTCTAAATCTCTCGGCCCAATCGCAATTCTTAAAGGCACTCCTTTCAATTCCCATTCTGCAAATTTAAATCCAGGCTTATGGGTATCTCTATTATCGAATTTTACAGTAATCCCTTTTTTCTTCAAGTTTTTTCTTAGCTTTTCTGCTACTTCAGCAATTCTGTTCTGATCTTCTTCTGATTTAAAGATAGGGACAATTACTACTTGAATTGGAGCTAATCTAGGAGGTAAGACAAGCCCGTCATCATCTGAGTGAGCCATTACTAATGCCCCCATTAATCTGGTACTAACGCCCCAGGAAGTTCCCCAAACATATTCTTGTTTTCCACCATCCTTTGTGGCAAATTTTACATCAAAAGCTTTAGCAAAATTCTGGCCTAAAAAGTGCGATGTTCCCGCTTGTAGTGCTTTTCCATCTTGCATAAGTCCTTCAATACAATACGTTTCTAGAGCCCCAGCAAATCTTTCACTTTCAGATTTCAATCCTTTTATTACTGGTAATGCCATGAATTCTTCAGCAAATTCAGCATAGATATTGATCATTCTTTCGGTTTCTTCAATAGCTTCTTGCTTAGTAGCATGAGCAGTGTGTCCTTCTTGCCAAAGAAATTCTGCTGTTCTAAGAAAAAGACGAGTACGCATTTCCCATCTTACTACATTTGCCCACTGATTGATTAAAAGAGGTAAATCACGATAGGATTGAATCCAATTTCTGAAAGTATTCCAAATGATAGTTTCAGAAGTTGGCCTAACAATTAGTTCTTCTTCTAGTTTTGCATCAGGATCTACAATAATGCCTTTTCCATTTTCATCATTTTTTAATCTATAATGAGTTACAACAGCACATTCTTTTGCAAATCCTTCTACATGGGCAGCTTCCTTACTTAAATACGATTTGGGAATAAAAAGTGGGAAATATGCATTTTGATGTCCCGTTTCTTTAAACATATCATCTAATTCTCTCTGCATTTTTTCCCAAATGGAAAAACCATAGGGCTTGATGATCATACTTCCTCTAACTGCTGAATTCTCAGCTAAATCCGCTCTTTTTACTAATTCGTTGTACCAAAGCGAGTAATCTTCACTTCTTTTTGGTAATCCTTTCGCCATTTTATATAATTTGGTATGAAGTTTGTATCACTATTTAATGTTAATTATCACAAAGAGATTTCATATATTGGAAATCAATTTGCGATGATAAACGTTGTAAAATTAGAAACATTAAATTATGTAGCCATGAAAACCTTAAGCTTTATACTATTTATTAGCATATTTTTTATGCCGAACATAGGTTTTTCTCAATCTGATTTAAAAGTTGAGAATGATGACCTTTATTTTAATTCCAAAGATAGAAAAGTATTGAATGAAAAGATTGCTTTGGAAGAGAAACGCAGAGCAGAGGAATTAAAAAAATCGGGCTATGATTATGATCAATTTGAATCGGATTCAGATTTTCGTGATTTAAAAAATAATGAAAAAGAAAATAATGCAGAGCTAAATCAAGCGCCACCAGTTGCTGAAAACACTGAGGAAGGCTGGTATTATGATGAAAGTGCAGCCAGACAAGGGAGAGACCCTCGTAATGGAAATGGCATTGCACAAACTCAAGTGTATAATTTCTATGGAGGAATGAATCCTTGGATGATGGGATGGAATGATCCTTGGATGTTCAATTCATGGGCTAATAGAGGGTTTTATGATCCATTTTTCTTCAGACCAGGCTTCAATGTAGGTTTTGGTTGGAATTCATGGGGTGGTTCTTATTGGTCTGTAGGATATGGAAGAGGTTTCTACGATCCATTTTTCTATGACCCATTCTGGGGTAATCCATATGCCTTTGGGAATCCATGGAGAAATCCTTACTGGGGAGGTAACTCTTTATGGGCTTATCATAATGGTTATAGAAATGGCTTCTACGATGGGTATTATACTGGCTTATATCAAAACAGATTTTATGGTGATTACAGCAATAACAGAAGAAATAGAACTTATACTAGTAGACCAAGAATTACTAGATCTGTAGATAATACAAGAATAGCAAGTACAAGAAGCAGAAATGTCAATACGTATAATGCAAGTAGAAATGTTGGTACAGAGAGAAGTAGAACTGCATTAAGAAGTACCAACACAGCTGATAGATCATCAAGATTAGCTGCAACTTCTGCAAGAACTGCAAGCAGTAGAGTTTCTACACCTAGAAGTTCAAATAATCCAGTTTACACTAGATCTTCTAGGACAGCTGAATATGCGAGAACTGCATCTGCTTCTGAAAGAGGAGCAAGAACTGCAGTTTACAACGGAGATAGAACTAGATCTTCTTATACGAGTGGTAGAACAGGTAGATCTAATAATGCTGTAGATAATTCAAGATACTACAAT
Source organism: Marivirga arenosa (assembly GCF_030503875.2). Taxonomy (NCBI): domain Bacteria; kingdom Pseudomonadati; phylum Bacteroidota; class Cytophagia; order Cytophagales; family Marivirgaceae; genus Marivirga; species Marivirga arenosa. The sequence goes on along the minus strand of NZ_CP129968.2, from coordinate 3,169,301 downwards.
AGCTCTAGAACTAATAGAACTACATATTCTTCAGGAAGAAGTTCTAATCCTGATAGATCGAGTAGTTTCGGTTCCAGTTCCAGAAGTAGCAGTTCGTTTGGTAGATCTACTGGCGCAAGTAGAAGTAATTCTTCGTTTGGAAGATCATCCGGCTCAAGTAGAAGTTCTTCTTCATTTGGAAGATCATCATCTTCTTCTTCAAGATCAAGTAGCTCTTACAGCAGATCTTCATCAAGTAGTAGATCGTCTTCTAGCAGCAGATCCTCTAGTAGTAGTTCAAGGGGGAGCAGCTCTTCACGCGGTGGAAGAGGTGGTAGATAATATTAAAAAAGCATCCTGCTAAAGGGTGCTTTTTTTAAATTAACCGATTACTTTTCAGAGTATTTACAATACGACTACGTCTAAACTTCAACTTTTTAAATTTAGTAAAATGAAAACGTCCGTTTATATATTTGCGGTTTTAGCGAGTGTAATGATGGCTTTTGATTCATCAGCTCAAGTGCCTTTATACACTGCTGACGCTGTTAGGTTCAGTCAGACCGATGGAGGAGGTTCAGCTCGCTTTGTTGGCTTAGGTGGAGCTAATGTTTCTTTAGGTGGTGACATCAGTAGTATTTCAGCTAACCCCGCTGGTTTAGGATTTTATAATCGATCTTCATGGGCTATTTCTCCTGTTTTAAGATTAGGACAATTCAACTCAACCTATGAAGGGAATAATAATTATAATGTGGGAGGGAATTTTCAAATTCCTAATATGGGGTTTGTTTTGCAAAACCGATTCGAGGAATATGCAGATTCGAAATGGATTTCTGGAGCTTTTGGATTAGCAATAAATCAAAAGCAAAGTTTCTATAATAACATTAATTATAATGGAACTGTAAGTCAAAATGAAAACGGAATTGCTTATGATTTTACTGAAAATGCCTTAACTCCTTTTTTAAGTGAAAATGGTTTCAGAGAATTTAATACCCGAAATGAAATTGATGATGTAGCTAATTCAAATGCTTATACCTATTTAGCTTATCAAACTTATTTATTACAGACTTTCAACACTGAGAACAATACATTTTTAATAGATCGATATGATTTTGATGGGGATACGGGTGGATATTTAACACAATCAGCAGATCAGAGAGAAAATATTGACACCTATAGTGGAATTACTACTTTGGATGTTTCCTACGGTGCAAACTATAATGACAAGATATATATTGGAGCAGCACTTAATGTGAATTTTCTTAATTATAGAATGGTACGGAGTTTTAGAGAGACCCCAGATAATTCATTTCTTAACTATATGGATTTAAATGAAGAAACTATGATTTCTGGTGCTGGAGCCGCTTTTACTTTAGGGGCTATTTATAAACCCATAAACATTTTAAATGTAGGCTTCTCCTATACTAGTCCAACTTTTATTTCCATGAACGAAACACAAGACATAGCTATGGAAACTTTCTTTTTCTTTAATCCTGAAACAGGTGAAGAGAATATTAGCTATGAAGAAGAAATAATTAATGAAGTCCCATCTTATAGCCTAAGATTACCACAAAAAGTGTCTGTTGGAGCTACTACTTTCATATCAAAATATGGGTTTATAACAGCAGATTTGGAATATGTTGATTATACTTCGGCAAGATATAGTAGTACAAATGGAGCATTTGATGGAGATGTCCCTGAGGTTGGAAATAATTTGAATAGTACTTTTAATTTAAAAGTTGGGGCAGAAGGAAGGCTTAATATTTTTCGGGCCAGAGTAGGTTACGCTTATTTTGATAATCCTTATAAAAATTTCAATCTTAATAGACAATCAATTTCTGCTGGAATTGGTATAATGAAAAAAGATGGATTTTTTATTGATGCAACATACCGATTGAGCAGTTTTGATAATCCTGATTTTGTTGCTTATTCTAGTAGTGATATGAGTAGTGACGTAATAAGATCGGAATCAGATATTTCAAGTTTCAGGCTAACTATAGGTAAAAGTTTATAATAAAAATAGGCCAGTGCTGAACTGGCCTTCTATTACTTTATTTTTTTTATTATGTTCTCATCCCACCTTTCAAGTATTATATTAGCTTGTTCGTAATATATAATTCTTTTAGTTTTTAAATCTTCTAATACTCTAAAAGCTTCTTGTTTAGACTTGCATTGATTGAACATTGGCCTCTCATTGGTTTCAGGTTTCCATACTCTTGAAGCAATATCCTCAATGGGTGGATTTAGGAAAATTGTTTTTCCTGCACTGGCCATAAGTTTTAAATTTTCATTGAAACAAGGAGTACCACCTCCGGTTGATAGTACTAATCCATGATAATTATCTATTAATTTATTAAGATAAAAGCTTTCTAAGTTTCTAAAATGGTCTTCACCCTCGGTTTTAAAAATATTTTTTATGCTCTCTCCTTCATTATTCTCAATTACCTCGTCTAAGTCAAAAAATGAATTTCTAGTTTCACGGGCCCAAATTTTTCCCCAGTGGCTTTTACCACTTCCTGGAAGCCCTAAAAGAAAATATCGCATTAATTATAAGTTTTCTCTGACATCAATTGGGTTAGGTACATCATTAAAATGCCATTTATCTAAAATAGTTCCATCTTTAACTAAAACTAAGCCAGGATTAGATCGAATAATAGTTTTTAAAACTGTAGCATCTGCATAATAGAAATTAGCTTTTAGCCCTCGCAATGCTTTAATTCTGAGTACATCCTCCGCTGAAGAAGAAGTTAATATGATGGGTTCAATACCTGGGCCTAATCTGGATAAAAGATCATTAACTTCTATTAAGCCACCAGTATTAGCATTGGCAATATCATATGCAATTATCCAAAGTTTCTGCCCATTCAAAAGGTATTGTGTTTTATCACCTGATTCATCCCAAGAAGCAAAATCAGTTATTTTAGGAGTAGAAGCTTCAGGATTTGTAATTTCATGTCCAACTAATTTATAGCCCTCTTCCTCAGACTTATACTCATAAGATTTTATTTCTTCCCCGTCCTTTTCAAAAGTATATTGAAATTTTGGATTTTCTTTCGCCTTCATAGCATCAGGAATATTAGTCCCAATTTTGTAAGCTCTAAAATCGATAATAGGAAGGTGCTTTACAGAATAGATACATAAAAGTAAGCTAATTGCGGTAACGCAGACTACTATTACATTTTTAGGGCCAAATGTACTTTCTTTAATTTTATTAATATTAAAGTATAAGAACCCTATTAGAACTAATAGAATTACATCTTTTGTGAATGATTGCCAGGGAGTTAAAGTAATGGCATCTCCAAAACATCCGCAATCTGTTACTTTATTAAAGTATGCCGTATAAAAGGTCAGAAAAGTGAAGAATACAATCATGATGCTTAGTAGATTCATCGTATATCTAACTCTCCACCTAATCATTAGGGCAATTCCTAATGTTACTTCTAACACATTTAAAACGATTCCTATAACTAAAGCATAAGGCTCAAAAATTGAAAAGAATGAAGCAATATCCCCAGCAAAAACCGCAAAATATTCTTCTAGCTTTATGGCTGTTCCTACAGGGTCTACAACCTTTACTAAACCACTAAATACGAATAAACCTCCAACTATATATCTAATAATATCTACAACTGTTCTCATATTATTTCTCTTCTTTTAATTTGATTAAACAGAATACAGCATAATTAATCATGTCTTGATAATTTGCTTTTACAGGCTCAGATATCAAAGTTTTACCTTTATTATCTTCAATTTGTTTCACTCTGTAAAGTTTCATTAAAATGATATCGGTGATAGAACTGATTCTCATATCACGCCAAGCCTCATCATAATCATGATTTTTATCAAGTAATAAAGCTAAGGATTCATCAGCCACTGCCTGATATTTTGGCATTAAATCTTCTGCAGAGATTTCAAGAGGAGCATTTTCATCAAGTGATTCTTGAATTATGGCAATAATTGAGTAATTAATAATGCCAATAAATTCATTTTTTATATCCTCTTCAATTTTTTGAGTGCCTTTTTCCTGTATGGATCTTATTCGCTGTGCTTTAATAAATAATTGATCGGTTATTGAGGGTAATCTTAAAATTCTCCAAGCTGTACCGTAATCTTTTGTCTTCTTTTCAAAAACATCTTTACACAGCGCAATAACTTCCTTATATTCGCTTTCGGTTTGGGTCATCAAATAGCGTTTTAATTTAAAATTCTACTTTAAAAATATTTGGAAGCGAAAGATAAAGCATTTTCTCATAAAAAAACACTTCTTGTAAAAGGTAACTTAATGGATTTATCAGATCCCAAAGTGATGGGGATTTTGAATACTACTCCCGATTCCTTTTATGATGGCGGAAAAAACTTAAAATTGGATCATGCGCTTCGCACAGTAGAGAAAATGCTTGATGATGGTTTAGATATTTTGGATGTAGGAGGATATTCGACTAGACCAAATGCGAAAGAAGTTGCTGTTGAGGAGGAAAAGCAAAGAGTTTTACCTTTAATTGAATCCGTAAACAAGAGATTCCCTGATTTAGTTATTTCAATAGATACTTTTAGATCTGAAGTAGCAAAAGAGGCCATTGAATCCGGAGCAGCTATAATAAATGATGTTTCTGGAGGTAATTTAGATGATCAAATGTTTCAAAGGGTGGCAGATTTGAATGTTCCCTACATATTGATGCACATGAGAGGAACACCTGCCACCATGCAGAAACTGAATCAATATGATCATCTTATAAAAGATGTAACCTTCGAATTAAGTCAGAAGCTAAATAAACTTAGAAAGTTAGCAGTAAATGATGTAATCATTGATCCTGGCTTTGGCTTTGCAAAAAGTCGAGAGCAGAATTATGAAATACTTGATAATTTAACCTATTTTGAAGTATTAAATTGTCCTATTTTAGTTGGAGTATCTCGAAAGTCAATGATTTATAAAACTTTAGAGACTAATGCTGAGAATGCTTTAAATGGGACTACGGCTTTAAATATGGTTGCATTAATGAATGGAGCTAGTATATTAAGAGTTCATGATGTGAAAGAGGCGAAAGAAACGATAAAATTATATAATCAACTGAAGAATTGATATTTGGATTTAACATAGGGTTTTTAGAAGTCAGTTTTGTCGATGTTTTGGATATCGCCTTAGTGAGTTTTCTTTTATTTCAGGTTTATAGCCTGATGAGAGGAAGTGTTGCGGTACGTATTTTTGTAGGCTTCCTATCACTATATTTAATCTATTTGGTTGTTCGTGCAGCAGAAATGGAACTGCTCTCTGCTATTTTAGGACAATTTATGGGGGTTGGGGTGATTGCAGCCATAATCCTTTTCCAGCAAGAAATTAGAAAATTCCTTTTACTCTTAGGGAAAACTACTTCTTTTAATTCCGAAAATGGATTCTTATCTAACTTACCTTGGAAGAAACGTAAAAAAGGAGATGAATTTAATATCACCCCTTTAATAGAAGCTTCAAAATCATTGGGGGGTACAAATACGGGTGCACTAATAGTATTATCAAAAGGATCGGAATTGAAGTTTTATGCAGAATCAGGTGATTCAATTGATGCTATTGTCTCAAAAAGATTATTGATTTCAATTTTTAATAAAACCAGTCCTTTGCACGATGGGGCTGTAATAATTCATAAAGGTAGAATAACTGCAGCAAGATGCGTTTTACCAGTGACAGAGAAAGATGTTCCTGCTCAATTTGGACTAAGACACAAAGCTGCAATTGGAATGTCGGAAGCTACTGATACCATTATTTTGATTGTTTCAGAAGAAACCGGACAATTATCCGTTGCCAGAAACGGTACAATATTCCATAATCTTTCTAACCAAGAAATACGATCTAAAATAAATGAGTACCTATCTGAAGACAATAAAGAAAAATCTAAAGATTCTAAAAATGAATCTTCACCTCAAGAGGTAGTTCAATAGATTTTTTAAAATCATTGTACCTGATAATCAAATAGTTGCATTTTATTTCAAATAAAATTCAAAAAAGTTTTCGGGCAGGGGTTACTTTTTTATTGCGAACAGTATATACTATTACAAACACAAATTTTATTCATACACCTGTTTAACACGAAAAGCCTTCTTTGAAAAAAGAAGGTTTTTCTTTTTTATACCCCACTGCTTTTTGATATTTACATTATGGAATTTATTAAAGTAAACAATCAATATAAAAAGCATATAGCGCTAATAAATCTTAATCGACCAAAAGAATTAAATGCATTAAATCTGCAATTGATGACAGAATTGAAAAATGCATTACAAACTTTAGATGAAGATGACAGCGTTAGAGTAATCATACTAACTGGAAACGAAAAGGCCTTTGCGGCAGGAGCAGATATCAAGCAAATGGCAGGAAAAACTGCGATTGATATGCTCAATGTCGATCAATTCAGTACCTGGGATCAAATTAAAAAAACAAAGAAACCTTTAATTGCGGCCGTTTCAGGTTTCGCATTAGGCGGTGGTTGTGAATTAGCCATGACTTGCGACATGATAGTAGCATCTGAAACCGCTAAATTTGGTCAGCCAGAGATCAAAATCGGAGTAATGCCTGGAGCTGGAGGTACTCAAAGACTTACTCGTGCTATAGGAAAAGCAAAAGCAATGGAGTTAGTTTTGACGGGTAACTTTATTAGTGCTGAGGAAGCTATGAGTTATGGTTTAGTGAATAAGGTTGTTCCTACGGAAATGTATTTAGAAGCAGCTTCAGATTTAGCTCAACAAATAGCTCAAATGTCCCCAGTTGCCGCAAAATTAGCAAAAGAATCAGTAAATAGAGCCTTTGAAACGCATTTAGATGAAGGCTTACATTTCGAACGTAAAAACTTTTATTTAACATTTGCTTCTGAAGATCAAACGGAAGGTATGAATGCATTTGTTGAAAAAAGAAAGCCTGATTTTAAAGGGAAATAAACCAAATAATGAGTTATAATTTTTATCCAGGACCTTCTAAAGTCTATCCTCAAATCGCAACATATTTTCAAGAGGCAATGGATTTGGGTATTCTGGAGAAAAATCATAGATCAGACTCATTCCATGAGCTTTTTGCGACAACTAAAACTTTATTAAAATCTAAATTAAACATTCCATTAGATTATGAGATTGTAATGGTTTCCTCAGCAACGGAATGCTGGGAAATCATTGCACAATCTTTTGTTAAAAAAGCCTCAATACATTATTACAATGGTGCTTTTGGGGAAAAGTGGTTTAATTATACATCCAAGATTCATTCTTCATCTGAAGGACAGGAATTTAACATATCGGAATTTGTTGAAATAAAAAATCCAACAGATTCTCCTGAATTAATTGCTTTAACGCATAACGAAACTTCCAATGGTTATGCAATTCCTGAAAATTATCAGAAATACATACGAGATCTTTTTCCAGATAGCCTAATAGCTTACGATGCAACGTCTTCTATGGCTGGTTATGATTTAAATTGGGATTTAGGAGATATTTGGTATGCCTCTGTTCAAAAATGTTTTGGCTTGCCCTCGGGAATGGCTATTATGATTGTGAGTCCAAAAGCAATAGGGGTAGCAAAAGAAATAGGTGATAATAAATTTTATAATTCATTTAATTTCGTTTTAAAAAATGCCCGCAAGAATGAAACGCATTATACCCCTAACATTAGTAACATTTTTCTTTTAAATAGATTGATGCAAAATGTTGAAAATATCAGAGCGATTTATAATAACTTGATTGAGCGTAAAGAGCTATTCTTCAATCAATTAACTGAGATAGATTATTTAGCTCCCATTATAACAAATCCTGAATTTCAATCTGATACTGTTTTTTGCCTTTCTTCAAATGAAAGGAAATTGAAAACTATAAAGCAAGTTGCTGATAAAAAAGGTTTTATCTTAGGGAATGGATATGGAGAATTAAAAGATACAACCCTAAGGATTGCGAATTTCCCTGCTATTCCAAATCAAGATTTTATTGAATTAATTAATTTCTTCCAGCAATTATAAATTTTTAGTAAGAAGCTAATTATTTATTGTACTTTTGCGCAAAATTTTTAAACATGCTGAATTTTAAAGAAATTATTTCAGTATCACTTATCCTATTTTCGGTAATTGATATTTTGGGTTCTGTGCCAATTGTTATGGATCTAAGGAAAAAACTAGGTCATATACAATCGGGTAAAGCTACAATTGTGGCTGGTATTATAATGATTGTATTTCTTTTTTTAGGGGAATCTATTCTTAAATTATTTGGATTAGATGTAGCGTCTTTCGCCATTGCTGGTGCGATTGTAATGTTTTTGATTGGTATGGAAATGGTGCTTGGTATAGTGCTATTTAAGCATGAAGACAGCTCTGCTTCAAGTGCCTCTATTATGCCAATAGCTTTTCCGCTTATAGCAGGAGCAGGAACGATGACTACATTAATATCTTTAAAGGCAGAATATCAAACTTTAAATATCATTATTGGAGTAGTCATTAATTTACTTTTAGTTTTTGTAGTTTTGAAAACTTGTGGATGGTTGGAAAGAAAAATTGGTCAAGCAGGCTTTAGTATTTTAAGAAAGGTGTTTGGTATAATCTTATTAGCTATTTCAATAAAACTATTTAAAAACTTTTTTTAATGATTGTAATATATACAGATGGTTCTGCTTTAGGAAATCCTGGTCCTGGTGGCTATGGTGTTGTGCTTCGTTTTGGAGATAAAGTAAAAGAGCTATCTGCTGGTTTTAGAAATACGACTAACAATAGGATGGAATTATTAGCTATTATTGTAGCTATTAAAAGTTTAAAAACTAAAAAATATCCTGTTCATATTTATAGTGACTCCAAATACGTTGTGGATTCCATTACAAAAGGATGGCTGACTAACTGGGTGAAAAAAGGCTTCAAAGGAAAGAAAAATGTGGACTTATGGAAGCAATATCTTGAAGTATGCCAAGGCTATGATTTGAAGTTTCACTGGGTGAAAGGACATGCTGGAAACCCTGATAATGAAAGGTGCGATCAACTAGCAGTGTTTAAAGCTGAAAATGGCCCACATGCAATTGATGAAGGATTTGAAAAAAATATATAAGCTTAACTTGATATAAGCTTTTTGATTTCAAGGTGATATGAATAAAATAGGTTTTTTAATAATCAGTATTTTTATTTTAAGTGTTTCTATTTCAAAAGCTCAAAATTATAAAACAGCTGTAGGAGTAAGAGGTGGATTTCCTACCGGATTAAATACTAAATATTTTTTTACTAAAAGGGATGCTGCAGAAGCAATAGTTTCAGCCTACAGAGGAGGTTTTGAAATTACTGCTTTGTATGAAAAACAATCAAATGCTTTTAATATACCATATTTAGAATGGTATTACGGAGGTGGTTTTCATGCAGGGTTTTTTAATGCTGATATTGCCCGCCCGGGCTATTATTTCGAAGGCAGAGGAAGGGGATTTACCATAGGTATTGATGGAGTTATTGGAATAGAATATGTATTTACAGAAATTCCTTGGGTATTAGGAATAGATTTAAAACCTACATATGATTTTACTCCCACTCCTGGTATTTGGTTTGGAGGCGGAATTTCATTTAGATTTTACTTCTAATTTAACTAACAGTTGTGTCTGAATTTATATTTAAAAAGTTTACTGTTAGGCAAAAAGACAGTGCAGCAAAAATAACCACAGACGCAACCGTTTTTGCAACACAATTAGAAATTCCTGATAAAGTAAATCGTGTATTAGAAATCGGGACTGGTACTGGTGTATTATCATTAATACTAGCTCAGAGATTTGAAAATATACATATTGATGCAATTGATATTAATGAAAAAGCTACCAATGAGGCTAGGTATAATTTTAATAATTCAGTTTGGCATGAAAGGCTAAATGCTGTAAATGTAGACTTTAAGCAATTTAATAATGATTCAAAATATGACTTGATATTTACCAATCCTCCTTTTTTCAATAACCACCTACAGTCCAAATCAAATCAAGCTAAAAATACGGCTTATCACACTGACCAATTATCTTTTCATGATTTAGCAAAAGGAATAGAATTGAATTTAGCTGATGGGGGAGAGCTTCATATTATGCTTCCGGAATTTGAAATGAAGCTTTTTGAAATGGAAATCAATAAATTAGGATTTAACTGTTTTAAAAGTGTTTGTTTAATGCATAAGCCTAATTCGAAGACAATTAGGTTATTTAAATCTTTTAAAAGAGAAGAGATTAGTACAAAAATTCAAAATGGGAAGATTTATATAAGGGATGAAAATAATAATTTCCACCCCTTTTATATATCACTAATGAAAGATTTCTTAACTATATTTTAGTCTTCAATCTCAATTATATTTTCATTGAATTGTACACCCATTGTATTCAATTCTTTTAAAATGGGTTCGTAAATTTCTTTCTTTGTAGGGATTTGAACACCTCTTAGATTGATGTTATGATTAAGAATGTTTTTGATAGCAATTCCCATTGGCCAACCAACAGTTTTCGACATAGCGGTTTCTAACTGATCATCTCCTTTTGAAACTATTGATGAGTCCAGTCTATATTTCTTGCCATCAAGTTCGTATTCAAACTGATGCTGCATAACAATCATGTCTTTGTCCTCAGGCTCTAAACTCATCTTTGCTTCCATAATAGCTTGCATCACTTGTGCTGGACTTCCTTCCGTAATGGGTACTTTCTTGTCTTCGAAAATGCCTAACCACTCAAGTTTTTTAAAGGTTTCAGAGTTCATTCCTAAACCTAAGTAATCACTTAGTTTTTCTTCTATAGGCTTAACTTTATCATAGGGTAAGAAAGCATTAAAGAAATCACGAATTGTCATCTCATCAAGGGCCTCCATTTTGTAAGTGTCATCTGTTACCCCTAATTGCACAAATACATCCCAGGCATCGCAGAATCCTGCTTTTCTGAATGTCCCTCTAATAAGAGTAGGGATTTCTTCAATACCATAGACTTTTCTATATTTAAGTGAGTTTCTATTCGGATAGCCTTCAAAATCTCCTAATCCATTTACTTCAATCTTTTCATATCGGCTAAATAATTTATGGTAGGGTATGTATTTATATTTTCCATTTCTTATAAACTGCGCTGTTCCTTGTCCTGCTAATACCACATTTCGAGGATTCCATGAGAATTTATAGTGCCATGGATTATTATCGCTTTCTGGCGCTACTAATCCTCCAGTATAGGATTTAAAAGAAGTTAATTTCGCGCCTTGCTCATGAATTTTGTCCATTGCTTCCATTGCAGTCATGTGATCGATACCTGGATCTAAACCACATTCCATCAGAATGAGAATGTTTTTACTTTTTGCAATGTCAGATAAATCTTCAATATCCTGACTATTATAAGAAGCCGTTACCATATGTTTTCCAGAATCAACACAAGCAGTAGCTACTTTTGGGTGAAATCTTGCAGGCAACATAGAAATAACTAAATCAGCTTTAGCGATTTCATCCTGAGTTTGTATTTCATTTAATATATCGAACTGAATAAATGAGGTATTCGGATGATTTCCGGCTTTTTCCTCAGCTAGTTTGATATCAAAATCTCCTATTTTGATATGCCAATTTTCTTTTTCAGCATTAGATTTTAAATAATTGATAAGTGAAGTTGCAGAGCGACCCGCTCCTAAAAGTAAGATGTTTTGCATAGTTTTTTTAGTTTCCACAACGACAAAGTTATTAATATGAAAAGCACAAAAAACTCAGATGAGTAAAAAATATTGAAATATGTTATTTCCATAACAATTTGTAAGAACAATGCTTAATTATTGCAGATATAATTAATTAATCTTAATATTAAATGACATTTTATTATTTTTAAACTAATCGAAGTATTGACTAGATTTTCAAAGAAATTAATATAAAATCATACATCTAGCATATTTTTTAAGATGATTTTTATTAATTGGGATGAGATATAGTTTTAAAGTAGAATTGATGTAATTCAAATGAATAGACAGGATATAGAAATATCGGATTTGAGGCGCATAACTGAGTTGGTGAAAGAACAGTACAGATATGATTTCACCAATTATGCCATGTCCTCATTTCGAAGAAGGATACTCAGAATTATGGAGCTCTATAAATTTGGGTCTGCAGATTTGTTAATCAAAAGACTAAAAGATGATAGATCCTTTTTCGATGAATTTATTGCAGAGATCACAGTAAATGTGACTGAGATGTTCCGAGATCCTCCATTTTGGAGAGAATTACGTGATAACGTAATTCCCAATATATTATTAAATCATAACACTATTAGTATATGGCACGCTGGCTGCTCCTCTGGTGAAGAAGTTTTTTCTATGGCCATTTTACTAAAGGAAATGGGTATTTTACATAAAGCAAAAATTATTGCAACCGATATTGATAAAGTAATACTGGAAAAAGCTAAAAAAGGTCATTACTCCATGAAAAATATGGAGCTAAATGAAAAAAACTATATCCGATTCGAAGGGAAGAATAATTTCAAAGATTATTTCAAGGAAGAAAACGGTAAAGCCGTAATGGATAAATCACTTATAGAAAATGTATCTTTTAGAGAACATGATTTAGTTCAAGGTGTGGTTTTCAACAAATTTGATTTAATTCTTTGTAGAAATGTGATGATTTACTTCAATCAAAACCTGCAAAATGAAGTATTAAAGAAACATCATGAAAGCTTATTTAAATATGGCTATTTGGTCATTGGCTCTAAAGAATCTTTAATATGGTGTGAAATTGCCAATAAGTTTATCGTAGTTAATAACGAAGAAAAAATTTATAAGAAAATTAAAGACTGAGGTCTGTACAAAAAAGTACTCAATGGCTCGATTTAATCTCGATAATAAATATAAGGCTATAGTAATCGGTGGATCTGCAGGTAGTTTTCAAGGGATAACTCAAATACTATCTTCAATTCCTGCTGATTTCAGCTTACCTATTATCCTATGTTTGCACAGACTAAAACATGTGCGAAATGGGTTTGTTGAGGCATTATCTATTAAAAGTATTAAGCCAGTTGTTGAGCCATATGATAAGGAAAACATTAAAAGAGGGAAGGTATATTTAGCACCGGCTAACTATCACTTATCCGTTGAGTTAGGAAACTCTTTTGCTTTATCGACCGAAGAAATGTTTAATAATTCAAGACCTGCAATTGATATTACTTTAGAGACTGCAGCCTATAATTATAGAGATAAATTAATCGGTATTTTGCTATCTGGAGCAAATAAAGACGGAGCTTTAGGAATGAAAAGAATAAAAGACCGAAAAGGTTTGACTATTATCCAAGACCCTGAAGAATGTATGATTGATACGATGCCAACAGCAGCAAAAAAGATTACAGAAATAGATTATGTTTTAAAAGTCCAAGAGATCGTTCAATTCCTTAAAGAATTGGACAAAATGTATAAATGATTTTTAATTTATTGCCTTAAAAGCAATACAATTATATATATTTGGTAATGTTTGTTTTTTAACAAACGTAATTTATTTAGAATTCAACAATTTGAAAAAGTTGATTGTAAGATGTAGTTACTTTCTGATGATAGTTTAATATTTAGATTTCAGAAAATAATGTTACATTTTCAATAACAGAGTTGTGATTATATGAAAGCATTATATAGAAATTTAGCGCTTATTACTTCTTTACTTTTTACCCTGAGCATCATAGGGTTAGCTTACTATCTGTTTATTTTTCCTGAAAGAATAGCAAATGTTACGCATTTAATCAGTTTAGATGAGGTATCAGAAATGAAGCCAATTCTGAATGAGTTGTATTTATTTGCTGGTGTTTCAGTTTTACTGGGATTTTTAGCTATTTTACTTCACTTATTCAATAAAAGCTCTGATAATGACAATAATGTAGTCTACATTGAGAAATTTAAAGAGAAGAAGGAAAACAAGAAGAATGAGCAATCACAAGATGATGATTCCAACATTGATGATGATTTAAAAGAAATCAATGCTACCCTCAAGAAGATTTCTGATGTTAAAGCCAAAGCCGAAAAGCTATTATCTCATTTAGCAGATGAATTGGAAGCGAGTCAAGCGGCCATTTATTTAGCAGATAAACTGGATGGTAAAAATGTAATCAAATTATTTGCTGCATATGCTTTCGTGTTACCTGAAAGTCAAACAGTATCATACGAATTTGGTGAAGGCCTTGCAGGTCAAGTAGCTAAAGAACAAAAATTAATTAATATTACAGATATTCCGAAAGGCTACATCAAGATATTATCTGGTTTGGGAGAATCTAATCCTGCTCATCTTATTTTATGTCCTATCATGAAGGATGATAAATTATTAGGTGTTGCTGAAATAGCTTCTTTCAAAGCTTTTAACAATACTCAAGAAGTTTTAGTGGAAAGATCTTTAGCATTGCTTGCAAATGATTTAGATAAAGCTAAACCAAAAGAAACAGAGGAAAAATAATTCATTTTTTAGTATCAAAGAATTCAATATGTTTAAAAACATAAAAATCGGGACTAAAATTACTGCAATTCTACTTTTTGTGGTATTAGTGAGTGTTATCACGGTTAGTTTTATTACCTATAACATGAATCGAGATTCAATCGAAAAATTGAATTTTGATAAATTAATGTCTCATACTAATCAGAAGGCTGATAAGATTGATAATATATTTGAAGGGATTCAAAATAATGCCAATCACATATCAGGTTTGATTTCAATTCAAAGCGGGGTTAGAAAATATCAGGAAGAAGACACAACCTTAAATGTTGATAGCCTTCAATCAGCAATATTATATGAAATAGAAACTGATATCAGATCATTTGTTGAAAATTACTCTATTGATGCAGTAATGATTACTGATTTAAGTGGTGATATTATTTTCAATTCTAATAACTCTATTGAACAACTTAATACAGGTTCAAACATTAAGGATTTAAATGAATCATTCTACAAACTAGCTATTAATTCAGCTACTTTTAATACTCCTGAAAAATTCGGTGATACAGAGTATGTTTTATATGGTATGCCATTAATTGATGATTATAATAGTCCTGCAGGATTATTAATAATGGCAAAGAAAATGGAATCCATTTATGAAATAGTGAATTCTAATCAAACCAATTTCAAATCATTTGAGAGCATCCTAACTGCTCAAGAAGATAACAAAGCGCTTTATTTATCTAAACTAAAGCATAAAAACGACAGTTTAGCTCCTTCATTTGTAATGCTAAAGGATAATAATTCTGTTGGAGTTCAAAAGGCGGCACTGGGTCAGAAAGGATATTCGAAAGATGTAAATTATATGGATGAGGATGTCCTTTCTGCTTGGACTTCAATCCCACAAGTGGGGTGGGGGATTTCATCCTTTATTACGCAGGAGGAGGTCAATAAGCAATTATCTGGCTTAATAAGCAAATTTGTATATACTGGAATTATCATTCTCATATTATCACTTATTATTTCAGTTATTTTCTCAAGAGTTTTATTAAACCCTATTTTATCATTAAAAGAAACTTTAAAACTATTAGGAAAAGGTATACTTCCGAATAATGTACCTAAAAATTCAGATGATGAAATTGGTGAAATGGCTACCATTTTAGATGGTTATGTTTCATCATTAAAGAATACTGCAAATTTTGCAAAGCAAATTGGAGAAGGTGATTTTAAAGCTGACTTCAAACCTATATCTGAGGAAGATACATTAGGTAATTCATTAATTAACATGCGTAACTCTATTCAGGAAGCTGAAATTAGAGATAAGGAACGTAACTGGATTGTTACCGGTGTTGCTGAAATTGGCGAAATCTTAAGAAGTAATGATGATTTAGAGCAGCTTGGTGACGAAATTTTGATGTATGTTACTAAGAAGATTGATGCCATTCAAGGTGCATTTTATGTGCTTAATGATGATGATTCAGATAATCATTTCCTTGAAATGAAATCAAGCTACGCTTACAATAAAAAGAAATATTTAAAGGCTCAATTCAAGTTTGCCGAAGGACTTGTAGGGCAATCAGCAATTGAACAAGATACATTATTAAGAACTGAAATTCCTTATGACTATATAAGTGTTACTTCAGGTTTATTAGGGGATAAAAGACCAAGCTGTATACTAATTGTACCATTAATTACAGATGAAAAAGTATATGGTGTTTTAGAATTTGCTGGATTCCATAGATTCGATTCTAGTCAAATAAAGTTTGTTGAAGAAATTAGTTTGATTATTGCTAGAACGGTATTCAACATAAAAGTAAATGAAAGAACGCGTAAATTATTGGCTGAGTCTCAAACCATGAGTCAGGAGCTTCAAGAACAACAAGAAGTTTTAAGACAAAACGCAGAAGAGATGGAAGCTACTCAAGAAGAGTTGAAGCGTACTAACCAAAGGTTAGAGGATCAGATCGAAGAGGTAAATAGAACTCAGAAACGTATGCAGTTGCTTCTTGAAAATGCTTCTGAGGTTATTACAATTTATGAAAAGGATGGTACGGTTCGATATATTTCTCCTTCAGTAGAGAAGATTTTAGGATACAAACAGGAAGATATTATCGATACCACGGAGCTTGATAAAGTTCATCCAGATTCTAAAGATGAAGTACATCAGCAATTCTTGCATTTGGTTGATAATCCTGATGAATCAATCACTATGCAGCATCAGTATTTAAACAGTGATAATGAATATGTATGGGTAGAGGTTACAGGAACTAACCAATTAGAAGATCCTGCCATCCAGGGTATTATATTCAATACCAGAGATATTACTGAAAGAAGAAGAGCTGAGCAAGAAGAGCGTATGAGAAGTAAAATGCAGGCGCTTTCTGAAAACTCAATAGATTTAATTACCAGGATTGATAATGAAGGTAAGTTCTTCTATGTGAACCCGATGATTGAACGTTATACAGGTAAAAGGCCTGATGAAGTAATTCAAAAGGGATTACATGAAGCTGATATTGAGCCGAAAATCGTTGAGGCTTGGGCTGATTTACTAAATAGAGTTAGAGAAGAAAACGAAAAAGTAACTGAAGAGGTAGATTTCCCTTCTGAAATGGGAGATAGGGTCATGCAGGTAAATGCTATTCCTGAATATGACGAAGAGAAAGTATTAGAGTCTGTATTAGTAGTTTCTCATGATATTACAGATCGTAAAGCCATTGAATTAGAAATTGCTTCTAAGAATAAAAAGATTACAGAATCTATCAATTATGCGAAGAGGATTCAAGGTGCAATCTTGCCTAACAATCAAGTGATTAGACAACAGCTACCTGATTCATTTATCCTGTATAAAGCTAAGGATGTGGTAAGTGGTGACTTCCCATGGTACATAGAGGTAGATGATGTAATTTACATAGCAGCTGTGGATTGTACAGGACACGGTGTGCCGGGTGCCTTAATATCATTAATTGGATACTTCTTGTTAAATGATATTGTTCGCTCTCAAAAAATCACTGATCCTGGTGTGATTTTAGATAAGTTAGATGCAGGAGTTACATCAACTTTAAGACAGGATAGAGATGATTCCACTACAAAAGATGGTATGGATATCGCATTCTGTAAAATAGATAAGAAGAAAAATCAAATTGAATACTCCGGAGCTCATAGGCCTTTATATTATTTACATGCTAATGGTGAGTTAGATGAAATTAAAGGTAATAAATTCCCAATTGGTGGTGGTATTTATCGTAACCAAACCAATTTTGATAATCATAAGATCAAGTATAAAACAGGGGATTCAATTTATTTCTGTTCAGATGGATTCCCAGATCAATTTGGTGGGCCACAAAATAGAAAATTTGGACCTAAGCGTTTGAGAAAGACTATAGTCGATAATCATGGTAAAAACATGGATGAAATGCATGTAATATTTGATGAAGCTTGGGAAAACTGGAAAGCTGATTATAAACAGACAGATGATGTGTTGTTAATCGGTATTAGATTTTAACTAGTAAAAGTTTAATTATTAATAAAATTATTTAATTTAAGGCTTGAAATAAATTTAGCTGTTATTTAAATCGGCTTTTTAACCTATTAACAACATGAAGTATATATACGACCTACATAAAACCATGCTGTCTAGAAACCTTATTTTGGTATATGAGGGTGAGTTCACCCAGGAAATTACCAAGTCAGTTTTGGCAATGGCAGAAAGAAACATGGATTCTATGGGTGAGGAGTCTAGCATTAAACGGAAAGTATTTAATGTAATGGTAGAGTGTTTACAAAATATTGTAAAACATTCTGATGATTTTAATCCACTTTCAGCAAAAAGAAATGCTGCAATTTTTATTATTGGTAAAGAAGACGATAGATATGTAGTGACTAGTGGTAATCCAGTTGATAAGGAAACAGCAGATTCTCTGAAAGAGAGAATTGATAGCATAAATAAACTAGATAAAGATGGATTAAAGGCTATGTATAAGGATATTATTAAATCAAATAGCTTATCCGATAAAGGTGGTGCTGGCTTAGGATTTGTTGATATGGCGCGTAAGTCTGGTCAAAAATTAGAATATGATTTTGAAGACATGGGAGAAGGATTTTATTTCTTTTCTTTAACCACTACGATTTTGAGATTTTAAAATCTAAATTTTAGTTTAACTTTAAATTATAAAACATAAAATTAAATATGGAAATCATTAACCTAGAAGGAACAGAAGATACCCCCAAAATATTATTAGATAAAGGAAATGGTATATTTGAAATTTCAGGACGCTCTTTACCTGAAGATTCAGCTGAGTTTTATCAACCAATACTAGATTGGATTTCTGCTTACGGAGAAGATCCTAATCCTGAAACTTTATTTACTTTTAAACTAGAATATTTTAATACGGCTTCTTCAAAATTAATTTTGGATGTGCTTTCATCTCTAGAGGATATTGATGGGGTTACTATTGATTGGTATTTCCATGAAGATGATGAAGATATGGAAGAAGCAGGAGAGGAATTTTCAGAATTGGTTGAAATTCCATTCGAATTTAAAACGTATTAATTCTAGATAAATTTATTTATCATTTATAGGCCATAGATAAGAATGGCCTATTGTTTTTTATCAATAATTAGTAAAAACCGTCTTTTTATATGAGTGAAGAGATACTCAAAGCCTTAACTCAACTATTTGGAATTATCACCAAGCAGGATGGAGGGGTAACCGAAAAAGAAAGAAATTTTGTTATCGGTTTCTTCCAGCAAGAGCTCGACCAAGACTCTATTAAAGAATATTTAGAGCTTTACGATAAGTTAGTAGGCTGGGGTGTTGAACCTGAAAAAGAGGAAGAAGACGGGAAAGCTAAAAAGAAAAAACTTACCTCAGTAAGAGACTCTGTTCGTACTCTTGCAATCTGTAAAAAGATCAATAAAACTCTAACCCAAAAGCAGAAAGTTGTTGTACTTATAAAGCTTTTGGAAATGGTTTCTGCTGACAAAAACTTTACTCCTCAAAGAATGGAAATCATTGATACGGTTTCCAATGTCTTTAACATTGTTAAAGATGAGTTTAAGCTAATTGAAAGTTTTGTAATCAAGTCTGATTCAAAAGAACTTGTTCAATTTGAGGATATCTTAGCTGTTAATAATGATACTCCGGCTGAAGATGCACTTCATGTTCATGCTGATATAGACGGTGAGATACTATTCTTGAATGTTAGAAGTGTCGATATGTATTTTGTAAAATACACTGGCACTGAAGAAATAAATTTAAATGGTTTTATCATGAAAACAGATTCTGTTTATCTGTTTTCTCATGGTAGTACTATTAAAACACCTAAAGGTGCAGCCTTATACTATTCTGAATTAATTCGAAAGTTCTTATCCGATGCTGAACAGGTTAATTTATCTTTTAATGCAGAAGATATTGTGCTTCAGTTTCCAAATGGGGAACTAGGATTAAGAAACGTTAATGTTTTTGAAGGGCCTGGAGAATTAGTCGGAATAATGGGAGCTTCAGGAGCTGGTAAGACCACTCTAATGAATGTATTGGCTGGAATTCATCCTCCAACTAGCGGCCATATTAAAATTAACGGTTTAGATCTAAATGAAGATAAAGAGGAGCTTCAAGGGATCATAGGATATGTATCTCAGGATGATTTACTAATTGAAGAGCTTACAGTTTACCAGAACTTATATTATAATGCCAAGCTTTGCTTTGCTAATATGTCTGAAGAAGATATTCATCAAAGAGTGATGGATACTTTAGAGAATCTTGGATTGGAACAAAGAAAAGATTTAAGAGTAGGAGGAGTTTTAGATAAAACTATTTCTGGTGGACAAAGGAAAAGACTAAATATTGCACTGGAGCTAATTAGAGAGCCTGCCGTAATGTTTGTGGATGAACCAACTTCAGGTTTGTCATCAAGAGATTCAGAAAATGTAATTGATTTACTGAAAGAGTTAACTTTGAAAGGTAAACTTATATTTGTAGTAATCCACCAACCATCATCTGACATTTATAAAATGTTTGATAAGATGGTTATAATGGATACAGGAGGTTACCAGATATTCTATGGACATCCAGTTGAAGCCGTAACCTATTTTAAGAAAACAACTAATCAAGTTGATGCGGATAGGGGAGTATGTCCAACATGTGGTAATGTTAACCCGGAACAAATTTTTAATATAGTTGAGGCGAAAGTTGTAGATGAATATGGTCAGCTAACCAATAAAAGAAAAGTTAATCCAACTCAGTGGAGAGAGTTTTATCATGATCATTTTGATCATAAACCAGTTAAAGAAGAAGAAAAAGCCCCACCATCTACTTTAGCTATTCCTAATAAATTAAAGCAAACTGTAATTTTCACGGTTCGGGATACGCTTTCTAAATTAAGCAATAAACAGTATTTATTTATTAACTTATTAGAAGCTCCATTTCTTGCTCTATTGCTTGCATTCATTATTAAATACAGAAGTGCACCTACAGGGGATGATTATATCTACAGATTTAATGATAATTTACCTGCATTTTTATTGATGAGTATCATTGTAGCCTTATTTATGGGGCTAACAGTTAGTGCGGAAGAGATTATTAGGGATAGAAAAATTCTTAAACGTGAGTCATTCTTGAATTTAAGCTGGAATAGCTATTTGCTATCTAAAATCACCATTTTATTTACGTTATCAGCTATTCAAACTTTAACTTATGTTATAATAGGTGTGTTAGTACTGGAAATACGAGACGCCACCATTAGTATGTGGGCTATTTTATTTACCACCTCATGCTTTGCCAATGTTTTAGGTCTGAACGTAAGTGCGGCATTTAAATCAGCTGTTACAGTCTACATCCTAATTCCTTTATTATTAATACCTCAAATGATTTTGAGTGGTTTATTATTTAGTTTTGATAAGCTAAATGATTTCATAAGTACAAAAGGTAAGGTGCCTATTGTAGCTGATTTAATGACCTCAAGATGGGCATATGAAGCGTTAGCGGTTGACATGTTTAAAAATAATGGATATCAGGAATATTTTTATGATATCGAGTCTGATGAAAAGACGGCTGATTTTAAATCTTCTTTCTTAACTAAAAAAATCAGGGAAAAGCTTAGAGTGATTGAAAATAATCTTGGTTCTGATGAAATAAAAGCGAAGGAAGAGACAGAATATGCAATTGAGATTATCTATAATGCAATCAATAAAGAGCCTTTCAAAGGTAGTTTAGAAGGCAAGGACTTAGAGCAATTGCTAAATCCAGAATCTATCAATAAAGAGAAAATATCCATGATCAGTAGCTATACTGATGAATTGAGAGATCATTATATAAATGAATTTAATTTAGCAGTTAAAAAGAAAGAGACCTTACAATTCCATTTAGAAAATGATTCAGCTTATCAGTTTAATCTAAATGAAGCTAAAGATCTATATTTTAATGAAAGTTTATCTGATTTAGTAAGAAACCTCACAGTTGAGGATAGGGTTATTGAATTTAAAGGTGAATTGATTCAACAGATTGATCCTGTTTTCAATACACCGGAAAAACCCAATAATCCATTAAATTATAGGACACATTTCTTTGCTCCTGAAAAGTATTTTGCAGGGATTTACATGGATACTTTTTATTTTAACATACTTGTTATATGGTTCATGTCTTTAATTTTATATATTACGCTATATTTTGAGCTGTTTAGAAAAGCTTTAGAGTTTTTTGGTAATATTAAATTGAAGAAAAAAGATTCCTAAGTTGAGTGCGACTTGCTAGCTTCAGTTAAAGATGGATTTATAGCAAGAGTTAAAAAAATAAATATTTTAAAAAAGGAGAATTTGTATTAACTAAGGGAATTTCTATTTTTGTTATGATAAAAAAGAATTATATGAAAAACATACTCTTAGGACTGTTGGCTATCCTTACAGTTCTTTCTTCTTGTGACTCGAAGAAAAAACCTTCCGCAGATGAAATATCCGGTGTGTTGGATTCTGTTAAAATAGAAGAACCATCTATTTCTGAGGATGTCATATCTGATATCATTCAGCAGATTCCGTCTCCTTTGGAAATTTCAACCTTATTAAAAGAATCTGAGACAAAATACGATAAAGAATATCTGAACGATCCGGAAAAGATTTCAGATTATAACAGTAACTATAAAAAAGCATTAGCGCTTGGTGTTTATGGTACTGATTTAGGTTATACAAATATTTATGAGCAAAATCAGGATGCTTTATTTTATTTGAATTCAATCAAATCACTAGCAGATGACTTAAGCATCGGACAATTCTTTGATATTGGTACTATCAAAAGGTTGGCTACTAATAGTAAAAACTTAGATTCTTTATTGCTAATCACAACTAAGAACTTCAATAATATCAACAATTACTTACAAGAGCAAAAACGTTCTAACCTTAGTATTTTGTTGTTATCAGGTGGCTGGCTAGAGGCATTATATATAGTTTCTAGGGTGTCTGAAAAAAATCCTGA
This sequence comes from Marivirga arenosa, assembly GCF_030503875.2. NCBI lineage: Bacteria > Pseudomonadati > Bacteroidota > Cytophagia > Cytophagales > Marivirgaceae > Marivirga > Marivirga arenosa. Next base: position 3,146,491 of record NZ_CP129968.2, on the reverse strand, counting down.
TAATGAAGAATTAAAAGAGACAATAGCTGAACAAAAAGTGATTATGGATAACGTAGTGCTTTTGATGTCATTTTACAAAGATAATGATCCAAACATCAAGCAGTTATCTGATCGATTTACTAAACTACAGGAGGAATTTAATAAAATAGAAATTAAAACTGTTTATCGTGAACCTACATATGAAGTTGTAGATGGCATGCTTGTTGTTAAGGACAACAGTACAAGTGAAATTATAATGAAGGACGAGAATATTGAGTCTATCAGAAATCAGGTTTACGAAATTAGAAAGAACATTATTAACTAAGAAATTATATGAAAAAGCTAATCTTTGCATTAGGAATTATATTTGTAACTGCTTCTGTACAACAATCGTTTGCTCAGTGTAATACTGAAAAACATGTTGAAGCATGTATTCCTAAATTACAATCAGGCTTTACTTTTTTGAAGAGCTATAATATTGATGGTCAAGGTGGAGCAAAAGATAAGGTAGAATACTCTTACGTATTCACTAAAGGAGCTACATATCAAGTAATGATTTGTAATGAAGGTTCTGGTACAGATGGAATCGTTTTAACATTATATGATTCAAATAGAAATAAAGTTGCTTCCACTAAATATGAGGGGTCAACTTTATCTAGTATAGCCTTTCCGTGCCAGGTAACAGGCATTTATTATATAACTTTTACTTTTGAAGGAAGCTCCAATTATTGTGGTGGTAGTGTCCTCGGATTTAAGCGTTAATAGTGACTACATTATAATTTAAAAGCAGGTTTTACCTGCTTTTTTTATTTATAATCTTTTTTATTGAATCATAATGCGACAAACAGTAAGTTTTCAACATAAAGCAGTTTATTATCAAACTGGAGAAATAACAGATCACACAAAAGAATTATGGTTTGTTTTACATGGCTATGGTCAATTGCCTCAATACTTTATTAGGAAGTTTAAGGATATTGAAACTGAGAAAAGGGTTATAATAGCACCAGGAGGGTTATCAAAATTTTATTTAGAAGGCTTTTATGGCAGAGTTGGGTCATCATGGATGACAAAAGAGGAAAGGCTTTTAGATATTGAAAATTACATAGTTTATTTAAATGCTCTAGCAGATCAACTATTAGAAAAGGTAAACTCAAATATGAAAATCACTTTATTAGGCTTTTCACAAGGAACTGCTACTGTCTGCAGATGGGCAGAGAAGTTAGATTTTCAATTTGAGAAACTCATTTTACATTCAGGTGCTTTTCCACCAGATGTTAGCTTTAAACACTTAGGAGATATACTTAAAGATAAGCAAGTGTATATGTTAAGAGGAGATCAGGATGAGTTTATAAATGAAGAAAGGGAAAGAGAACAAGAGGATTTGATTAATAAACTAAATTTAAAAGTGAATCATATTGAATTTAAAGGGAAACATGATATTCACATTGATTCATTAAAAGATATTATTAAGCAGTAGCATTTTGACTTGTTTTTAATTCGGAGGCTGGTTTATATTTTTTAAACCAGCTTTTTATTTTCATTTGTATTACGCCAAAAATAGCTTCTTTAAATATCTTTTTTGACATTTTAGAAACCCCTTTACTTCTATCTGTGAAAATTATTGGGACTTCCTCAATTCCAAATCCGTATTTCCAGGCAGTAAACTTCATTTCAATTTGAAATGCATAACCAATAAACTTTATCTCTTCAAGTTTAATGGTTTCTAAAATTGACCTGTGATAACAGATGAAACCAGCGGTAGCATCATAAACAGGAAGACCTGTTATGAATTTCACATATTTGCTAGCCATATAAGACATGAGAACTCTTCCCATCGGCCAATTCACTACATTTACTCCTGTTTTGTAACGAGAACCTATAGTTAATTGTATATCTGGTTTTTTACATGCTTTAAGCAATTCTAAGAGGTCTAATGGATTATGAGAGAAGTCAGCATCCATTTCAAATATGTACTCGTAATTATGCTTTAAAGCGTATTTAAAACCTTCTATATAAGCTGTACCTAGTCCTAGCTTACCAAGCCTTTCTATGATGTGTAACTGTCCAGAGTATTCTTCTTGTAATGACTTTACAATTTCAGCTGTTCCATCTGGTGAATTATCATCAATAATTAATATCTCAAATCTTTCTGACAGAAGAAAAACTGCGCGAATGATGTCCTCAATATTTTCACGCTCATTGTAAGTCGGTATGATTACTAAATTCTCTTTCATAAAACGCTATGAACTTCAAAACTAAAAAATCTTTTCTGATATTGCCGATCAATTACACAAAAGAATTTTATGACTGGTAGAAAATGTATTTTTTTAGATCGAGATGGAGTTTTAAATGAAGAAAGAGGAGAATATACATATAAATTAGATGACTTTAATATATTAAATGGTGTTCCTGATGCTTTAAAAATGCTGAAGGAAAACGGATATTTATTGATAGTTATTACAAACCAGGCAGGAATTGCGAAAGGGCTATATTCAGCCGAAGATGTTATGAATTGTTATAATTATTTACAAGTCCAAACGGGAAGTTTTATTGATGATATTTATTATTGCCCACATCATCCAATTACCACTCAATCCTTATTACGGAAACCTGATAGCCTAATGCTTGAAAAGGCTATGGCAAAATGGAATATCGATCCAAAGGCTTCATTTATGGTAGGAGATTCAAAAAGGGATATTGAGGCTGCTGAGCGAGTTGGTGTAAAAGGTATACTGATCGGAGATAAAGAAAGCCCTGAAAAAGAAACACCCCATGAAGAAAATCTATGGGGTGCAGTTCAAAATATTATATTGATATGATTAAATACCGGTATAATTAAAAGGAGTTATATCTTTTAATTCATTTTTTATCGTATCTGAAACATCAAGCTGATCAATAAATTCAGAGATTGTATTCTGTGTAATCTTCTCATTCTTCCTTGTCAAAGCTTTTAAAGCCTCATAAGGAGATGGATAAGCTTCTCTTCTTAAAATAGTTTGAATAGCCTCAGCTACTACAGCCCAGTTTTCATTTAAATCAGATTTAATAGCATCTTGATTTAACTCCAGTTTATTTAATCCTTTTTTAAGCGATTCAAACGCAATGACTCCATGCGCTAAAGGAACTCCTATATTTCTTAAAACGGTAGAATCCGTTAAATCTCTTTGCAATCTTGATATTGGAAGTTTTGCTGCTAAATGCTCTAAAAGTGCATTGGCAATTCCCAAATTACCTTCTGCGTTTTCAAAATCGATCGGATTTACTTTATGTGGCATTGCAGATGAACCAACCTCATTTTTAGAAATCTTTTGTTTAAAATAGTTCATGCTAATGTATTGCCATACATCTTTACTTAAATCTAATAGAATCGTATTAATTCTTTTAAAATTATCGAATAAAGCTGCTAAATGGTCGTAATGTTCTATTTGAGTAGTGGGTTCAGATCGTTTTAAACCCAAATATTTTTCACAAAAGTTATCACCAAATTCTTTCCAATTGATATTAGGATAGGCAACATGATGCGCATTAAAATTACCAGTAGCGCCACCAAATTTGGCTGCAAAAGGTATTGTATTATATAAATTTAGTTGTTCTTCAATCCTTGTTGCAAATACATGAATTTCTTTACCTAGTCGCGTAGGGGAAGCAGGCTGCCCGTGTGTTTTAGCCAGCATAGGGACACCTTTCCACTCATTTGAATATTTACTTACGATCTCTTTAACTTCTCCTAAGAGCGGTAAATATACTTTTTCAGTAGCCTCTTTTAATAATAAAGGAGTGGCGGTATTGTTGATGTCTTGTGAAGTTAAACCAAAGTGAATAAATTCTTTTTGGCCCCCAATTCCTAAATCATCAAATTTTTGTTTTAAAAAATATTCGACTGCTTTTACATCGTGATTTGTAGTCTTTTCAATTTCCTTAATGACTAATGCATCTTTTTCCGAAAAATCATAGACCAAGGATCTCATTTTAGGAAACAAACTTTTATCGAAATCCTTTAACTGAGGTAATGGTAGCTCACATAATGCAATGAAATATTCTACCTCAATATGCACTCTATATCTTATCAAACCCCATTCTGAGAAGAATTCAGCAAGGCTCTGTGTTTTATTTCTGTAGCGTCCATCTATTGGAGATATAGCAGTTAAAGTAGTTAATTCCATGGTTATAAATTTAAAGGGCAAAGATAAGTAATTTAGATTCGAGGCAGAAGCGAATGTTGACTAAGCTTTTATAGTTCTAAACCATTTCCAGTCAGCATAGAAAGTTCCAAATGGTATTAAGGAAGCAAGTAAAGATAAAAAGCTAAGTTTCAAATTCCATTTATATTTGCTAGCCACAATGATTACCAATGAACAGTAAGCAATAAATAATACTCCATGAGCCATACCCACAAAATAATTAGGTTGGGGCATATTCATTGAATATTTTAGCGGCATAGTAATTCCTAGTAATAAATATGAAATTCCTTCTAATATGGCGGTTATTCTAAGTGCCTGAAGCATAATTGTTAATTATTATATTGAAATGCAAAGAAAGTCGCTAGTTTAGTTTTAACCAATGTTTTTTACATAAATAACTATTGTAATTAGGTGGGTGTAATAATATTTAACATTTTTGTATTTTGAATAAATTAGTAGAATAAATGGAGTTAAAAGGAAAAGTTATTGACATTCTTCCTGAAGAAAAGGGACAAGGAAAGAATGGAGAGTGGAGAAAACAATCTTATATAATTGAAACTCAAGAACAATATCCTAAAAAAGTATGTGCAGAGGCTTGGGGTGATAAAATAGATGGTTTCAATATCAAGAAAGGGGAAGAGCTAACGGCAAAAATAAATATTGATAGCAGAGAATATAATGGCAAGTGGTATACAAATGTAAAAATTTGGTCAGTAGAAAAAGCTTCTGATGGGAATTTAGGTGGAATTCCAAATGCATCTACACCACCTCCTGCGGGCCCACCAGCTTCCGGAGCTCAAGATACTCCACCACCTCCAAGTGAAGATGATGAATTACCATTTTAATTAAAGAAATTGTCTTCCTATTTACCTTGATAAATAGGAAGACAATTAGTAGCCCCTTTCAGTATCTACCATTAGGTTATTTGATTTACCTTTGATTACAGCTTCATAAGCTATTTTAAAACTTTGTTTCACATCTTCAAGCAAAGTTATTCCAGAAATATGAGGTGTAATTATGCACTTAGAATGCTCCCAAAGCTTGGAGCTTTTTGGTAAAGGCTCTTCTTTGAATACATCCAAAACGGCATTTCGTAGTTGATTTTTGTCTAAAGCAATTAATAAGTCATCTTCATTTACAGAATGGCCTCTACCAATATTAATAAAAAATGCATTTTGAAGAGAGGAAAAGAATGAAGAGTCAAAAATGTTATAGGTGTTTTCGGTAGCAGGTAGCGTATTAATTATGATTGCTTCAGGATCAATATTATCAATTTCAAATTTTTCAATTGGGACGCATACATCAAAAAATTCCTTGTTCTTTCCGCTGGTGTTTACCCCCACAATATTTTTAACCAATGGTTGTAGAACTTGGGCTATGTCTGTACTGATATTTCCCGTTCCAAAAATGATAACACTTTGCTTTGAGAGGGATTTAGGCACTACTTGGTCCCATGTTTTAGTTGATTGATTTACATTATATAAATTAGATTTATTTAAATCTTCAAGTATGTAGGTTAAACAATATTCAGCCATTCTCTGGCCCATTTTACCTTTTGTTTTGGTCAGTTTTAAGTTTTCTGGAAGGTTTAATCTCATGAAACTATCAACTCCTGCTCCAAAAGAGTGTATCCATTCTAAATGGTCTATGCTTTGATCTTTTAAAAAATTGAATCCTCCTATGTACTGACAATCAGGAAGTAGAGTACTGATTTCATCCTTGTTTTGTGCAACTAAGCAATTCAATTCTTCATATTCTTCTTTTATGAAATCATGAAAGCCTTCAGCTAGTTTCCCGTAAGTAAGTATATTCTTTTTAGCCATAATTTTTGATTATGCCTTCGCAACTAAATTACGAAAGTTTGAAGGGGGAACTAGTTCAAACTTTAAATGTTCCCCAGTTATGGGGTGTTTTAATTCAATAAGATTTGCATGTAAAGCCACTCTACCCAAAGGATTTTTCTTGGCTGTATATTTTTTATCACCGGTTACGGGATGTCCGAAGTGAGCCATCTGAACCCTAATTTGATTTTTAAAACCCGTATTTAATCTAAATTCAAGCATTGAATATGCATTAGATTGTTTTAAGACGTGGAAATGACTAATGGCTTCAGTGGCATTATTTGGAGTGTCCACTACAAATACTCGATTGTTTTTATTGCTTCTTAGATAATTTTTCAAGGTTCCATTTGCTTGCTTCACTTTACCCTCTACTACCGCAACATACTTTCTATCAATTACATAATCTTCCCAAGAGTTTTGAAGCAGCTCTTGTACTTTTTTACTTTTAGCAAATAATAATATTCCAGAAGCCTCCCTTTCCAACCTATGGATAATGTATACTCTGCTATTTGGATCAACAGCTTCAACATGTTCTTTTAAAATCTGAACTGCATTTTTCTTTTTTTCCTTTAAAGAGGCAACAGATAATAAACCTGCTTCTTTTTCAATTACAATTAAATCTTGGTCTTCATAAATAATATTTAACTTTTGAAGCTTTACCTTTTTTGATGGTTTAGACCAATTGATTTCCATTGTATCACCCTTTTTTAAAGGATGATTAAACTGAGTAATTACATCCCCATTTATTCGGATTTGACCACCTCCCATTATTGATTTAAGTAAAGGCTTTTTTTTACTAGAAAAGAATTCGATAAGATACTTAAATAATTCACTATCTTTTTCAATTTTATAGCGCTTAAGCTCTTGATTAGCAGGCATTGACTTTTTGTTCATAGATGCAAAATTCTATATAAGTAGCGGTCTTTACAAATATGCAGACCATATTCAATTAAAAAGCCCTTCAAAATCTTTTGAAGGGCTTTCTTAAATTTTTATTTAATACTTTTTATGCTTATTCAATTCCAGAAAATATACGCTCCCATCTTATTTTATTGAAAAATGACTGATTAGGATCCATACTCATCCAGATAAACAATGCTTTTCCCACAACGTGATCTTTAGGAACAAATCCCCAATAGCGACTATCCCATGAATTGTGACGATTATCTCCCATCATAAAGAAGTAATCTTGAGAGAATGTATATTCATTTACTTGTTGGCCTTCAATGAATAATTTATCGTCTTTAATTTGCACATCTTCAAGGTGTTCGTAATACCTAAGTACATCACCGTACATTAATAGGTTTTTATGATTTATTTTTATGGTTTGCCCTTCTTTCGGAACATAAATAGGGCCATAAAAATCTTTATTCCAATTTGTTTCCGGTGTTTTAGGGAAAGTAGATGGATCTACATCTGTGCTGTCTGTAGAAAGGATTTGACCATTTTTATAGGTAGGAGAAAATATGATATCATCAATAAAATTCAATGATTTCATTCTTTCTATATCTTTTGGTTCAGCATGTACTCGATATCCATACCCTGGTTCATACACCTTATCCCATATATTATAATCTTCAAAAACCCTGTCTCTAATGGTTTGCTTAGTTTTTATAAAGTAACTAAACTGTATATCTTCAGGTACATAAGCTTTTTCATCATTTATGTATAAAGTTGCATCAATAACCTGCACTTTATCTCCTGGGATTCCAACACATCTTTTAATGTAGTATTCTCTTAAATCTAATGGATATTGGAGTTCCTCAGGATAATTAAAAACTACTGCATCATTTCTTTTTACCTCACTGAACCCGGGAATTCTCACTTGAGGAAGTTGAATCCAGTCTAAATAGGCAGGCACATTTTCAGTTCCATAAAATCTTCTATGAGTTAAAGGTAATTGAAGTGGTGTTCTAGGTGTTCTTGGTCCATAGTGTAATTTACTTACAAACAAATAATCACCAACTAGTAATGTTCCTTCCATTGATGGCGTAGGAATCACAAAAGCTTCAAGAGTAGCCCATCTTATTATTGTAGCTGCAATTACAGCAAAAATTAATGCATCTACCCATTCTCTTAATTTAGATTTGGGCTTAGCAGGTTTCTTTTTTTTATTGAAAAAAGGAATTTTCATATCTTATAATTTTAAGAAGTCATCAATTTTAACAACTCCTTTTTGAGCTGGTAACCACTCGGCTACTAAAACAGCACCTTGAACAAAGCCATCTCGGCTATAAGCTTCATGTTCTATGCTAATTTGATCCACTTCTGACTTGTAAGTTATTTTGTGTGTACCTGGTATTTCTCCAATTCTTTCTGAAGTAATTGGAACCTCATTATCTTTTACATTGCTATCGTTTTTCCACGATGAATATCCTTTATGTTCTTCAATTACACCTTCAGCTAAAGTAATAGCAGTGCCACTAGGCGCATCTTTCTTATGAGTATGATGTACTTCTACCATAGAGGGCTTATAGAGGTCGTGAGGACTCATAAGCTTAGCTAAGAACTTATTCAGTTTGAAAAATAAATTTACACCTATTGAAAAATTGGATGCATATAAGAATGTTCCATCATTTTCCTGACATATTTTTTCGATTTCGGATAATTTATCTAACCAGCCGGTAGTTCCTGATAAAACAGGTAAATTATGCTCCAAACAGAATTTTATGTTTTCAAAAGCAGCTTCAGGGTGGGTGAATTCTATCGCCACATCGGCTTGTTCAGCTAAAGTAGGCATCAGCGTATCGTTTACATCAACTGTGGCTACTAGGCTATGTCCTCTCTGAATGGCATATTCCTCAATAGCTTTTCCCATTTTACCGTGACCAATTAGAAGTATTTTCATTATTTCAATCTAAAATTTAGCGTTAAACCTGCAGTCATATTATTGTAAGGATTTCTTTTAAATTCAGGCTGTACATTTAAACTTAAATCGGGATTTATATTAAATTCCCTTAAATGGGCATCAACCGTAGCATCAACAATATTTAGTATATAGAAAAGGCCCGAAAGGATTATCCAGTAATCTCTATCTCTCTTGTATCGGTCAATTGTACGATTACTTCTTTCCAAATCGAATCCTATGTCAATGTAATTTTGAATTTGATCATTATTTTCTGCTATACCATCATTCAAGTTGATGTATATATTACGGAACAATAAGTAATTTTGATGATTTTGTTTGATTTGATTAATCGCTAAGGCTCCTAATGCATAAACGATTGGTATTTTCCAATATTTTTCATTGTAAAACTGACCCATTCCCGGAATAATAGCCGAATACAAGGCTGCTCTTCTTGGGGAATGGATAGTATCTTGAGATTGAAATTGCTGTATTTCTTTATTTTCATTTGCTAACCGTAGGTTTGAAGAATCAGCTTTTTGTATCTCTTGACCTTTTGCAAATACAGCTGCAAATAAAAATATGAAAACGAATAAAGATTTTTGCATTTTAAAGTTCTACTGAAAGAATGTCTAAAATTCTATTTAAATCATCCTTAGATAAGAAAGGAATTTTAATTTCTCCTTTGTTATTTTTATCAATTTTCATACCAACTTTAGTGCCAAAATGTGAAGAAAGTTTAGTTTGAACTTGTTTTGCTTCATATGGCATCTCAGCTTTTGCTTGCTTATCTTTTTCTTTGCCTTCACCACTTGTGAGTTCACGAACTAATGCTTCAACTTTTCTTACAGAAAGATCATCTTTCAATATTTTGTTGAAAACATCCAGTTGCTTATCTATATCATCAATATTGATTATAGCACGGGCATGCCCCATACTAATTTTTTTATCTCTGATAGCTGATTGTATATCAGGTGGAAGTTTTAATAATCTTAAATAATTATTAACGGTTGATCTATTTTTACCTACCCTATCACCTAATTGCTCTTGTTTTAAATCACATTCTGTTAGTAATCGCTGATAACTAAGTGCTATTTCAATAGAATTAAGATTTTCTCTTTGAATATTCTCAATTAAAGCCATTTCAAGCATCTGCTGATCATCAGCAGTTCTTATGTAGGCTGGAATGCTTTTTAGTCCTGCTAATTTTGAAGCTTGGGTTCTTCTTTCACCAGATATTAGCTGGTAACTATCTTTACTTAATTTTCTAACCGTAATGGGTTGAATAATTCCTTGAACTTTTATTGACTCCGCTAATTCTTCTAATGCTTGTTTGTCAAAATCAGTTCTTGGTTGAAAAGGATTTACTTCAATATCCTCAATTGAAATTTCGTTAATTGAAGCTCCGCCTGAGAAATCTGTAATATCCTGATTACCTTTTTTTGAAGATTCCTTATTAGAATCCGAATCTTCTAAAAGAGCGCCTAAGCCTCTTCCTAATGCTTTTCTGGGTTTCTTTGCCATCCGCTATTTACCTAATCCGTTATTGTTAATGATTTCTTTTGCTAAATTTAAATAACTTATTGCTCCTTTACTTTCAGCATCATGAGCAATTGCAGGCAATCCAAAACTTGGTGATTCACTCAATTTAATATTTCGAGGGATCAAAGTCTCAAATACCATTTTGTTAAAATGCTGTTTTACCTCATCTACAACCTGATTTGATAAGTTCAAACGAACATCATACATGGTTAACAATATTCCTTCAATTTCCAAATCTTTATTCAAGCGAGTTTGAATAATTTTAATTGTATTCAATAATTTACCAAGACCTTCAAGGGCAAAGTATTCACACTGTACAGGGATAATTACGGAATCAGCAGCAGTAAGGGCATTAATCGTAATTAAACCTAATGAAGGAGAACAATCAATGATAATGAAGTCGTACTTTTTACGCACTTTTTTCAATGCCTCTTTCATACGCTCTTCTCTATTCTTGATGTTTACCATTTCAACTTCGGCACCTACTAGGTTAATATGCGAAGGTAAAATGTGTAAATAATCTAAATCAGTCTCAACGATGATGTCTTGGGCATCAACCTCATCCACCATACATTCATAAATACTGCTTTCTATCTCTTTTGGGTTATATCCTATACCAGAGGTAGAATTGGCTTGTGGATCAGCATCAACAATTAATGTTTTATACTCCAATGCGGCTAAACTTGCTGCCAAATTGATAGCTGATGTTGTTTTACCTACTCCCCCTTTTTGATTAGCAATTGAAATTACTTTACCCATATGATTTTTAAATTTTAGCTTTAAAAAAGTTATTCAGTAAGCTGACTTTTCATTTAGGCTTGCGTAAAATATTGGAGAACCGAGCAAGTTTCTATTTCAGCTACTAAATTTTTTAGCGAACCACAAAGATAAAATTTTATATGAGAAATTGAATGGATTTTTCATATTGCTTTTATCAGAATCTATATAAAATCTACATCCACATTCAGAGGATATTTCATTAAATACTGCACAGCTTCTTCCATTGTAAGTCCTTCAAATAATACACGATGAAGTATTTCGGTTATAGGAGCTCTCACTTTAAAACTTTCTGCTATTCTTTTGGCAATCATGATGGTATTTACTCCTTCTGCCACCTCAGCCATGTCTGTTAAAATTGCATTAAGATTTTCTCCTTCTGCTAATCTTTTTCCTACCGTAAAGTTTCTACTTAAGGTAGAGTGGGAGGTAGCCATCAAATCACCAATACCGGCTAATCCTATAAATGAACGTACATTTCCGCCTAGTGCTTTCCCCAAGTAGATCATCTCAGCCATTCCTCTGCTGATAAGAAGAGATCGGGCATTTTCTCCTAATCCTAAACCTGATAATGCCCCTGATGCGATCGCAATTATATTTTTGAGTACACCACAAAGTTCAATACCAATTAAGTCGGGGTTTCCATAAACTTGAAAGCGATCGCTTCTTAATAATTGTTGCCCTATTTGAATTACTTCATTAAAATGACTCGCTACCACTGTGGCTGCAGGCATTCCTTGCGAGATTTCTTTGGCGAGGTTTGGTCCTGCTAGGCAACCCACCCTTACTACAACACTTTCATCCATTATTACTTCACTCATGGTTTTGATATGGTGCCTTTCGAGCATCTTCATATCTTGTAAGCTTTTACCTTCAGGAAGGTTAAGGTTTAAACCTTTTGTACCGTGAATTAATATATGGTAGGGATGTAAAAAAGGGGATAAGCTTTTAATCATTTCCCGGAAATTGGCCGATGGAACCACTGGAAAAATAATATCACAACTTTTGGCTAGGTGTTCTAAATCATCCGTAGCTTCAATTTTTTTATTAATTTGATAACTGTTCCATTCTCCAGTTTCATTTATACTTTTTAATGCTTCCTGATTTCTTGCATAAAGAATAACATCAGTATTTTCAGCCAACAGATTTGCAACCGCCAAGCCGAAACTTCCAGCGCCAATAACTCCAATCGGTTTATTAAATATATTTTTCGAGGCCATACCCATCTAATCTGTTTCTGTAAAAATATAATAGATTGATATCCATAGTGGTGATATCACCTTCCTTGGTTTTTATGAGTGGTCTTTTTGAATGATACATTCCTAAGTTTAAAAGACCATGTTGAATAATATTGTCAATATCTTCATTCATATGTTCTGCCTGAGACATTCTCCCTTCTGAAACTCTATCATCAATTTTATTTTTTATTCTCAGACAAGTATTTCTGAATTCATTAAAATTGATGACTAAGTCTTCATCAGGAAGTCTTAATAAAGAGAATAGATCTAACTTCTTATTTCTTTTTTTAATCATTTCAAAAGCAGTAAATGCAATTAGATGACTTGAAAAAACTCTAGCTATTATACTGTATTGCTCTACTATTTTATCTGCGAGCATTCTTGTATACTCTGACTCTCTTTGCTTGTTTACTGTTATTTGATCTTGGAAAATAAAGTATTCTTTAGGTGATATTGCTTTGCCTGTTGAATCAAAACTTTCACCTTCCCAATTTACTTTATTGCCTAATATATCCATAGGCTCACCAATTGATACTGAAATATCGGAACCTTTGGTAAAGAATTTAAATAAGAAGGTTATGATTTTGTAGGAAGAAGAAAACTCATCATTTTCCACATAATAACGCTCTTGACCTCTTTTTTCTAAGTATTGCCTAATCAAGCTAGGTGCTTCTAAAACAAAGTGGTAGTTCAAACTTACAGGAACAATAAAAATCTTTTCTGCCTTATCTCCATGTTCTTGATAATTAGATCTTTGAGCTTCTATAGCAGTGCCTAGTAATCCTAATTTCAAATCTTTTTCAACTCTGCCATCTCTCGATCTAGTACCACCAGGAAAGAATAAACTCTGACAACCTTTTTTTAAGGCTAATGCTGAATATGATTTTAGGGTTTCTAAATAAATCATATTCTTTTTTCTTCTATCTACCTTATAGGCTCCTAAACTATTCATGAAATAGGCAATGATACTAATGTTGAATAGGTTAAGGCCAGCTCCATAAATAACTGGAGGTAATCCTAAAGTATAAATTACCCATCCAATTAATATGGAATCAAGATTACTAGAATGTGTAGGCACTATAACCACAGTGCCTTTTTTTGCTAATTCTCTTAATTTTTCAACTTCACCATTGATTTGTATTTTATCATTCATGGTAAGTTGATTACTCCAAAAGCCGCCTAATTTCTTAACTCGAGCGGCATTCAAAAGTCTGTTAAAACCAAAGGTAGCTAAGCCTCTTGCGAATCTATAATGGCTCGTATTGAAATTCCCAGCGATCTCTTCAGCATACCTTTCAATTATCTTGTAAAGGATTTCATTCGCTTTTTTCTCATCTTTCGTTTTCTGTTGAGAAATTTCTAATAAATCGTGCTTTACCTTAGCCCAAAACTCATATTCATCATCTGGGTCTACCTTCCAGGGGGTTTGTCTGATTCTGGTTTTTTCTTTATATAAGGTAGTTTCTAACTCTTCAATTAAAGCTGTCTTATTTCGAGTGTTGCTTTTTATTCTCTCGTAAGCTTCATCAATAACCTCCTTTATGAATTTTTTTCGGTTACGACTGAGCTGTACCACTGGCCATTCCCTGGGGCCGGGAAGAATAGGTTCATATTTACGTTTACTTCTATATCGCTTTAATTTCATTTCGATTTATCCTAATGCCTGCTTTAAATCCTGAATTAAATCTTCTATATCTTCTACTCCTACACTTAATCTAATGAGTGAATCGGTTAATCCTACCTTCTCTCTTTCAGCTTTGGGAATGCTTGAATGTGTCATGCTAGCAGGGTGACCACATAATGACTCTACACCTCCTAATGATTCAGCTAATGCGAAAACTTCAAATTTCTCTAAAATTTCAATTGCAGCTTTTTGAGTGTCATCCTTCAATGAAAAGGAAATCATTCCTCCAAAGTCATGCATTTGTTTGCTTGCAATATCATGATTTGGATGGCTTTTAAATCCTGGCCAATACACCTTATTAACTTTAGGATGGGTTTTTAGAAAATTAGCCACTGTCACTCCATTTTCACAATGTCTTTGCATCCGAAGATGTAAAGTTTTTATACCTCTCAATACTAAAAAACAATCCTGAGGCCCTGGAACTGCACCACTTGCTTTTTGTATAAACCCTAATTTTTCTGATAAGGCTTTATTGTTTGTTGCAAGCGCACCCATAATTACATCGGAATGACCTGCAATATATTTTGTGATAGAATGCATTACAAGGTCTGCTCCTAAATCTATTGGGTTTTGAAGATAAGGAGTTGAAAAGGTGTTATCTACGCACAACACTATATTATTGTGCTTTTTAGCAATGTTTGCAGCAGTTTTTATGTCAATTATATTCATCATTGGGTTTGTAGGAGTTTCAACCCAAATCAATTTTGTATTATCATTAATATATTTTTCGATTTCATTGGCATCACTCATATCGATAAAGTGAAACTTGATTCCTAACCCCTCAAATATTTGAGTGAATATTCTGTAGGTACCACCGTATAAATCATTAGTACTTATTACTTCATCCCCTGCTTTTAGCGTTTTTAAAACAGCATCAATGGCAGCTAAGCCCGAACCAAAAGTATGTCCGTAATCAGCATTTTCTAAAGCAGCAATGCTTTTTTCTAAAGCTTTTCGTGTGGGGTTATTAGATCGGCTATATTCATACCCCTTATGTTTACCGGGTGATGATTGAACGTAAGTCGAAGTTTGGTAAATGGGAGTCATTATAGCACCAGTTGCAGAATCGGGTTCTACCCCAGCGTGAATTGCTTTAGTTCCAAATCTGTAATTCCTTGACTTACTCATGACATTAAATTTAATTCAGATTTAAAAATAACCTTATTTTGGATTAGAAGAACCGAAAAAGTCATTTAACTTTTTTGAAATCTCTTTCTGATCTTGGTATTGCGGAGACAACGATGACTGCCCAGGGAAGTTTTCCATATGCAGAGTTTGTGTTGGGAACGCAAAATTAATTCCTAATTTCTCTGCTAATTTCATAATACTGAATAAAAGTTCTTCTTTATATTTTAACTCTTCTCCCCAAGTAGGTACATCTAAGAAGACATAAAACATGATATCAAGAGAGTAAGCAGACATGTTATTAAAATAAATATGATAAAAGTCTTTCCAGGTGTAAGGATGATCTTCAACAATTCTTTTTAGACCTTTAGTAAATGCTTCAATCAGATGTGGAGGTGTATCATAAGTGATCGTAATGGTCGTATAAAACCTTCTGTATTTCCGTAAACCATGATTATCCACGGCCATGTCGGCAAGTTTTCCATTCGGAACTGTAATTAAAGAATTTCTAAAAGTTCTTATTCTTGTAGATCTGAAACCTACCTCTTCTACAGTTCCATCTATATCTCCTGCTGTAACCCAATCTCCAATTTGAAATGGTTTGTCAAATAGGATCATTAGTGATCCAAAGAAATTCTTAATTGTATCCTGAGCAGCTAAAGCAAAGGCTAAACCACCTATAGAAATACCTGCAAGTAAGGCCGTTATGTCAAATCTTAAATTGTTTAGGATGTATAAGAAACCGACAATGATCACGAATATCTTTAATACCCTTTTCAGAATAGGTACAATCTGATCATCCATTGTAGTTTCTGTCTGAGCTGCTTTTTTAAGCATATATTCGCCCAAAATGTCCACTATCTTATACGCCATTATGGTGCCAAATAATGGTAATAGGGCGTTTAAAAGAAGAATAAAGTAATGATTGAATGTAATGGGTAATTGTAGAACTGGAACTAGAATTATCAAAATGCCTACAATAATCAATAAACTGAATGGTCTGGCTACTGGTAGAATATAATCATGAGCGATATTTCCGAATCCTTTATTTTTTAGCAATTGAAAAAAGAGCCAGTCAAAAAACCAGCTTAATACCTTATGAATCAATACGCATATAATAATTAGGATTAATATGCTTATATATTGCCAGGTATGTAAACCTAATATACGCTGTGATCCCATTTTAGGAAGGATATTCATCAGTTTATCCGTTCCAAATGGGTATATTTTTTGATGAAGTTCAGGAACTTTTTGTATTGTTCTTTTACTGAAGTACCATCTACTTTTTTGTTTTTCAATATAGATATCAGGAAACTCAATTTCAGTTAGATAGTATCTATTTTGACCCGTAGAGTCTGAATAATCAGGATTATCTGGAATTTCATCTGCCTCAATCAATACTCCTGCACCATCCAGTACTTGTTTTAATTGCGTGATGATTAACTCTTTATCAATCCCTTTAACATAATTGGGGTTTAATGTTTTAGCTGCTTCCTCAGGTTTGAAGTTGTCTTCTTGAAGGTTTTTTAAGAAGGTATTTACGGTTGCTTTTGGACTATTAAGCTTTGCGGAAGCATTATTCTGTCCTAATGCATTATGAATTAAGAATATGAAAGCAATTAAAAAGTATCTCATTCTTAAATATTAAATTTTAGTATGCTAAATGTATTGTCATGGCACTTATAGACATGAACTTCATTATCTTTGTTGTAGTAAATCATGGCTATTTTTGCTACACTTTCGATAGGTTGCTGATTAATCAATTGTCCTTCGTTGGTGTATAAATAAGTGAAATTTTGCTTTTTATCTGTTATAGCAATAATTTGTTTGTTAGCTGTTAATTCATAATACTGAATTTCCATTTCCTCCTGATTTATGTAGTCCTTTTCAAACATGTTTTCACCAGTAGGTTTTAACAGACTAACTCTACTCAAGTCTTGTCGTGCTAATAAATAATTACGCTCAGTAGCATTTTTAACAATTTTAAAAAGTGTTTCTTTATTAGGCATATACAATTGGTCTTTTTCCTTTATCTGACCTGTAAAACTAACTTTAACCAACGCACCACCATTTGTGATGGTAGCTAAGTAGCTACTTTCAAAGTTATTGCCTACTTCAAAAAATAAGTTACCGGATAATCTATCCTTAATGTCAATCGGAAAATTAGGTTTCATTTCTCCATTCCTACTCATGACATTTATTAAGCCATTTTCCTGCAAAACTACCATGAAGTCCTTGCTTCTAATTCGGATATGTTCTGGTCTAGCCGCTATTTTATCATTTATTTTTAATGGATCCCAAATACCTAAAGGATCACCATATTTGCTAACTAAATAAATGTCGCCATTTTCTTTAGCAACCAATAATCTGTAAGTCTTACTTTTATCATAATCAATTAGATTAAAATATTGATTTTCAACTTTTTCGTCTCCATATGACTTAGGAAAATACTCAAGTGCAATCCCATTTCTATCTAATATATAAACCTTCTCAGTGGTTGCGAATGCATATTGTAACTTGTTGTTTTGGTAGTAATCCATCTGGAATACATCTCCAATAATAGGGGCACTCAAAGGTTCTGACCATAATATATCCCCTTGAGAAGAGATTAAATGTAGATTGTAAGCTGAATCTTGGACTAAAGTTTCAAATAGGCCAGTATTGTGATTTCTGACTACAAATGGTTTGCTAATAATTGGAGCTGGAATTTCAGCTGTTAATACCTCGTCAAAATACTTTAGCTCATTGTTGACCTTATTGTTAGAATGGATAATTTCTACATTGCTATAATATCTTTCATTTTCATTGCTGAATTGAAAGGCGAGCATATCAAAGTTTTTTAATGGGTACTCATTCTCTTGTAGGTTTTTTTTCCATTTATCATTTAAATTTTTGAGAATGATTGACCATACTTGAGGTAGATTAATGAAAATATTCAGGTTCGACTCTTGCAGAGAGGATTCTATAAATTGGTTTTCCTTTATTGATTTTCCCCAAGTATTTTCAGTTTCAATATCTAGTATTAATTCTTTGAGTGACTGAATATCGTTGCTGATAACAATGTTATCTTCAATAGTGGTAAAGAATGAGCTCTTAAAACCGTCAAAATTCTTACCCAATAGAAAATATGGGAATTCTTCAATGGCTAATTCTCTAATCTCATTTTCTGCGTAGTTTTCATAGTATAAAGTATCTTGATTTAGAATAGCAGCTTGTTCAGATAGCTTGTTGAATTTGTTAAGCCCTTCGTTTTTATCATTTATCTTAATGAAAACCAGCTTTTTATTTTCATTGATAAATTGTGAGCTATTTAATATTACTTGAGCATTTTCCCCAGCCATAAACTGATGAAATTCTCTGAAATCAGTTTCGTATAGTTGAGCTATTTGATCCCTTTCCTTGGAATACTGTTCATCAATCCTATTCCAATAATTGACTTTCGCTTTATCGAATATTGCCGGGTTACTGAAGCGCTCATGAATCACAAAAGCAGTTTTAGATGGGAAAAAGTTTTCCAGAGTTACTTCTCCTCCTTTTTGATTTTGATATGTGTTTAAGAAGCTAAGAGAATCTTGTGGAATAGTATAGCCATTTAAGTACAATTCATCTCCATCTAAAAACAAATCAAGAAAAGCACCTTCAGAAAAATTAGATAATACCTGGTAAAAGGTGCTTTCATTACTTTTGGTGAAAATTTTCACAAAACGATCTAAGCGTTCGAAATTGATATATAAATTCCCAAGATCATCTTGAAAATTTGCTATTTTGAATACCTCATCAATACTTTCTTGAAAATTAACTTCATCTTTTTCAAGATTTCTAATTACATCTTCAACCAGAATAGGAGAGAAGCTACCCACGAAATTGCCACGCAATAGCACATAGCTGAATAGCTTATCCGATGATTTACTTTTTAATTCGTAGATCGTGTTTTTATTAAATACACGCTCAGTTTTATCAAATTCATTAAACTTAGATTCTATGCTTTTAATAATTTGAATTTGCTCGGTATTCTTTAAAGTTTGATAGAATACAAAATCAAAATCATCATTGGCTACTACATTCATTCCAATCAAAAGCTGATTATTTCGGAACACTTCATCGAGCATTCCATTATTTCCAGATAGACTATCCAATGCCTCAAAATTTTCTTTTAAGGAATTAAAGTATTCTATTTTAAGTAAATCTTGCCAGATTGGGTTTTCCTGAAGATCGTTCCAGGAAGATACAAGGTTTTTATTTTCGTAAACTAGAAATGTGTTTTCTGGTACTAGTGACCAAGCGTCTAAACTTTTTTGCTTGTCCCAGTAGTAATAAATTCCATACCCACTAGCCAAAATAATAATGAATAGAGATAGTATGATTAAAATTCTTCTCAAATGTAAAAGCCTTTATTTTGTTACTATGCAAATATAGGATTATTAATCACTATGGCTGTATCATCAGCTAAATATATTGAAGGTAATATCTCTGTATTTTACACTAATGTTACTTCAATTCCTTTTGACTCTAAAGCTGAAATATATTGTTTAGAAGCACTTTTGTTTGTTATGATTTGATCAACGTCTTCTAGGTTGCAGATTTTACCAAATCCCTTTTTACCAAATTTACTAGCATCCGCTAAAACGATAGTTTTTTGAACAGCAGCAATCATTTTGGCATTTAAGTGAGCTTCCATCATATTTGATGTAGTGAAACCATGTTCTAAGCTTATTCCATCAACACTCAGGTAAAGTTTACTACATGCGAAATTTTGCATCATTTCTTCAGCATAATGACCTACCACTGAAGAACTACCCTTTCGAACCACTCCACCTAACTGCACAATTTCTATGTCTTTGCAATCCAAGAGATCCATAGTAACGTTCATCGCAGAAGTCAAAACTGTTAGTTCAATGTTTCTTGGTATGGCTCTAGCGAAGGCATTTACGGTAGTTCCTGAACCAATTATGATAGCCTCATTCATGTTGAGCGATTCTGCAGCAGCTCTAGCTATCGCTTGTTTTTCCTCTACATTAACCAACTCTTTTTCATCTACAGGTTTTTCGTTTACATAAGGAGAAACAAGTGTAGCGCTACCATGAGACCGAAACAATAATCCTTTTTCTTCTAATAATCTAAGGTCTTTTCTTATGGTTACTCTGGTAACATTTAATTCTGCACTTAAATTATTTACACTTACAAAACCATCTTCCTGTAATTGATTTAGAATGTATTTATGTCTTTCAGCTATTGTCATATCGGTTCCAAAAATATAATTATTAGGAATAAAAAGAAATTAAAACAAAGATATAGAAACTAAAATACTTTCATATATCTATTTTATGCTTTTGAAAGTTTTCTTTTTGTTATATATTTGAAACAAACGAAAGGAAATGAAAAGAAAAGAAAATATAAAGCAGATATCTAATCAAGAAAAGGTATGGGATGTAGCTGTCATTGGCGGAGGATCCTCGGGCTTGGGTGTAGCGCTTGATGCACTGTCAAGAGGTTTGAGTGTTGCTTTATTTGAAAAAGCTGATTTTGCTAAAGGAACAAGTAGTAGAAGTACTAAGCTTGTTCATGGCGGAGTTCGGTATTTAGCACAAGGAGATGTTTTCTTAGTATTAGAAGCTTTAAAGGAGAGGGGTAGGTTATTAAAAAATGCTCCGCATTTAGCGCATAATCAAGCTTTCGTTATTCCTATTTATTCATTTTTTGATCGAATGAAATATACTATTGGTTTAAAAATGTATGACTGGATGGCTGGTAAACTCAGCTTAGGGAAATCAACTTTTATTTCAAAATCCAAAACGATTGAGAAACTACCTACAATTAAACAAGAAGGATTAATAGGCGGGGTTGTTTATCATGATGGTCAATTTGATGATGCACGATTAGCGTTAAATGTTGCGCAAACTTGTGATCAAAAAGGAGGTGCTGTTTTGAATTATTTTAAAGTTGATGCGCTTCATAAAAATTCAGAAGGTAAAATCACGGGCTTATCAGTATGTGATAGGTTAAGCAAAAAGAACTATGATATTCAAGCGAAAATGGTGGTGAATGCTACTGGTGTATTTGCAGATAAAATACTTCAATTAGATAATCCTGAAGCTAAGAAAATGATCAGACCGAGCCAGGGTATTCATTTGGTTCTAGATCGATCATTCTTATCGGGTAATGATGCGCTTATGATACCAGAAACAAGTGATGGGAGAGTTCTATTTGCGGTTCCTTGGCATGATAAAATAGTGGTAGGGACGACGGATACCATGCGAAAAAAACCTAAACTAGAGCCAGCTGCTTTAGAAAAGGAAATTGATTTTGTGTTAAAAACTGCTCAGGAATATTTGACTAAAAAACCCGAAAGAAAAGATGTTCAGTCTGTTTATGCAGGATTACGACCATTGGCTGCTCCCTCTGATGATAGTGAAAAAACGAAAGAGATTTCCCGAAGCCATAAAGTAATTTTATCGGATAGTAATCTGGTAACATTAACTGGGGGAAAATGGACTACCTTCAGAAAAATGGGAGAAGATACAGTAGAATATTTTACAAAAATCACGGGAGAAAAATTACAGAAAAGCACTTCCTCAGATTTAAAAATTCATGGGTTTACCAACGATAAGCCGATTGATTATTTAGGAGTATATGGAAGTGATAGAGTTGATATAAAATCATTGCAAGATTCTGATTCAAAAATGAATGAGCGACTGCACCCTAATTATCACTATACTGCTGCAGAAGTGGTTTGGGCTTGTAGAAATGAAATGGCAATGAAGGTAGAGGACGTTTTAGCCAGAAGAATTAGAATATTATTTTTAGATGCCCAATCTAGCATTGAAATGGCACCTAAAGTGGCGGAAATAATGGCTGCAGAATTAGGAAAAGATCAAGAATGGGTTGATAAGCAATTAAAAGATTTTAATAAATTGGCAAAACGTTATTTAATTGAACCTTAATATTACTATGGATAAATCTCAATATATTTTGTCCCTTGATCAGGGAACAACAAGTTCTCGGGCTATACTTTTTAATGAAAAAGCTGAAATTGTAGCAGTAGCTCAAAAAGAATTTGAACAGTTTTTCCCTCAATCAGGATGGGTAGAGCATGATGCAAATGAAATTTGGACTTCTCAAGCTTCTGTAGCTACGGAAGCAATTACAAAAGCCAATATTACTCCAACTCAAATTGCAGGAATTGGGATAACTAATCAAAGAGAAACCACTATTGTTTGGGACAGAAATACAGGAAAGCCAATACATAAGGCGATCGTTTGGCAAGATAGAAGAACTGCTGCATATTGTAATGAATTAAAAAAGAAAGGCTTATCCGATAAAATAAATGATAAGACAGGTCTTATTATTGATGCATATTTTTCAGCAACTAAAATAAAGTGGATATTAGATAATGTAGAAGGCGCTAGAGAAAAAGCTGAAAAGGGTGAACTATGTTTCGGAACTGTTGATAGTTGGTTGGTATATAAACTTACTAGTGGAAAAACTCATATAACAGATATTTCCAACGCTAGTAGAACCATGATTTACAATATCCATGAGAAGAAATGGGACAAAGAGCTATTAGATTTATTTGAGATTCCTGCCTCTATGTTGCCAGAAGTAAAGCCGAGTAGTGAGCAGTATTGTACAACAGCTGGAGATTTATTTTCTCATAAAATTCCAATTGCAGGCATAGCTGGAGACCAGCAAGCAGCACTTTTTGGTCAACTATGTTCTGAACCAGGAATGGCAAAAACAACTTACGGAACGGGATGCTTCTTAGTAATGAATACCGGGGATAAGCCTGTTAAATCTAATAATAAATTATTAACAACTGTAGCCTGGCAAATAGGTGATAAAGTGCAATATGCATTAGAAGGTAGTGTCTTTATTGGAGGAGCCGCTATTCAGTGGTTAAGAGATGGGCTTGAATTATTTAGAAAAGCAAGTGAGTCAGAAGATCTAGCTACATCTTTAGAAAATAATGAAGGCGTTTATTTCGTGCCTGCTTTAACAGGACTTGGTGCTCCACATTGGAATCAGGATGCAAGAGGCACATTTTTTGGAATTACGAGAGGAACCACAAAAGCACATATGGCAAGAGCCGCTTTAGAAGCTATCGCTTATCAAGTTAATGATGTCCTTTCTGCAATGGAAAAAGATGCTGGTCAAAAAACTCAGGAAATGAGAGTTGATGGAGGGGCTTCTGAAAATAATTTTTTAATGCAATTCCAAGCGGATTTGGTAGATTGCACTATTACAAGACCAAAAATTACCGAGACAACCGCTTTAGGCGCTGCTTTCTTGGCGGGATTAGCAGTAGGATACTGGAAGGGTATGGATGATTTACAATCTTTATGGGAAGCAGATCAATCATATGAACCAGCGATGGATAGAGAAGAAGTCAAAAAAATATTACATTTTTGGAATAAGGCAGTTGAACGAAGCAAAGATTGGCTAGAATCATAAAATCATGACAAATTATTTTATAGCAGAGTTTTTAGGAACATTTTTACTGATTTTGATGGGTTCAGGAGTAGTAGCTAACGTTGTACTTCCCAAAACTAAGGGAAGTCAGTCTGGTTGGATGGTAATTACTACTGCTTGGGCATTTGGTGTTTTTATAGCCGTGGTGGTTGCGGGCCCGTATAGTGGGGCACACATAAATCCTGCTGTTAGTTTAGCCTTAGCTATTACGGGAGATTTTGCCTGGGATTTACTTTGGATCTATATACCGGCTCAAATTCTTGGGGCGGCAGTTGGTTCTTTTGTAGCATGGTTAATCTACCAGAAACATTTTCTTGAAACGGATGATCAAGGGCTCTTATTTGCTCCATTTGCAACTGCACCCGCAATCAGAGATGTAAAGACTAATTTTATTTCCGAGTTTGTTGGGACCTTTGTTTTGATTATAGTGATTTTATTTTCAACACCCGCTCAGCTCATGAATCATGATGAAACTCCCATTGGATTAGGTGATTTAGGAGCTTTACCTGTGGCTATTTTAGTATGGGTAATTGGTTTGGCATTAGGAGGGACAACTGGTTATGCAATCAATCCAGCTAGAGATTTAGGCCCAAGGATAATGCATCAGCTTTTGCCTATTAAAGGAAAAGGAAGCAGTGATTGGTCTTATAGTTGGATTCCTATTGTGGGCCCACTTTCAGGTGCTGCTTTTGCTGCCTTCATTTTTTTAATTCTAAAATAACATTCATGATTCCTAAAATAAATCATTTCCATAGTTCGGATAATTTAAAATTAGAAACTCAGGAATACTTTCATTCTGAGAATCCTGATTCCATAATATTAATTATACATGGACACGGTGAACATGCTGGACGCTTTAGTAAAGTAGCTAATTACTTCAATGAGAAAAATATTGCAGTATGTGCTCTAACATTAAGAGGACATGGAAATTCTGAAGGTAAAAAGGGGCATGCACCTAGTTTAGATCAGCTTTTGACAGATGTTGAATATTTTATAAGATCAGTAAGGGTCCGCTTTTTAGAAGCTGATCTATACCTGTATGGTCATAGTATGGGAGGTAATATTGTGCTGAATTATATGGTAAATGATCAGTCAGACGAACTTACAGCAGGAATCGTAACTTCACCCTGGATTAAATTAGCATTTGAACCTCCAAAATGGAAGGTGAATTTAGGAAATTGGGTGGCTGATATTATACCTGCCTTAATTCAATCAACAGAGTTGGATGCAAATGATATCTCAAGTATTGAGGAGGAGGTAAAGAAATACCAGAATGATCCATTAATTCATAGTAAAATTTCGGCAAAGCTGTTTTCTTCCATTTCAAAAGGAGGTGAGTACCTGATTCATAATACCGGTAAATTTAAACATCCTATTTTTATGGCTCATGGGCAAAAGGATAATATAATTTCCCACGATGCTACTGAAAGTTTATCTAAGGATAATAAATTGTTTTCTTTTAAAAGTTATCCTGAATCTAAGCATGAGATTCATCATGATGTTGATTTTAAGAACTTAATGCAAGATGTTTTAGAATGGATGCAAAAAATAAAAACCTCATAATCGTATGACTATGAGGTTTTTTGCTTTTTAAATATTTGTTAGACTTGTGATTCTCCAGTGGATTCAATTCCATGAAGCTTGCCTAGTTCAATATCAATATGCCATAATCCCATACCTTCTTCACCAATAATATCAAATATTTCTAAGGCTCTTCTTGAGATGGTTTCTTCCTCTCTTTGCTCAGTGATAAACCATTGTAGAAAATTAAAAGTTGTAAAATCTTTAGTTGTGAAACAGTGATCAGCTAGTTCATGAATTGATTTAGTTACTTTTATTTCATGCTCTAGTATCAACTCAAAAACTTCTCTTAAGCTGTTAAATTCATGTCTTATGTCTGTGATGGCAGGTTGTAAAGCATGTCCACCTGCTTCATTTATGTAGCTAAATAATTTAAGCATATGACCTCTTTCTTCATCAGAATGTTCATATAAAAATTTAGCTGAATTTTCATAGCCTTTAGTTTCGCACCAAGAGGCCATAGATAGATAGTAGGCAGAAGATTTTCCCTCCATTACTATCTGTTCATTTAATCTCTTTTCAGTTTCTTCTGTTAATGAACGTTTAGGTGTAATTATATCTTTCATGATTTTTTTTCTTTTTCTTTATGCATTATACATAATATAAACCAATTTAGTTGACCTAAATCCTAATATGAAATTGGATTGTATCTAAATATAGATTGAGTTTAAATAGGGTATAAAAAAAGGCTATCATATTAAATGATAACCTTTTCAATTTGGAGTTTATTAAATGATTAAGCTTTTGCAGCTTCTTCCTTAATTTTATTTAAAGCAGAGCCCGCTTTAAACCAACCTATTTGAGTATCATTATAAGTATGGTTTGCTTTGATTACATCTTTGCTTCCATCAGCATGAACTACCTCGATAGTGATTGGCTTTTCTGGAGCAAATGATTCTAAGTCAGTAAAGTTGAATGTATCATCTTCCTGAATTTTATCGTAATCTGCTTCGTTTTCAAATGTTAAAGCAAGCATTCCTTGCTTCTTCAAGTTTGTTTCGTGAATACGAGCAAATGACTTTACTAAGACAGCTTTTACTCCAAGGTGTCTTGGCTCCATTGCAGCATGTTCTCTAGAAGAACCTTCACCATAATTGTGGTCACCCACTACAATTGTTGGGATTCCTTTTGCTTTATACTCTCTTTGAGTAGCAGGAACCGCACCATATTCGCCAGTAATCTGGCTTTTTACTTTGTTAGTTTCTTCGTTGAAAGCATTTACAGCTCCAATTAAGCAGTTATCAGAGATATTATCTAAGTGACCTCTGAATCTTAACCAAGGACCAGCCATGGAAATATGGTCGGTAGTACATTTACCTAAAGCTTTAATTAATAATTTAGCACCGGAGATATTCTTACCATCCCATGCATCAAATCCTTCTAATAATTGTAGCCTTTTTGAATCCGGAGCAACTTTAACTTCAACATTGCTACCATCTTTAGCCGGCTCTTGGTAACCATTATCTTCTACTGCGAAACCTTCCTCAGGTAGCTCAGCACCAAAAGGAGGATCTAATTTTACTTGTTCACCTTTTTCATTAGTTAAGGTATCAGTTAAAGGGTTAAATCCTAAATCACCACTTATTGCAATTGCAGCCACCATTTCCGGTGATGTTACAAATGCATGAGTATTAGGGTTTCCATCTGCTCTTTTTGAGAAGTTTCTGTTGAAAGAGTGTACAATAGTATTTTTCTCACCTTTATCCGCACCTGTTCTCGCCCACTGACCAATACACGGTCCACAAGCATTAGTGAAAATAGTGGCGTCTAAATCTTCAAATATTTTTAGTAAACCATCTCTTTCTGCCGTATATCTAACTTGTTCAGAACCCGGGTTGATACCAAATTCTGATTTAGTTTTTAATCCTTTCTCAACCGCTTGTTTTGCTATAGATGAAGCTCTTGATAAATCTTCATATGAAGAATTGGTACATGATCCGATTAATCCCCACTCCACTTTTGTAGGCCAACCGTTTTTCTCAGCTTCAGCTTTTAATTCTGAAATAGGAGTTGCTCTGTCTGGAGTAAATGGACCGTTTACGTGAGGCTCTAAGGTAGATAAATCGATTTCAATTACTTGATCGAAATATTGCTCTGGATTAGCATATACTTCATCGTCCCCAGTTAAATGTTCTCTAACTTCATTAGCAGCATCTGCTACATCATTTCTATCGGTAGATCTTAAATAACGCTCCATTGCATTATCATATCCGAAAGTAGAGGTAGTAGCACCGATTTCAGCGCCCATATTACAGATAGTCCCTTTTCCAGTAGCAGATAATGACTGAGCACCAGGGCCAAAGTATTCTACAATAGATCCTGTTCCACCTTTTACGGTTAAGATTCCAGCCACTTTTAGAATAACATCTTTAGCTGAAGTCCAACCGTTCATTTTACCCGTTAATTTAACACCGATTAATTTTGGGAATTTCAGCTCCCAAGGCATACCCGCCATTACATCTACAGCATCAGCACCACCAACACCAATGGCTACCATGCCTAAACCACCAGCATTAACAGTATGAGAATCAGTACCTATCATCATACCGCCAGGGAATGCGTAATTTTCTAAGACTACTTGGTGAATAATACCAGCTCCTGGTTTCCAAAAACCAATTCCATATTTGTTTGAAACGGATTCTAAAAAGTTGAATACCTCACCAGAAGCGGTTAATGAACTTCTTAAATCTTCTTTTGCTCCTTCTTTAGCTAATATTAAGTGATCGCAATGTACAGTTGAGGGAACCGCTGCTTTATCTTTTCCAGCTTGCATAAACTGTAATAATGCCATTTGTGCAGTGGCATCTTGCATTGCTACTCTATCTGGAGCAAAATCCACATAAGATTTCCCTCTTTCAAATGCCGTTTTAGCATTTCCATCCCATAAGTGAGAATAAAGGATTTTTTCTGATAGAGTTAAAGGTTTGTTGACTACCTGTCTTGCCGCTTCGATTTTTTTACTCATTCCGGCATAAACAGCTTTAATCATGTCTATATCAAAAGCCATATTTATGTATGTTTAATTTTTAAAAATTGATCAATTTTCTGCAAAGATATAAAATTGAACCTGCTAATTGAAGTAGAAACATTAATTAATATATATTTGTAAAAATTCTAATTATCGATATAAAATACTGTTTTATAGAAAGTTAAGTTATAGTACTTAAAGTTTTACTTGTTTTTTATTGTTTATATTATTGGATCACTTATATTTGAATTGATAAAAAATCTAGTTGGGGAATTGTCTCCGTATGTATCTAATCTTAAGGAATTATATTATTCTTTCGATAAAATTATGATACATGTACCAAAAGGGTTTAGATTTGTAGTTTAAAAAGAAATTCTTTTTTTACTTTTGAAATTAAATGTGTTTAAAATGCGAAGTAAATTAACTCATATATGCCTTTTAATAGTGGCTTTTTTCTTTCTGTTTAGTTTTTCCACTAATGCCCAAGATTGTGATATAAACTTTAATTTTGAATATAATGAAGTTGAAAATGATTTTTTTCAATTGTCGTTAAAGAACTTATCTAATTCAGCTAATGAATTTACACTCAAATTGTACGATCTGAATGAAGGTAAGATAACTGAAGAGAAAAAAGTTTTTTTTAATAAAAATCAATCAAAGGTTGTATTTTCTAATCTTAAACTAGGAAGGTATACAGTTTACATATATAAGAAGAATTGCGATAAACCAATCACATTAGGTGGACCGACAGGAATAGATTTTAATGGTCAAAGTAATTAGAGTATGAAGGAGTTTTACAAATTTATAAAAAGCTTATTAGCTGTATTTATTTTAGTTTCATTTTTCAGTTATGAAGCTAAAAGTCAATGTCCTACTGCTGTAGCTGCTAATAAAAGTCACACTGATATTAGTTGTTTTGGCGCTAATGATGGAACAATTACTGTAGAAATTACAGATGGAACACCTCCATTTAATTTTGAATTATTTGACAATAATATTGGAAGTTTTGTTACTTTAAGCGTAACTAGGACAGTTAGTGGAGATGGAAGAACGGTTGTTTTTTCAGATTTATATCCATCTTCATTTCAAGTTGTTGTATTTAAATCGGGTTGCCCCACGATACAAGTAACTGATGGTTTATTTGGTTTTGTTATTGATGAGCCCACTCAATTAACGGCTAGCGTTAATACAGTTGTTAACGATTGTGATAACACTGGTATTGGTTCAATAGATATAGATGTTTCAGGCGGGACACCTGATGGAGGAGGTAATTATTTCTATTCATGGAGTAATTTAGCAACAACCCAAGATATTTCCGGTTTATCTCCAGGATCATATGATGTTACAATCACTGATGATAATGGTTGTACCACTAGTATCACAGGAATTACGGTTGATCCGGGGCCAGATGCAGGAACGGCAGGCACAGCGAATGCATGTAATAATGATGCATCGTTTAATTTATATAATGTATTAGGCGGTACACCAGATTTAACAGGAAGCTTTACGGCAGCGGGAACCAATCCGGAGGTGGTAACGATTAGCCAACCAGGCGATGGTTCTACTTCAACAGCAGACTTTGATGGAGTAGCATCAGGGGTTTATGTGTTTACCTACGAGGTTACCTCGCCAGGATGTCCACCAGCGACAGCGGATGTAACGATAACCGTAAGTGATGCACCAGATGCAGGTTTAGATACTACGGTAGATGCGTGTTCAGATGAGGGAGCTTTTGATTTATTCAGTGCATTAAACGGAACGCCACAAGCGTTGAATGGAACTTGGACGGAGGATCCGGGCAACCCAGCCACGAGTATATTAACTCAAGGAGGAGATGGAAGCACGGGAACAGCGAATTTGACTACAGCATTAGGTAGTTATAATTTTATATATACAGTAACCTCAGCAGGCTGTATAGATGCAGTAGCGACTTTAACAGTTAATGTGAATGCCTTACCGAATGCAGGAACAGCGGATGCAGCGAATGCATGTAATAATGATGCATCGTTTAATTTATATAATGTATTAGGCGGTACACCAGATTTAACAGG
Organism: Marivirga arenosa; assembly: GCF_030503875.2. NCBI lineage: Bacteria > Pseudomonadati > Bacteroidota > Cytophagia > Cytophagales > Marivirgaceae > Marivirga > Marivirga arenosa. The sequence continues at coordinate 3,116,213 of NZ_CP129968.2, read as the reverse complement.
AAGCTTTACGGCAGCGGGAACCAATCCGGAGGTGGTAACGATTAGCCAACCAGGCGATGGTTCTACTTCAACAGCAGACTTTGATGGAGTAGCATCAGGGGTTTATGTGTTTACCTACGAGGTTACCTCGCCAGGATGTCCACCAGCGACAGCGGATGTAACGATAACCGTAAGTGATGCACCAGATGCAGGTTTAGATACTACGGTAGATGCGTGTTCAGATGAGGGAGCTTTTGATTTATTCAGTGCATTAAACGGAACGCCACAAGCGTTGAATGGTACATGGACGGAGGATCCAGGCAACCCAGCCACGAGTATATTAACTCAAGGAGGAGATGGAAGCACGGGAACAGCGAATTTGACTACAGCATTAGGTAGTTATAATTTTATATATACAGTAACCTCAGCAGGCTGTATAGATGCAGTAGCGACTTTAACAGTTAATGTGAATGCCTTACCGAATGCAGGAACAGCGGATGCAGCGAATGCATGTAATAATGATGCATCGTTTAATTTATATAATGTATTAGGCGGTACACCAGATTTAACAGGAAGCTTTACGGCAGCGGGAACCAATCCGGAGGTGGTAACGATTAGCCAACCAGGCGATGGTTCTACTTCAACAGCAGACTTTGATGGAGTAGCATCAGGGGTTTATGTGTTTACCTACGAGGTTACCTCGCCAGGATGTCCACCAGCGACAGCGGATGTAACGATAACCGTAAGTGATGCACCAGATGCAGGTTTAGATACTACGGTAGATGCGTGTTCAGATGAGGGAGCTTTTGATTTATTCAGTGCATTAAACGGAACGCCACAAGCGTTGAATGGTACATGGACGGAGGATCCAGGCAACCCAGCCACGAGTATATTAACTCAAGGAGGAGATGGAAGCACGGGAACAGCGAATTTGACTACAGCATTAGGTAGTTATAATTTTATATATACAGTAACCTCAGCAGGCTGTATAGATGCAGTAGCGACTTTAACAGTTAATGTGAATGCCTTACCGAATGCAGGAACAGCGGATGCAGCGAATGCATGTAATAATGATGCATCGTTTAATTTATATAATGTATTAGGCGGTACACCAGATTTAACAGGAAGCTTTACGGCAGCGGGAACCAATCCGGAGGTGGTAACGATTAGCCAACCAGGCGATGGTTCTACTTCAACAGCAGACTTTGATGGAGTAGCATCAGGGGTTTATGTGTTTACCTACGAGGTTACCTCGCCAGGATGTCCACCAGCGACAGCGGATGTAACGATAACCGTAAGTGATGCACCAGATGCAGGTTTAGATACTACGGTAGATGCGTGTTCAGATGAGGGAGCTTTTGATTTATTCAGTGCATTAAACGGAACGCCACAAGCGTTGAATGGTACATGGACGGAGGATCCAGGCAACCCAGCCACGAGTATATTAACTCAAGGAGGAGATGGAAGCACGGGAACAGCGAATTTGACTACAGCATTAGGTAGTTATAATTTTATATATACAGTAACCTCAGCAGGCTGTATAGATGCAGTAGCGACTTTAACAGTTAATGTGAATGCCTTACCGAATGCAGGAACAGCGGATGCAGCGAATGCATGTAATAATGATGCATCGTTTAATTTATATAATGTATTAGGCGGTACACCAGATTTAACAGGAAGCTTTACGGCAGCGGGAACCAATCCGGAGGTGGTAACGATTAGCCAACCAGGCGATGGTTCTACTTCAACAGCAGACTTTGATGGAGTAGCATCAGGGGTTTATGTGTTTACCTACGAGGTTACCTCGCCAGGATGTCCACCAGCGACAGCGGATGTAACGATAACCGTAAGTGATGCACCAGATGCAGGTTTAGATACTACGGTAGATGCGTGTTCAGATGAGGGAGCTTTTGATTTATTCAGTGCATTAAACGGAACGCCACAAGCGTTGAATGGAACTTGGACGGAGGATCCGGGCAACCCAGCCACGAGTATATTAACTCAAGGAGGAGATGGAAGCACGGGAACAGCGAATTTGAGTACAGCATTAGGTAGTTATAATTTTATATATACAGTAACCTCAGCAGGCTGTATAGATGCAGTAGCGACTTTAACAGTTAATGTGAATGCCTTACCGAATGCAGGAACAGCGGATGCAGCGAATGCATGTAATAATGATGCATCGTTTAATTTATATAATGTATTAGGCGGTACACCAGATTTAACAGGAAGCTTTACGGCAGCGGGAACCAATCCGGAGGTGGTAACGATTAGCCAACCAGGCGATGGTTCTACTTCAACAGCAGACTTTGATGGAGTAGCATCAGGGGTTTATGTGTTTACCTACGAGGTTACCTCGCCAGGATGTCCACCAGCGACAGCGGATGTAACGATAACCGTAAGTGATGCACCAGATGCAGGTTTAGATACTACGGTAGATGCGTGTTCAGATGAGGGAGCTTTTGATTTATTCAGTGCATTAAACGGAACGCCACAAGCGTTGAATGGTACATGGACGGAGGATCCAGGCAACCCAGCCACGAGTATATTAACTCAAGGAGGAGATGGAAGCACGGGAACAGCGAATTTGACTACAGCATTAGGTAGTTATAATTTTATATATACAGTAACCTCAGCAGGCTGTATAGATGCAGTAGCGACTTTAACAGTTAATGTGAATGCCTTACCGAATGCAGGAACAGCGGATGCAGCGAATGCATGTAATAATGATGCATCGTTTAATTTATATAATGTATTAGGCGGTACACCAGATTTAACAGGAAGCTTTACGGCAGCGGGAACCAATCCGGAGGTGGTAACGATTAGCCAACCAGGCGATGGTTCTACTTCAACAGCAGACTTTGATGGAGTAGCATCAGGGGTTTATGTGTTTACCTACGAGGTTACCTCGCCAGGATGTCCACCAGCGACAGCGGATGTAACGATAACCGTAAGTGATGCACCAGATGCAGGTTTAGATACTACGGTAGATGCGTGTTCAGATGAGGGAGCTTTTGATTTATTCAGTGCATTAAACGGAACGCCACAAGCGTTGAATGGTACATGGACGGAGGATCCAGGCAACCCAGCCACGAGTATATTAACTCAAGGAGGAGATGGAAGCACGGGAACAGCGAATTTGACTACAGCATTAGGTAGTTATAATTTTATATATACAGTAACCTCAGCAGGCTGTATAGATGCAGTAGCGACTTTAACAGTTAATGTGAATGCCTTACCGAATGCAGGAACAGCGGATGCAGCGAATGCATGTAATAATGATGCATCGTTTAATTTATATAATGTATTAGGCGGTACACCAGATTTAACAGGAAGCTTTACGGCAGCGGGAACCAATCCGGAGGTGGTAACGATTAGCCAACCAGGCGATGGTTCTACTTCAACAGCAGACTTTGATGGAGTAGCATCAGGGGTTTATGTGTTTACCTACGAGGTTACCTCGCCAGGATGTCCACCAGCGACAGCGGATGTAACGATAACCGTAAGTGATGCACCAGATGCAGGTTTAGATACTACGGTAGATGCGTGTTCAGATGAGGGAGCTTTTGATTTATTCAGTGCATTAAACGGAACGCCACAAGCGTTGAATGGAACTTGGACGGAGGATCCGGGCAACCCAGCCACGAGTATATTAACTCAAGGAGGAGATGGAAGCACGGGAACAGCGAATTTGAGTACAGCATTAGGTAGTTATAATTTTATATATACAGTAACCTCAGCAGGCTGTATAGATGCAGTAGCGACTTTAACAGTTAATGTGAATGCCTTACCGAATGCAGGAACAGCGGATGCAGCGAATGCATGTAATAATGATGCATCGTTTAATTTATATAATGTATTAGGCGGTACACCAGATTTAACAGGAAGCTTTACGGCAGCGGGAACCAATCCGGAGGTGGTAACGATTAGCCAACCAGGCGATGGTTCTACTTCAACAGCAGACTTTGATGGAGTAGCATCAGGGGTTTATGTGTTTACCTACGAGGTTACCTCGCCAGGATGTCCACCAGCGACAGCGGATGTAACGATAACCGTAAGTGATGCACCAGATGCAGGTTTAGATACTACGGTAGATGCGTGTTCAGATGAGGGAGCTTTTGATTTATTCAGTGCATTAAACGGAACGCCACAAGCGTTGAATGGTACATGGACGGAGGATCCAGGCAACCCAGCCACGAGTATATTAACTCAAGGAGGAGATGGAAGCACGGGAACAGCGAATTTGACTACAGCATTAGGTAGTTATAATTTTATATATACAGTAACCTCAGCAGGCTGTATAGATGCAGTAGCGACTTTAACAGTTAATGTGAATGCCTTACCGAATGCAGGAACAGCACAAACTCCTGCAAATGTATGCGATTTTCCTGCCAGCTACGATTTATTTGGTATGTTAGATGGTAGTCAAGATGGAGGGGGAGTATGGTCACAAACAACTGGCCCTAGTTCTTTAACAGTTAGTCCTTTTACTGGTGATGTAGATCTAAGTGCAGCTGCAGTAGGTACTTACACTTTTACTTATACAGTACCAGGCTCAGGAGGTTGCAACAATGCGTCAACTGTTGTACAGATAAATATAGGTGCTATTTCCTTAAGTGGAGTTGTGTCAGATGCCTCTGGATGTGGTGTTTCAGATGGTGGTATTGACCTTACTGTAACAAGTAGCTTTGGTGGAACTGATACTTTTACCTTTGATTGGACAGGTCCTAATGGATATACAAATACACTAACTGGTGTTTCAGATGGAGATATCACTAGCGTAGAAGGTGGAACATATAACGTTACAGTTACATCAGATAATACAGGCTGTGTAACTACTGCATCATTTGTAATAAACGAACCGATACTATTTACAATTGATAACTTCACATCTACTGATCAATCTCAATGCGGGCTTGATGATGGTGCTGTAAGCTTTGATATAGGAAGTGGTACTGGACCATATAATTACTATATTGTTGATACAAATACCTTAGTAGAAGTAGATAGATCAGATGCTGACCCATCTTCTACCTATAGCTTTGCATCCTTAGCACCAGGAGATTATGAAGTGTTTGTCGAAGACGGAGCATGTACTGATTCAAGAACGTTTACAGTGGCTCCAGCTACATTAGTTGGTGGAATTACAACTACAACAAATCAAACGCAGTGTGGAGTAAATGATGGCTCCATAACTTTTGAAGTGACTACAGGTGTAGGACCGTTTAACTATTATGTTGTAGATACAAATACTTCTACGGAAGTGGACAGATCAGATGCTGACCCTTCAACTACTTATAGCTTTTCATCTTTAGCACCAGGTAACTATGAAATTTTCGTAGAAGAAGGTCCATGTGTAGATTCTGAAACATTTACTATTAACCCAGCTGATCAAATTGCTGCTATAGTAAATTCATTTACTGAACCTAATTGTGGTGCAACAGATGGTGTTATTTCACTGGAAGTAACGGATGTAGGTAATGATTTTGATGTTACTTATGATGACGGGATAAATCCACCAGTTACTAGTACTGTAGTAGCCGTGACTGGCCCTCAAACTGTAGATTTAACAGGATTAGGTCAAGGAAATTATACAATTACCATAACTGACAATTCTACGACTTGTGAAGTGGTTTTAAATCAGTTATTAAATGAAAATGCGCCATTTGATATTGATAATTCTGCTACTTCTATAACTAATATATCCACCTGTGGTAGTACAGATGGTGCTATTGACGTGGCTATTACTGGTTCATTTACAGGTCCAACTACATTTACATGGACAGGCCCAGCTGGATTTACAGATCCAAATACTGAAGATTTAACTGGATTAGATATAGCTGGTGATTATCAATTGACAATTGAGGATGCTGGTTGTACAATAGTGAGTAATATATTTACAATTACTGCGCCAACTCCACCGACTTCTGTAGCTGGAGCAGATTCTACTATTTGCTTACCTACAATCCAACTTTATGCGGATGCCTTAGCAGCTGACCAAGTTGGTGAATGGCAAATTGTAAGTCAGCCTGCAGGAGCAACTGCTAATATTATTGATCCAACCAGTCCTACCACAAGTTTTGAAGATTTATTTGAGCTTGGTGATTATACTTTAGCTTGGATTTTAGAAAATACATTAACAAATTGTTCTGATAGTGATACCATAGTAATTACAAGAAAAGATATTACAATTGCTGATGCAGGAACGGATATTGAAACCTGTAGTGGTATTGTAGCATTATCTGGTAATGCAAGTGGAGTAGACGAAACAGGGACATGGTCAATTATTAGCTCACCAGCAGGAGCTGTAGCTGATTTTGATGATGCTAACATTGAAAATACTAATTTTAGTATTAATGATTTAACGGTATCAGGTGATTATGTTATCAGGTGGACTATTACAGACGATAATAATATATGTACTGAAACATTTGAGGATATTACTATTACCTATGAATTGGCACCAAGTGCTGGTACTTTTAATACAGCTCCTTCGGTAAATCTTTCAACAGGAGATAGTCCTTTTGATTTATTTACTCTATTAGATAATGAAGATACAGGTGGAACCTGGGCTTTAACATCTTCTAGTAATGCAGGTGGTACTGACCCTAGCTTTGATGTAAATACTGGTGAAGTAGACCTTTCTATTGCAAGTACAGGAATTTATGAATTCACGTATACGGTAAATGGAACCTTAGCATGTGCGACAGATTCAGAGACGGTTACTATAGATTACTTAAATTTCGAATGCGAAGACACCAAATTTACAGCAATAACTGAAGATGCTACTTGTCAAGGTGTTCAAGATGGTGAAGTGTTCTTGTTTTTACAATCAGTAAGTAATGTAGATTCCTTAGATATTACGATCAACTCAGTAGTTATGGATACCTTCTCCATAAAATTAGGGAATCCAGGTAGTGGTAATTTGGCGCAAATTGATACTACTTTCTTCGCTGGAAATTACGAGGTGATTCTAAAAGATTTAGTAAATAGTTGTGAAGATACCATATCTGTGCTCGTGGGTCAAAAGCAATCAATTTTACCGTTAATCAATACTTCTGATGCAACTTGTGATAATCCTGTTGGGCAAATCCAGGTTACTATAGATGGTACATTTGATTTTGTATTATTAGATTCAACTGATGCACCATTAGATACCACTAATACTGGTCTTTTCACTGATTTAGCTCCAGCTAAATATGGTATTGCATTTAATAATACTGGAGGATGTCAGATAGATACTGTTAAGAATATTATAATAAATGAACCTACTCAGGTTTCTAATAGTGCTCTTGATTTAACAGTAGTAGAACCAAGTTGTAATACAACTACTGCTCAAATCTTAATCAATTTTGAGTTAGAAGGGGAGTATCTGTATCAAATTTTAGATACTGCTGAAGTGGTTATTGATTCTATTACAACTGATTCGGGATCATGGACATTAGAATTGGATACATTAGGTCTATTTGAATTAGTGGTTACTAATATTGATAATCCTGGAGTATGTGAGCCAAATAGTAGAAACTTCAATATCGAAAGATCTGGAGGATTTACTGCCACTGTCGTAGATAAAACTGATGTGGTTTGCTTTGGTGATAATACTGGTTCAGTTACGATTGAATTGGATGGTATTGGAAGTGGCTTTTATTCTTTAGATGGATTTATTTGGAATGAATTCATATCTGGAGAACCAATCACAGGTTTAACAGCACAAAGAAGTATTCTTGTGAGTGATCAAGGAGGTACTTCAGAATGTGAACAATCCATAACTATCGATATTCAACATCTAAGTCAACCTATTGAATTTGTAGGTAATGCAAATATTACTTTGGTAACTCAAGCGAGTTGTACAACTGCAGAAGAAATTGGAGTAATTAAAGTACCTGAGGTTACAGGAGGGGTTGCACCTTATGTATATTCAATTGATGGTGACTTAGTTGAATTAGATAGCGATAGAAATATTTCAGGTTTAGCTAGAAATGCAGATGAATTAACCATCACTGATGCTACTGGTTGCTCAGAGACATTTGATATAAGATCAATTGTTTCTCCGAATGAAATCAGAGCGGAAGTAGTTGAAATAAATCCTACTAATAATTGTGTGGATGAGCCTGAAGGAATATTAGTAACCATTGATCAAACCACAATTGATAATGTTCCTGGTCCATATAATTTAATAATAAATAAAGTAAATGATACTACCACTTCAGAATATGTGTTGAATATCAATACAAATGGAAGTAGAGAGTTTACGATTTCTCAATTTGATTTAGATAATAATGTTCCTTTTGAAAAAGGAGCTAGATATCGTTGGACAATAAGAGCAACTGATGATGATCAAGCTTGTTCAGCAGATAATTTTGTAACCATAAACGGTGGCGCTATTATCCCTACTTTTGATATTCAAGCGAATGATGTAGCTTGTTTCCAAGAGTCTGGTTCAATTGAAATATCTAATATTGTAGCAGATGAAACTATTCCTTTGAATATTGAAGTGTATGAAGGGAATGATGTTGATCCAACTCAAATTTTCACATTGAATTCAATTCCGGAAAGCAGAATGTTCTTAATCGATCAAAGTCTTTATGGAATGGTTGCAAGGGGGGATTATATTATCAAATTGACTCAACAGCCTGACAATTGTAATAGTGTAATTGAGTCTGAAAATGCAGCCATTTTTATTGATGCTCCAGTAAATCAATTGAATGTAGAGCTTGTACCTGAACCAAACTTGCCTCCAGGAATAGAAAGGGAAAGAGCGGATATGAATCCTATGCCTACTACAAGACCAGATCAAGCGAATGGTTCAATTAGTATTAGATTAGTAGAGCCAACTTCTGGTGCAAATGGTTACTCTGCTCAAATATTCTTATTAACTCCTTTAGGTGGAAATAATAGTGCAGATTATATCTTACCAGAAGAACCTATAGATTTTGGAGCTGATCAGACTATAACATTTGATAATTTGCTACCGGGTGTGTATGAGATTGAATACTATGATACATTCGGATGTGGAACGGATGGTAGTAAATTAGTATTTGATGGAGAGGGATCTTCTGATATTACAGTTGATTTCGATAGAAGTCCATTCATTCCAAACGTATTTACTCCAAACAATGACGGTAAGAATGATTTCTTCAGAATTTTAAATCTACCTGATAATGGTGCTGAATTGGTAGTTACAAACAGAAATGGTACTATCGTTTACAGAGATAGTAACTATAGAAATAGCAACCTTTGGGATGGTGGGGACAACCCTGATGGAGTTTACTTCTACCAATTAACAGTAGATGGAAATACTCAAAGCGGTTGGGTTGAAATCATAAGAGGAAGAAGATAAAAGTTTATTTAACCGATATTTAAATACCAAGTCCTTAAAGAGGCTTGGTATTTTTTTTGTCTACCTATTTTTATAACCAATACTTAGATGTTGATCTCTTCGTTTTACCCGCATGAAAAAGATAATATTATCCTTATTGTTGGTTATCATAGTTTATGCTTTGCAAGCCCAGAAATATGGTGCAGCTGTTGGTGTCAGGCTAGGAGAATCAAGCTTTGGAATAAGTGCTAAGCAAAGGATTGTTTCAAAATTCAGTTTGGAAGGCATTGCGGACTTTCAGTCAAACTCTTATCAACTTACGATTTTACCAAAGTTACATTTACCAATAACTGGAGAAGGCTTTAATCTTTATTTTGGGGCAGGAATGCATACAGGTAAAGAGCAAGAACTAGGTTCAAATTATGGATATGATCTGGTAGGAGGAGTCGAATGGAAAATCCCAGCAATACCAGTGGTGCTTGGTTCAGATGTAAAACCTTCTTACAATATCAATCAATCTAATTGGTTTGATTTTCCTGTGACTGTTTCAATACACTACGTTTTGTCCAAAGAAACTAAAGCTAAACGAAAAAAGGTAAGAGAAAAAAGAAAAAGAAGAAAAGAAAGAAAGGAAAGGAGACAGGAGAGAAGGGAGAATAGGAATGAATTAAGAGATAAACTATTTAATAAAAGGTGATTTTCAGACATTTTTATAATTACTTTAGTAAATTTTAATAGCATATTTAGAGTTAATTTATGGGTTTGTCCTCATTGTTCTTTCGTACCTATCTCAAAGCAAAAAGCAATAGGTGGTATTGGTTGTTTTCAATCTTCTGTAGAGTAGTATTAGCCTATGCTTTTATTGTGGCAGGCTTTGTGAAGATTATAGGGGAGAGGTTTGCTAGCGGATTATCAATTTTGCATCCAATGGGAGCTTATTTGGAAGCACTGCATCATACGGGCTTTTATTATACTTTTATTGGCTATGCTCAAGTAGCAGCAGCCATCTTATTAATAATACCCAGGACGGTATTTTTGGGTGCTCTGATCTATTTCCCTATCATCTTAAATATTTGCATTTTATCTATTGCAGTTCGTTTTGAAGGTTCATTAGTTACCTCTCCCTTAATGGTTCTCGCCAATCTGTTTTTATTAGTCTGGCATTATAATAAACTACAATTTCTTTTACCAATTAAATCAAGATTAGACATGCTTCATGTAGGGAAATCTAAAAAATACAGCAATAAGTTTCCCTGGTTATTTAGTCTGTTTGTGATTGCCTGTGTTGCATTTACTGTAGTTGTTGCTAGGTTCGGATATGATTTTAGGCCTAGAAATTCGCTAAAAGATTGTAAAAAGCAATTCGTTAATACTATTAATGAAGAAAAGGGTATTGAATTTTGTCAATGTATTCACATAAACGGAAGTACTTTGGATCAGTGTTTAGAGGAATATAATAATAAACATTAATGCATTGAATCGATATGAAAAGGACATTTAGAATGTTGCGATTGTTTTTCTTCTCCTGATTGCCAGAAAGGCGATCGATAATAAAAATTAGGACTTTTTACCTGATTATTCCATTCCTTATGAAACACTTCTAATGAGGCTGAAGCCATAGGAGGGACAATCCAACTCCAATCAGCAGTGACTTCACGATCATTTTTTTGCTCTAATTTCACAAATTTCATAAACTGTTCAGAAGCAGAATGATGGTCAACAATTTGAACACCAGCTTTTTCAAATGAATAAAGAACTGCTTCATTTAAGACTAACAAAGCATGATCTTTCCATAAAATTTTATTTTTAGAAATGTCTAAATCTAAATTTTCAGCTATTAAAGGTAGTTTATTATACCTAAAACTATCAGCTAAGTTTCTTGATGCAATTTCTGTTGACATATACCACCCACTAAAAGGTGCTGTATGATATTGAATCCCACCAATTTCCAAAACCATATTTGAGATAATGGGAACGGCATACCATTTTAATTTTAAATCTTTAAACCATGAATAACGTGGGTGTTCCAGTTTAACTTCAGGAATAATATCCTTTGGTAAATCAAATAGAACAGGTTTATAATCATGAAGTTGTATTACAATAGGTAAAACATCAAATTCCCCAAAATTAGCTTTCCACCCAAGCTTAATACAATAACTGGTGAATTCGACCATTTCGGGATCCCCTTTTACAGAACCATCTTTTAAGCGGTAGCCTGCGTATCTAATTAATTGTTGATTATATACTTTAATGTTTTGAGGATTGAAAACAGAAACTACAGAACGGATTTTACCTTTATTAAAAGCATATTTAATATGACTCTTCAAAGCTTCAAATATTTGCAATTCAGACGTCAGTTCCCTTTTATCTTTAATTTTTAAGCTGTTCCAAAAAAGTCTGCCAATGCAACGATTACTATTTCTCCAAGCTAATTTACATCCATAGTTTAATTCCTCATTCCTTAATGTATAAGTGCCGGATAATTCAATTTCATTTTGAATTTCACTCAGCCGGTCATCAACATTTGCTAACTTATTCTCTTGGTAATACTGTTGAATGAATTCAGTTGCTCTTTTAAAATCTGCTTGCACTTTAAGAAATATTATTTAATAATTATACGACTAATCAGCTGCCAAAGGATTTTGTTCCTGAAACTTAACTGATCTTTTTGATGGTCCATTCTGTGATTGCGTTGTTTGAGTTTACTGCTACTTTAGATAAGCTTACTTTTACATTGCAATATTAGCTTCGTTATAAAGTAACCTGAAAATCTGATTTTGTTTTATATTTATACTGAAATTTCCATAAAGAAAAAGGCCTTAGCTTCTATTAGCCAAGACCTTTCTTTAAATCTAGATTCTAAAATCTAGAATCTAAAATCTTTTCTCAATTACTCACCCTTTTAAACTTCTCAAAATTAGGCTTTCTTTTCTCTAGAAATGCATTTCTTCCTTCTTTAGCTTCTTCTGTCATGTATGCCAAACGAGTGGCTTCACCAGCAAAAACTTGCTGTCCTACCATGCCATCATCGGTAGCATTAAAAGCAAATTTCAGCATACGAACAGATAGTGGAGATTTCCCAAGAACTTCTTGCGCCCACTCATAAGCGGTATCTTCTAATTTCTCGTGAGGTACTACTGCATTTACCATTCCCATATCGTATGCCTCTTGTGCTGAATAATTTCTACCTAAAAAGAATATTTCTCTCGCTCTTTTCTGCCCCACCATCTTTGCTAAGTAGGCAGAACCGTAACCCCCATCAAAGCTGGTAACATCAGCATCTGTTTGCTTAAATATTGCATGTTCTTTACTGGCCAATGTCATATCACAGACAACATGTAAACTATGGCCCCCTCCAACAGCCCATCCTGGTACAACTGCGATGACCACCTTAGGCATAAAGCGTATTAATCGCTGCACTTCTAATATATTTAAACGTGCCACTCCATCATCTCCTACGTAGCCCTGTTCACCTCTTGCTTTCTGGTCTCCGCCACTGCAAAAGGCATATTTGCCATCTTTTGGAGATGGACCTTCAGCAGATAATAATACTACGCCTATGTCGTCATCCTCTCTAGCATGCAATAAGGCATCAAATAATTCCGCAGTAGTTAAGGGTCTAAAAGCATTTCTAACTTCTGGTCTGTTAAATGCAATACGTGCTACGTGATTCGCTTTTTTATAGGTAATGTCTTGATATTCCTTTACAGTAGTCCACTTGATTTCACTCATGATAAAAATTGATTTTTAAAGTCTTCAAATATTTTTTGATTGGTTTTACTTTCAGTTTTAATTTCTAAAATTGCAGCGTGAGGATAACTCATGAATTTCTCTTTGATGGTTTCAAAGCTTTCTTCATGATGCGCTGAGAAATGTGCAATGCCAAATTCACTGCATAAGCTTTTTGCATTTAATCTTTGCTCAGTTTCAAAAAACTCTTCCAATTCCACTTGTTCTTTTGGACCTTTAATCATTCTGAAAATAGATCCTCCTTGATTATTTAATAGTATAATTTTCAAATTTGGGTAAGGATATTTATGCCAAAATGCGTTTCTATCATAGAAAAAGGCCACATCTCCAGTGATTAAATAATGAGCTTCTTTTTCTTTTGAAATAGCATGTCCTACAGCACTGCTTGTAGAACCATCTATACCACTTGTTCCACGATTTGCCCAAACTTTAATTGCAGTTCTATTTTTAAGGCCAATAAAATTGGCATACCGTACGCTTAAACTATTGGCTAAGTGCAAATTACTTTTATCAGGGATTTTATCTATTAATTCTGCTAGAATGGAAAATTCATTGAATTTTTGAGTTGCTAAAAATTTATTAGTTATAGTCGATACCTGATCATTTTGATCTTTCCAATCTTTTAAAAACTGCTGAGAAGATTCTTTATTCAATACAGCTAAAAAATATTGTGGATTGATTTCAATTTGTTTTGTTATGGCTTGAAAAGGATCAGCTATGAAAGCATTATGTTCTTTTATATGCCATTGCGTGTTGACATTCTTTCTTAGAAATAACTTTAGGTTTTTGGATATTATACTTTTTCCAAAACTAATCACTAATTCTGGAATTAAATCATGATTTCCTTCTTTAAGGATTCTCAAGCCGATGGTATCAGTAAAATGAATAGCATTTTTTAAGCGGTGTCCATTGGAGATGATATCTGCATAGATGGGTATATTGAGCTTTTGGGTAATATGATCTAATTCAATTAAAAATTCGTTTTCATATTGCTCCTGACCTAAAACAATGGCTATTTTTGAATATTGCTTTAACTCATCTTGAATGGATTTAATCTCTGAAGCTAATAATGATTTTGTACCGCTAAACTTTTTAATCAGAGGTACTTCATTATCATATTTCCATGGCGTATCCTTTTCAGGATAAAAGGGCTCACGAAATGGAATATTGATATGAACAGGCCCATACACATTTGAACTGCTTTCTATAAGAGCTTCATTTACAAATCTGTAAGTTTGATGCTGTGCATCTTTGTGGGTTAAATCGACTGGAAGATTAAAGCTTTTTTTTACATGTTTACCATAAATGTTTTCTTGTCGAATAGTTTGTCCATCCCATTGATCAATCCATTCAGGTGGTCGGTCTGCTGTAATAATTAAAAGTGGTATTTCTTGAAAATAGGCTTCAGCTATAGCTGGAGCATAATTTAGAGCAGCTGATCCAGAAGTGCAAATCAGAGCTACAGTTTTACGATCTGCTTGAGCCATACCCATTCCAATAAAGGCGGCTGATCTTTCATCACTTACGGAATAACATTGAATTTTAGGGTGACGTGCAAAAGCCAAGGTAAGTGGAGCGTTTCGACTACCAGGGGATATAATGGCTTTTTCTATACCATGTTGATGACAAATTTCTGCTATATTATTAATAATTTGCTGTTCCATAATCAGACTGCAATTTAGGGATTGAGAGGAGTAATATCACCATATTTCAACCCTTTTGTCTTTTTAAGAAAGGCTTTTACCCAACCTACCTGAATTTTTGCTTGAACTTTAAGTGGTATTTTGTTTTGGTCATCAGTCACCCATACTGTCATGTCTTCTCCTCCATCAAAAATAGTCCCATCAACCAAAAGAGCGCTAAACTTTATAGTATTATAGACTTTTTCATCTGGCATTTCCAATTGCTCTTTTCCTAGATATCGAACAAACAGGTTATGAACTTTTCCATCTACTATGAGATTGAAGGGTATTTTTTGATCGGTAGTGTAGTTTGTAAAGTCTAAATTTCTTGCATAATAGATTGCTGAAAGTACGTCCCAAATACAGTCATCATAGCTGACCGTTTTTGTTGTGGTTTCTTCCGCATCAGAATTGTAAACTTCTGTCTTAATGACGTTTTTTTCTTTTTCGAACCAATATTTATTATTGACTTTATAGCTCCCTTCACTAGTGTTTCTATGAAAATAAAGAGGTTTTAATTGTTCAAGGGTACCAATAGCATCAAAGGTATCCCTTACCTTATATACCCAATCCCATTTTGGCATGCTTCTACCATAGCCTTTAAACCAATGAGCATCATAACCTTCCCACTTTGCGTCTTCTACTGCAAACATCACCTCTCCTGCATCTACCCAAATAATTCCCCAATTATATTTTACATCATACCAGATTTCTTCGCCTGCTTTATAGGCTTGATTTTGCTCCAAGCACTGTGCTTGAATTAGATTTGGTACTAAAAAGACTGTGAGGACAAGTAGATACTTCTTCATAAAATGAATAAACGATTTTAACCACTTTTGTTAAGGTGATTTTAATTTATTTTGTCTTTTGAGGTTTTCATTGAAACTACATATCTAATTTAAGGATGCATTTGCTTTGCAAAGGCTTCTATTGGTTTTACAAATTATATAGGTTTCTATAAAAGTCTATTTTAGTATCAATTTTTCAACAATCTGTATGCACCCTATTGTGTTGAAAAGAAATAGAACATCTAATTCTTTTTTTTCTTTAAGGTCATTTATTTCAATGAAAATAAGTTTGCTTCATTAAATAAGAAACACTTCCTGCAATGAAATACTTTATTTTCGTTTAATTCAAGCGGTGGATTGCTAAGATTTAATTGATTAGTTTTATTCTTTAAATGATGCATAATCCAATTCGTTTATTATCACAATGTCTGATTTTTCACTAACAAAAAGATATCCTTGGATTTACAAATTAAGACTGCGTTTAGCTATCAGTCTAGTATTAACCATTTTAGTTATTTTTATTCTATTATTTTTAAAACCATTTGATACGGGCGAAAAATATTTACCATTTAAAAATTTAATGTTAGCGGGTTATGGAATGTGCATTTTTATAGCAGATTTATTACTGTTGACAGCAGAGAGGTTAATAGTGTTCAAACTGAAAAAGTATTGGATTTTTATTTTTGAACTACTGTACTTTCTCAGTCTTTTTTTGTTATCATCAATTTTGGTTTACTCCTATGATATTTTAGTAACTAAGCAGAGTGCAATCACTTGGGACTATTTATTTACTTTTTCATATCAATTTATACTTCCTATAGCTTTGCTATTGCTACCCTTACTCGCATATGTTAGGTATACTAAGGGTGAAATAATATCCCATGAAGAAATTAAAAACCCCGAAGTTTTACTACTAGGCAAAAATCAAAATGACACATTAAAAATAAAACTCACTCAATTAATTTTTATAAAAGCTGAAGATAATTACGTTAGAATAGTGTTTTTAAACGAAAAAAGTGATGTTGAGGAAATACTTATGAGAAGTACTTTATCAAGTATGAAAAAGCAAGTAAAGCACCTCCACTATTGTCATCGGTCCTATCTTATTGCTCCCTGGTATATTCAACAGTTGAAAGGTCATAGACAAAAAGCTAGTTTGGTTCTTAAGTATTATAATTCAGAGATACCTCTATCAGGAAAGTATTATACAGCAATTTCTGGCTTAAAGAAGGAATAATTCGCCCCTACAAAAATACAATTTCGTCCCAAATCTCCATTTTTGACCATAATGAAATAGTGTTTAACCACTTTGATTTATTTGGAAAAGTAGCTTTTAATAACTTTTAAGAAGTATTTAAAGCAACTCTCATTTAAATTATATGTTATGAACGTTTACACCTATATCACACCGATAGTGGTTTTACTCTTTTTAATTGAAATTATAATCACATTACGTTTTCAAAAGAAAAATTACCCCTTTCAGGATACAATTACCAATTTGGGAACTGGAATTGGGAATCAATGTATTAATCTGGCAGTCGCTTTCTTTGTCTATAAGTGGTACGGCTTTTTATTCGAGTTAACACCATTCCGGATAGAAGTTACTTGGTATACTATGGTACTTTTATTATTGCTGCAAGATTTTATATTCTATTGGTTTCATCGTTTGGGTCACTCTATTAATATTTTCTGGGCAGCGCATATGGCGCACCATTCTTCTGAGGAAATGAATTTATCTGTAGGGATAAGGGCTAGTTTTACTCAAAGACTTTTTCAGTTTTTGTTTTTTGATTGGGTATTAGTAGTAATAGGGTTTTCGCCTGAAATAGTTTATGCAATGGCTGCTGTTCATCTATTATTAGCTTATTGGCATCATACTTCACTTATTAAAAAAATGGGATGGTTTGAGAAATTTTTTGTAACTCCATCTCATCACCGTGTGCATCACGGTGTAAATCCACAATATATTGACAAGAACTTCTCCGAATTCCTTATTATTTGGGATAAACTATTTGGTTCTTTTGAACCTGAGGAAGAAGAAGTATGCTATGGAGTTACTCACCCTCCCAGAACATGGCATCCTATTAATTTAAATTTTCAGTTTTGGAAGCAGTTATGGGATGATGCCAAAAACACAAAAAGTTTTAAGGATAAATTAAGGATTTGGTTTATGCCTACTGGTTGGAGACCTGCGGATTTAGTAGACGAGCCATTACCATCTGTAATAGGATACAACAAATCTGAGCAAGTAAAGTATAAAAGTTCTTCTCTTGAGAATAGTAAAAATTATTTAATCGTCCAGCTTATTATAGGGCTTGCTTTTATGTCTTTTACTATCAATATGAATCTACCGCTTAGTTTTTGGGAAAGATTCATCCTCTCATCAGGTTTATTCATGATGATTATCAGTTGGAGCGGTATTCTAGAATCTAAAAGATGGGCATTAGGAATGGAAGTGGTTAGAATTTTATTTATGGCCTTTTCTTTAATTTTTGTTCTTCATCAGGCTGAAATCATGTCCTTTACCAGTTGGTCTACCTTCTTTATTTTAATCGTTAGTGGTTTAAGTATAAGCTATGCAGGGTATCATTTTAATCATAAGAATCAAAAGCTGCATCAGGAGGCGATATAATTAAAGCTGATGAATTCACTCCATATTTCATAGAACAATAATCAGAAAAGCAGAAAGAATGAATTAGATTATATTATTAATAATCAACTATTCTTATTCGCTTTTCTGATTTTATTCATCTTCTTTTTTATCATTTTCATTTGGTAGCGGGAAACCTATTTTCCGACTTAACATTTTTTGAATAGCTTTCTCATTTTTTCTCAGTTTAAGAGAATTTCCCAGCAGTTCAATTTGACCATTGCTCATAAAACTATCATATGGGCAAAGCCTTATAAATTGTAAGTTTTGATCTTTACTATATAAATCCAGGCAGTAGTTTGCGATTGCAATGAGTTTCCAACCAGAACTCCCATTATCGCCAAAGTAACCTGGCTCCTCAGAGTTGCCAAAAATATCCTTTGCAAGCTTATGATCCCAAATTCCTTTTACTAAGCCTCCTTTATATGCTTCTTTTTCTTTTGACCTGCAATAGCTTCGCCATTTTTGAATATCCATAAATGGGATCTTATCATAAATTATGTTCCTTAAGGTTTTCAATCTGTAGCGGTTGAAATGATATTCAGGATCTAAAAATAGATTCATATTGCTAGGCTGCAGATTTAGTAATTCAAATTTGAACTTTAAATCTTTATTTAAAAGATCCTTTAAACTAAAATCAAGATCATCAGCTAATTCTTCAAATTCTTCTCCATGATGCTCATAAAGTTTATTAACAGAAATTTCTTGTAGTTCAAAATCTGTTCTTACTTCAACATTTTCAAGATATTGTTGCAATTGAGAAATTAGTGAGCTCTGCTCTATATTCATTTGATTCATGTAACAAAAGTATAAAAACCTTTATTACAGTATAAAGTATAAACTGATTTTATAATTGATGATTTACCTTTATTTTTAGAGATGGGTAATCATCCTTTTTATTGAAAATATTTTGGTTTATATCTCTTCTTTTTTTAATCTAATAACAACTCTCTTTACTATTAATGAAGAGGTGAATTGTTACGATATTCAAAATAGTACTAAAAATGAATAATCTTTCCCTGACCACGATAGTGAAGAACCTTCTTCACCGTTTTTACTTACCGTAACTGTGTTAGCTCAATTATTATAAATTAGTATATATAGATCTGGCAGGCATTATAAAGTAACTTCATATGCACTTTTTATTTAAGTGCTATGTTCAAATTATTTTCAGATTTAGCTGCTGAAATCAAAAAAAATATTCATTAAATCCATTGCAACTTATTCCAACAACTTTTCAGTTTGAATTTTCACAGTCTTTAAGTTTTATAGGTTCGGAAGGAGAAGAGTTATATTTGAAATGGGATTATCACGATTTTAAACTTTTACGCGTTTTACTTTTGTTGATGGTTATCAGTTAAGATAAAGTACTATTACTGAGATCCCTTTTGAAGCTAATCATAGGCTTAATAAAGTATAGATGTATAAGAAGCAATGGAATTTTTAGCTAGGTTCAGAAGCGTATTAATTTAATCTTGAGTAATTGAATGATGGTGAGTTAAGACAATCTGTACACGACTTTTGAATTGATGCTCGGAAAGCGATGTATAAAAGTATTTTCGGTGTTTTTAATCTTTGAAAACTTTACCCACACTTGACAATCAGCTTTTGATACTAGCTATAGAAGGGAGTATTGAAGACCCTAAGATTCGATATATATATTTATGCAGCGATTGATGGCATTGTGCCTCAAAAGGGCCGGTGATAGGTTTGAAAATACCGACCCTGTGAGGACTTTAGTCAATCGACTTATTAAAGTGAATTTAACTTTAAGCATGAATTACTTCATTGATAGCCTTTGATCACTATCTAAATATTTCTGAATTACGTCTTTGATTTCAGTTTGAGCGTTTTGGCTATCGTAATCATTTGCTAGCAGTTCATCTTGCAAAGCAAATAGCTGCATGAATAATACTTTATCGTCTACTCGCTTTTTGATTTTCACCGTTTCTTTTGAAGCAAATAATTCATCCCAAACGGCTCTTACATCTGCCCAGTATATTTCATGCTCTTCCCACCAATCTGCTGCTACTTGGCATTTTCCATCTTCCGTTTTAGTGTAGGTGTTCCATCCTTTTTCCCAGGCGATAAGTTCGTCATTTTCACCTCTAACCACTTTTTGGTTGTCTTGCTCATGTAGCCAACCGTATTCAGTGATTTCATGTCTATTTTCTCTTACCATTATGTTGTAATCATCTCTTTTAGAGAATTCCCTTCTTGGAAGTGGTGCATCAGCCACAGATTCCCAATAGCTTTTCCCGTCAACATGAACCCATGAAGCAGTTCCTTCATATCTTGGTCCATCATCTACCTGATAAACTTTCTGCGTCCATTGACCTTCAACTTCTTTTTTATCAAATCCATTGTATTTCCATGTGTTGTCTTTCTGGAATGTGTAAAGGTCAGTGTTTTCATAAAGCCAATCTTGTCTCCAGTGCTTGATGATCATCGTATCACCTACTATTAATAAATGCTGTAATACAATTTTATCCTTAGATTTTTCCACAGGAAATACATATTCAAGGCCAGCAGAGCGATAGTTCTCATGCTTTTCGTAATCTTTGATCGGAGAGAAGGTCTCTGCAAAATTGAACTCCACTTCATAACAGCCACACATATCCATGATGGCTTTTACGTCATCTGCTTTTTTCTTTTTCTGCGCTTGAGCACTCATCACGAATACAACAAGCATGAGTATTAGACTTATTCTTTTCATAATTGAAAGGGTTTATTAGTGTAAATTAAATTTGTAATTGTTTTATGTTTTCTTAAAATGATTAGAATGGACCCAAAGAGGTAAAGTCCTGACATAATTCCTCCCGTTACATCATCGGGTTTCAGGAAAATATGAAATAAGAATATATTTAAAGTGATAGGAGTCAGCAGAATAGCGCCTCCTACTGCGAAAAATTGACTCACCAATAGCAAACCAGCTATGATTTCAACTACTCCTAAAAATGGCCAGAAGTAGGTGTTAGCTTTCAATCCTTTGATGAATTGAATCATTTGATCCTTTGTGCTGTCTTTTACAATTTCGGTATTAGATGATTTGCGGGCAGGGCTCGGAATAAATTTCCGAACACCTGCATACACAAATAAACTACCTAAACCTAACTGTACAATAATGAAGAATATGCTGATGAACTTTCCCATCCTTATTTCAATATTTCGAATTCAAAAGTGGTCAAGCCTCTTTCATTGTTTTCATTAGTGAGACTGATGAATCTTATTTTGTAATAATTTCCTTGGCTATCTTGAATCACGAAGAAACGATCATAGAATACAGCAGGCGCACTTCCAGGCCCACCTCCTTGTCGCCATGAAGAACCAATAGAATTGATTTCGCTACTAAACTCTAAATTTTCTGCTTGCTGAAGATTGAATCCCTCATAAGTAGTATTCTCTTCTGTCATTACCATAGCAGCTGAAGTATTATGGCGGTTTATAATTATAAAATCATTGAAACTGTACGGAATACTAGATCCCATGGAAGGGAATTTCTCTGTGTAGGTTCCATACATTAAATCCCAATTTTCTTTCTCAGGAGCATAGTCCACGATTCCATTATCCAAATCAAAATGGACAAAGTTGTGGCTATCAGATTTCCTGATTTCTGCTGTTTGGAAATCTGTATCATCTATATTTGCATAAGTAATAGTATAGCCATCTCCCTTTTGAGTGATTTTTACTTTCTTCCAAGCTTCATTTTCCCCTGCTCTTTTGATGATGTATACTTTGTTTTCCTCTTCATTTGATGCTATGGGTACTATAGCGGTTTGTGAAAGATCCCCATTTGGTTCATCAATCCAAGCTGCTGCTGGCGGTGTTGCGGTAAATCCAATTTGCATTTCATTGGCAAAACCTATCGTATCTTCTGCAGTAACGGCAGCTAAATCTGTTTTATCAAGAGGGCGAGCCATCACCTGCGCGGTGGAATTAAGCGTAACATGATGTCCTGATCCATTGTAAAAACCTAGGTCCCATATTGACTTATCTAGGGAATTCGATTGAAGTTTACTTAAATCAACAAAAGCTTGTAGTGAAAAATCAGGACCACCCGCATTCATTTCTATTGTTCCCGATTCTGCGATAAAATTCTCGGAAATTGCTACTTCTATAGAAGCATTCTGTCCAATTTGAAAAGCTTCAGTTGAATTAATCAAAAATTCTATATTTTCATCATTGTTAATGTTAAGGCCACTACCCGCTTTAACAGTAAAAGTTAATTCACTCTGTCCTGATTCATAGTTAAGCATCATTTGATTACCTTCTGCTGCCGGTTCAGTATAGAAATCATTATCTGCTCCATAAACTAAGTTGGGGCTTTCAATACTCACTGAAATACTTCCGGCTTCAGTGGTGGCTCTGGAAAACACTAATGAAATTTGGGCCTCTTGATTCTCCTCATTTATATTGAGACTGCTACTGTTAAAATTGAGGTTAATAGGGGCAATTTGCTCCTCTTCCTTACACCCGGAAATCGCAATTATGAAGCTTAAGAGCATTAAAAAAAGGGTACTTATTTTATTCATCTTTATTTATTTTTTTTGATTAAACTGATAATTAATTCTTAGGAAATAGCTTCTTCCGTAGGCCATGGCTGTTTGTCCAGTATTATTGCCACTGTGCGCCCCACCGCCAGTAAAGTTATTTTGGATACTTGTGATATTGGTCAGATTTTTTATCCCGCTAGATATTTGAATACCGTAGTTAAAAGTTTTTGCTATTGTGAAGTCTAGCCAATGGAAAGCATCCATTTGTTGGAGCTCAACAATGGTGTTATTATCTTCATTTAGAATTTCTCGGTAAGCTTGGTTTGCTCCAGTGAACTTGTAAAATAGTCCAAAATTAATCCTTGGTTTTTGCCAGTTATAATTGATGTTGGCATTCGCTTCAGGAGAGTAAAGCATTTCGTTCACCTGATATTCGTCAGATAGTCTTTGGTATCGACCAATATAGGCTACTCCTAAATTAGAAGTGAAGTTACTGTATGTGTAATTCCATCTCGCATTAATTCCGTTGGTTCTGAAATTTTCTAAATTCCTATAAGTTGTTGCAGCCGTAGCCTGTTGTGGAATAAAATATGTAATCATATTATTAATATAGTTGTAGAAAGCACTGATATTAAATTCCTGGTTTCCACTTATCGTAAAGTTGAAATCAGCATTGAAATTGTGCGAAGTTTCAGGCTGTAGATTCGCATTCCCCAATATGTTATGATTGGCATCAATAAATTCGTGATATAGTTCACGAATTGATGGAGCTCTAAATCCTCTACCGTAGCCAACTCTCAGTTGAAGGTTATCACTTATATTATATTTCAAGTTTAGAGCAGGAGTCGGTTGCGTTTCAAAGAGGCTATTTAAAGTATATCTTACTCCCGGCCTTATTTTTAGAGATTTGCCTATTCCGATTTCTGACGAAGCAAAAAAGGCAGTATTCCATAAGTCTTTACTTCCATCAGAAAGTGTGGTGCCACCTGCTTGCTCATATTGAATTTCAGTACCGAATTGTCCACTCACTTTCCAGTTTCCAACCTGTAGAATATTGCCTTGAACAGTATTTCGACTAAACCAATCTTTGTAAAAAATGGTATCCTGTTGATTTTCGGAAGTAAGACTTTCTTCCTGTGTAATGGTGTTAGTTCGGAACTCTTTGCTTAGTCTTTCATAATCTGTAAATGAATTAGCCGATTGAAGATTCCATTCTCCCAGGTCAAAATTAGCTTGAATTTGGTGCATCCATCGATCAGCATTATAGCTTTCATCTATTGAAAATGGATCTCTTAATGGATTATTGTTATTGACAGGGCCAAGATTTAAGATTTCCTCCTGCATCTTCTGGGTAGAATAGGTGATATCGAATTTTTCGGAAGTATAATTCAGCTTGGCATTATGAAGCCACTGGTTTTTGGGATACCACTCTCGGTCTCTTTCACTTCCATTTCCTACCCATCCTCCAAACGAGTATCTCCTTGTACTCGCCATAGCGCTGATATGTTCAATAATTTTCCCGTTTACTGACAATGAAGGAGAATGAATTCCTTCTGAAAAAAAGGAATAATTGTCTCCAACGGATTCTTCATGTAATGTGATTCCAAGCGCTAGCTTATCTTGATTAGTCTTTTTAGTAATGATATTGATGACACCTGCAAGAGCGTCCGCACCATAATTTACGGCCATGGGACCTTCCACTAGTTCTATTCTTTCAATATTATTAATATCAATTTGATTGAGATCAATAGCATTATTGGTCCCACTTTTTCCAGTGAGGGGAATCCCATCAACCAAAACCTTTACATACTGGCCGCTTAAACTCTGCATTTGAAAATTGGCATTTCCTGTTGCATTATCTCTACTAAAACGGATATTCAGTTCCTGAGAAAGTACTGTCTGTATATCATTTGCAGCTTGTTGTTCAAAGCGTTCTTTACCAATGCTTCTCACTTTATAGACTGCATTTTTTGCAGATTCTGGTTCGTATTGACCCGTCACTACCACCTCTTTGAGATTTTGATTTTTTGGTGAAAGACGATATTGATAATTTCCAGTAATAGAAATGGTATCGATCAATGTTTTATAATCCAAATGCGAAATGCTTAAAATAACTGGGCTGCTAATAGATGTTTTGATGATCCCATTTTTATCAGTCCATTTTAGATATTGTTTAGAAGAGTTTATTTCCGTAAAAGCAACTAATACTTCCTCTATTCCCTTATTATTCGGGTCAGTGATTTCAATGCTAAGCTGAGCCTGTAAATTGATTGCAAATAGGAAAGAAAAAAGAGTGGAAGTAATTATTTTCATTTAAGTCTATTTAGATTGATTAAAAATAATAATGCAATTATATTGACTATTTATAATCAATCCAAATAAAAATAATTTATGGGTTTTATAAATTTGATTGATAATAGCAATTAAAGGTCTTTGCTTTAATATCAGAATGGGCCAAAAAGTATGTTTAGATTGAATATTGAAAGAAATATAAAATAAGAATCTTCATTTCTATTCTTCATTTCTTTACTACTTTAGCAAATCATAGATTTTAAGGTAAATGACATTAAAAGAGATATTAGTTGGTTTTGGCAACGCAATGTGGGGAACACCACTCTTATTACTATTAATGGGAGGTGGTTTATTTTTCCTGCTTTATTCAAGGTTTATCCCATTTCGCTATTTTAAACATGCTGTCCAAATTTTAAGAGGGAAGTATGATGGAGAGAAGGGAGAAGGCGATATAAACCATTATCAGGCCCTATCAACAGCATTAGCAGCTACAGTGGGAATGGGGAATATTAGTGGTGTAGCAGTAGCCATTACCATGGGAGGACCAGGAGCAATTTTCTGGATGTGGGTGAGTGCTTTTGTAGGAATGGCTACCAAATTTTTCACCTGCACTTTGGCTGTAATGTATAGAGGGAAAGATTCTTTAGGACACTTACAAGGTGGACCTATGTACGTAATTAGAGAAGGATTAGGTAAAAAATGGCAGCCTTTAGCAGTTCTATTTTGTATAGCTGGTATGTTTGGTACCATTCCAAGCTTTCAATCTAATCAATTAACAGCTGCAATAGGAGAGGGTTTACTTTTACCATTAGGGATTGAATTAACTTTTGGAATTAAATTAGCTATCGGTATTGTATTGGCGATAATCGTTGCATTAGTCATTCTAGGAGGGATAAAAAGAATTGGTAATGTTGCGGGTAGCATGGTGCCCGCTATGGTTGCAGTGTATGTAATTGCTGTAGTTGCAATTTTAGTATTAAATTATGAATTAGTACCACAATATATAAAACTGATTTTTATTGATGCTTTTACAGCTAATTCAGTATTAGGAGGAGCTGTGGGAGCTATAGTGGTTGCAGGAGCAAGAAGAGCCGCCTTCTCAAATGAAGCAGGAATAGGTACAGCGCCTATGGCACATGGTGCAGCCAAAACAAATGAACCTGTTAGAGAAGGTTTAGTTGCCATGATGGGGCCTGCAATTGATACTATTGTTGTATGTACGATGACCGCATTAGCCATTCTCATCACTGGAATTTGGCAAGATCATACAGAAGGAATTAGCGGTGTTACCTTAACAATAAAGGCCTTTGATGATTCACTATGGGGCGGTAGATATTTGCTAGTGTTAGCACTATTTGTGTTCGCCATCACCTCTTTGTTTAGCTATTCCTACTATGGAGGTAAATGTTTCGCATACCTTTTCGGAGCCAAACATATTCGATGGTACCAGTATTTTTATATTGGCATGGTAGTCTGGGGTTCTGTTGCTTCATTAGGGGCAGTGATAGGATTAATTGATGGCATGTATGCCTTGATGGCTTTTCCAACGATGATATCTGCTTTTATACTGGCTCCTAAAGTAATGAAGGCAGCAAAAGTTTATTTTGCTAGGGAGGATTTATAAGCTTTTTCTCAGGTTTTGATAGATTTCAAAATCAAAACTACTAAAGATACCGAAGGCAGATCTCTGGTCAACCACCACATGACTGATTCTGCCTTCAGTCATTTTATTATACTTTTTAAAATTGTCTACTGTAGATAGTACAATGCCACCAACTCCTTTATAAATAGCCTCTCTTTCGAGCTTGGTAAATTTCTCTTGATCTAAAATAGGTTGCAAGCTGCTACCATTATGCTGATAATATAAACGATTATCAGGTCGAACGCTTAGTACTACATCTGATTTAAAAAGAGTTAAAGTATCAATTGCTTCATCTATGGTTTCTCCTTGTAAAAATGGATATTCTAAAGCAATGGTCATCACAGCTTCATAAGTCCTAGATTTCTCTTCTTCAAAAGCCAGAGATTGATGGATTGTATCATTCAAACTTTGGTTTTTTTCTGCAAAAGCTTTTGGCCTTTCTAGCACTTCTACTTTATCATTCCTATCAAATTTTTGCCTCGCATAAGCCAGAATTTCATTATCCGCACTAGATATAAGGACACGATCCAGCTTCTTACTATTAAGACATGCTTGCACTTTTAGGCACAAAAGGCTTTCCCCTTCTATTTCAAATATCGGAAGATTTATTCCGTTGATAAAAGTATTCCTCACTGGAATTATTCCTAAAGTAGGTGGTGAACTAAAATGTTCATCTACAAAAACTGACTTGATTTGTTTTCTAGTGCTAAGAATTTTTTCCTCATTAGTGGTTAGATTTTGACCATGTCTTCTATAAGAGAATAAGGGTTCATTGATATTACTGACCTTATGATGCGTTATAAATTTGATCCATAAATCATAGCCGTCTTGGCAAGTAAAACTTTCATTGTATCCCCCTAGGTTTTTGAGGAATTCTAAACGAATCATGGTACAAGCTCCATGTGCAGGCTGATCATAAAGAGATACCTCTTTCTCAAAATTATGACGCTGCTCTAATCCTGTTTTGTTTCCTTCTGCATCTACATAATAATAATCGGGGAAAACCAATCCAAGTTCATCATCTTTTTCCAGAGCTAAACTCATTTTTTCAATGGCTTCTTTTTCCAGAAAGTCATCTGCATCTAACCGCATTAGATATTTGCCATTTGCAGCCCTCATCGCTACATTATTGGTGATGTTTAGTCCTTTGTTTTTCTGATATATAATGGAGATACTTTCATGGTCTCTATAAGATTCAATAATGTTTTTGCTTTTATCGGTAGATCCATCATCAATAATGTAAAGCTCAAAATTCTGCATAGTTTGAACAAGTACGCTTTCAATTGCTTTTTGAAGGTACTTTTCGTAATTGTAATTAGTAATATATACAGTAACTAAAGGGCTTTTCATTATTATTTTAATTATTAAAAGGTATTCCAGCTAGGGTGATACCATCAGAAAATATATTTTCGTCTACAAACTGTTGTAATTCCATCTGTATAGGGCCAGTTTTCGTAAAGGCATCGTAGGCTTCTGTTTTCGTTGAGATCTGCATTAATGTTTCATAAACATCCATTCCATAGTACCATGCAGCTGCTGGACGGAATCGATTTCTATAATATAACTCAGATGCTGAGGCGTCAGTAAAGGCCATGATATGCCCCATAGGATCCAAATGGCGTATCACAGTATCAGTTGATAACTGCTGTATAGCACTGCTTAATGAGTTCCATCTAGGAAGTTTTGAAATAACCATACCGGCATCACTTCTTGAAACAATATCATATGCCTTCTCTAAAATAGCTGAAGGATTTGGTGTATGTTCTAATAATCCCCAGAAGGTAACGATATCGTATCCATTGTAATCTTTACCCACTTTAAGAAAATCTCTACCATCTAATTCTATATCCCAGATTTCTTTTGAGAAGTCCCTGCTTGATTGACTTAATTCTATACCGTCTGCTTTCAATCCTTCCCTTCTGCATGCTTCTACAAAGTGCCCTGCTCCTGATCCAACATCTAGTATTCTCTCAGGCTTTCTACCATGGGCTTTTTCAAATACCTCCATTGTCCACTTTAACCAAGGAACAGCAATGGCGTTTAGTCTTGATTCTGCAGCTTTTTTATCTGTATAGGTAGCTGCATATGTAATGTCATTTAGATAGAAACCTTCAATAGCACTTTTTGAAGGTCTTTCTAATACATAAACGTGGGTGCAACTCTTACACATTGCATATTTTGCTCCATAAATATTTACTTTAGTCTCTGTGTTTTTCGAGGATTCATCACAAACAGGACAGGCGGAAACAGGCTCTGTGTTTTCGGGTTTATATATTTCTGTTCGACTTTCTTTATAATAAGCTTGATTTTTTTTCAGTTTCTCAACTATATTTTTTTTCAGAGCTAATAGGTCTGTCTTTTTACCTAAGTAGGTTTCAACATCAAACTGTTTTGCAGATTCATCTTCTGTACGAATCCATTGTTCTTTATTTCGTTCCCCTTTTTCCGACATGGGGGTCATTCTCATCCATTTCATATTTTTTAATCTATATATTTCCAACTCAATTTTTGGAATGGAGCTAAATCTTGATTTACCTTTCTTCCTATTAAGAGATCATATTCCCTAGCATCAATACCATGCAAAGGGCGTAATATTGTTAAATTGTCTTCAGTTAATTTTTCTCCTTTTTTTATCTCTTTTGAGGGATAAACTGCTCTTCTAAAAGATAATTCATGACCGTTTTCTAATTCAATTGGTAAAACGACTTTTTGATCTGATCCTTTTAAATTTTCAATGGTATTAATTTTTTCAATTAATTCCTGGACTTCATTTTTTGTTAAGGATACTTTATGGTCTCTGAAAGTCTTACCTTTTCTATCATCGGTGAAATGAAACTCTAGCACTTCGGCACCCATCGCTACTGCAATTTCCATAGCATAACTGCCTTCTGTATGATCTGAATATCCTATAGTACAATTCAATATCTCCTTAAATCTATGCATAACCCTAAGGTTAGCATCCGAACTCTTAATAGGGTACATAGATGTACATTGTAATACTGCAATGTTTTCTTTGCTTTTATAAAAGCTATTTTGTGATCGGAGAAACTCAACTGATTCTATTACTTCATTTTCGTTTGCTAAGCCAGTTGAAATCAAAATTGGTTTTTCAAATTTTGCTAACTCTCTCAACATAGGATATGCTGTTAGATCACCTGAACCTACTTTAAAAAAATCCATATATGGATTTATCCATTCGAGTGCATCAAAGTTCCAAACAGAAGCGGTATAACCAACACCTGAATTTCTACACATTTGTGCTAATTCTATATGCTGCGATTGGGTCAATTCAAATTTCTTAAAATGTTCGTTTCGAACAGGACTCTCTACTTTGCTCACCAACCCATCTCCAGTATAAATTTGAAATTTTACATAATCAGCCCCTGATTCGATTGCTAACTGGGCTAACTTTTTAGCATATTCGAAATCGCCTTCATGATTACCGCCAATTTCAGCAATTAGCATAGGGCCATTTTTTCCTTTCCAATTATTTTTCATTCAGGTAAAATTTTGTGATTGATTTCCAATCATATAAATAATGGGGATTGTCCATTTTTTTTATAATTGAACTTGCAAAGTTAAAATCCTCTTTTGTATCCACTGCCATCTTCAATCCCTTTGCTTCTTCCATTTCTTCATTTGTGAGAAACTGAAATTTTCCAGCCCTTTCATTTTCATAAAAGTATAATGTGACATGCTCACGATGGCGTTCTTCTGTAAATTGAATTAATTGTTCCTTATAGAAATCAGCATTAACTACTTCAACGCTCATTCCAGTAGGGTAGGTTCTGCCTTTTACATTAGAAACAAAATCAAGCTTTTGAGATAGAATTATGTCGATGGCCTGATCCACAAGATTAGCATCAGTAAAGATATTATCGCCATTAATCCGTATTCCATAATCAAAATTAAAGTGTGACATACAATCCGCAAATCTTTTGCTCACATTATTTAAATCAGCTCGAAAATAAGTAATTTTGTTATTCTTACAGTAATCTACAATAGGATCATCTGTTGATTGATTTGAAGTTGCGACAACAATATTTTCATTATATTTTGATTGATTTAATCTTTCTAGAATATAGGCAAGAAGCGGTTTTCCTTCTATCTCTCTTAAAATTTTTCCGGGCAAACGCGAAGAATTGAAACGGCAAATAACGATGATTCCTACTTTCATTTTCTTTCACTTATTTTCTTGGCTGGGATGCCACCATATATTTCATTACTTTTTACATGACCTGATACTACTGCTCCGGCAGCTATTACAGCTCCATCCTCAATTTCAGTCCCCTTCAAAATCTTAGCTCCAGTTCCTATCCAGACATCATTCCCAATCTTGACAGCAGCTGTTTGATTCGGTTGACGATTAATTAATTCTCCTTTCTCGGCTTGATGATCACTATCTACGATATACACAAAAGGTGCAATTAAACAATCATTGCCAATCTCTATTTTATTTGAAGCAAAAATGAAGGTATGAAAGCCTACAGTAGTGTTTTTACCTATCGTAATTTTAGCAATTTCATTACAAGAGCAGATTCTTGCTCCTTCTTTTACTACAGCATAGGAATCAATAGTTATGTTTTTTGGGTAACGCTGAAATTCAACATTTTTATCAATAAAGACTTTAATTCCCAAAAAGCCTAAGCGTCTTTTCTGGAGCTTTGCACGCCATTTGTTCTTCCAGCTGAATTTGAGATGTTTTCGTAGTTGACTCATGACTGCTTTTTTTGGGTGATATCGATGCGATCAAATGCATCAATATAGCTTTCAGGAGTAATATTATAAATATTTACGGATTTATCTTCAGCGTAGCTTTTGATTTTCCAGTAGGAACGGAAAGTATAATAGAACTTTTCAATTACTTCATGTAGTTTACGAGTTGCAGCACTTCCGCCATGATACATTGGCTGTGCAACGGACATGTCTCTGTAATGCTCCTGTTTTTTTGCTTGGTTATCGTAAAAATGCTTTTGGCTAAGCAGTACTTCATTATCGCTGTCTACATATATTTCTTTTAGCCAACTATGGTCTGCGCCTGCTACATATAAATATTCATACCTCATCCTAATTCCTAGCATCATGGCAGGAATGAGTACGTTGTGGGGCCTTGGCATTCCCAAATTATTTGAGAAGCAAAAATTAGTAAAAAAGGATAGTCCTGATATTGGCGTAGTATTGAAATAATAGATAGAGATATACTTATTATCCTTAAATATGGACTTCCATTCCTGCTGAGATTTTGCTTTGGCAGGAATAAAGAAAATCATCGGCCAATGTGTGTTTTTCGCAATACTCTCCAAGGTTCGTCTTCTTTCAATGGCAAAATGTTCTTTTTCTTCATTAAAGAAATATTCTAAAGAAGTGATAACATAGTAAGAGGGTTTTAATTCTTGAAATTCTTCTGTTCTACAAAAGTAATTCACACAAAGTAAATCTTTGTCCTCAAAAAAATCTTTTTGCTTAAGAGTATCATTTAAAGAAGGTCCATTACCCAATAGGACTAGGGATTTTCCAGGCTTCTTTTCCAATTTAGAATTGAATGGAACCCGAGACATAAAAATGATTTTGATGATGGAGAGAAAAATACCTCCAACCTCCAGAATGAAATCTCTAAGTTTAACCATAGTTTTTTACTGAAAATAACCTTTTAGTACCCAAAACCTAAACTTTAATAACATCCAGGCTTGTGCAAATTTTCCCTGAAGGCTGTATAGAAAAAAAAGAACAAGTGTTCCGCCTACTTTAATGGTTTCGCTAATGAATTTTTTAATCACTTCAGCTAAACCCGATTTAACAACCCTTCTTTTTTCACTGGTACCTACTCCCACGCCAAGTCCTTTAATGTATTCCATGCTTAATCTTCGTTCAGGTATAATATGATCTACCTTTACTTGCGGTACGTAGTGAATTTCTTCTTTTTCTCTCTTCAATCGTAGGAATACTTCTTTTTCATCTCCGCCTTCCAATTCGCTTCCTCTTCTTCCCAAATCGGTATTAAATTTACCATATTTTTCAAAAACTTTTGCTCTAAAAGCCATATTGGCTCCGATGGGAAATTTGGCACCAGTGAATTTTCTCACTTGCTCACCCATATCCAATGCAGATACCAGGGTCAATAGATATTTTGACATCCACTTAGGATGCTTGCCTTCATAGACAGGTAGTATTTTTCCGCCTATTGCACTTACTTCCGCATGTTGCTTGAAGTAATTGTCAATAGCCTCTATAAAATGATAATCTACAAAAGCATCATCGTCAATAAAACTAAGAATTTCGCCTTTGGCTTCAGTTATACCTCTATTTCTAGCAAAGGTATGGCCCTGATTCATTTCACAATGATAGTGAACATTCAATTCAGGATGATTGGCTACGAATTCCTTACTGATATCAGCTGTTTGATCTCTGCTGTTATTATCAATGATAAGAACCTCATACTTTTCGGCTGATGCTGATTGCTTTGCTAAGTGCTTTAAGCATTCGCCTATGTATTCCTGTCTATTGTAGGTACAAACAATTACTGATATCAAGCTTCTTTCGGTTTAATAAATGAATAAGCAATTCCTCCAATAAGTACGATTATCAAAATAATTGAACCTACCCACATGATAGTATTACCTGTGTAGTAGGCAGCAGGCTTGAATTCGAACCGAATTTGATGCGTTCCGGCTGGAATCTCTAGCGCACGTAGTACATAATTTGCCTGTAAAATTTGAGCTTCCTGTCCATCTATATAGGCTTTCCATCCTTTTGGATAGTATATTTCAGAAAATACGGCTAGTCCTGCAGCATTATTATTTGAAGAATATACCAGCTCATTAGGACTGTAGCTTTCAAGACTGATTCTTCCTGAACTAGAAGTAGATTTCGGTATGTCAAATCTATTTTGGTTAATAACCGCCTTTTCTTCAGGATTTATAACCCAAAGAGTTTCAATTTCTTCATCAGGATTATTTACAGCCACTACTTCATTGACAAACCATGCATTGCCTAAGTGATTGTTATTTTGAATTACCTGACCTGCCTGATTTCCAAATTTGATGTATTTGGTATTTAACATATTGATTACACCAAATTCGCTCAAATCAGTATTTCCACTTCGCAGTTTTTCAACCATTTGATTCATTTCTGATTGTAAATAATAAGTAATCAAATCCTGATAACGTCTCATTTTGGCCCCATGATATCCGCCTAAGCTGGAGTGGTAATAAGAAGTCTTCGCTTCATTAAATGGATTACTCAAATTAAGAACCCGATAGTGACTATCATCTTGTAGTATCTTTTTGTCAGCTTCTGTCTTTTGGAAAAAACTGCCTTTTACATCGCGCTGAAAATTTTTATCGTTCAAATATCTTTTATCTACTGGAATAAGATCTACCAAAAGAACCAATAGGAAAACTGGAATGGCTACTTTCTGCTGAATTTTTCCCATTTTCCAAAAATAAAGTATGGCACCAGCAACAATAATGAAAAAGAGAGAACGGAAGGCATCAGTGCGAAACATACTGGCTCTATGCTCTCTTATTAGTTCTACTAACCATTCTTGTCCGCCCAGTTGGGCATCAACGGCACCTCTAAAACCTATCATAAAAGAAATCAATACCATGAATACACAAAGTCCTGCTGCTATCGCTATACTGCTAATTAATTTTTTACGAGCAGCAAATTCCTTTTCTTCCATCAGCTCCTTAATACCAAGGAAACCTAATAAAGGCATGCATAAGAAAGGTATGGCCACCGTCATGGAAACGGATCTAAATTTATTGTAGCCTGGGAAATAATCAAACATGAAGTAATTAAATGCTTCAAAATTGGATCCCCATGAAAGCACGATCCCTAAAGCAGAGGCAGTAATCAACCACCATTTATAAGAACTCTTACCAACAATTATTCCTAAAATGAACAGAAAAACAACTATGGCTCCCATATAGTAGGGGCCACTAGTGAAAGGCTGATCGCCCCAATAAGTGGGGATATTCTTGAGGTAAGATTTTATCTGTCCACTTCCAGCTCCTCTAGCTCTTAATCCATTAGCAAGTTCTGAATCCATTGAAACTTCCTCCTGACTGGCACCACCGTAAAAATTCGGAATAAGAAAAGTAAAAGGTTCCCAAATGCCATTACTCCAAGCAAAAGCATAATCTCTATCTAAACCACCGCTTGATTCGGTATTAGAAGTCAACTCAGCTGGTCCTCGAATAGAAAACTGCCCATACTCGTAAGCGGTCCAGATTTTACCAATATTAGTACTAACAGCAAGTAATACGGCCACAACTAATACTCCAATGGCTTTTCCAAAATCAGCCAATGTCTTATTTCTGATCGCACTGATCAATTGAAACAAACCAAATATTAGAACTACCAAAAGTAGATAATAGGTGATTTGTAGGTGATTAGATCGTAATTCCAATGCCATTGCCACGGAAGTAAGTACAAAAGCAGATAAGTAGTTTTTTCTAAAAGCTAGAATTATACCTCCAAGTACAGCAGGCATCCAGCTTATAGCAGCTACTTTCCAGATGTGGCCAGCTTCAACAGATATAAGAAAGAATGTGTTTAACCCATATACCAATCCTCCACCAATAGCCAGATATGGGTTGACTCTAAATACCAATAGTAAAATATAAAAGCTTAGCATAGCCACGAATGTGTGACTTGCAGGACTTGGTAGCCAAAGGCTAACAGCTTTTTGAATGTAATAAGTCAATTCACCAGACCAATGAACATTTATAAGATAAGCAGGCATTCCACTAAACATGCCATTGGTCCATAAAGCCTCTTCTCCAGTTTTGTCTCTGTATTCAACAATTTCTTGATTTGCACCAGCGCCTTGTAAGATATCATTTTGATTTAGTCCTTTATTTTCCATAAAGATTGGCCAATACATAATCAAATTGATTGTGATAAATACGACTACAGCAATAATATGAGGAGCGATATTTTTAATATTCATGCTTTTTGTGTTTTGGAATTACAATAATAGTTATTTCTTGATCCTAGGCCAAGATCATGACTTTTAAAGCTTCATTTTTATTGTGTTTTTAGCTTGATTTAGATAATATCTACTAATTGCTTAACTTGTCTAATAAGTTAGACCAATTAACATACTCATGAAACAACTTTTTTTAATCCCGATTTTTTTAATAAGCTTAATTTCTTGTGAGGCTCAGATTCCTGATAAAGAAGGGCAGATAGCAGCAGCTGTTCAGGCTGCGCCACCTGAAAAGCAGGATAGAGCAACAGTTTATGGATTTGATGCTGATGGTAAAAAAGTACTTTTAAGAGAAGGTACAAATGAGCAGATTTGTGTGGCTGATGATCCTAATAAAGAAGGTTTTAGTGTTGCTTGCTACCATAAGGATTTACAACCTTTTATGAAAAGAGGAGATGAATTACGTGCAGAAGGAAAGGAGAGGGGCGAGATATTTGAAATAAGAGAAAAGGAAGCAAAAGCAGGAACACTCAAAATGCCTGACCACCCGAGTACATTACATGTTTTATCTGGAGTAAATGCCAGTTATAATAAAGAAACAGGAGAAGTAGAAAATGCAAGTTTACGATATGTAGTATATATTCCTTTTGCTACGGCAGAGTCAACAGGATTGCCAACTAAGCCTATGGTGCCAGGTGGTGCCTGGATCATGGATCCGGGTACACATAGAGCTCATATCATGATAACTCCAGTTAATAAATAATTAGCAAAAAAAGAAAAGGCGAATCGATTGATTCGCCTTTTTAACTCTATAGATTATTTGAAATTATCCTTTGTAGCTTACTTTATATATAACTCCTTTAAGGTCATCAGAGATTAACATATCCCCTGCATCATTTAATAATACATCAACTGGTCTACCCCAAGCTTCTTGTTTTTCATGATCTAACCAGCCGTTAATGAATGTTTCATATGTTGGTTCACCTTCATCAGTATTGCTTACCATTTGAATTCTATATCCGATCTTTTTTGATCTATTCCAGCTTCCGTGTTCTGCTATGAAAATTTGATTGTGATATTTCTCTGGGAACTGATTAGCTGTATAAAACTTTAATCCTAATGGGGCTACATGAGGACCTAAGTTTCTGTATGGCTTTTTAAATTCATCGCAAGATCTCATGTCACCAAACTCAGGATCTTTAATTGTTCCTCCGTGACAAAATGGGTACCCAAAATGCTGTCCTTTTTCTGTGACTACATTCAACTCACAGGGAGGAATATCATCCCCTAACATATCTCTACCATTATCCGTAAAGTATAAATCTTGAGTTTCTGGATGCCATGTAAAGCCTACCGTATTTCTAACTCCATGTGCATATACTTCCATATTAGTTCCATCAGGATCCATTCTCGTAATACTTGCATATACAGGTTTGTCTGGATTATTACAGATGTTACAAGGAGCTCCTACTGGTACATATAATTTACCATCTGGTCCAAACGCAATATATTTCCAACCATGGTGTTTGTCTGTTGGATATTCATCATAAATAACTTCATAAGATGGGCTTTCAAGAGAATTCTCTATATCAGCGAATTTCAAAATACGGCTAACCTCTGCTACATAAAGATCACCATCTTTTAATGCAACACCATTAGGCATATTTAACCCTTCAGCTAAAATATATTTCTTATCTGCTGTTCCGTCTCCATCAGTATCTTTTACTGCATAAACTTTATCTTCTTGTCTGTTCCCCACATATAAAGTTCCAGATTCAGATAAAGCCATTGAACGAGCATTTGGCACTTCTGCATAAACCGATATCTCAAATCCTTCAGGAAGATTTAAAGTTGATAATAAGCTATCCATCTCAGTTGATGGTTTTGCTTCTACTTTTTCCTCACTAGTTGATTCCTCAGCTTTATTCTCTTTTGAATTGCCACCACATGCAATTAGGAAACTAGCGGCTATGACTGGTATTATAAATTTTAACAATTTCATATTCATTTGTTTTATGTGTATTCAATTAAAGATATAAAATACCTAAATGTTTAATTATTTATTCGAATTATATTCACTTATGTTTAATTGATTGAAGGTAAAATGTTAATTATCATTTTCTACTTCATCTACTCCCATAAGCTTTTGTAATATTTGAATTGCTGCCTTTGCGATATTAGTTCCAGGTCCGAAAACTGCTGAAACTCCAGCCTCGTAAAGGAAATCATAATCCTTTGGTGGAATAACACCACCAGCAATAACCATAATATCCTCTCTACCGATTTTCTTAAGCTCATTAATCAATTTAGGGATTAACATTTTATGCCCTGCAGCTAAACTAGAAGCTCCAACTATATGAACATCATTCTCAGCAGCTTGCATAGCAGACTCTTCAGGAGTTTGGAATAAAGGTCCTATATCAACATCAAATCCTAAGTCAGCAAAACTAGTGGCTATTACTTTAGCTCCTCTGTCATGGCCATCTTGACCCATTTTAGCAATTAGAATTCTAGGTCTTCTTCCTTCTAATTCAGCAAATTCATTCGCTAATTTTTGAGCTTGTTTGAATTCATCACTATTCCCCGCTTCACCAGAATATACACCCTGAATTGATCGAATAGTAGCTTTATGTCTTCCAAATGATTCTTCCATAGCATCTGATATTTCACCTAAAGTTGCTCTCTTTCTAGCTGCTTCAACTGCAAATTCTAATAAATTCCCTTTTCCAGATTTAGCACACTCAGCTAAATTATTTAAGGCGACTTTAGTATCCTCTTCATTTCGTTCGTCCTTTAACTTTTCAAGTCTTTTAATTTGAGACTTTAAAACAGCGGTATTGTCAACTTCTCTTAACTCTATATCACTCTCTTCATCAGTTTGATAACGATTAATACCTACAATAACTTCTCGCCCTGAGTCAATTCCCGCTTGCTTTTTAGCAGAGGCTTCCTCAATTCTCATTTTGGGCAGGCCAGATTCTATAGCTTTGGTCATGCCGCCCATTTCTTCAACTTCCTCAATTAATTTCCATGCTTTTTGAACCAATTGATCAGTTAAGTATTCTACGTAATAAGAGCCACCCCATGGATCAACAGTTTTAGTGATCTGCGTTTCATTTTGCAAGAATAACTGAGTATTTCTAGCGATTCTAGCTGAAAAGTCTGTTGGTAATGCAATAGCTTCATCCAGAGCATTTGTATGTAGGGATTGAGTATGGCCTAATGCAGCTGCTTTTGCCTCAATGTAAGTTCTGGCTACATTATTATAAGGATCCTGCTCAGTTAAACTATAGCCTGATGTTTGGCTATGAGTTCTTAATGCCAAAGATTTTGGGTTTTGAGGATTGAATTGCTTTACAATTTTAGCCCATAGTAATCTTCCAGCTCTCAATTTGGCAATTTCCATAAAATGATTCATACCTATTGCCCAGAAGAAAGATAGGCGAGGAGCAAACTCATCAATCTTTAATCCAGACTTAATACCAGCTCTAATGTATTCTAATCCATCCGCTAAGGTATAAGCCAATTCTAAATCAGCCGTAGCACCTGCTTCATGCATATGGTACCCACTAATACTGATTGAATTAAATTTTGGCATATTTCTACTGGTATATTCAAAAATATCTGAAATGATGCGCATTGAAGGTTTAGGTGGATAGATATAAGTGTTTCTCACCATAAACTCCTTTAGAATATCATTTTGAATAGTACCAGATAATTGTTCTGGTTTCACTCCTTGTTCTTCGGCTGCCACTATATAAAAGGCCATAACTGGAATTACAGCTCCATTCATGGTCATTGAAACCGACATTTTATCAAGAGGAATTTGATCAAAGAGTACTTTCATATCTAAAATGCTATCAATTGCTACTCCCGCTTTTCCCACATCTCCTTCAACTCTTGGGTGGTCGGAATCATAACCTCTGTGAGTAGCTAAATCAAAAGCAACTGAAAGTCCTTTTTGGCCCGCTGCTAAGTTTCTTCTGTAGAAAGCATTCGATTCTTCTGCAGTAGAAAAACCTGCATATTGTCGAATAGTCCAAGGTCTCTTTACATACATAGTACTGTAAGGTCCTCTTAAATAAGGTGCTTTACCAGCGATAAAACCTAAATGTTCAGCTTCTTGTATGTTACTTTTATCAGTAACTGGTGGAATAACAATGTTCTCAGCTGTTTTCCATTCAGTTCTGCCTTCTGCTTTCTTATGTTCAGCAGTTATGTTTTTTGATTGAATTTTTGAAAAATCAGGTCTCATATAAGTGCTATTCCTAAGTCTTTTAATAAATTATCTAAAAATCTTTTAGTATCTACATTTCTGTTGATACATCCATATAAACCAAGTTTTTTCAGTTGCTCTTCATTTTCTTCCTGCCCAGCAATCAATATGATTTTATTTTGATTAGTAATGTAATCATTTAAATCAGAAGGCTTGTCAGAATAGCATAAAACACTAATTGAAACCTCTTCATTTGAATCCTTTACTTGGCTTAATTCCTTTTCAATTTTCTCAGAGGATATCCCAATACCTGCAATACCTAAAAAGCTATAGGCAAAATCAGCTTTTGCTTTTGTTACTGGATCAGTGCCCAAAGAAATGATTTCAGCCATTGGTCTTGAATTTTCACCTTTTTCTTTCACTAATTTTTCAATGCGATATCTCATATGTTCGATTGTGGCAGTAAGTCTTTTGGCTTCTAAACTTTTACCACTTTCTTCAGTATCTAGATATTCGCTTACATTCTCTCCAATTAGTTGGAAGGTATTTGCACCAATTACTACATCCTTTCTAGACCATAATTTTTGTTCGGCCTTACCAGCATCAGTGTCAATTAATTGATGGATATTACCATTCTCATAGTGATGATTGTACGAGCCTTCTTCCTCAAATTCTAAGAATATTTTCCACGAATTTTCAGCAATTTCATTGATCAAGTTCTCAATATAATAGCTTCCTTGTGTTGGGTCTACTATTTTATCAAGATGGCTTTCTTCTTTTAAAATGCTTGAGATATTTAAAGCAATTCTTTTGAAAGTTTCACTAGATGGTTTTCCAGCCGCTTCATCATGTGGTTGAACCCATAAACTGTTACATCCTCCCACAATAGCAGCCATTGCCTCATTAGTATTTCTCAAAAGGTTTACATTGAAATCTAATGCAGATTTTGTCCTGATACTAGTGTCACAATGAATACTTATATCATCAGCATCAATTTTACTTTCGTATGCTTCTGCGATTTTTAGAAGATTTAGCTTTAATGCCTTTAGTTTAGCAATTTCAAAGAAATAATTTTTACCAACTGCAATTGAGAAAACGGTTGATTTGAGAATACTGCTTGCTTTTAAATCTTGATCAGTTAATTTATCTAAAAACTCTACTGACTTTGTTAAAGTTAGTCCCAACTCATGAGTTATATTAGCACCCGAATTGTGAAATAGATTACTACTTATGCATAATGGTTTAAAGTTAGGGTATTCATCGGCATGCTTAATTAGCTCGGCAATGCTTTCATAATCTTTATCATTTAAACCGATGTTTCCAGCATCTCTACATTCTATAATATCACATAAATAAAACCCACTTAATTTATGGCTATCGATATTGTGAGAATTTATGTAGTTAATATATTTTTTTATATATGAATAAAAGGGTTCGTCCGATTGAAATGAAATGCTGCAATATTCAGCTTTAATATCTTTAAGAAGTATTTCAAGATCGTAATCCGCTTTAGAAATTTTAAAGATGATGCCATCAGCACCTTGATTTAAAACTTGTAGGGCTTTTTGATTGGCTGATTTTTCATCTTCTATGACAATCTTAGCTTGATTAACCCAAAAGCGTGGAGGCAATGCTTCATGCTGATTTTGTATCGGATTTTGAATGTTTAGATAATTAAAATCTGAATTATCTTGATGGTAAAAAGGCTGTATCGAAATTCCTTCAACTGTTTTAGTCACAAGACTTTCGAAAGGCTTGTCTTTTAGCTCCTTAATGATCTGATTTTTCCAGTCAATAGCTGAACTTTTTCCAAAATCTTCGAATAGCTTTTTTCTGCTCATTTACTTCATTTAGTCGTTTAAATGTTAAAGTTAATATTTTTCCTGCTATACATAAATGATATTAATATAAAAGGTGAATTAGGGATATGACTTAATTCAGTTATGAATAACTTAGCTATTTAAAACAGAAGGTTGTAGCTTAAGTTGGATTTATTAATTATATTAAACGTTGGTCAGGTTTTTGAATTGGATAATTGTCTCCAAATCTTTTAATCAAATAAAAAATGTTAATTTTTAAAGAAAATTTAACTTATATAATATCATATATTGACTGAAATGTATTTAACGCTATGTCAAGTAAAAATCCATTTTTTTCTTACCTATTTTTTTATCATTTTTGTCAGCCCCGATTTAAAAAGGGCTTCAAATTTGAAATCCGCCAATTATTAATGTGAATGGTTAAAGACTGTAAATCAGTATGGAATAATTGTCTTCACTCCATTAAAGAGAGTGTAGGAGAACAAAGTTTTAATACTTGGTTTTCTCCTATTGAGCCTGTGAAACTTGAAAATAATATTCTAACGATTCAAGTTCCCAGTCAATTCTTTTATGAATGGTTAGAGGAGCACTATGTTCATATTTTGAGAAAAGTGATTCACCAGGAGCTAGGTCCGGAGGGAAGACTTGAATATTCTGTTATTGTTGATAAAGGAAATGAACAGTATAAGCCCTTTACAATCAATCTTCCAAATAATAATAAATCCAATAAACCAAAGGAACAAGAGAGACCAGAGCCTTTGAATCCATTTGCATTAAATGGTGTAGATTTAAGTCAGCAGAACTCTCAACTTAATCCTAATTATACTTTTGATACCTTTATTGAAGGAGATTGTAATAGATTGGCGCGTTCGGCCGGATATGCAGTGGCTAAAAAACCTGGAATTACTTCTTTCAACCCTTTGATGATTTATGGGGGTGTTGGACTGGGTAAAACACACTTAGTGCAAGCAATCGGAAACGAGATTAAAGATACATTAAATGGGAAATTTGTTCTTTATGTCTCGTCTGAAAAATTTACAAATCAATTTATTGATGCTCTTAGAAATAATAAGATTCAAGATTTCTCAAATTACTATCTTCATATAGATGCATTAATCATTGATGATGTTCAATTTTTAGGAGGTAAAGAGCGGACACAAGAAATATTCTTCCATATCTTCAACCATTTACATCAAAATGGTAAGCAAATCATAATGACTTCCGATAGACCACCAAGAGATTTGAAGGGCTTAGAAGATAGATTACTTTCGAGATTTAAATGGGGTTTAACTGCTGATTTACAACAACCGGATTTAGAAACAAGAATTGCCATTATTCAAAATAAAATGGAAAGTGATGGGATACACATTCCAGAAGATGTTATTGAATATTTGGCGTATTCAGTAGATACTAATATTAGAGAATTAGAAGGGGTTTTGATTTCTTTAATTGCTCATGCTTCACTAAATAGAAAAGAAATAGACCTAGAATTAGCTAAGCAGACACTGAAAAATATTGTTCACGATATTGAATCAGAAGTTGGAATAGATTTCATTCAAAAGACAGTTTCAGAACACTTTGCTGTAAAAATTGATGATTTAAAAGCGAAAACGAGAAAGAAAGAAATTGTTATCGCTAGACAAGTCTCCATGTATTTCTGTAAAGAACATACCAATCACTCCTTAAAATCTATCGGTTACCATTTTGGAGGAAGAGACCATTCTACTGTTATTCATGCTGTGCAATCAGTAAATGATATGATGCAAGTAGATAAAAGGTTTAGAGAAGAAATGGAAGAGCTTAAAAAGAGATTTAAAATGAAAAAGGTTTAAATTTTTTCAACCTTACTTTTAAAAGCATCCTTCTTAATCTTTTTGTAGTGTTTTGTGGCGTGTTCACTATTTAAAATCTTATTTATTTCTGGGTGGTCAGGATATTTTATCAAATATTTTTTGAATTCATCCCAGGCTGAGATAGATTCATCTTGATCGAAAAAGCCAAAGCCTTGATAGTTCCCGTTTTCAACTAATACAAACGCTTTCTCACTAAGGGTTCTACCATCACCCATTAATAAATAATCACTCTTTTCGATATCGCAAATCTCAATGAATTTTTCGATTTTTATATTGTGATCCTCTAGTGATTCATCTCCAATACAAGCTCCTTCGCATAAACCAAGTTTTAAATCAAAGCAGGCATCTGGGCTTGACTGTATTCCAGCCATTTTGGGGCAAATATTTAATTTTTTACTCATTTCATTGAGAAAACTAAAGCCTGATGCATGGTTAGGAAATCTTAAAATGCTTTTCATTCCAGTTTGCTTTCTACCTAATTGTAGTCTTTTATACCCCCTTCTATCTTCGTATAAATAAATAGAATAACCAGGATTATTGCTTTTTTGAGCTCTATTATATCTAGGCCAATTTTTTCTTATTTCATGTGATTCGTGAAGTAATGCTATTAATTCATTGCCAGTCAAGTAGTAATCTACATGATGAATTTGACTTTGAAAGGCTTGTTTTGCGACTTCTAATTTCGTTCCACCAAAATGATTGCTGACTCTTTTTTTGATGTTTTTAGCCTTTCCTACATATATAATTTGATTTTTTTGATTTAGGAAATAGTAAACCCCTGGAGCTTCAGGCAATTCTTCAAAAACTTTCCGGTCTAAGTTTTCAGGAATATTCACTACAGAAGCATTTTTCTTTAAGGATTTCTCAATAATTCCTTCACTATCATTTTCAACTAATTGAGTAAAAAGCTCGGCAGTAGCGATAGCATCACCAAAAGCTCTGTGTCTATCATGAATCTGTATACCTCTGTCGTCACAAATATTTCCTAAGCTATAGCTTTTTAAGCCAGGAAATATTTTCCTGCTTAAGCGGACTGTACAAAGTTTTCTTAATTTCAGATCATAACCTAAATCTTGAAATGCAGCTCTTACAAAGGAATAATCAAAATTCACACTATGAGCAACGAAAATATTACCGTCTAATAATTCATGAATAGTTTTGGCTTCTTCATAAAATTTAGGTGCTTCCGCCACCATCTGATCATTAATACCATGAATTGCAGATAGTTGAGGTGGGATGTGCCGTTCTGGATTTATTAAAGATTGATATTCCTTAACAACTTTTTGTCCGTCATGAAGAATGATAGCAATTTCGCAAATGCGATTTCTTGCTGCATATCCTCCTGTAGTTTCTATATCAACAATTGCATACATTCAACTTCTAACTTGTAAGGAAAATTATTAGTTCAAAAATAAGAACTTTATAAATCTTATGATTACAAAATAAAAACGCTCTAACCTTAAATTCAGATTAGAGCGTTTGTAGTTATAAAATAATGAGTTTATTCAGTCCAACTCATAGGATATTTCTTATCCATAAAGTCTTTTCCTTCTTCGGTAACATATAGTGGTTTAAA
This sequence comes from Marivirga arenosa, assembly GCF_030503875.2. Taxonomy (NCBI): domain Bacteria; kingdom Pseudomonadati; phylum Bacteroidota; class Cytophagia; order Cytophagales; family Marivirgaceae; genus Marivirga; species Marivirga arenosa. The sequence continues at coordinate 3,071,221 of NZ_CP129968.2, read as the reverse complement.
TGTATCAAGCATTACCGCAATTTCTTCAGTTTCTTTTGCGCCTATACTTTTTTCAACCGTACCAGGATGAGGACCATGTGGTAATCCTCCAGGATGTAAAGTAAATGAACCTCTATCAATTCCTTTTCTACTCATAAAGTTACCTTCAACATAATAAAGTACTTCATCTGAATCTATATTACTATGATTATACGGAGCAGGAATTGCTTGTGGATGATAATCAAATAGTCGAGGTACGAATGAGCAAATCACATAATTGTGAGCCTGAAAAGTTTGATGTACTGGAGGTGGCTGATGAATTCTACCCGTAATGGGTTCAAAATCATGAATTGATAGAGTATAAGGATATAAAAAGCCATCCCAACCTACTAAATCAAAAGGACTATGATCATATACATAATGATGTATGTAACCTCCTTTTTTAATTTTCACATGATAATCGCCTTTTGTTTCTTCTGTGATTAATTCTTGAGGAGGATGAATGTCTCTTTCACAATAAGGGGAATGCTCTAATAATTGTCCTAACTGATTTCTATAACGACTTACAGTCTCTATTGGGCTAGCTGATTCAATTGTTAAATATCTTACATCACTGCTTTCCCATTCTAATTTGTATATAGTAGTTCTAGGGATTACCACATAATCACCCGCCTGGATTTTCAATTTACCGAACTGAGAATACATATATCCACTACCATCATGGATAAAAAGTAATTCATCAGCTTCAGCATTTTTATAATAATAATCCATACTTTTTCTAGATGGCATACACAAAGCCATGGATACATCATCATTCATTAAAAGAACTTTTCTACTATCAAGGAAATCACTACCTGTGTTTTTCACACCTGAAGTATTAAGATGTATTTGCTGTAGGGTTAAATCCTTATCAGGTTTAGTACCATAGGCAACTGATTTTTTAATTTCTTTTATCCTTGTAGGAGGGTTTATGTGGTATAAGTTTGAATAAATACCTGAAAATCCCAATGAACTTACCAACTCCTCAGCATACAAGCTCCCGTCTGGTTGACGAAATTGTGTATGTCTTTTTGGAGGGATGTTTCCTTTCTTTACGTAATATGCCATTTTAAAAAGTTATTTTTTTGCTAATCTTTCGGCTTGATCAAAAAGTTTTAGCGCTTCCTTAAAGATTTCGTTTTGTTGATTAAAGATAGGGTAGAAGCCTTCGTTATTCCAAACATTTCTTGCAATGTATGCCTTACAATAAAGCTTAATTAATTCTTTTGATTTATTAAACCCTTCTTTATCAAATTGAACATCATTTTTTTTGCCCAATGAAATTAAGTCATCAAGCATTTTATCTGATATTTCAAATTCTGAATTATATTTCTCAAATCCCATCTTCTCCAGTCTTGACTTATTCTTTTCATAGTAAGAGAAAGTATATTGTCTTAATGAGTTGCTTAAGAATAATCGGTTTAAATAAGTTGAATTTTGAGTTGTGTCTAGAGGAACAAAATAATCAGGCATGATGCCCCCACCGCCATAAACCACTCTTCCATTAGCAGTTGTGTATTTTAGTGAATCATTAAATTCTATACTGTCTGCAACAAAATACTCCCCATGCTCATATCTAGAACTCATTTCCTGTCTGTATTCATCAGGATTTTCACCAAACGGTTTTTGAATCGATCTTCCAGATGGAGTATAGTATCTAGAAATGGTTAATCGTAATTCAGAGCCATCTTTTAATGGAACAGGCATTTGCACTAAACCTTTACCGAAAGATCTTCTTCCAACTATTAAGCCTCTATCATTATCTTGAATAGCACCAGAAACTATCTCAGAAGCTGAAGCACTGCCTTCATTTATTAATACTATTAATGGACTTTCTTCAAACTTTCCGTCTTTTATAGCTCTAGCTTCCGAATTATATCTCTTTTCTTTCCCTTTGGTGTAAACAATCATGGCATTGTCTTTTAAGAATTCGTCAGCCATATTAATAGCCTTATCCATATAACCACCAGGATTGTCCTGTAAGTCTAATATTAATTTTTTAAGCCCTTGCTCTTTAAGGCCATTTAAAGCCTCCATGAATTCGTTATAAGTGGTAGCCGAAAAGCGACTGACTTTAATGTAGCCGATTTCATCATCCACCATATAGCTTACATCAACTGAATATTGAGGAATTTTATCCCTGATGATAGTGTATTCTACTATTTCGTTTAAGCCAGACCTCATAATTTCTAACTTTACCTCACTGCCTTTTTCACCTCTCAGGTTTTCATGTACTTGTCGGTTAGTTAATCCAACACCTGCAATGTTTTTACCATCTACACTTATGATTTTATCTCCAGATTGTAGGCCAGCTTCTTCTGATGGTCCACCACTTAAGGGAGCTACTACATAAAGGGTGTCATTAAAAATATTAAATTCAATTCCAATACCTTCAAAATTACCTTTTAAGTCGGCCGAAACCATTTCTAAATCTTTTGAAGGGATATAAGAAGTATGGGGATCTAATTCTTTGATGATACCATTGATAGCACTGTTCACTAATTTGTCTGTATCTACCTCTTCAACATAATTTTGATCTACCTGTAAAAGAATTTCTTTTATTCTGGTAATTCCTTCAAGCACAGTGTCCTTATTAGCTGAAGGATTGGCCATGGTAGCACCAATTAATATACCAGCTGCCAGAGTTGTAAAAACAATAATTGGCAATTTTATTTGAAATGAACTATTTTTATTCTGATTCACGTTTAAGAATTTTTATTTTCATAAATAACGCACGAAATTAATAAATCGTTGGGTTGAAAAGCCCCAATTTTAAATTACATTTGTCATTTACCTAAATTAGTTAAAGTGAAATACTCTCAAAAGAAAATAAAGGAATTAGTTGCTGATAATTACGTTTTTGCGTCAGTCCTTTATTATTTGGGTATAGAATATTATGAGTTTGAAGAAGACACACTTGAAAAAGTATGTCAAAACAAAGGTGTTGATGTTAAATATGTAATTGCTGAATTGGAAAAAATTAATCGTAATGAAGAGATTGAAAATATTAAATTATTGTCATTCCCGATTGATTTGGTGATTACTTATTTAAAGCATGCGCACTTTATTTTCATTAAGAAAGATTTACCTTTTTTGGTAAAATTGGTGAATAAACTGAATACCACTGAAAATCATCTTGCTACTGTAGAAAAAGAGATTAAGGATGTGTTTCCTCTCTTTGTTGAGGACTTTGTTCACCATATATATGAGGAGGAGGATACTTTATTTGATTACATTACTCAATTAAAAGCAATTGAAGATCGTAAAAATAACCCATCAGCCTTTTTCTATAAATACCCTAATTTCAATATGCAAAAATTTGCAATCGATCATGAGGTTCATGACGATGAAATGAAGGGAATCCGCTATTTAATGGATCAATATCCTGTGGAGGAAAGCTCTCCATTAAATGTTAAAGTTTTGTTCTCAGAATTGACTCGCTTTGAAGAGAAATTGAAAGTTCATGCTAAAATTGAAAATGAAGTTTTATTTCCGAAAGCCTTAATGTTAGAGAAATCAGTAAGAAAGCAATACGATTCTCTAATTAGATTGAATTAATAAAATGCCTAGGGTTTTATCAATAGATTATGGTACTAAACGGGTTGGTTTAGCGGTCACTGATCCATTAAAAATCATAGCTTCCCCACTAGATACCGTTCATTCCAAAGATGTCATTCAATATTTACAAGATTATTTTCAAAATGAGGAGGTAGAAGCCGTGGTATGCGGTTACCCAACTAATGAAGAGGGTGAAGAAACGGATGCAACTAGACATGTAAATGCATTTATTAATCTTTTTAGAAAGAAATTCCCTACAATGCCCTTACATTTGCAGGATGAAAGCTTCAGTTCGCAAGAAGCTTTACAAGCAATGATTAATTCTGGTTCCAAACGGAAACAAAGGAATAAGAAATCAGGTAATATAGATAAGGTTAGCGCAGCTATCATTTTACAACAATTTTTAGAAGATTATTAAAGTATGATATATCCTATTGTAGCGTACGGGCATCCGGTCTTGAAGAAAAAAGGAAAAGACTTGGAAAAAGGGGAGATTGATGTTAAAACATTGGTGCAAGACATGTTTGAAACCATGTATAATGCAAATGGAGTTGGATTAGCAGCTCCACAGATAGGTAAAAGTTTAAGAGTATTTGTAATTGATACTGATCCTATTGATGATGGTGATGAACCTAAAATTAAGCAAGCATTCATTAATCCACAGATTTTAGATGAAGAAGGAGAAGAATGGGCATTTGAAGAAGGTTGTCTTAGCATTCCTAACATTCGCGAAGATGTAGAAAGAAAACCAAATATCAGAATCAAGTATTTTGATGAGAATTGGGATGAGCATGAAAAGGAATTTGATGGTTTTGTGGCGAGAGTTATTCAGCATGAATATGATCATATAGAAGGAGTTTTATTTACAGACCATGTTTCAGCTTTTAAGAAAAGATTATTGAAAGGGAAATTAGCGAATATCAGTAAAGGAAAGGTTAAGGCCGATTATAAAATGCTGTTTCCAATGAAAAAATAAATTATGTAAGGTCAGCTTGAAATTAGGTGAATTTTTAAGTAAACTTATAATTAGTTTTGTTAATCAAAGAATATATTAACAATCTATAAAATTGTGGCAGAGTTATTGCGATGATTGCAATAGAACATTTTCTCAAAAGATATGAATCAATTATTTAGAGTATTTATTATAGCCTTTATTACAGTATTCAGCTTTTCATTTGCAGAAGCTCAATCAAAAAAAGCTTCTGAATTTATTGAGAACGGAATTAAGAAGTTCGAAAATAAAGAATATATGGAAGCGATAGTAAGCTTCAATGAAGCAATAAAGCTAGATGAAAATGCTTATCAAGCCTATTATATGAGAGGTAATATTAAGCAAAAATTTGCTGATGTACATGGTGCTATGAAAGATTATAATAAAGCGATTGAGGCAAATGCTGAATTTTCAGAAGCTTATTTTGAAAGAGGTAATATAAAATACCTTCTTCAAGATTATTACGGAGCCATCAACGATTATTCAAAGACTATCGAGATAAATGAGAATAATCTAGATGCATATTATAAAAGAGGTCAGGCGAAACAGCAACTAGAAGCATACCAAGATGCAATTAATGACTGTACAAAGATCATTGAAAAAGATAAGGACAATGTAGATGCTTATTACTTAAGAGGAGTTTTAAGAATTGAATACGGTCAATTATCAGAAGGATGTTTAGACCTTAGTAAAGCTGGAGAGTTAGGGGACTTGAAAGCGTATGAGATGATCAGAGAAAGATGTAATGATGTTAAATGTTATCCATCAGAATTTGAATAAAATTTGTTAGATAAATTTAAAACCGCAAATGATTCATTTGCGGTTTTTTTTGCCTATAATTTAGTTCTTACTTTATCCCAAGGCTTAATTTGCCAATAAATAGTTCCTGTGCTTAAATGATTCTGTTTTTTATCATATAGTTTTAGCTCACAAGGTATCACAACTGAATCATTTGTTTTCAATGGCTCTTCAACCTGATTCTTTACCCAATTATCATCTATACTAAATTCTGCTACTGCATCCATTTTTGCCTGGAAGTGATAATCCATTTCTAATTTCTGCATGATGATTCTGTATTTTTTAACATCCAATTTATATAAAATCATCAATCCTGTAGTGTATTCTGAAATTGTAGCCATAGCACATGCGTGAATTCCTTTTATGTGATTCAGATTTCTCCTTTTATAGGGTAATAATGTTTGAATTTTTTCTTCATTTATAGATGTAATTTTAAATCCGTGGGGTTTGTTAAAAGGAATCATTCTATCTAAACCTTGATTAAGTAACCATAAATAGAATTTTGAATGCTGAGCTTTATTTACAATTGAATTTAAGTTCATAAAATTGATTGTTTAGCAGATTGAATTGAATTTGAATTGGATAATTATTAAATACTTCCTGTTTCATTGGGCAATCTCGCTTAATTCGAATTATTTTTCAACTATTGTTCTAAAATAAATCATGATGTTAAGTTTCTGGGAAAGAGAAAGTCTATCAAAATATAATTACATAATCATAGGTGGAGGAATTGTAGGTTGCTCAACTGCGTACCATCTTAAAAGGAAATATCCGAAAGCTGATATTGCTATTGTTGAAAGAGGGATTTTTCCAAGTGGTGCTAGTTCAAAAAATGCAGGTTTTGCATGCTTTGGAAGTATTACCGAGCTGGTAGATGATAGAAAGGGTCTATCTGAAAATGAACAGGTAGCATTAGTTGAAAAACGCTGGAAGGGATTACAATTACTTCAAAATATTTTAGGAAATAAAAACATTGGATTAGAAGAGAACGGTGGGTTTGAATTGATTAGAAAGGCAGAATTGCCTGCTCTTGAATATATAGATCATTATAATAGTTTACTTAAGGGTATATTCAAGAAAGATGTATACAGTTTAGACTCGTCCCTCATTAATAATTTTGGTTTTAATAAGGATGAATTAGAAACCATAGTAGTAAATTCATTTGAAGGTCAAATCAATACTGGTGAGATGATTAAAAGTTGGTGGTCTGCTTGTAGTGAATTGGGGATAAAATTCTTCACTGCATCTGAGGTTGAAGAAATAAATGAGCACGATCATCACGTGTCTTTAAAATGTAAAACAAGTTTTGATTCGATCGATCTAATAGCCGAAAAAGTAGCAATTTGCACGAATGCATTTGCTCATAAATGGTTGAAGGAAGAAGATATAAATCCTGGAAGAGGAATGGTAATGATTACTAAACCAATAGAGGATCTGAAGTTTAAAGGTGTTTTTCATTATGAAGAAGGTTATTTTTATTTCAGAAATGTTGGAAATAGAGTGTTGATTGGAGGAGGAAGAAATTTAGATAAAGAAACAGAAAACACTAGCAGTTTTGGAATCAATCCTAAAATTAAATCATCAATTCTAGATGATTTAAACAATCTAATACTACCCAATCAAAATTTTACTATTGATATGGAATGGTCAGGTATTATGGCTTTTGGCAGAAATAAATCACCGATTATCAAAAAAACATCAGATAGAATAGCTGTTGGTGTGCGTTTAGGAGGAATGGGAGTCGCCATTGGTACTCAGGTAGGAGAGGAATTACATCATTTGCTTGCTGACTGATGACTTATTTTTATTATATTTCGAATTCAATTTAAATTAATATATTGATTTAACTTACATGACGGACAAGCAGATCAGGCCTAGCCTAATTCAATCACTAATTCCTATACTATTTTTAATCACATTATTAAGTTTAAACGTTTACTTTTTTGGAGACGCCACATTAGACGGATCAAATCAAATAGCGTTAATTTTATCTGCTGGTGTAGCATCAGTCATTGCTTTAAAAGTTGGATTTAGGTGGTCAACCATGTTGGATGGTATAGTAAGCAGTATAAGTTCTGCAATGTCATCAATTTTAATTTTATTGTTGATAGGTTCGCTTGCTGGTACTTGGTTATTGAGCGGAATTGTTCCAGCCATGATTTATTATGGCTTAAATATTTTAAATCCTACAATATTTTTATTTGCTGCTTGTGTGGTAAGTGCAATAGTATCGGTTGCAACCGGAAGTTCATGGAGTACCATCGCCACTTTAGGTTTAGCGCTTTTAGGAATTGGACAGACTTTAGGGATGAGTGAAGGGGTTGTGGCTGGTGCAATTATTTCAGGCGCTTATTTTGGGGATAAAATGTCGCCTCTTAGTGATACCACCAACCTTGCCCCAGCAATGGCAGGAACAGATTTGTTCACTCATATTCGGTATATGGCATACACTACCATTCCTTCAATTGCAATAGCTTTAATTATATTTTTAGTTTTAGGATTCATGAATAGTTCTGAAACAGACATAGAACAGGTAGGTCAGGTTCAAGCAGCAATTCAAGATAAATTCAATATCAATTTATGGTTGTTTTTAGTGCCTGCAGCTGTAATTTTTATGATTGTTAAAAAGATTTCTGCAATTCCTGCTTTATTAATCGGTACTTTGTTAGGTGGAGTATTTGCAATAGTTTTTCAACCGCAAATAATCGAAATTATTTCAGGTGGAACGGGAAACTTCTTTGAGCAATCTTATAGAGCAGTAATGGTTTCTATGTATGGAGACATTAGTATTACAACATCTAATCAAATGGTTAATGACCTCTTATCTACAGGAGGAATGTATGGCATGTTGAATACAATTTGGTTAATCATTTGTGCTATGGTTTTTGGCGGAGTTATGGAATCAACTAAGATGCTTCAGGTGATTACTGGATCCATTATAAAATTAGCTAATTCAACTGGCTCTTTGGTTACTTCAACTGCTACTACTTGTGTTTTCTTCAATGTAACGGCTTCAGATCAATATTTAGCTATAGTGGTTCCAGGAAGGATGTTTGCTGATACCTATAAGGAGAGGGGGTTGAAACCAGAAGTATTAAGTAGAACTTTAGAGGATTCTGGTACCGTGACAAGTGTTTTAATTCCATGGAATACTTGTGGAGCAACGCAGTCCTCGGTGTTAGGAGTTTCAACTTGGACTTATGCTCCATATGCATTCTTTAATATTATAAGTCCATTCATGACTATTCTTTTTGCTTATCTAAATATAAAAATTAGAAGAATTTCGGATAAATGAACATTGTAAAGGAGATTTCGAAAGAAGAAATCAAGGATTTACCGCTTTGGAAATTTGAAGGTCAAATTACCTTGGTTGAGAAAGATGAAGATTGGGATGAAGTTATTCCCAAATTGTGGAGAGCTGAAATTTTAGGTTTTGATACCGAAGCAAAACCTGTTTTTAGAAAAGGTCAATACAATCCAGTTTCTTTAATTCAACTAGCAACTGATGATGAAGTATTTTTGATTAGAAATTTACTTTGTGGATTTCCTGGAGATCTAATTCGAATTTTTGAAGATCCTGCGATTATAAAAGTAGGAGCTGCCATACATGATGATTTAAAAGATTTACAGAAATTAAGGAAATTCAAACCTGCTGGTTTTGAAGATATAGGCGTTATTGCAAGAGAAAATGGTATGCTACAAAGTGGAGCTAAAAATCTCACTGCAATCTTTTTAAAGAAAAGAATTTCAAAGGCTCAACAAACTTCAAATTGGGAAAAAGCTGAATTAACTGAGGCCCAAATGGATTATGCTGCTACTGATGCATATTTAGGCCTGAAAGTATATGAAGTATTTGAGGAGATTGGCTGGGTATAATCTCCTTAACCTCAGCTTAAAGCATTAAAATTAACAATTAAATATAGTTGTTATACTAACAATTTGTTTACTTTGAAGTTTAAATGATGGAAGTAAACATATATGGAAATCTCAACTAATAAATTTCAGAAGTATTGTAATAGCTTAGTTTCTTATAAGAGAAGAAAAACTATTCCCGTAAAAATAGGAGACATCATTATAGGAGGTGATAATCCCATAGTTCTACAATCCATGACTACGGTTGATACAATGGATACAGAAGGCTCAATTGAGCAATCCATCAGAATGATTGATGCGGGATGTCAATTAGTAAGAATTACAGCACCTTCCATAAAAGAAGCTGAGAATCTAAGAAATATTAAAGAGGGATTAAGAAAAAGAGGTTACAATACACCTTTAGTTGCGGATATCCATTTCACACCCAACGCAGCTGAATTAGCCGCAAAAATAGTTGAAAAAGTTAGAGTAAATCCTGGCAATTATGCCGATAAAAAGAAATTCGAAAATATAGAATATACAGATGATAGCTATAAGGCTGAATTAGACAGGATTAAGAAACGATTTAAACCTCTTGTTCAGATTTGTAAAGAGCATGGTACTGCAATAAGAATTGGTACCAATCATGGTTCCCTATCAGATAGAATTATGAGTCGGTATGGTGATACACCATTTGGTATGGTTGAATCCGCACTAGAATTTATAAGAATTTGTGAAGAGATGGATTTTCATGATATAGTAGTTTCTATGAAATCCAGTAACCCACAGGTAATGGTTCAAGCCTATCGTTTATTAGTTCAGAAATTGGATGAGGAAGGTTTAAAACCCTATCCTTTGCATTTGGGAGTAACAGAAGCTGGGGAAGCAGAGGATGGTAGAATTAAAAGTTCAGTTGGTATAGGTACTTTATTGGAAGATGGTTTAGGTGATACCATAAGAGTTTCATTAACAGAGGAACCAGAGGAAGAGATACCAGTTGCTAAAATATTAGCTGATCGATATTCAAACAGGGAAGGCCATGAGGAAATCCCAAGCATTGAAAATTGCCATTTCAACCCTTATGAATATGAGAAAAGACAAACAAGGCAAACAGAAAACATAGGAGGTAAAGAGGTTCCTGTTGTAATAGCTGATTTTTCAACTAAAGAAAAAATTACACCTGCATCTTTCTTTGGTGTTGGTTATAATTACTCAGTTCCTTTAGATAAATGGTCAATCTCAGACTTTGCATGTGATTATATTTTTACAAATCATAAGAAGGTAGATTTTGAAATCCCTGGTACTTTGGGGATAATCCATTCTCATGAAACTTGGTTAAAAGAAAAAAATAAAGACAGAAGATTTCCATTTATAAAACCAGACCAATATTTAGGTGGAGTAGAAACGCATCCTTCTTTGAACTTCATTTACGCTTGTTTAAGTGATTTGAATCAAGAATTCATCCAAAGATTAAAAAGTGATAAAACAGCGGTGCTGCTAATTGATACCTACAATAAACATGGTATGGCAGAGCAAAGAAGACTATTCTTAGAGCTGTCTGAAAGCAATTGTGATATTCCAGTCGTAATTGGAAGAGCATACAAAGATTTACCGATTGAGTCGCTTCAACTATATTCAGCTACTGACATGGGAGGTTTGCTTATTGATGGTTTTGGTGATGGAATCTTTATTGCAGCAGAAAACTGTGGAGGAGACAAAGCTATAAATGAAACAGCTTTCAATATATTGCAAGCAAGTAGAACTAGGATTTCTAAAACAGAATATATTTCGTGTCCTTCCTGCGGAAGAACCTTGTTTGATTTACAAGAAACAACTGCAATGATTAGATCTAGAACTAATCATTTGAAAGGAGTAAAGATTGGGATTATGGGATGTATCGTAAATGGGCCAGGGGAAATGGCGGATGCAGATTATGGATATGTAGGTTCCGGAAAAGGAAAGATAACTTTATATAAAGGACAAGAAGTAATGAAAAGAGGGGTTCCTTTTGAAAAAGCGGTTGATGAATTAATTGATATTATTAGAGAAGATGGTAATTGGATTGAACCTGAAACTGTTTAGTTTGGTTACAATACCGAATTCAATAAATATTTATGAAAGAGCAGAAAGATTTAGAAGATTTAAATAAAGAGACAAATCAAGATTGGAAAAGATATTTTCAATTAGGAGAAGTTACTACTTATTTTGCCAGGCTTTTTGGTAAAAAAGATCCAGATGCACCCAATAACTTTAACCTTAAAATGATGCATGGCATTAATAAAATATCCATTGTCATGTTCCTAATTGCATTAATCATTATGGTTACTAGAGCGATCATTAGATAATTTTATCATTATTTAAAATTGAAGTTTTAATAATTTGAGATGAATATTGAAGACTTTAGAAACTTCTGCCTTCAAAAATATGGGGTAACTGAAAGTTTCCCTTTTGATGAAGATACATTGGTTTTTAAAGTAATAGGGAAAATATTTGCCCTGATTGATGTTGAGCTTTTTCAAAGTGTAAACCTAAAATGTGATCCTATTGAAGCAATAAAGTTGAGGGAAAAATACGAAGCGGTTAAACCCGGTTATCACATGAATAAAAAGCATTGGAATACAATTGAGTTTGATGGGAGTTTAACTGATAATGAAATATATCACTGGATAAATCACAGCTACGATTTGGTTGTATCAAAACTTCCCAAAAAACTAAGAGATGAAGTAAATCAAAATAGATAAAATTCTACTCTTCTATTTAATTCTCTACCTTCAAATTCATCATCATTAGTTGCAATTGGCCTTTCTTTACCTTCACAACTAATTTCAATTCTGTATTGATTTATTCCACGTTCGATTAATGCTTCCTTCACATTATTAGATCTTTTACATGATAAGTCTATATTAATATCCTCACCTCCAATTGCATCAGTATGTCCTTCAAGTAAGATTTTTAATTGAGGTTTCTCCTCAAGAATAGCAGTAATTTCATCTAATAACATGTCGAATTTACTTAGAACTTTTTCGGAGTCAAATTTGAAATAAATATTTCTATTGATTTTTTGACCTTTTGCACCAGCGTCAATCAAATTAATCTCTTCATCCTCACCAAAACCTAATTTATTACCTAAAGTCGATAGAAACCCTTTATTATTTCTCTCTTGTTCTTTTACATAATCCATCTCTCTGTCAATTTTAACGGAAATAGGAACTGGATTTTCAGCAATTACCTCTTCTGTTTCCACAGGCGGTTGTTGCACTTTATCAGCTTCGGTAATTTCTTCCTGAGTATCATTGGAAGTTTCATCAAGGTTATTTTCAGTTAAACTAGTTTCTGCTTCTGGCTCTTGGATTGGTTTTTCCTGTTGTGTAACAGGAGGAGGGGCTGGCTTATTTTGTTTTCTTTCTTTTGCTGCGGTTATTTTATTTTTTATTTCATCTGAAAGTGTCGCTCTCCATATATTTCTATTAGATGCTCCTGGAGGGTAAGAATCATAATATAAATAGTTAAAGCTTGGATCAATAGAAACATATGTTTCTTCAAATTTAGTATTAATTACATTTCCTAAGTTTTCAGGTTCAGACCAATCGTCCCAGCCTCCTGTTCTATGTGACATGAATAAGTCTGCAGATCCTTGTCCACCATGGCCGTAACTAGCAAAAAAGATAGTGTATCCGTCATTCGTTAGGAAAGGAGCAAAGTCAGCTTTTTCACTATTCAATGCTTTCCCCATGGATTTAGGTGTGGTAAATCTACCTGTTGTTTCATCATAAATGCTGAAATATAAATCCTGATCTCCTTCAGTATCGCTTCTTTCAACCGCCATTATGATAATGTTGTTTTTAAAATTGTAGTCGTAGTCTACATAATTACTTTTATTGTAAAAGCCATCTATTGGCAGTTCAATAGGGTCTGATTTTCCTTTTTTAAATAATGCTAATTCTGAGTTAATTCCTTTGTATCTAGAATTAACAAAAATCAAAGAATCATCATTTTTGCTAGCTCTCACTAAATCATTTGGGCGTTTATCATTATATTTCTCTCCCATGTTTTTGGGTTTGGTCCATATGCCACGAGAATCCAATTGACTAACCCATACATCTTGAAAGTCTTTATCTCCTCTGATGTTTTCAGGATGAAATCTTCGGGTTAGGTATATTTTTTTTCCATCATCAGAAATTACTGGCCGTACATCTTGGGTACTACTATTTACCGAACCTGGCAGGCCTTCAGTCGTGATTTTATCTTGAGTAAAAGCGAAAAAAGGAAGTAATATATATGTAGCGATTAAAAAGAGTCTCAATAATTATCGTGTTAAAGTCAAATCAACTATTCGAATTTTATTACATTTATAAAAAAAAGGAAAATTTATGGAATGAAATAAGTTTTTTCGATAAACCTATACTTATAGGTCATGAATTTAGCTTTTCATCCACTAAAACCATCAAATTTTCATTAATATGAACTTTTGTACAATTCTAATGCATGAACAGTACATAATTTTCGACAATTGAATAGTAATTAATACTGTAAGTTCATATCAAGATTGTTTCCATTCTAATAAATATATTTTAATTTGCATTTTATTTATATTAATAACAATGAAAATCATTAAATCAGCCCTTATCGTATTTATAGTATTTTCGATTAGCATGAAATCAATGTCACAAGATAAATATTCCTATTTAGCATTAGGTGATTCCTACACTATTGGTGAGTTAGTTGAAGAAGAAGAAAGATGGCCAGTTGTGCTTTCCAAAAAACTAAATGATCGTGGGATTGAAATAGAAGTGGAAAAAATAATAGCGACCACTGGATGGACAACGGATGAATTAATAGAGGCGATCAATAAAGATAAATCATTAGAAAACACTACTTATGATATTGTTAGTCTTCTTATTGGTGTTAATAATCAATATAGAGGTTATGGGATAATTCAATATGAAGAAGAGTTTGAAGAGTTATTAAAGAAAGCGATCACTTTAGCAGACAAGAAAGCTAAAAATGTATTCGTTGTAAGTATTCCAGATTATGGAGTTACTCCTTTTGTTAAAAATAATAATAAAAATGGAGCTATAATTGCTAAAGAACTTAAGAAATATAATAAGGTTGCAAGAAACATATGTGAAGAATACGGTGTTGAGTTTTTTGATATAACTCCCTTATCTTTAAAGGCTATTTGGAATACAGATTATGTTGCTAAAGATGATTTACATCCATCAGCCAAAATGTATGAAGAATGGGCGGATTATATTGAACCTGGTTTGTATCAGCTATTAAATAAATAATGAAGAAGTATATCCCTATATTTTTTATCCTAGTTTTTGTCTTTACGGCTTGTAAAGATAAAATGGTATGTGCTGCATTTCAGAGTAGCTACATTCTAGATGAGGAAGAACAAAGGAAGAGATTTTCCTTGTTTCAAGGGGATTCTTTGGTTTTAACAGCTTCAACATCTACAGGTCACTATAAAACCAATATCTATGGTATTTCTGAAAAGAAATACGGCTATTGGAAGGAACAAGGATTGCTACAAGTCGATCAGAAGAATGTATATAGCGAAGAGGTTGATTCATTATTAAATGTGAGTGAAAATGGATTGCCTGAAATTGCTGAAGGGGGAGATGCTCCAGAAAAAACGCCTTTTACACCTGAATTAGATTCTGCACAGTTGGCACAAGGTGCTGATCCCTGGGATAATACAAAACGTTTTCATTACAATGTTGATTTTGTGAATTATATGTTATTAGTAGGAAATGATATTCTAATTCAACAATCTGCTGAAAGAGACTCAGCTCAAGCCAAACAAGAAAAGAGATTAGAAGGAGGTAAGGGAAATCAACAGGCAAGTGATTCAACCTCAAATGATAAGAAAAAAATATTCGGGAATCTGTTCAATAAAAAGGATAAGAAAGAAAATCAATCTGAACAGAAAAATGAAGAAAATTAAAAGCTGTTTCATTATTGAAACAGCTTTTTTTATTATCTATTAGGCTCAGTTCTTAATAATGAAGATTTCTTCAAAGCCTTTAACACTAAATATAAAATGATTGAAATGCCTGCTGCAATCAATAAATAATTATTAAAATTTTTAGATCCTTTTAATAACTCCCCAGCAATATCAAATGCTGCAAATATTATAAATATTGCTGCAAACCCATTTTTTTCCTTTTTTAGAACCTTTTTCCAACTGTATGGTAAATTAGGTTTTACAAAGTTCTTAAATGAAGGAATGAATGCAGGTGTTTTCTCTGCCCATTTTAAATAAGTTTCTCCAAATTTTCTCCTTAAGAATTGTTCTTCAGCGAACATGATTCTTTCATAATACACCCAATAGAATAATATGAAGGCAATATTGAACCATATATTTTCTGTTAAAAGAGCAGGTCCAAACCACATGAAAAAATTACCAACATATAACGGATGTCGAACAGTAGAATAAATCCCCGTTGTATTTAATGAATCTGCTAGTTGTTTTTCGGTGTTTCTTCCAGAAGTGTTTTTTGGAGTATGACCAACCGTGTATGCTCTTATGTATTGACCAAATAAACTAACAGCGATACAGAATAATAAATAATAAGATTTTATTTGTGAATCTTGAATTATGAATGTTTCAGGGTTTAAAACAGAATAAAGATATACTCCTAAACCAATCAATAATATTAATACAGGTAAAGTTCCTCTGTATTTGAATAACCAAACTCCTTGTTTTTCAAATTCTTCTTGTAAAGCCATTAATTGTTTATATCTAAATTTATGGTCGCAAAGTAACTACTAAATCGTGAAATAATTAAGCCAATTAAGAGAAAAAGACAATTGTTTTCAATTTTCTCAATAAGTATACAGAATTAAAGTAAATTCATCTTATTTTTAACTTATAAAATCGCACTAAAATGAAACATAAATTACTAATACTTTCCCTATTAATATCTTTAAGTTACTCCAGTATATTAGCTCAAGAAGCACAACATCCTATTGTGAAAGGATATGGTGGTATTTATGAAATTGAGGATCCTGTTGAATTAGTTCAGCCCGATAAAGAATATAAGATTCTTATTGAATTAGTATCTGAAAATAAAAATCCTGAAGAACATTCCTTTTGGATCAATAATGTTGCTCGCTTAATGAATTTACATGGAATTCAAGGAGTGCCAAAAGAAAATTTGAAAGTAAAGGTAGTAGTTCATGGACCTGCAGTATTAGATATTTTATCAAACGGTAATTATTTCGAAAAATTTAGAATTGCAAAAAATCCTAATATTCCAGTTTTGGAAGCTCTGGATGAGGCCGGTGCTGAAGTGATTGTGTGCGGTCAATCTTTATTGGCTCGGGAATTAGCAAGAGATGAAATATGGTCTAAAACTAAAGTGGCTACATCCGCACTCACTACAATTTCTAAAAATGTTTCAGAGGGCTATGTACTCTTTAAGTTTTAACTAAAGGTTAAACCAATAATTAAGTTTTAAAACGATGGCTCTGCTTTTTGTGTCCTCACCAGGTACAAAATCTATTGGGCCACCAGGGGCAAAGTTTTCTGTATAAACTAGGAAGACATCTGAAACCGGTGCAAATCTCCACTGGAATCTTAAATTATAGTTTACATTATCGAATCGGTTATTGTATTGAGCAAATCCTGTGAAAAATACTTTGTCCGTCATAGTAAAGTCAAGCCTTGGACCTAGGAGATAAAAGTTAGCATTTTCAAAGCCTTCAGAGAGTTGAATTGCATTGTAATCATAAGTAATAGCAAATGAACCGTAAGGTTGGAATCTATATGCTAACTGACCTCCTGCATTAAAACGAGTTCCTGTGTAGAATCCACCATAGGTAAGAGATCCGTCTATATTTAAAAGTTTTCTTCTATCAGATTGATAATTTAATCTCATGGAATTCCAATTGTAATCACTTCCCTGCGGTAAAATTCTATTTCCTATTGGAGCAATAGGGTTAAAATCAAAGAACATATATTGGTATGTTCTTGACCATTGTGCGGAAATGGAAGATGTATTGGTAAAGGATACACCATAATCTACACTGAAAGATCGATCAGTATTTTTCGAAAAATCATTATTGTAAGTGTAAGATATATCAAAGCTTATTTCTTGGTTTATAATAGCATCACTTTTGGGGTAATGAATGTATTTGGGACTAAAAGATCCCTGATTATATCCCACTCTTGGTACAAATCCCATTTCTGCATTAAAACCATCTCCAATAGCTGTGTGTACCCATCTTATTGAAAAATTTCTTTCTTGGTATCTTAAAAATGCTCCATGGTTATAGGTATTATCATCATTCCAGGTATCGAATGATCTTTGATAATAAAAGTCACCTGCCCAGCGCGTGTCTTCAGAGAATAAATTATATTCTAAGCCTACAACTCTATTGTAACTCTTGAATTCTAAAGTTGTGTCCGAATTTTGAACTATCCTTCTGGCTACTGTCGGGTTATAAGAACTGAATTCTCTACTTTTATTTATATTTATATTTTGCTTGTTCGCAAAAACGAATGCCACATTTGATCTACTAAATATATTTTGTTGCAATGCCAAAACACTATAATTCTGAAAAGGTATACCTAATTCATTATTTTCAGCAGTACTCATGTTTAATAAACCTAGTCTTAGTTTCTCATTTAATTTCCCACTTAATCTGGCTCCACCTACTATAGGTACCTGTCTAGTTCTTCCTAATGTATCGGTACTTATTCCTATCCTTCTGGAGAAAAATGCTCTGCTTTGAGGGAAGCCAAATTTGCTAAAAAGGTCTGCATTTTCCAGAAAGAATTGTCTTCTCTCTGGAAAGCTCACTTCAAATCGACTTAAATTTATGACTTGCCTATCAACTTCAACTTGTGAGAAATCTGGATTAACCGTTAAATCAAGATTTAAGCCAGGAGTAATTCCAATTTTAGCATCGAAACCAGCATTCGCTTTTTTAGAATAATTGGTTTCATTGGCTGCATAATTCCTTGATAAATCTCCCAATACATAAGGAATGAAGGATATATTACTACCTGTTTTTGGAGGATCCTCTGGCCACAATAGTTTACCACTAAATGTAAGGGCGGAAGGTGTATATTGTTGTTCTACTGCTATCCAGCTACTTCTTTCATTTCTTTTTAAATGATTTCTAAAAAATTGGATATTCCAATTTCGATTACCTTCTGCATATCTGATAGATTTAAATGGAATAGCGATTTCAGCTATCCATCTATCATCATATTTTTTTACATTTGAACTCCATTTGTTATCCCAATCTTCATTAACATTTGTTCCTTCATCTATAGTACCCTCTCTTTGGACACCGTAAGGTGTTATTCCAAATGAAAAGCCATTAGTGAAATCATTATAAGGGTCTATATATATGCTGAAATTTTCATTTAAGGGCCAGTCCCAATCTCTTCTTAAGGATTGTACTACATAGCCGTCCTGTCCATCAAAACAAGTAATGGCAAAATAGAAGTTTTCATTATCGTAGGTCATTCTTACTTCCGATTCCAATTCCGCAGATCTATTATCATCTGGAATTACCATATAAAAATCAGTAGCTACTTCTGTTTCTTGCCAGATTAATTCATTCAAAATTCCATCAAGTACAATCTTCTCAGTTGTTTTTTGAAGGTTATAAACTGTTTCCTGAGCTACATTTTGAGCAAAGGAAGTAATTATTGAGGCAAAGAAAAATGCAATAGTAAGATATATTGATCGTACATTCATAAGAGGCAATACTACAAATTAATGCGATCGCATGTTTGAACAATTTTATAGACGGACTTATAATTTTTTACAACTTTATTTTCTTAGGAATACTAAAAAAGAAACTGCTTCCTTCTCCAACTTTTGATTCCACCCATATATCACCCCCATATTTCTTAAGAATTTTTTTACATATGGCTAATCCTAAACCTGTGCCTGAATAGCTTGATTTTGAATGTAGTCTTTGGAAAATCTGAAAGATTTTATCATGATATTTTTCATCTATACCAATGCCATTATCTTGAATTCTAAATATAAAAAACCTTTTATCTTCTTTCCATGAGATGTCAATTTTTATGGATTGATCTTTAAGGGTGTATTTAATGGCATTACCTATTAAATTATGAAAAACTTGTCTTATCGCTGTTTTGCTAAATAAAACTGAAGGTAGTTCATCAACATTTAAATCAACTTTTTTCTCAGTTAAACTAGTATGCAATAAGCTTAAAACTTCGGACAGCTCCTCATTAAAATCAAGTTGTTCTAAATTTTCTTCCTGATTACCTGCTCTGGAGTATTCCAATAAATCAATAATGATTTGCCGCATTCTTTTAGCACCATCAACTGCAAAGTTTATATATGTTTGTGCTTTATCATCTAATTGATCTTCATATTTATTTTGCAATTGTTCCATGAAACTCGAAACCATTCTTAGCGGTTCCTGTAAATCATGTGAAGCTATGTAGGCGAATTGCTCTAATTCTTGATTGCTTTCTTCAAGCTTTTTTGTGTATTTCTTAAGCTTAAGGTTTAAAGCTTCTAATTTTTTTTGATGCTCCTTTTCATGTGTGATATCCGTAAAATAAATAGATAATCCATTTTTGGAAGGATAAGCTCTGATGTTAAACCACACTTTTAATACATCATTATAAAAGTCAAAAGAGCGAGTTTCATTGTTTTTAATTGCTAGATTATATTCTTTTGCAGCAATACTATCTTTAGTATAGTCAAAAATATCCCACATATTTCTACCAATGGCATTTGTTTTCTGAAGATTTAGGAGTTTTTCAGCTTTTTTATTGAGATATATAAAATTATAATCATTATCAACTGCTAAAAAAGCATCCGAAATGCTTTCTAATATTTCGTTTTCTTTCTCATACGCATTTTCTAGCTCTTCTTGTATTATTTTTCTTTCGGTTATGTCTTTGAAGTAAATCGAAAACCCTTCCTTACTAGGATAAATACACTCATCAAACCAAATTTTGAATGGTGGGAAATAAAACTCAAACTGTGCTAATTTTGATGATTTTTTTACTTTTTCTAGATAACCTTTAAAAACGGTTTCGCTTAATTCCGGAAATTCTTTGAATAAGTTTTTACCTAATAATTCGTTCTCATTTCTATTAAGTAATTTTTGAGCGCTCTTGTTAAGGTAAGTGAAATTATAATCTTTATCTAATGCGTAAAAGGCATCTGAAATACTTTCTAGAATATTTTTCTTATCGGCTAGTGCTTTTTGAATTTCAAATTTAGTTTTAACCTTTTCTGTTACGTCTTGTACAGTTGAAATCATTAAATCTAATTCTGAGAGCGGAATATTCTTTGCATCTATATATTTAGTATCTCCAGTTTTAGTGGTAACCCTGATTTCATTCCACTGCATTTTATTTACATCTCCTGTTGCAATATCACCCATTACTTTGGCAATCATTTCATGCCTATAAGTTGGATCAGGATATACTTTTTCAAAGAAAGCATTTACATCCTTTAAATCTTTTTCTTCCCAGCCATAAGTCTCACTAAACTTTTTATTCATCATAACTTGCTGTCCTGTACTTATTATGTTCACAGCAACTCCCAAGGGAATATGGTCAATTATATTTTGAATTAGTTCATACCTTTTAAATTGTTCGTTTTCTATTTGCTTTTTATGGGTAATATCAGTGGAATGACAAACTAATCCAATTATGTTCTTGTCTTCATAGATAGGGGTAAGATTAGCAAGAATCCAAGCTTCCTCTATTTCAGGATTTCCGTTAGGAGCAATCTCAACATTAATTTCTTCACCCTTGAAACATCTATCATAAAGATCCTTCCAAATCTTTACATATTCCTCAGTTAGATGAGGTATCTCAAGCATATTAACTCCAACACTTAAATCATAATACAAATTTGATTTAAATCTGTCCTTCATGCTTTTATTAAAGGCTAATAGCTTATAATCCTTATCAATACTCCATATCAGATTGTTTGTATTGTTTATTAAGGAGATAGGGGACTGTAGAATTTGAGATTTATTGATATTGTCAGGGTCTTCAAACTCCTCTTTTCTGGCTAGGCAGTATATAATCTCAGTATTTTTATCAAATTGAATCTTTGTTTTTAATGGGAGCCTATTTTCATTTTTATGGATAAATAAAAATGAATAATTTTTTACAGATTTAGAATTCTGAATTTCTTTTAGTAATTCAACAATTTCATTTTTATTATTAGCAGTGAATTTGGAAATGTTGTGGTGAAGTAATTCATCAGCTTTATAGCCTAATAATTCTTCGCAATTCTCATAAACGAATATGAAATTTCCTGATATGTCAAGTGTAAAAGCAATATCTTGACTTAAAGCCATAATTTTATTTAATGATATTGCCTTTTCTTCAACCATTTTAAAAAATTTAAATCAGCAAAAAATACTTAGTTTTATCTTACTAAAATTACATGATTACAAGTTTTTTTGCAATTTTAATTGGTGCGAAAAGGTACACGAACATATAGAATAAGTTATGCTCTCTCATATACTTTATATGTAAAGTCAAATTGATGTTTCTCATCTGTTGGGTGATGCTCACTACTTACTTCTTTCCAATTTGATTTGTCAAAATCCGGAAAAAAAGCATCTGCATCAGGAAATTTTGCATTTACTTCAGTTATGTAAAGCCTGTCAGCAAATTGTAAGCCTTGCTCGTAAATTTGGCCACCTCCGATTATGAATAATTCTTCTTCCTTATTTTCTTTTGCGTATTGTATTCCTTCTTCAATATTGTGAAATACAATGGTGCCGTCACGTTCCCATTCTTTATTTCTGGTAATGACTATATTTATTCTGTTGGGTAATGGCTGGAACTTCTCGCCTAATGAATCGAAATTTTTCCGACCCATCAAAATGTGGTGGTTACGTGTTTTATCTTTAAAGTATTTGAGATCATCTGGAAGGTGCCATATCATGTCATTATCCTTTCCTATTGCATTATTAATGGCTCTTGCGACTATCATTGATATTATCATAGAATCAAATTTATAGTATTAATTTGTATTCAAAATTAAGGTTTAAAATTCTTTTATGAATTAAACACAATTTATTCATTTACTCAGGTTTTAAAATATTAATTTTTAAGGGTTTTATCTTTTTTGATTTTTAATCAAATTTTATCTTCTTCAATGGGTTCATCAAATAATTTATTGCTATGATTCCTAATTCTATAAGAGCTTTTATATCTGATTTTCATCAAGCAAGCGTAAATAATTTTATTACCGTAGGAGGAGGGAGTATCAATGAAGCTTATAAGTACTCATTAAATGATACAAGTTATTTCTTAAAGTTTAATAATCAAATAGAGGGGATAATTGAAAAGGAAGTAGAGGCTTTAAATGCTATAGATAATTTGAATTGTATAGCAACTCCTCAAATCATATGTTTTAAAAAACTGAATGGCTATGAAATATTAATTTTAGAGTTCATCAATTCAGGAATAAAAAGTCATCAGTCTTGGGAAAATTTTGGAAGGCAATTAGCTAATATGCATAAGGAGCCAGCACCATTTTATGGGTGGGAAGAAAATAACTTTATTGGAGCTTTAGAACAATCAAATAAGCCGCAAGATAATTTTCGTGATTTTTTTATACACCAAAGACTTTCTCCACAATTAGGGTTAGCAAAAAAGAAGAATCTACTGAGTAGGAATGAACTTAAATTGTTTGACAAACTATTTTTAAACTTACCTTCAATTTTACCAGATACTAAACCCTCCTTAGTACATGGCGATTTATGGAGTGGTAATTTCATAATAGGAGAAAATGATAGACCTTATTTAATAGATCCTGCGGTTCATTACAGTTTTCGAGAAATTGATTTGGCATTCACTCATTTATTTGGGGGGTTTGATAGCACGTTTTATGATAGTTATCAAAATCAATATCGGTTAGAGCCAAATTTTAATGAAAGAATAGATTTATATAACTTATATCCCTTATTAGTCCATTTGAATTTATTTGGTACTGGGTATTACCATTCCGTGATAAGTAGTTTGAAAAAATATGTATGAAAATGTACGAAAGTGAATGAAAATGTGTTCGATTTCGAACTATTTTACATTTGCATAAAATCAAAAAGCCTGTTTAATTCATTTAAATGCACATCTGCAACTATTGTAATTTTGGCAGCGTCTTAGATATAGAAACAATAACAAAATAATAAATTCACAAAAAATCTAAGAAAATGAAAACTGTTAAAACCACCGCCAGAATGATTGCTTTAAGCTTAATTTTTAGCTTAGCCTTTAGTGTAACTGCCTTTGCTGATCCGAAGGAAAAATCAGAAACTCCTTCCTATTCAGATACTGAAATGATTGAAATGTTAGAGTTAGATTATGAATTTTCTAATATTGAAAATGATTTAAGAAGAGAAGGGATTTTAGAATGTGCTAATGCAGAGATTATTGTAGTATTAGGAGAGAATGATGAGATTGTTTATCAAGGATCCCATCAATTAGAAGATGAAAATAATGCGTTTTTAACAAGATTGTTAACTAAAGCTGATTATTTAATGTCTTCAGGAAACAAAAACTTTTACAAAGTATTTTAAAATGAATTTCTAAAATGTGAAAATAAAATTTTATGGAATATCTATAAAAAAGGCTGCCTCAAGAGGACAGCCTTTATTATTTATAGTATTTTTAATTATTTCTATTTGAATTTAGGGTGATCTTCACCAGGGAAATTTTCTTCAAAGAAATCACCATATTCAGAAATGGTTCGCTTCATATCCTTCCTTAACCATAAAATACCAACTAAGTTAGGAAGTGTCATTAAAGCAATGGTAATCGCAGATAATGTCCAGATAATAGTAGTATCTTGAAATGCTGCAAAGAAAAAGGCAACAACATATACAATTCTATAATAAATAACCGATTTAGGCCCAAATAGATATGTCATTGCTCTGTCGCCATAATATGACCAGCTAATCGCTGTACTAAATGCGAATAATAACAAACCAATTGAAACTATATATTGACCAAAGTCACCAAAAAATCCTCTTTTAAATGCCAAAGCTGTTAATGGCGCACTATGTACCAAAGATTCACCAATAAACTTAATTGGTCGATCATCAGAAATCTTTCCGTTTGTAACGGCTACAGATCCTGTAAACACTTCATCGGTTAATAAATCTTCATCTTTATAAACTGTAATGTTATCGGCAAAACTTCTACTATGAATGAAAGTAAAGTCATCATTTTGAATTTTTCCGTCTACTACCTTTAACTCACCTGTATAAGTAGGAAGCTTCTCTACATCATTAATGTGCATGTAGATTTTATTTTTATGCCCCTCATTTGACTCAACATATTCTTTTTCAAGAATTTCAATTTCAGCATATTCAAATTGATTCACATGCTTTTCATTCCACGCACCAGATGATAATAAAACTAATCCAGTTACTGTACAGATAATGATAGTATCGATAAAAGGCTCTAAAATTGCCACCATACCTTCGGATAAAGGTTCATTTGCTTTTGCAGATGCGTGCGCAATTGGGGCAGAACCTTGTCCAGCCTCATTTGAGAATAATCCTCTGTTTACTCCTCTGTTAAATGCGTATGCTATATTAGCTCCAATAAAACCGCCAGTAGCTGCAGACCCAGTGAATACATCTCCGAAAATAGCGATGAATGAAGGAATAATATTTTCATAATTAAATAGAATAACTGCAAATGCACCAATGAAATAGATAATTGCCATTCCTGGTACAAGCTTAGAAGTTACAGCTGCAATTCTTTTAATACCTCCAATAATCACCAAACCTAAAAGTACTGCTAATACGGCTCCTGTTAAAACTTGGTCGATTCCGAAAGTAGCCAATAATGTGCTAGAAATACTATTGATTTGAGGTAAACTACCTGTTCCAAAGGAAGATAAAACAGTTGCAAATGCAAAGATTGCAGCTAACCATTTTAAGTTTACTTTTTTACCATTGAATGTGAAGTTTGCATTCTTCATGTAGTACATCGGACCACCTGCCATTGTACCATCATCTAGTTTTGTTCTATATTTATGAGAAAGTGAAACTTCAACAAATTTTGTACACATACCGATTGCAGCGGTTACAAGCATCCAGAATAATGCAGCGGGTCCACCTAAGTGAATTGCAAATGCAACACCGGCAATATTACCAGTTCCTACTGTACCTGATAATGCTGTAGCTAAAGCTTGAAAGTGAGAGGTATCTCCAGGTAAATCTTTACGGTCAAATTTACCAGATACAATTTTTACAGCGTGCTTAAAAAATCGTATTTGAGGAAATTTAAGATAAAACGTGAAAAATAAACCCGTTCCTAATAGCGCGTATGGAAACCAAGTTGCACTACCAATAAAGCTATCAATTAAAATCAGAAAATTATTTACTTCTTGCATAAAGCTATAGTTCAGTTAGTGTACTTTTTTTAGAATGGTGACAAAACTAACAAAAATTACATTAGATAAATGATTTGATCCTACTGTTTTTATGATTGGTTTGTAGAAATGATAAATTTCTAAGACATAAATGGTTTTAAACGAACCAAGCCAAAGTGGATTTTAACTCTACTATTTTTTACTATTTAGGGATTTGCCTTTATCTTTGACTTGATCTTAAAATTTCACCTATTTATCATGCGTAAAATATTACTCACATTACTATTCAGCTGTATATCCATCTTTTCAATACAAGCACAGTTTGAATTGGACAGCTTAAAACAGAAATGGATAAATGTTGGCAGAGAACCAATTGAAGGAGTTTACTCTTTATCTGGAAATAGCAGGTCTTATTCGATCGCATTAGCTAAAGATGACGATGTTTTTAAATTAGTTTATTTACAAGGTGGATTAGATAGTTGGGTTTATGGCGACCTAAAAGGAATGATAGCTAAATCTGGTGAGATGTACGAAGGAAGATGGAATGCTGGTAAACCAACAAAGCCAAATCTGGAGGATATTAAAATCGTTTTTGGGAACAAAAAATTTATTTTGTACTGGTCTGATTGGTCAATTGATGAGTTCAAAATGATATATCCTGAAAAAGCAGAAGAGCCAACTAATATGGATAAGGTTTTTATGGATGAGGCTTTTAAAAGGGATGAGATTTCAATTCCTATTCAATTGAGTGATTCAGGTGAAGTTGAAATTCCTGTGATGGTTAATGATGTATTAAAAATATACATTGGTTTAGAGAAAACTTCACAGGAGGTAATTGTTTCTCGAGATATTGCCAAGACCTTAATTCAGACGAAAACATTGGGATATAAAGAATGGAAACAAGGAAATTATTATCACTTTATTGATGATAAGAAAGAATTTGAACCCCCTCATGTTTTTAATTTAAATTCGTTAGGATTAGGAGAACAACAATTAAATGACCTGGAAGCCGTTGTTTCAAAAGACTTGACAAGATCTATGCTAATCAGTTTTGATGTATTGGAAAGATTTGGTAGAGTAAATATTGATTTAGAAAATAAACTTTTAACCATTAAGCCATGATTATTAATTCATTTATCCCATTATTATTTGCATTAGTATCCTTCAATTTAGATACACAAACCCAATTAGAGATTGAAATAGGTGAGTTTAGAAATGAAAAAGGCCATATATTATTATCGGTTTTTGATAATGCTGAGGACTATCCAAGGAACGCAAAAAATGCAGTACTCAATAAGAAAGTAAAAGTAAATCAAAAGTTTCATACGATCTCCATTAATGATCTTCCAGAAGGTGAATATGCCATTGTTTTTTTACATGATGAAAATGGAAATGAAGAAATGGATACTAATTTTGTAGGTGCTCCTGAAGAAGGATATGGTGCTAGTAATGATGCTGTGAATATGTTCAGTGCACCAAAATATGAAGAAGCAAAATTCACTTTGGGGACAGAACCTCTTAAAATCAAAATGAAAATATTTTATTAGTTCAATGATGTACACTAAATATTTAGCATTAGCATTTGTATTATTTATTTTCTCATGCTCACAAAAATCTGATCAAAATGAAACTCAAGATCCTTTATGGGATTTAGAAGAACAAGTATTTGAAAAAGGTGAAAACATTAAAATAGATGAAATCAATAAGTCTATTGAAAAGGCAAGTAGCATGCGTCTTAGTTGGGCATATAGCCCTATTACGATTGCTATTAGAATAGCAGGACAGCAAATGATAGGGCCAAATGTGAAAATCTTAGCAAAAAGTTTATCAGGTAATGAACTTATAACTCATGTGGTAGTGATGGTTGAAAAGAAAAGTATACCAGATGATTCCATTGCAGATGAGTATTACAGGGTTGAATTAAAATTAGGAGGAAGCATTTGGCAGGTCGTAGATATTAAGAATGCTTGGAGCTGCAGAACTAATAGAGGTCATTCTGAGGTTAGCGCTGTATTGTGTAAATAAAAATTAATGGCTTCACGGTATAAGTTTTTTTACTTAATTGAAATTCAATATTTAGGATTTAGATATCATGGCTGGCAATTTCAAAAGGAAGTGAAAACGCTTCAAGGAATGCTAGAAAGGACTTTTAAATTTCTCTTCGAACAGCAGACATTTAAAATATTAGCATCTGGTAGGACTGACGCTATGGTATCTGCTGAAAGTTCTTATTTTGAGCTTTTTACAAATCATGAGCTTGAGCTCGATAGTTTTATTCAAGAGCTTGATTATAACTTACCCCCTGATATTAAAGTGAAAAATATATCAGTTGTTGACGCTAAATTCAATGTTATTCAAGATGTTGAACTCAAAACCTATCATTATTATTTTGCTTCAGTTCAAGAAAAATATCCGTTTGCCTCGCCATTAATGAATTGTATTCAAGCACCTTTAGATATTGAGGCCATGATAAGTGCAGCCAGCATATATAAAGGCTTACATGATTTCAAATTTTTTATGACAGGAGATGCTGAAAATAAAAATACAGAGCGATACATTGAGGATAGTAAGATAGAGCCTAATCAAGAATTAACTGCTAGTTTTTTTCCAGAGGACAGTTTCGTTTTTTCTGTTACCGGAAAAGGGTTTATGCGTTATCAAGTTCGATATATGATGGGCGCCTTAATTAAAATTGGGATGGGGGAGATTTCTATAAAAGATTTAGAAAATACCTTAAAAGGAAAAGAAGCTGCTTTTGAAAAATTCAATGCTGCAGCTTCAGGTTTAATGGTGAAAAATGTAAAGTTTAAATAATTATACTTTAAATAAGCCTGAGCTTAAATAGCGATCTCCTCTGTCACAGGTAATGCATACAATCACACCTGAATCTATTTCTTTGGCAATTTCCAGCGCTGCATAAAGAGCTCCTCCACTGCTCATACCTGCTAAAATACCTTCCTCTTTTGCCATTCTTCTGGTCATGTCAGTTGCGTTTTCTTCACTAACATCAATGGTTCTATCCACTCTTTCTGCTTCAAATATTTTCGGTAAAAATTCAGGAGACCATCTTCTAATTCCTGGGATTTTTGAACCATCAGTTGGCTGTGTTCCCACAATTTGAACATCAGGATTTTGCTCTTTCAAATATCTCGATACTCCCATTATTGTACCTGTAGTACCCATAGCAGAAACAAAATGGGTGATTTTGCCTTGAGTATCATTCCAGATTTCAGGTCCTGTAGTTTTATAATGCTGCTTATAGTTATCAGCATTTCCAAATTGATTAAGCATATAATACTTACCGCTTGCAGCCATTTCTTCTGCAACTGTTCGGGAATATTCAATAGTGCCTTCAGCTTTAGTTAATATTACCTCAGCACCATAAGCTTCCATTGTTTGAATTCTTTCTGCTGTAGAGTTCTCAGGCATTATTAGAGTCATATGTAAGCCCTTAAGCTTAGCAATCATGGCAAGCGCAATACCCGTATTTCCACTAGTTGCTTCTACTAATTTATCTCCTGCTTTTATATCACCTCTTTCTAAGGCAGCACTAATCATCCCTAAAGCAGCTCTATCTTTTACACTACCACCTGGATTTTGCCCTTCAAGTTTACAATAAATTTTAACGTTTTTATTTGTGGGAATATTCTTTAATTCTACAATTGGAGTATTTCCCACTAAGTCTTCTACAAACATATTATCCTAATGATTTTTTGTGTAAATGTTTATTTTCAGAATCATAATATAATCTGGAATTAGGCTCTATGCTTTTGGTAATCCAGCTGTTACCACCGATAATACAATTATCACCTATTATTGTTTTACCACCAAGAATGGTGGCATTAGCATAAATCACAACATTATTGCCTATAGTAGGATGTCTTTTTTGGCTAGCGTTTTCTTTTTTAACGCTTGTTGCTCCTAAGGTAACACCTTGGTAAATTTTTACATTATCACCAATTTCAGTGGTTTCACCTATTACAATTCCCGTTGCATGGTCAATACAGAAATTTGCCCCAATTTTTGCAGCTGGATGTATGTCTACACCAGTTTTACTGTGAGCATGCTCGCTAATTATTCTGGCAATTAATACGAAGCCAGCATTGTATATACAGTGCGCAATTCGATAGGCAGCAATAGCTTTAAACCCAGGATAAGTTTTAATGACTTCTAACCTGTTTTTTGCCGCCGGATCACCTTCAAATATTGCAGTCACATCTTTTTCAAGAGCATATTTGATATTCAATAAATCATCAAATAGAAGCGCTTCTTCACCTGGAAACTCTTCTTTTAATTTTTTACATCGCTTTTCAAGTAAAGAGTGCCATTCATTTTTCAGATGACTATATTTCTCTTCTATTTGAGATATCTCTAATAATTTCTCGTTTCCATAATCAGGAAAAATAAAGCCTAAAAGTGATTCATAAAAAGCAATGATGCTATCTGGTGAAGGACAGCCTAAAGCATTTCTATGTTCTTGATGTAAAGCGTTTAAAAATTCCTGTTGCATTAATCTTTGATTTCTTCTTTACCGTCTGCATGAATTGCAAACCTTCCTCTTAATCGGTCATGAGTATGTTCATATGAAGGCCATGGCCATCCTCCAAATTCAGTCTTTTGAAATTCCATTATCGTTTCTCTCACTTCAGCTGGATAATTAAGAACAAATGGTCCATGCTGAACGACTGGTTCATTAATAGGGTTTCCTTGAAGTAATAATAAACGTGCTTCTTCATTGCCATTCTTTAATGTGATATCGGCTCTTGGATCAATATCAGCGCCATGATAATGAGGAAAGTCAGTATCATTTAATTTGAAACTTTCACCTTTAAAAAAGTATAGGTTTCTTTTGATCTTATTTTCGGATGTTGGCAAAGTAAACTCAGCCCCAGGCTCCATTTTAATATGCCAAATTGCGACTTCATTTTCAGGATTTGCTGCCCAAGAATTTGGAGCTGGATTTGGTGCAGTTTTATCTCCAAGCTTTCCAGCCATAACTTCTACCTCTGTTAATTTTCCATTAGCATCTTCATGCTTGTAAATTGGAATAGTATCTTTCCATAACATGGAGAAGTGAGGTTCAACTTTTTTACTGTCTCTTGGAAGGTTTAGCCAAATCTGAAATAGCTCCAATGGATTTTCTTCCTCTTCTTTTAATAATGGAAACATTTCAGAATGTTGCACTCCTTTACCAGCTGTCATCCATTGTACATCTCCATTACCAAATCTTCCTGCAGCACCTAATGAATCTGAGTGATCGACTAAGCCTTTTCTTACTGCAGTTACGGTTTCAAATCCGCAATGAGGATGTGCGGGAAAGCCTGGAACTTTACTTCCATGATACATCCTCCATCCATCTTTTATTGTAAAATCTTGGCCAATCATTCGCCCATCCAGAGAGGCAGCTGGCCCTAAATCCTTATTACCCTTGGGAAAAAAATCTTCATGATGAACACAAAACAAGAACGGATCTTGAGTTTGCCAAGGGAAGCTTAATTTTTCTATTTTATTTATTCCTGAATTTTCCATGTAGGTACAACGAATAACCCTATAATTATGTTGACAGAATTTTCATTACATTTTTAATCAGATTGTAATTTTTTTCCACATTTATAACAAAATAGGGCATCTGTACTGTGATTTTTAGCTTGGCAATGCGGACATGAAATATTCATGCTTTCATATCTTGATTTGTTAAGTTCCGAAGTAACAATCCCTGTAGGAACTGCGATAATGCCATAGCCCAAAATCATAACTAATGATGCAATCATTTGACCAATAGGAGTGATTGGTGCAATATCTCCATAACCAACAGTGGTAAGGGTAACAATTGACCAATAAATTCCTTTAGGGATATTCGTGAAACCGCTCTCTGGTGGTTCAATTAAATACATAACAGCCCCTAATATTGAGACTAATATTAGCACTGTTCCAATAAACAGAGTTATTTTTTTTCGACTTGCTAATAAAGCATCCGATAATTGTGAAGCCTCCCCTAAATACTGAGTTAATTTAAATACTCTGAAAACCCTTAATAACCTTAAGCTTCTTATAATCATTAAAGATTGTGCTCCAACAAAAAAAAATGCTAAAATTGAGGGTAAAATTGAAAGTAGATCAACAATTCCAAAAAAGCTCTTAATATAATGCCAGGAATATTTTACAATAACAATTCTAAAAATATATTCAATTAGGAAGAAGCCAGTAAATATCCATTCTGCCCACAGAAAATAAATTCCATATTTAAATCTAATTTCTGCAACGCTTTCTAATACAACAGCCAGAACACTTAAAAATATTACAATAAGTAATACAGCATCGAATAATTTCCCATAAAAACTATCCGCTTTAAATACGATATCAAAGGCCTTAACCTTCCATTTAGCATTTGTATTTGCAGTTTCTTCCATTTTGAAGATTACCTATATATTAAACTATAACAAAATTATATAATAAGGGTTTCTAATATTGTATTTATACTATATAGTTTATAAATTAATTGTTAAAACTAGATAGTTAAGAAACCTAATCAACCTTTAGTGAAGCTACCAATTATCATAACATATATATTATTGACATTACCTTCTTTTTCTAATGGTCAAGCTAAAAGTAACAATACTTTGCCAGAAAAATCAATCAATTATGGAATAGATAAATCTTATGAGCCTTATGAATACTTAAATAATAAGGGTGAATTTCAAGGTTTTAATATTGATGTCATAAGGGCAATAGGGACTGAGTTAAATTGGAATGTTAAGATATATGCGGATAGGTGGAGTATCATCAGAAATAGATTAGAAGTTGAAAATGAATTGGATATTGCAGCCTATTTTAAGACTTCTGATCGTGAGAAGAAGATATTATTTTCAAAGCCTTTTAGCTTAGTGTACTATTCAATTTTTACTAGATCAGATAAAAATCCTGTGGAGGATTTGTTTAGTTTATCAGGTAAAAAAGTTGCCATTCAAGAGGCTTCAATCATAGAAGAATATTTTGACCAAATTGGTTTTTTAGATTTAAAGG
The DNA here is from genome assembly GCF_030503875.2 of Marivirga arenosa. Taxonomy (NCBI): domain Bacteria; kingdom Pseudomonadati; phylum Bacteroidota; class Cytophagia; order Cytophagales; family Marivirgaceae; genus Marivirga; species Marivirga arenosa. The sequence goes on along the minus strand of NZ_CP129968.2, from coordinate 3,038,617 downwards.
AATTAAAAACTTATGCCTCTGAATCAGACGCAATAGATGCAGTAGTAAAAGGTGAAGCTGATTGTGCAATCACTTCTTTTATGACAACCAATTATAAAATGGAGTCTGAAAATATTACCAATGTTCAATCTTCTAGTGATCCTGTTTTTATTACCGAGTATTGTTTTGTGGCAAATAAAAAAGATTCACTATTGCTAGACTCACTTAATTGGGGGTTACGATTAATTAAAGCATCTGGTGAATATGACAGAATTTATCAAAAATGGCTTAGCCCTAATGTTAGTTGGTGGGGAAAAAATAAAGAATTAGTAAACATAATTTCCTTGGTCATTCTTGTTTTAATTTTATTAGCCATGCTTTATATCTATTCACTTCAAAAATTAATTCAGAAGAAGTCAATTCTTATTGAAAAAGAAATTGAAATCCGAAATAAAGCGGAATTAGAATTAATAGAAAGTGAAAATCTAAGGAAGAAAATTGAAGATTTTACATCAGTCATGCTGATTGAAACGGATCTTGAAAATCATATTGTAAGGGCATCCTCTTTATTTTATTCCATTATTGGTTTTAAAGAAGAAGAAATTCTTGGTGTAAATATTCACCAATTAATGTCAATTGAATCTTCAAAGAAGGATAAAGAAATTAAAAACTTAATTCTTAATAAGGAAGTAGTTTTTCTTGATGCTGAGTATGAATTTAAAACTAATACCAGTACTACCTCTTTTTTCGCTTCTAGCACTTCCTTACAGTATGATAAAAATAAAAGAATAGTAGGCTACAAACAGTTTATGCAAGATATTACGCCTTTGATGCAAGCAAATCTCAATTTGAAAGATATGAATGCAGAATTATCAAACTTTATGTATAAAACTTCACATGATGTAAGAGGCCCCATTGCTAATGTATTAGGATTAGTTAGCCTTGGTCAAATGACTACTGATAATTTAGAGGTTGTTAATTATTTCAAATTGATTAATAAGAGTATTCAAAAATTAGAACGAATATTTAATGATTTCAAGGAGGTAAGCTTTATTCTTCATGGAGATGTAAATATCACCACATTTGATTTTGAAGAATTAATTAATGAAGTGATGGAATCTGTATTTCTCAAAAGAAATAAGGATTTGAAAAGAGCTCAAATTGAGATAGAAATATTATCTGATTCTAACTTTATAAGTTCTGATAGAGCATTGATAAAACGCTTATTCTTTCAGGTGATTGAAAACGTTTTTGAGCATAATAATTATTATGACACAAAACTAAGTATCACTTTTGAGAAGGAAAATTCAAGTATATATAGATTTTGCTTCAATGATAATGGAGTTGGAATTCCGGAAGAAATGCAGAAAAAAGTATTTGAAGTGTTTTTTAAAGGGAAGAGAAGTGATGTTAATATCGGAATGGGGCTTTACATGGCTAAAAAAGTGGTCTTTCGTCTTAATGGAGAACTAAATATTTTAAATAAGGAAGATAAAGGAACACTAATTGAAGTGGTTATACCCGTTAATAGTTACAGTGATGCAGTATCGCTAAATTAATTATTTAGGGATTGAGAAAGAGAAGATTGTACCTTTTCCTTCTTCACTCTTTACCCATATTTGACCACCGTTTTTCTCTACAAATTCCTTACATAATATTAGGCCTAAGCCTGTACCCTTCTCTTTGGCAGTTCCCTGTGTAGAGTGTTTTGTATCTAGCCTAAATATCTTACTCGCAACCTCTTTTGGCATGCCTACACCATTATCTGCTATTTTAACTACAAATTGATTTCCCTCTTCAACCACTCCCATTTTAATCTGACCGCCATCTTCTGTAAATTTAATAGCATTAGAAAGCAAATTTCTGATTACTGTAGTAATTGAATTTGGATGAGCTTTTGCTTTAACTGATTTAGTGTTTTTTACCTCTATTTGAATGTTTTTATTGTCAGCTTGCTTTTCAAGTAACTTCTTATTTTCATTTAACATTTCAGTCAAGTCAATTTCCTCAGCTTTAAATTCAATATTACCCGTTTGTGATCTTGACCATTGTAATAAGTTCTCAAGTAAGGCAAATAAGTTTTTTAAGGATTTATCTAGATCCTTAGCCAGCATTTGAATTTCTTCAGTGCTTAAACTGCTGGTATGATTCATAAGTAAACCAGAGAATGAAGTTAGAGAGTTTAAAGGTCCTTTAAGGTCATGACTTATGATAGAGAAGAATTTGTCTTTTGTATTGTTTAAGTCTTCTAATTCCTGATTTTGCGTTTTTACTTTTTCATTAGCAGTCTTAAGTTTTGCATTACTTCTACGTTGAGATATAAAAAGAATGAAAATCAAAATCATTATGATAGCAGCTAAAACCACCATTATCGCCAGGAAGTTTTTGAATTTTCTTTCTTCTTCTAATTCAAACTCCTTTTGAATTTTATTTAACTCTAACTGATCAATTTGATTCTGTTTTTGAGTAATGGTATACCTACTCTGTATCTTTAAAATATTTCTATCATTCTTTTCTTTCTGTAAAAAGTCATCTAAAGCTTTGTAAAGCTCACTGTATTCTAATGCTTTTTGATAGTCATTTAATTTTTTGTAAGCTTTACTTAATATAGAATAGGTTTCTTGTATCAGTAATTGATTTTGGGATTTTTGAGCTAATCGATTTGAAATAGCTAGATTTTCTACAGCTTTTCCAGGATTGTTTTCTTTTAGATAATAATTTGCAACTGAATTATAAACTGATGCTCTGTTAGCTTCTACATTTGATAGATCATTTAAAATATCTAATGCTACAATGTAGTTCTCGTATGCTCTTTTACTGTCATTTCGAATCAGATAAAGGTCTCCAATTTCATTCAAACATTTCGCTTCTTCAACTGGAGATTTGATTCTGCGGTAAATTGATAGAGTATTTTTATAATGTTCTAAGGCCTTATCAAGAGAGCTAATATCTTTATATATGTTAGCTAAATCTGTATTTGCTTTTGCTTCTACTTTAGGAATTCGTTCTTTTTGAGCGTATTGTAAAATATTTTGATGCTCCTCAATTGATTTGCCTGTCTCACCGGTTGACCAGTAGCTATAACCTAATTTTTGATTAATAAATATTCGAACAGGAGGAAAATTATAATTTCTTAGTAGGGTAGAGGCTTTATTAAGAAATTCCTTACCATAATAATAGTCTTCAACCTTTTCGAATAAACTATAAAATCCTAAGTAGGTAAAAATCAAACTAATTTCATCTTCAGAAGCTTCATCTATTTCCATAGCCCTTATTAAAAGAGGCATGGCTTCTTCTAAATTGTTGGTTTTATAAATATGGATTAAGGCTAATTCTTTGGCAATCTTACTCTCTAATTCTTTATTCTCAATATCTTTTGCAGCTTGGAGCTTTTCTTCCTTATTGATTAATAAATCTTCGGCAGTATTATTTTCTATTTCTTCAATGTAATTTGTAAACCATTCCCACTCAGTAGCAATTTGGCTATTCTGGGCCATTAGTATTAATGGTGAGATCAATATCAAAAAGAGTATTTGAATTGTCTTTTTTAACATTATTAGGTTACTTATTGCAAATTTGATCTTAAAGAGAATCGAATATGGTTTATAATTTTTTATTATTGAAGCTTCCCATTGAACTTTTTGGAGGAAGCTATAAAATTTGATGTGAGAATATATTTAATATGTAATTTTTTAAAATCTATATTTCCAATATATGAGCATTAATTAATAAATAATGTAATTAAATTTATAATAGATTTTAAAATTTAGATTAATGGACTTATATTTGAATGTAATGTATTTCAATTTTTGATATGAAGAAATTTTTATTAATCATTTTATCCGCTCTATTTATTGGTGCTTGTGCACAAAAAACTTGCCCTACGTATTCTTATAATGATTTGGATACTATAAATGAAGTAACAGTAGAAGATCAATCTGTTTAATAACAGATCAATCTACATATTTCTTTACATCTGTGGCTGTGATTTTATCAGCTCCTAATATTATTAACCTTTCCACTACATTTCTCAATTCACGAATATTTCCGCTCCAATCATAATTCTTTAGTTGATTAAGCGCTTCCTTGTCCATGCTTTTCTTTTTAGAACCATGTTCTTCTGCAATATCACTAAGAAATTTTTCAACTAATTCAGGAATATCATCTTTTCGATCCTTAAGAGGAGGTACATTAATTCTTATTACACTTAATCTATGGAATAAATCTTCACGGAATTCATTGTTTTCTATTGCCTCCTTCAAGTTCTTGTTTGTTGCGGCAATAATTCTAACATCAACTTTAATGTCCTTATCTCCACCGACCCTATTAATTCTATTTTCTTGAAGAGCTCTTAATACTTTTGCTTGAGCAGCTAAAGGCATATCGCCAATTTCATCTAAAAATAATGTTCCACCATTAGCTTGTTCGAACTTACCAATTCGTTGTTTTACTGCTGAAGTAAAAGCTCCTTTTTCATGTCCAAAAAGCTCACTTTCAATTAGTTCAGATGGAATAGCAGCACAATTCACTTCCACCATTGGTGCTTTAGCTCTTTCACTTTGTTCGTGAATTTGTCGAGCAACTAGTTCTTTTCCAGTACCATTTTCACCTATTATAAGCACTCTGGCATCAGTAGGAGCTACTTTTAAAATAGTATCTTTAACTTCTCCTAATTGCTTAGAAGAGCCGATCATTTCATATTTTTTAGATACTTTCTTTCTAAGCGTTTTAGTTTCCGCAATTAGATTTGATTTATCTAATGCATTACGTACAGAAACCAATAATCTGTTTAAATCAGGTGGTTTTGATATAAAGTCAAAGGCTCCTTTTTTGGTAGCCTCTACAGCATTATCGATGGTGCCATGTGCAGAAATCATGATAAATGGAATTTCAATTCCTTTATCATAAACGGCATTTAGCAATTCCATTCCATCCATTTTAGGCATTTTGATATCACATAAAACCAAATCAAAATGCTGGCTTTCTATTTTTTTTAATCCTTCCTCACCATTTGCAACTTCCTCAACTTGATATTTTTCATATTCTAGTATTTCCTTTAAGGTCTGGCGGATACTAGCTTCATCATCAATTAATAAAATTTTAGACATAGCTTTTTAATTAGTGAATAAATATCTCACAATTTAAATTTTGAGATAAAAGAAATAAAAATGCAAGCCTATAAGCCGAGTTCTGTCCATTTCCAAATGAATGAAAATGCTCTTATCATTTATCTAACGCAGTCTACCCCTTTTTACCATCCTTAAGGATTCTCGGACGAGCAGCCCTTATTCCGATAAATCGGAAGCAAAAATATATGTGACCTTACAACCCGAAAGGTTTTCCGTGCACCCGAATATTACTATTCAGTACGGTGAGCTCTTACCTCACCTTTTCACTATGACCTATAAGCAAGCTTAAAGGCTACCTGTTTTCTGTGGCACTATCTGTTCCTGATATCATCAAGACCCTTGGTTTCTCAAGGTACGGTGCTCTATGTTGCTCGGACTTTCCTCCCTTCAATTATACGAAGAGCGATAAGACAGCTTGCAATTTCAAAAATCTTTCAAACAAAAATAAGACCAAAAAATGGAATGAAGAATGGGTTTATGGATTAACTTCTAATTATTTAGAGAAAAGAATTAATGAACATCTTGACCGGTAAGTTTATGTTCCCAAGCATCAGCAACAGTGGCAACCTCTTCGATAATGTCTTTCAATACATTTTCAGTAGCACTTTCTTCAAGAATAGCAGCCTCAACTCTGATAAAATCTTCCACTAAAACAAACCGTGCGGTACAAAAAGTAGCGTTTGCTCTAATTAAACTTTCTAAATTTATAGAAGAGTCATATTCACATACCTTAGAAGTAAATTCTATACTGGGTTTACCCGTTATGTCACTCTTTTTTAAAGTACCTAATACCGCTTGATATCTGTTTCCTCCCAACGGATAAATAACAACAGATTTGTTAGTGTCATATTCTTGAAACTGTCCGCCTACTTCGTTGGCATATGACTCCATAAATTCGTTAAAGTTCATACGGCTGTTCTTTAAGGTTAAAAGATTTTATAATTCTGTAGCGTATTAAATAATTATAGTATCAAATTTAGTAAATTATTGTATAAAATTAAGAAATAATTTTATTTAATCTTTACTAATGTGGCGCCATATCCAAATTTTTCTTTGTGGGTATCTTTAAAGAATTGAATGTTATCGTGCTGAGATAGTTGTTTATGTATTTTATTTCTTAAAACGCCATTTCCAACTCCATGAATGAAAATTATATCATCTAATCCAGCCATGATAGCTTCATTTAACTTTTGCTCAAATTTCTGAAGCTGTATATTTAGAATATCCTCTTTTGGAAGTTTTTCATAATTAGGATCAATTGATTCTATATGTAGATCAATTTCTGGAATATTTGAATTATTATTTTTTTTGAATTGAAATTCCGGCTTCTCATTTCCTTCAAAAAAGCTATTCTTTAACTTTTCAGGATCTATTTTGTCAGGTTGTATGGACTCAGAACTTTTTTGAAATAGAGGGATCAAGTATCCTTTTTTATTAAGAAATGGGATATCTATCAGTTCTTTTTGAAAATCCTTTGCTCTGATTTTTAAAGTGATTTTTTCTGGTCTAATAGGAATCGACCACTTTGGATTTTCAACCAAGATTGTAAAAGTAAATGGGCTCCAAGTATTAAGATGGTCTAAATCTCTTTCAGTTATTTTGGAATAATTTTCACTTAAAACTTTATCAATCAGAATCGTTTTTTCCTCATTTTTCCCATTCACCTCATTTGCTAATAAAAGAATATCCTCTTTTAGTGGATTAATGAAATATAGACTATGCAGATGATCATTAAGAGGAATAATAGCTAAATGGTAGCCTTTTAATTGGGGTTTAGGACTGGTGCTTTCTTTTTTATGGGTTGTTTTTTTAGGTTGTGTTTGTGGTCTGTCAAAAGCTGAGCTTTCATCAGACGAAACCACCACCAATTCAGATTGTAAAACAGGAATTGCGAATCCGTCCTCAATTTCAACTTCTACTAAAGATTTATCTAGTAGCTTTACTACCACACCCTCTTCAGTTCCTTTCATTAACCTTACTCTATCGCCTATTTTCATTACTATTTTTTTTAACTAAAAATAAATGGGATGCAAAATTACAGTTTTTCCATTCCATTCAACTGTTGGGAACGGTATTTTAATAATATTGATTACTGCAAGAGCAGTTTTTACCCACTTTTTATCTGATTCTATTTTTTCAAGATTAAGATCCAAACTTAGAAACCACTGTCTATTAGCCATATAGCCATTTTCTAGATTTTGATCAGGATTTCCATACAACATATTATTGCCGCTATAGCCTATTGAAAATTGTAACCAATTTGGGAATCGGTTTTGGCTGCTAAATAGATTAAAATCAGTACTTAACCAATAAGTTTGACCATTATAATCCTTTAAAATATTTTCTATGTAATTATTACCTAGTGTATTAGGTCGTAAATCAGCATAATTTGTACGAGAGAATGAAAATTTGGGATAAATATAATTTTGATTAAAAAGTAGCTGCTGATAGGGTAAAAATGCACCAATGGTATTGGCTACAGCATCTCCCACGGATGCACCATAGGCTGTTGAAAAGCCATCAAAGATTTCTATTGGAAGCATCATCAAGCTAGCACTAATGCTACTAAAGAGCATAGCTTTTTTCGGAGTATAGCCTGCTTTCTGTAGTAAATTAAAGTTAAGATTTGATATATGATAGGCTGAATAAATATGACCTGCTTTATCCATTTGTAGCCACTGTTGATTGTCATTGAAGAATTGAAATTTTTGATTTTCATTCCCCTGATACCAAACTGCACCAAGGCCAATCATACTTACGGAATACAAAGATGCCTCAGCTATTATGACTCTATTTAAAAATTTATTGTTAATGGAATCTGATTGAGATTGGCTGAAGGAAGCATTTATAATGCCGAAATAAACCCCTAATAAAATTAGAATTGACTTCATAAATCAAAATTAGGGATTATATCCTTCTAAGCATTGTCTAAAGCTGATTTATAGGTGTCAAGAGCTCTTTGTCTTGCTTCTTTGTGATCAACCATTGGTTTTGGATACTGATCAGTATTTAATTCAGGAATCCATTTTTTAATGTAATTATTTTGCTTGTCAAATTTATCAGTTTGGCTGTAGGGATTAAATATTCTAAAGTAGGGTTGAGCATCAGTTCCAGTTCCTGCGGCCCATTGCCATCCTCCATTATTCGAAGCTAACTCATAATCTAATAATTTTTCTGCGAAGTAAGCTTCTCCCCATCTCCAGTCTATCAATAAATGCTTTGTTAGAAAGCTGGCTGTAATCATTCTCACCCTATTGTGCATATAGCCAGTTTCATTCAATTCTCTCATGCCCGCATCTACAATAGGATAACCCGTTTTTCCTTCACACCACTTTTGGAAATCTTCCTTATTATTTCTCCACGGGACAGCATCATACTTTTCTTTAAAAGCTTTACTTACAACATGAGGGAAATTCGCCAATATCATGCTGTAGAAATCTCTCCATATTAATTCATTTAGCCAAGTGTCATTGGTTTCTTTCGCTATGCTTACCGCCTCTCGAATGCTTATGGTACCAAACCTCAAATGAACACCTAATCTACTCGTGCCATTTTTAGCCGGGAAGTCTCTATCCTTATCGTAATTATTTATAATATCTCGATCATATTTTTTTTCAGGTATTTCAATACTTGATCTTTCAAATCCTATATCATTTAGTGTTGGTACAGATGGGGGGAAGGAATGAAATTTATTTCTAACTAATTTAATTTCAAACGGATGCAAATGGCCTGTTTCTAGTTTCTCAAGCCATTTATTTTTGAATGGAGTAAAAACTTTATAGGGCTCATTTGATCCAGTTAGAATTTCATCTTTTTCAAAAATCACATGATCTTTGAAATCATAAAATCCGATTCCGTGATGTTTTAATATATTATCAATTTTTTCATCTCTTTCTAAAGCATAGGGTTCGTAATCCCTATTGGTAAAAACGGATTGAATATCGTATTTCTCAATCAAGACTTTAAAAATATCTTCAGGCTTACCGTTTTTGACTAAAATACCTGAATCAATTTCCTTTAGCTGATTATTTATTTTGGTGATTTGATTATGGATAAAAGTTACTCTCGCATCTTTTTTATCTTTTAAATCATCTAAGATTTCAGTATCAAAAATAAATAGGGGAAGAACAGGATTATCTTCTTGGAGTGCATAATACAATCCTGTGTTGTCATATAATCTTAAATCTCTTCTGAACCAGAAAATTGATATTTTATTCACGCTTAATTGGTTTAATTTGAGTTTTTAACCAATGAATTTAGCTTTGGTTTTATATTATTAAGAATTTTCGTCTTCTTCTCTTAATGCAGCATCCTGATTTGAAGGGTTTTCTTTTTCGGGTTGGTCATTAGAGCTTTGATTTTGTTGTTTTTTATTTCTTTCAAAGATTTCTTTGATCTGATTAAAACTGGTTACGTGAACTAAACTCACTCCTGTACTTGTAGTAGCCGTATTTGTAAACTGATCTAGAGTATTGAAATTGGTTCTATTATAAATTTTTGCTCTAAGCTTTCCATCAGGTGTTAAAAGATATTCAACAGACCAATCTCCCAGAATTCCCAGAATTTCTTGGTTTACGTTATCTGTTTCACCTTGTGTAAAACCACCATCTCTAGTTATTCTCAGGCGTCCTCCTAAGAAGCTATAGGAAAGCCTAAGTTGGAAAGTGTTAAATTGATCTTCATCAAAAGACCCTAAGTCCACATCGATTTCCAGATTTTCATCTATCTGTGTTACCCAGTAGCTTAGCTGATTAGATAAAAACTCACTCACAGAATTACCTACAGAGCCACTCACCGCGAAGGATGATCTTGGTGATAATCTTCTTAAGATAATTAAACTGAATACCTGTCTTTTAAGCTCTTGCTCATCAGCTTCTAATTCAGATTCAAATGCAATAATGCTAGTTCTAAGTGGAATCTGACCATTATTAGTGGTCACATAATCAGGGAAATTTGAAAACTCTATATCAAAATCAACTTCAGGTTGTAATAAATCCCCTTGCAAATCCAATAACACTTTTGCAGGATACCTTCTTTTCAATTCAGGAGAACTAGATAAGGTCGAATCTTGGCCAATGTCAATAATTGGAAGTAAGGATACATTTTGCTCGTAAACGGCTTGGATATCAAGATTAGCACGATACGGATCACCATCCCAAGTGATTTGACTGCCAGGCTGGATGCTAAATTCTTTATTGATGATGTTATACAAAGTGAAATTATAGCCACCTTCTGTTAAGGTGTAATCTCCAATCATTGTGAAGGCACCATTCGTATCGATATTCATACTGAGCTTTCCATTTCCTCTCCCTCTGATGATATCACCTGCTTTAATATCAAAGATAATTTCTGCATATGCGTCAGGAGTGATTTCTAAATCGAAATTCATGGTTACTCCTTTAATATCAACCTCATCTACAGTATTGATTTCTTGAGTAGTATTGTTAGCAGTATCTTTTACATTTATAAAATGGATATATTCTTCCTGCTCTACAGATGAAGTGCTTTCTACGGGTATAAATATTCTCGTGCCTTTTTCTGATTTAGCTTGAACATCAATCGTAAGATTCCCCACACTTCCTAGAAATGCTACTGTTCCACTTGCATAGGCAGTTCCGTAATAAAGCTCATTATCTTTAGCCGAGGTATTTAAAACTTTAAGGCTATTCATTTCTCCTTTTAAGTCTAGTCTTAGGTCAGTAAAGCCATCATGAAGCAAATCACCAGAGAGGAATCCTTTATTTCCCATTTCATCGGTTAGTTGCATATTTTCGAATGTCACTTTCTCCTGATCAAATCGGATACTTCCTGTATAATCATAGTAGGTGTTTAAGTAGTTTACCCTTATTCCTCCGTTAGAAATTTTACCAATTCCATTGATAACAGGTCTTCTTAAATTTCCAGTAATCTTAAATTCTCCATCCACAAATCCTCTCATCTCAGAAAAGATATCATTTATAAAAGGCTCAACAATCACAAGATTTGTTTTTCTTAATGTAGCAGAAAGATCTAGTGAATTTTCAGATACAGCGGGTTGATAGGCACCCTCAACTTTTATAATGTCTTTGTCTTCACGAGTTACCAGATAATCCATCAAAAGTTTTTTCTGGTTGGGTTGCCAATTTGAAAAGCCGTTTATATCACCGATTAGGAATTCATCAAGATAGAAATCAACTAGACTCAATTCAGTGTTAAGAAGGAATTCATTCTCGAAATTTTGAATTTCAATAAAACCATTTGCAGTTCCCTTAAAATCATGTTCCTCAACTAGTTCATTGATGTTTGCAACACTAAAACTATCAATATCAATTAAGAGTGATTTTGTTGAATCAGTAGATAGTTGACCGTTCGCTATGATGTGCTCATTGGATGCAAGAATTCCAAAATCTTTAAATTGATAATTATTATCAGCTATTTTTAAACTATTGTTATCAATAAAGCTCCAGTTTTTACTTAATATCCTAATGTTGGATTGCTCAATATTCAAATCTAAAGTGTCTTCTAAAAATTCTAACTTTCCTGATAAATCGATATGGTTTTCGTTATCGAATTGTTTAATGAAAGTGCTAAAATTTATTTCACGACCAGTCCAAAATAATTCAGTTGATAAATTTTCAGTCTTTAATTTATCAAATTTTTGTGCTTGAGAATTAACAAAACCAATACCTAGTACATCCTGACTTAGGTGGTATTTACTGAAGTTCAAATCAATATCATTTTGAAGAAATACATTGTTTTCGTATTGTACCGAATCAAAATGTGACTTAATAAATAGGGTGCTGTTTTTGCCATTTTGAAATTGACCTGCTATTGTGGCACCTTCTTTAATATGCAATTCGGGTACAAATAAATTAATAAGCGGATCAATCTCCTTTATTATAAAATCAAAAGTCACATCATACTCTTCGAGAATTGTTGATGAGTCTAGCTTACTGTAATATTCCTCAATATTATTTTGATCATTTTCGATATTTAATCGGTATTCTTTAACAGTTCGAATTAAATCAGTCTCTAACTGACTAAACTGATAAGCGCCATTGATATTAGCTCTAAATAAATCGGAATTGATATTAAGTTTTCGAACCCCATCATTTTTTGAAGTTTGAATGACTAAGGAATCGAGTTGTAAGGTGTTACCTTTATATGCTGCATAAATTTTTTGTAGAGATGTGTTTCCTACTATACTATCAAGTACAATACCTTTGCCATTCAAATTTCCTCTTGCAGTAAGAATAAAATCATCTTGAGTTATATTTAATTCTTTAAAGTTTATAGTATCTAAATCAGCATTAACATTAATTAAGTTTGCTTTATTTCGAAGATCAATAGAACCATCCATTTTGAATTTCAAAAGTGGATCATTGACAGTTATTGTCCCATTAAAAAATTCTGATGCCAACTCAGCATTAGTTTTTATGTTTTGATATTCATATCCATTAATTCCTAATAAACTAATATTCGCATTCAGTTTCAGCTTAGCGGTTTCAACAGTAAATCCAGTACCTTCTATATTTCCATTCATTTGCACCTTTTGGAAGATAGAATCTGCATCCAAAAATTTCCCAAGGTCAAAATTATAGGTGGCTAGAGCCCCTTTGTAACTAGAGGTTTTTGAATCTGGTGATATTTTTAAATTTAAGTCGGATTCCACTCTTCCTAATGGTGATGTAAATACACCGTTGGCTACGAAATCAGTAGGAAATCCAATAAAATTTCCTCTAAAATTGGTTAAACCTACATTTTGAACTCTTTCAAAAACAATACTATCGTTAATGTATTGCTGTAAATCTGCTGGTAGTAGCGAGGAATTAGTTAAATCAAGATTGATAAAGGACTCCTCAAAATATGGTAAACCGTCTATTCTTAAATTTCCTTCAATAAAGCTTGATTCACCAAACTCTAGATTCAAATCTTTAGCATTAAATCGTTTTACCTTACCGCTAAATTGCCCGCTTAGATTTATTTTATCATTATATCTATTGACATAAGGAGCGAAATAAGCCAAATCCTTTGCGTAAATAATTGAGTTTTTGATATTAGCTTTAATATCAACGGAATCAATAATGTAAGATAAATCACTAATGCTGTTATAATTGAATACAATAGAATCTTTAACTGTACTATTGTTGAGGTTCAAATCTAGGTTTGTTAAAGCCATTCTGCTTTGAGATATTTCAAAGTTAGTCATGAGCTTATTAATTGCCATGTCAGTTACTGAGTCATGAGCGGTTAAGCTTTGAACCTGCATTTGGATTGTGTCTGCTTTACTAGAGAAATTCTTCAGCCTTGCATTTAAATCATGAAGTACAAATTGATTATAATTAAATCCCTCTTTAATAGAATCTGCATTTAAATTAGCAACACCTAGAATAATATTATCAAGATTAGCATTTCTAATTAGAAGCTTTTTAGCTGGTTTTGAGCTACTGTCATTTTCTGAGGAAGATAAATTCCGAATGGCATACGCTAATTCATCTATATTAAAATAGATACTCCCTTTTTCTCGAATCAGCATTACTCTTCCATTTTTAAGATCTAATTGATCGAAAAGGACGCTTTCATCATTTATCAGTTGCTTAATATCATAATCAATAGAAATAGATTCAATATCTATAAACGGACTATTGTCTTTATTTTTAACGTTTAAACCACTTAGTGAAATTTGATCGAACCACTCAATATTGATTTTTTCAATAGTAATTTCAAAGCCTAATTTTTTGCTTAAATAATCACTTCCATATTTGGCTACCGAAGTTTGTATTCGTGAGGATTGCATAGCCAAGACCAATACACTCATGGAAAAAAATATGATAAGGAAGGCCCATAATATTGCTTTTGCAATACCTTTTTTAATACCTTGCGTTATATTATTCTCCTCTTTCAAATTTTTATGGATATCAATATTTTAGCGATCGAATCTTCCTGCGATGAAACTTCAGCTTCAGTAATTCAGAACGGAAATGTAATCAACAATATTATTGCCACACAATCTGTTCACGAAAAATACGGAGGTGTAGTTCCGGAATTAGCCTCACGTGCTCATCAACAAAATATCGTGCCAGTTGTAGAGCAAGCCTTATCTGCTGCAAATATAAGTAAGAAGGATTTAAATGCAGTAGCTTTTACGCAAGGCCCTGGATTATTAGGTGCACTTTTAGTAGGGAGTAGTTTTGCAAAATCACTTTCTTCCGCTTTAAAAATTCCATTAATCGGGGTAAATCATATGCAAGCCCACATTTTGGCTCATTTCATTGAAGATCCTAAACCCAGCTTTCCATTTTTATGCTTAACTGTGAGTGGAGGGCATACTCAAATAGTAAAGGTAAATGACTATTTAGATATGGAAATTTTAGGTGAAACAAAAGATGATGCAGTAGGAGAGGCCTTTGATAAAATCGCCAAGATAATTGGTTTACCATATCCTGGAGGACCTATGATTGATAAGCATGCAAAAAATGGTGATCCTGAAAAGTTTAAATTTCCAGAAACAGAGATGCCTGGATTTAATTATTCTTTTAGTGGTATTAAAACAGCAGTGCTTTACTTCCTACAAAATAACAGTCAAAAAGATAAAGATTTTGTGAAGAATAATCTTGATGATATTTGTGCAAGTGTTCAGCATAGATTAATCACCACTTTGCTTCAAAAATTAAAAAAAGCCTCAAAACATACTGGAATTAAGGAGATTGCCATAGCTGGTGGAGTATCTGCAAACTCATATTTGAGGGAAGTTTTAGCAAAAACTGGTGAAGAATTAAAATGGAATACTTATATCCCAAAATTTGAGTTTTGTACTGATAATGCTGGAATGATTGCTATGACAGCTCATTTCAAATATCAAAACCAAGAATTTTTGGACATGAATGCTGCACCAATTCCTAGAATGAAATTTACAGCTGAAAAGAAATGAAATCAGTTTTTAGAAAGGGAGATATTAAAAGGCACAGTTTTAATGTAACTGAAAAAGATGTTGCTCATTTTGAAAAGCAAGCTGTTCATGATGTATGTGCTACTTTTACTTTAGCTAGAGAAATTGAATGGGCCACTCGCTTATTTGTACTGGATATGCTTGAAGCAGGAGAGGAAGGGATTGGTACTCATCTTAACATTCAACATGTAGCTCCAGCTTTAATAGGAGAGGAAGTAAACATTATAGCTGAGTTTAACGATATAGTAGATAAGGAAATTATTTGTTCCTATACTGCAAAAGTAGGAGATAGGATTGTGAGTAAGGGAACTACAGGGCAAAAGATATTACCTAAAGAGAAATTAAATCATATTTTTAATAACTTATCGAAATAAAGTATTCAATTTTGCTTGAATAGTAGATTATGAGTGATAAAAAAGATTTTAGTAAATCAGTAACTGTTAAAAACAAAAAAGCCAGGTTTGAATATGAATGGCTTGATACCTATCAAGCGGGGCTTGTTTTGCAAGGTACTGAAATTAAGGCTATTAGATTGAATAAAGTCAGTTTGCAAGAGGCGTACTGCTATATCCATAGAGGAGAAGTTTTTGTGAAGGGTATGCACATAGGTCTTTATGAACTAGGAACTCACTATAATCATGAAGAAAAGCGGGAAAGAAAACTTTTGCTTAAAAAGCAAGAAATAGAAAAGTTGAAAAAGAGAATGGAAGAAAAGGGTTTAACCTTAATTCCAACCAAATTATATATTAATAGTAGAGGTCTTGCGAAAATTGAGATCGCATTAGCAAAAGGTAAAAAACTGCACGATAAAAGGGACAGTATCAAAGAGAAAGATGTGAAAAGAGAACTGTCTAAAATGAAATTGTAATATGACATCAATCGGGCAAAAGGGTATTTCTAGATTAAGTATAATTCCTGTAAGAGCGGAGCCTTCTGATGCTTCTGAAATGGTAACACAATTGTTATTTGGAGACCATTACAGTGTAATTGACATATCAAAAGATCAAAAATGGGTAAAGATAGAGATCTACTTTGACCATTATCAGGGTTGGATTGACAGTAAACAATTCCATTATATTTCTGAAGAGTATTTCGATCAAATAAATAATTCAGATTATAAAATTTGCACAGATTTAACGGCATCCATTTTATATCAAAAAAACTTAATTTCAGTTACACTTGGCTCAGTAATTCCTATTTCAACTAATGAGATTTTTGCAATAGAGGAACACTTAGGCTTTAATGGAGAGGCTAAATCATTAAGTGCTAAAAGAGATTTTGAATATCTGAAAGGGGTAGTTAAAAAATATTTAAATGCACCCTATTTGTGGGGAGGTAAATCTCCATTTGGAATAGATTGTTCTGGCTTTACCCAAATGGTTTTCAAAATTTGTGGTTATAATTTGAAAAGAGATGCCTCTCAACAAGTGCAACAAGGTAAGCTGGTGGATGGCCTAGTGAACGCTCTGCCAGGTGACTTAGCTTTCTTTAGAAATGAAGATAAAAAAGTAACTCATGTGGGTATTTTGCTTGAGAATCAGGAGATTATTCATGCATCTGGGCGAGTAAAAATTGATTTTCTTGATGAAAATGGTATCTTCAATGCTGAACAAAAAGGTTACACACATTATTTAACCGATATTAAAAGAATATTAGCATGATAAGATAAAGATTAATTTTCATGCTATATAAATTTTTGAAAGCATGAAAATTAGTACAAGAAGAGCATTGGTTTTGAATCAGGATTATAGTCCGATTACAGTGTGTAGCATTCCAAAAGCCTTTCTGCTACTTTATTTGCAAAAAGCTGAATTGATTGAAAAAACTGATGATTTAAAACTACGATCAGTAGATAAATCCTATCCTTTTCCTTCGGTAATACGTCTTATCAATTATGTAACTATGCCTTATAAAGGTGTAATGTTAACTCGTCAGAACGTGTTCAAAAGAGATAGTCATGAATGCCAATATTGTGGCACTTCTAAAGATTTAACCCTCGACCATTTAATTCCAAGATCGAAAGGAGGGAAATCTAAATGGACTAATCTGGTAACAGCATGTAAAAGATGTAATACCAGAAAGGGTAACAGTACGCCAGAAGAAAGTGATATGAAATTGAAAAGAATGCCTTTTAAGCCTAATTATGTGATGTTTATTAGAGATTTTTCTGGAAATATTGATGAAAAGTGGATGCCCTTTTTGAAAACCAAACAGCTAAGTGCATAAAAAAACCGCTCTTTAGAAAGAACGGTTTTTAAAAAAGTGAATAGTTGGTTTAGGTTATTATCTCAAAAATAATAATTCTCTGTATTTAGCCAATGGCCAAAGCTCATCATCCACATATAATTCTAATTTATCTGCAGCATATCTGATTTTATCAAAATAAGCTTCTTTTACCTCATCACAGTATTTGATAGCTCTTTCGTTGATATCTTCGATTTTATTAAGCTCTTTTCTTTTTTCGATCATTTCATGAACTAAGCTTCTTAAGTCTTTAGTATATCCACTAATCAATTCAATATTTTTCAATATTTCTGAATTGTCTAACTTAAGTGTACTCAAGTTTTTAGCATTTTGAGCTAATGTGTTTTGATATTTTACTGCTGTAGGGATAATTTGATTTAAAGCAATATCACCCATTAAACGAGATTCAATCTGGATTTTCATCATGTAGTTCTCCAAATAAATTTCGTTTCTAGCCTCTAACTCTTCAGGAGTCATTACATTATGCTTTGAAAAAAGCTTTTTAGTTTCTTCTTTTACAAATGATTGAAGTGCTCTTGGAGTATTTTTGATATTAGGCAATCCTCTTTTTTCTGCCTCTTTCTCCCATTCTTGAGAATAACCATCACCTTCGAATCTTACTTTCTTAGAATCCTTAATGTAATTTCTCAAGATATTCACAATAGCAATTTTCTTATCAGTTCCTTTATCCATTTCAGCTTTCACAGCCGCATAGAAGTCGTTTAATTGTTCAGCAACAATTAAGTTAAGGATAGACATAGGTTGTGCAACATTTTGATCAGAACCCACCGCTCTGAACTCAAATTTATTACCAGTAAATGCAAAAGGTGAAGTTCTGTTTCTATCTGTATTATCAAGGATAATTTGAGGGATTTTATCAATGCCCAATTTCATGTACATATTTTCCCCTTTATCAATCTTGATATTACCTTTTTCTTCTAACTCATCTAATACAGCAGTTAACTGAGAACCAATGAAAACAGACATTACTGCTGGCGGAGCCTCATTAGCACCTAATCTGTGGTCATTACTTGCTGAAGCAATAGATGCTCTTAAAAGCTCGCCACGATCAGCAACTGCTTTAATAGTGTTCACTAAGAAAACTAAGAATAATAAGTTTTCTCTGGCGCTATTGCTTGGCTGGAATAAATTAACACCTGTATTTGTGATTAGTGACCAGTTGTTGTGTTTACCGCTACCATTTAACCCTGCGAAAGGCTTTTCATGGAATAGAATTTCTAAATTATGTCTTTCAGCTACACGTCTCATAACATCCATCATCAAGCTATTATGATCTGTTGCTACGTTTATATCTTCGAAAAGAGGAGCGGCTTCAAATTGGCTAGGGGCCACTTCATTGTGACGAGTTGAAATTGGAATTCCTAGTTTTAAGCATTCAATTTCAAAGTCTTTCATGTAGTTATATATTCTACTTGGAATAGAACCAAAATAGTGATCATCTAACTGTTGCCCTCTAGCTGGGTTATGACCAAATAATGTTCTTCCTGACATTACTAAGTCTGGTCTTGAATTGAATAAGGCCTTATCTACAACAAAGTACTCTTGTTCACATCCTAATGATGCATTTACCTTGTTTACGTTTCTATCGAATAATTGAACCACTTTAGTAGCTGCTTTATCTACAGCTTCAACGGCTTTTAAAAGAGGAGCTTTATGGTCTAAAGCTTCACCGGTATAGGCTACAAAAATGGTAGGAATACATAATGTTCTACCCCAAACAAACATAGGAGATGAAGGATCCCATGCAGTATATCCTCTAGCTTCGAAAGTAGTTCTTAAACCACCATTTGGAAATGATGATGCATCTGGTTCTTGTTGTACAAGCATAGAACCTGCAAAAACTTCAATTTTCTTTTGTGCGTTGAAAAATGAATCATGTTTTTCAGCTGTTGAACCTGTTAATGGCTGGAACCAGTGTGTATAGTGAGTCACACCTTTTGAAATTGCCCATGATTTTGCTGCAGAAGCAATTTGATCTGCAGTATCCATATCAATTTTCTTACCCTTGTCTATAGCCTCACTGGCTTTTTTGAAAACGTCAGGAGCTAATGTTGCTTTCATTTCGTCAAGAGTGAATACATCCTGTGCAAAATAATCAGATATTTTGTTGGAAGGAGCCTCGATTCTTTCTGTTGTTCTTCTGGAAACGATATCAAGGGCATTAAATCTTAAATGAGCCATTTTTATGATTTTTGGTTTAAATTCGATCCAAATTTAATTAAAAATATGTAGAATTAATTATTTGAGGTTGCAAAATATTTATGATTTTCTGAAAAATATGATAAAAAGATATTTTTAGGTTAAAAAATAGAGGTAATTACGTAGTTTGTTCAGTAATCTTCAACTTTTAATCCTCGATTTGACATATTTAATTGAAAATCTGCTATTTCTGTTAAAATTAACCCTCACATTTTACAATTGTTAAATATTAATTCACTAAGTAAGGCTATAGTTAAAAAAGATTTACATTCACAGATATAAAGCTTAACTTTGCACCTCATTTTGCAAAATCAAGAGCATGAATAAAAAAGTTGCTTTTTATACGCTAGGCTGTAAGTTGAATTTCTCAGAGACCTCTTCCATATCAAGAATGTTTGAAGACAGAGGTTATGAAAAAGTGGAGTTTCAAGCCAATCCTGATATATTTATTATCAATACTTGTTCTGTAACAGAAAACGCAGACAAGAAATGTAAAAAGGTGGTTAAGGAAGCAAAGAAGATAAATCCTGATGCTTTTATTACCATAATTGGCTGTTATGCTCAGCTTAAGCCAAAAGAAATATCTGAAATAAAAGGTGTTGATGCCGTTTTAGGTGCAGCAGAAAAATTTCAATTAATAGATAAACTAGATGGTTTTACTAAAAAGGATAAACCTCAAGTAATAGCTTCTGATATAAAGGAAGCGAAAAGCTTTAATAATGCTTTCTCAATTAATGATAGAACCAGAACTTTTCTTAAAGTTCAGGATGGATGTAATTATCACTGTGCTTTCTGTACTATTCCATTGGCAAGAGGGAAAAGTAGAAGCGATAGTATTGAAAATATTATAGAAAGTGCTAAGAAAATTGCTCAAGAAGAAGTAAAGGAGATTGTATTAACAGGTGTGAATACTGGTGATTTTGGTATTCAGGATGGAAAGCGAAAAGAAAGGTTTGTAGATTTAGTAAAAGAGCTAGATGAGGTGGAGGGGATTGAAAGATTTAGAATTTCGAGTATTGAACCCAATCTCCTTACAAATGAGATCATTGAATTTGTAAGCCAATCAAAAAGATTTGTTCCTCATTTTCATGTTCCGTTGCAAAGTGGTAGCAATAAAATATTAAGAAAAATGAGAAGAAGGTATCTTCGTGAGTTATACGAAGATAGGGTAGCTAAAATTAAGCAATTAATGCCAAATTGTTGCATAGGAGTAGATGTAATTGTGGGCTTCCCTGGTGAAAGTGATGATGATTTCTTAGATACTTATCACTTCTTAAAAGATTTACCTATTTCTTATTTGCATGTATTTACCTATTCGGAAAGAGCCAATACAGATGCACCTGAAATGGATGGTGTAGTTCCGATGGAAATAAGAAATGAACGTTCTAAAATGCTTAGAAGTCTTTCAGAAAAGAAAAAGAGAGCTTTTTATGAAGAAAATGTGGGTAGGGAAGAGGTTGTTTTATTTGAAAAAGATATTCACGATGGTTTAATGGAAGGCTTTACTGATAATTATGTTAGGGTAGTTGCCAAATATGATCCGATATTGATTAATGAATTGAAGAAAGTAAAACTGACTTCAATTAATGAACAAGGATTAATGGAAATTGATGAAGTTGAAACGGAGGTTTTAACTCATTGAAAATAAATGGGTTGCAGTTTCTGCATCCCTTCTTTAAAATCTTAAATAATTTTTAAAATCAATTAATTCTTCTTTTAAGCTTTTTGTATTTTCTGGAATTTCGATGTATTCACTAAGCTTTGTCTGCGGATTAACTAGAAGTTCTCTTAGCTTTAGATGTTGATTTATAAAAGTAAATTCCATTTCAGGATAAATTTCTTTCAAAGCATCTACAATATCTAGCACTTGTAAATTGCGATCAACCACATTATAGAATCCCGAAGGGATCCCCTTACTCATGCTTACTTGCTTGATGATATCAGTAACCTTTTGAATAGAAATAAAAGGTCTGTGTTGTTTACCATCTCCATTAATGGCAATTCTTTTATTAAAGTTTGCGTCAAACATGAAACGGTTTATCACCGCATCAAAACGGACTGCATTAGCATAACCGTAAACATTACCTAATCTTAATATTTGAGTATTGATTTTATCGGAAAGTCGGGCAACGTGTTCCTCTCCTCTCAATTTTGATATTCCATATATGGTTCTAGGGTTGGCCTGATGATCTTCATTTACCATATCGTTTGATGAACCGAATACAGAAATACTACTCGCAAAAATAAATTGTTGAACATTTGATTCTTCTACCGCATAAACTAGTTCGGCTGTGCCCCAATGGTTACTTTGCTCAAAATAATGAGGATCAGCATCGGCAAAGGGAGTTGTTACTTTTGCAGCTAAATGAATTACAGTATCTATACCATTTAAAGCTTTAGATAGCTTTCGAGTATCCAATAATTCTCCTTGGATAAATTCTATTTTTTCGTGATTCGGTAATTTGCTACCTAGAAAGAAATGGTAATTGTTCCTGCTGAGGTTGTCGTAAATGACAATTTTATTGATTTTCTCATCTGGAAGAAGTTGTTCAATTAAGGCTGAACCTATATAGCCAGCTCCACCCGTAATTAATATGTTCATAGGATTGATGTTTCTTTTGCAAGTTGCAAAAGTAAGTGATTAATGATAGTTGTAAAAATTAGAATACTAAAAATACTCTTTTAAATTTTATAAACTATCGTGGTTTAAATATGAATAAATGAATATGTTATTGTGATAATTTTACATTTTTTACTTTGTTTTTAGAATCTTATAAAATATTTTAGTTGAAAAATTAACAAACCAAAACCTAAAATTATGTTATTGAATAAGAATTCATATGTTTTACATTCTCGTATTTCACATGCTAAATTGACTTTTAAAGAATTAGAAGTTTTATCTCTTTGCAAAAAAGGTTTAAGCTGTCAGGAAATCAGTGACCTTCTTTTCATTAGCTTAGAAACCGTCAAAACTCATAGAAAAAGGATTATTAAAAAGCTTGGTTTAAGAGGAAAGCAAGAGTTTAGACAATTTATCATCGAATCACTAAAAGAAGATTTAATAAGGGAATTTTCAATATCACCCTAAAATCACCCCAAAGGGTGATTCATTTTAAATTTTTGGTTTCCATATTTAAACTGTGATCACAATAAATAAATTTTCTAAACTAAAATTCAAAAATTATGATTCAGAAATTCAAAAATTCAGTCTTGGCTTCAGTAGCAGCAGCTGCTATGTTGTTTGTAGTAAGCGTAAATGCTGAAGCAACAGAAGTATCAACTGTTGATTCTGTAGAAAATTATGAAATTGCTAAATGTACAGTAAAAGATCCTGGTGGTTTTTATGCAACTGGAAATTGCCGAGCTGTAATGAAACATTACCAGCAATGGAAATCAATGCAATAAATTAAATTAAAATCCAGGCTTCAAAGAGCCTGGGTTTTCTTATTAAATTACTCAACTATCGTATGACCTCTAAATATTTGATATGAAAAGCATAAAAATGACCCTCCTTTTTATTTTACTTTATTTTCCGTTCAATTATTTGCTGATAGCTCAGGAATTTAACGGACTTGCAAAATATAAAGTAAGATTAGCCGAAGATAAGTTCGACTTCGATGCTTCACTTTTCTTTAATGAGAAATTTTCCAAATTTATTTATAAAGAAAATGACAAAAAGAAATGGGTTGTTGACTCCGATGATCCTATGGGTCCTATTCAAGTAGTCCACACTGATGATCAAGGATATATAGTATGGAGATCGATTTTGGATCCTAATATGTATGTAAGAGAATTTTGCGGCTCCGAAAGACCAGAGGTCTATTTGGATCCAATAAAATTTGATTGGACCTTGGTTAACGAAGAGAAAGAGGTTGCTGGTCTATCCTGTCAAAAAGCGACAACCTCTTTTCGTGGCAGAGAATATACAGTTTGGTATACGACCTCTATACCCATAAGTGTTGGTCCTTGGAAATTTAATGGATTACCTGGCCTGATTGTAAGTGTAACAGACAATAAAAATGAAGTGCATATTAGATTAGTTGATTTGAATTTATCCGCTTCTATACCTGATCTATCTAATCCGTTTCAAAACACCACTATCACTAGAGAGAAATTTATAGAATGCTTAGATTCTGAATATGAAAAATATTACCGAAGAAATCAGGCGATAATAGCGCAGTTGCAGGCCCAAGCTCAGGCTGACGGAGATGATATAGAGATTTCAGATGGTGGATTAAGCAAAGAAAGAAAGAGTACAGAACTCAATTAGCGGACTATGAGGAAGTTCCTGATTATTCAAATGGTCATGAATTTGATCTTCGTCCTTTCAGTCTTTTCTCAAGAGCCAATATCTGATCCTGAAAATACTATTACTCTAAAAGGGCGAGTCCTTTCTGAAGACTCTAGCGCAGTTGATTTTGCTTACGTGATAGCGCAGGAAGTTGTGAGTGGAAAAGTATTAAATTATACCTTTAGTTCTGATAAAGGATATTTTTCTCTGGATTTGGTCTCAAAAGATGATAGCGTAGTATTGATCTTTTCCAGATTAGGGTATGTTAAAAAGGAGCTTACGGTAAATAGTTATAGCGACTCATTATTTGTTGTTCTTTCGATGGATTCATCAAATTTCTTGAACGAGGTCAAAGTTATACCGGATGTAATAACCTCATCTGAGGATAGCGATACGATTTCTTATTTTGCTAATTCCTTCATCGATGGTACTGAAACTAATGTTGAAGATTTGTTAGAGAAAATGCCTGGATTTTCGATAAATAATGAAACAGGAGAAATTAAATATCAGGGTAAAACTATAAAAAAGATTCTCCTTGATGGAGATGATTTAACGGGCACAAATTATAAAGTTATAAGTAAAAACCTGTCTGCTGATTTAATTGAAGAAATAGAAGTGCTTAAAAATTTTTCTGATCTTAGATTACTTAAGGGTATTAAAAAGTCAGAAGATGTAGCAATAAATCTAAAAATAAAAGATGAACTAAAATCACCTTTTTTCGGGAATGCAAAACTTGGAGGAGGTACAAATAGTCGCTACTCGGGAGATGCTGATATATTATCCTATAATAAAGCCATGAAGCTATACTTTATTGCTTCAGCAAATAATACTGGATATGATTTAGAGAGCTATGACTTAGAAACTTATATGGATATCAATATGGCGGAATATAAAGGTTTCTTTGGGTCTAGTGAAATTTTAGAAGGACGTTTGGAGGCTCCGCCATTTTTTCCAGAGGATAAATTTACATTCCATCAAGGTCAATTTTTATCTAATACTATGTTGGTAAATCTATCCGAGCATTCGAATCTTAAATCAACTTCAACCTTCTATAATAATGATATAAATTTTAATTTTAGAGATTCAATTAACTATCTGATTGATGAGGAAAATTTATTCATTTTTGAGCAGGAAAGGTTTCAAAATAAAAAACCATTAGAATTTTTTCAGGGTATAGAATATACTTCTCAATTATCCAAAAAAGAAGACCTAAAAGCAAAAATTCAATTTCGAAAAAGTATTGAAGATATTTCTTCCTTAAATCTTAATAGCTTCAATACAATTGAAGATCAGATGTTGGTTCAAAAAGATTTATTATATTCTAATGTGAGTTATCAACGTCAACTAAATTCTAAATGGGTTTTTACAACTGAATTTGAAGGGAATTTTGATAATCTGACTGAGGAAATATCGATACAAAATGATCAACTTGACAACCTAGATTCTTCACTACAACAAAAATCAAGTCAGGCATTATATAATGTAGGGGCAACCTCATCTTTTATTGGACTACTAAAAAATAACTGGCAAACAAATTTGTCTATTTCCTTTATTCACTCATCATCTCAAATGGATATTGGTGATGGTCAAGATTTTTTCTATCCAAGATCAGAGCTAACAGTAAATAATTTTAGTGTTGAAACTGAAATCGTTAAGTGGTTTAAAAATCATAAAGTTTTTTTTAGACCAAAATTCAAAAACTTATATTATACAAAAGATGGATCAAATTCTTCTAATTTTTTGGTAGAACCTCAAATCGGGGCAGTTTTCAAGGATAAGTTTTTTCAAAATTTAAATGCTGAAATGAAAGTTTTTGGTCATAGAGAATTCAATTTACTAGAGCCTACTCAATTACTTTCCACGAGTTTATTAATCGATAATAGAACTACAGCAACTTATCAAACTGAGGTCGAAGAGTTAGTCAAAAGGGATGTAATCGCTGCTAATATTGCTTTAAGTGATATGAATAATACTTTCATCAGCGGAAGTCTTGAGGCTGGATTAGTCAGAGCAGAAAATGAATTATTTAGTAGAGTATCATTTGAAGATGAAATTGTTTCAATCGAATATTCTCAGGCAGATAATGTTGAGCAATCCTTTTTTTCTTCCTCTTTAGATAAATATTGGCCATCAATTAAAAGTACATTTAAATTCATTTATGAATATAAAACGAGTAGTACTCCATTGGTAATCGAAGATATTGAAGCCTCTAGTATTCTCTCTCAAAAAGCGTTAAGCTTTACCTCTGGATCATCACTAACCTCTTCCATTAATTTAAGCTTAGGTGTTAAACACAATTCAATTCTGAATATTTGGGGAGAGCGTGATGTACGAATGGCTTACAATAATTATAATTCGAAATTAAATTTTAAATTTTTGCCTAGAGCCTTATTTTCTTTTGAATTTATGTCTTTACATTTTCAAAATCTTCAAGATGGGTTTAATCCAATATTGAATAGTTTAGTTAGATCTGAATCAGAAAATGGTAAATTCACGTTTGAGCTGAGAGCAAATAACATTCTTAATAATAACAATGTTGCTGTCAACAATATCGAGTTGACTAGTTTTTCAGCTAATATCTTTCCTTTGATGAATAATTTTTATCTTTTTTCAATTAAATATAGATTTTGATATAATCTATGATCCAAAAAATGGGTTTAATTGAATCCATTTCGATCATTTGTATGTGCTAGCATCAACTTAGTTAATTTATATTATGAAGGCTATAATCCTTGCTAGCTTATTATAGGTTAGGTAGAGATAAAATAAAGGTTGTACCTTTTCCGTAGGTACTTTTGAAAGTTATGGTTCCACTTAATTGCTCTACTAAAGTTTTCACTATTGATAAGCCTAAGCCAGTACTACTTTCTCCGGCAGTTGGCTTATTACTCATTTTTTGAAATTTCTGGAATAATTTGTCCTTTTCTTCCTCTCTAATTCCAATTCCTTGATCCTCAATCTCGATTTTAACATCACTATTTTTATTAGAAACTTTAATGAAAATTGATTTATTATGGTGGGTAAATTTTATGGCATTAGAAACCAGATTATTCATGATGCGATGAAGTTTTTTCACATCTGTCTTAAACTTTTTTGCCTCAGTTGATATATCACATATTAGATTCACTTTTTTTAGACGTGCATTATCCTCATGTAAATGAATTACTTCCTCAAAAAAATAATCAATATTGATCTCTTCAATTTCTAAATCAGGTTGACTTTCAATTTTATATAATTGCAGTAAGTCTTCAATTAACTTAAGACCTTGTTGGTTAGATTTTTGAAGTTTGCTGATATAATTTTCTACTTGAGGATTTAATGAATCATCCATTTTAATAAGGTTGATCAAGCCATTATTATTATTTAAAGGTGACTTTAAGTCATGAGCTAAAACGTGAGTTAAACCATTTTTTTCATCATTTATTCGCTTCAATTCTTCATTTTTTTGAATCAAATCAAAATTTCTTGTATTTAGTTCTTCTGTTCTTTCATTCACCGTTTTTTCTAAAAGGGAATTGTAGGATTTTAATTCTTCACTGAGCTCTAAGTTTTTCACATAGGTATCGTTTTGACGATTTGCTAAAATTATAACATGACTAAAGAGATAAAAGAAAACACCCAATGCAAAAACAGTTTCACCCACTAGTTGAGAGTGATGAATTAAGATTTCTACCATTGTAGCTGCAAAAAGAATTAAGAACCCAATTAATGCGATTAGGATTTCTTTATTCTTTCCACAACAAGCTTTTAGCAGAAAGTATAATATCCCAAATGAAACTATTACGGTTATTGTCTGCATAATCGGTACTAAGTAAGAGGAATAGTAAATCGGAGAAAAAACCGTAATAACTGAAGCAACAATACCTACCACATATGTAATGCTTGATAATTTATTAGGGATATATTCAGGGAATAAATAGTAAATAAAGCGAACTGTAAATGCCAATAATAAATAGAAACTAATAAGTTCTACACGAGTGCTCAACCACCATGGGAAATGCAAATACTCTATTAAAATATATTCATTTACGCTTAAGGTTCTCAGAATTGTAAATAAACATACTAATATGAAGTATGTATTCATTTTGCTGCGTGTTCTAAAAAGATTGGCTCCTAAATGATATAGTCCCATAAAGAATATAGATCCAATAAGGAAAAATGCTAATACAATATTTTGACCTTTCTCCTCAATTAAGTTAATATAGCTGCTAATTTTTGGAGCCATGGTCATACCGCCTTTTCTGTAATGGTAATTAGATACTTGAATGATAATTTCCAATGTATCTGCTTTAGGAAGTGGATAAATTTTGGTTTGATAATTAGGTTCTGCCTCTTCTTTTGATTTACCTACCTTACCAACTCCACCTAATACAATATCATTAACTATAATTTTATAGTTAGTACTGATTACATTACCATTTATGGCTAATTGATTTACATTTTGATCAGGAATTACTTTAGTGTAGTAAGTAGCAAAACCAGTGGAAGGAAAATCTATTCCTTTTTGATCAATATTTGACCAGCTATGAGGGACACCAACATATATTGCTGAATCGATATTAGCCATTTGTTTGGCCGACAATAATTTTCCAAATTCAATCTGCCAATTTCCAGCTAATGAAATAACATTTTCATTCAATTTGGAATCTCTTAAATCAAAAACAGCATTCTGTGCTATCGATGAAAAAGATAGAATGAATGTTAGAATAAAAATGGAAAAAATCCTGTAGGCCATACTAAATCTTATTACTAAGTAAATTTACTTAGATGCAAAATTACTTATTGAAATAGAGAATCAAGATCATATTTTAGTACAAACAGTACAACATAAAGAAATAGTACAATATTGCTGATATAATTGTGAATAGCTTAAATTATTATAAGTATAAATAAATCAAGCATGCATATATTATAGATTAATACAATATAATTTTATTTAAACCCACTGATTTATTAGATGAGCTTTTATTATATCATAATAGGGGAGATGTTTTAATTTAGAATGATATTAGTGAATTGAATAAAAAAATTGGTAAAAATCACCCAAAAGCCTTTGAAATATTATGCATACATAATAAAAATCACTTCAAACTAAATTTTTAAACTTAGATAAGTTATAATTTGAGTTTAGGATTATTGTAATTTTAGCCAGTTTAAATATTATTTAATCAGGTCAGTGTGTAAACCACATTCAGTTTTATTCATGCCATACCATCTGCTTTCTCTTTCCTGCATATCAAGATCAAACTTTCTAGTGCAAGGCTCACAACCAATGCTGAAATATCCTTTTGCTTCTAAAGGGTGATCAGGTAAATGATGTGCTTTACGATAATCATGGATCATTTTAGAATTCCAATCTAACATTGGATGTAAACGAGTACTTCCGTGTGGGGCAGCTTGTTCAACTTTCATGGAGGAACGTGTTTTACTTTGATCAGCTCTTACTCCATTAATCCAA
This sequence comes from Marivirga arenosa, assembly GCF_030503875.2. Lineage (NCBI taxonomy): Bacteria > Pseudomonadati > Bacteroidota > Cytophagia > Cytophagales > Marivirgaceae > Marivirga > Marivirga arenosa. The sequence goes on along the minus strand of NZ_CP129968.2, from coordinate 3,009,368 downwards.
ATGTCATGCTTCATTAAAATGGCATCCATTGGTTGTGTTTTGTTTAAATAGCAGCAATAATCCGGATCAGAAGTAAAAAACATTTTTCCATCAGCATCCCTTTGCATATTCTTAGGAGTAAGTGGTTTCAAATCGACTAGATTAGTAAGCCCAAAATCATTCATGATTTTATCACGAAAAGCCACTGTTTCAGGAAAGTGATAGCCGGTATTGATAAAGTAAACTGGAATATCAGCATCAATTTCACTTAGCATATGTAACAATACTAAGCTATGTGATTGAAAAGAAGATGTTGTGAAATATTTCTTCCCATCTTTCTGAAATTGGTTGAGTTTTTTATCCAGTTCTTTAAAAGTCATATAAAAACTATTTAAAATTAGTCGTAGTATTTAGTTTGGAGCCTATAAACTACGACTAATTAATTGGTTCTATTGTTATTTTAAGAAATTGTACTACCCGGATTTACATTATTTCCAGGTTGAACAAATTGAAGATTACCCTCTGCATCTTCTGCCATTAACACCATACCTTCAGAAACTTCTCCCATCATCGGACGTGGTGCTAAGTTTACCAATACAGTTACTTGCTTTCCTTCTACTTCTTCAGGAGTAAAATGTTTTGCAATACCGCTTAAAATGGTTCTTGTATCCAAGCCAGTGTCAATAGTTAGTTTTAAAAGCTTATTAGATTTTTTAATCTTTTCTGCTTTTACTACAGTGCCAACACGCATATCCATCTTCATGAAATCATCAAATTTGATTTCATCTTTTATTGGAGCTACTTCTATATCCTTATCAGTCATTTTATTTTCTTTTTTGGTGTTTTCAAGTTTTTGAACTTGCTTTTCAACTACCTCATCTTCTATTTTTTCAAAAAGTAATTCTGCTTTTTTGATCGTATGATTTGCTTCCAATAAATCAATACTACCTGCTAAATCCCAGGCAAAAGCTTCGATATTAAGCATTTTCCTCAATTTTTCAGCAGTGAAGGGTAAAAATGGTTCACATACTATACTTAGATTAGCTGCAATCTGCAATGCAATATTCATGATGGTTTTGACACGCTCATGATTTTCCTTTTGTAGCTTCCAAGGTTCAGTTTCGGCTAAATATTTATTTCCTAGTCGAGCAAATTCCATCATTGCACTTAAAGCTTCTCTGAATTTATAGTTTGTTATCTTTTCTTCAATAACATCAGGGAAACTTTTCAATTCATCTATTACCTCTTGATCGTAATCGAAAAGTTCATTTCTTGCAGGTACTTTACCATCGTAGTATTTGTGAGTAAGGACTACTGCACGGTTGATGAAGTTTCCAAAAATCCCTACAAGCTCGCTATTGTTTCGAGTTTGGAAGTCCTTCCATGTAAATTCATTGTCCTTAGTTTCAGGCAAAGTAGCAGCTAAGGCATATCTTAAAACATCCTCCTTACCAGGGAATTCCTCGACATATTCGTGTAACCAAACGGCCCAGTTTCTACTGGTTGAGAGTTTGTCTCCTTCTAGATTTAGAAATTCATTTGCTGGCACGTTTTCAGGCAGAATATAGTCTCCGTGCGCATGTAGAATGACTGGAAATATTATACAATGGAATACAATATTATCTTTTCCTATGAAATGGATTAAAGTAGAATTGTCTTCTGGGTTTTCCTGTTTTTTCCAGTATTTCTCCCAATCAGTTCCATTTTCTTCTGCCCACTGTTGTGTTGAAGAAATATATCCAATTGGAGCATCTAACCATACATATAGCTTTTTACCTTCAGCACCTTTTAAGGGAACATCAACACCCCAATCTAAATCTCTGGTCATGGCTCTTGGCCTCAAACCTTCTTTCAACCATGAACTGCATTGACCATAAACATTAGGTTTCCATTTTCCTTTTTTACCCTCAATTAACCATTTTTCCATCCATTCCTGGTATTTGTCAAGTGGTAAAAACCAATGTTTAGTAGTTTTTAATTCTGGAGTCTTACCACTTAAGGTAGATATGGGATTTATTAGGTCAGTTGGATTTAAAGAGCTTCCGCATTTTTCACATTGATCACCGTATGCTCCATCATTACCACATTTTGGGCATTTTCCAGTTATATACCGGTCTGCTAAAAACTGTTTGAAATCTTCATCATAATATTGCTCACTTTCTTTCTCAACAAACTCACCATTCTCATAAAGTTTAAGGAAAAATTCTTGAGAAAGCTTGTGATGATTTTCCGCTGAGGTACGGTGATACATATCAAAGTTAATACCTAATTTTTTAAAGGTATTTTTATTGAGCTCATGATATTTATCTATGATTTCATTAGGCGTAATCCCCTCTTTCTTTGCTCTTATTGTTATGGCTGCACCATGTTCATCGCTACCACATATGTAAACAACATCCTTATTTCTCAATTTTAAATACCGTACAAAAATGTCTGAAGGTAAATATGCACCCGCTATATGGCCAATATGTAATGGGCCATTTGCATAGGGTAGGGCTGCAGTTACAGTATATCTATTATTTAGTTTTTGCATTACTATAATTTTGCTGCAAATATAGGAAGAATATAAGGAGAACTATATTTCAACTTATTAATTTGGTTTATTTTTACCTACTATATTTACCATATCTAAATCAAAAGTCAAAATTGGGAATAGGCAGAATTTATCCAGAAGAACCACTATCGCTTTACATAAAGGAGATTTATCATGCTTCCTTCACAAATGAAGATAGAATACCTGTTTTGGATGATTGTTGTCACGATTTGGTGATTTTTAGAGAAGCTGACGCCCGTTTGTATTGTGCTGAATTTACAGAAGGTATAGAAATCAATCATCACATATTTAGCATTTCTAATATTTCTCCTCCCTTTTCAATTGAGTTTCCTAAATCTTTAAATTTTATTACCGTAAAATTCCAGCCATGGTGTAATAATTTGTTTTTTGGTGGAAAATGGAAACCAGGAATAAATGATGTTTCTCAACACTTTAAGCCAATTTTTAAAACAAACGATGCTAGTGAATTTTTTCAAATGGACGATCCATTTGAAGTAATGCAGCTGAAGCTAAAAGATTATATTAAGACTTTTAATTTGAGTGGTAAACAGAGATTATTAAAGCAAATTATTGAATTAATCTATCAGCAATCAGGGCAATTAAAAGTAAATGATTTAGAAAAAAGATTTGAGCTAAGCAGACAGTATTTAAATAAATTATTTAAAGAAGAAGTTCAATACTCCATAAAGCATTTCATTGGAATGGTTAGAGTAATGAATGCAGTAAAAATCCAACTTCACAATCCTAAGATTTCCATGACGAAATTAGCCTATGACGTGGGATATTATGACCAAGCTCATTTTGTTAGAGACTTTCAGAAGGTGGCAGGAATGTCACCCAAAAAGTTCTTTAATCTCAATGGAGCTTTTTTTAAAAGGCATAAAATCAACTGATACAAAAAATTTTAAGTAGTTACTATCAGTTTTATTCTTTTTTTTAAAAAACTAATTCTTAAGTGTTTACCCTAATTAAAATGCGTTATTATGTGAAATTTTAAAAATTTCAATTTTATAACCATTAAATATATTTAAAAAAATTATAGTATGAATCACCTAATTAAAGTTTTACAAAGTTTTTATGTTTGTAAAATCCATCGATTTCAATTGTGGCATGATATAATCCGCTTTTTAAATTATTAATGTCAATTATAGTATTTTCTATTATTTCTCTTTCAATTAAAAGCTTTCCATAATTATCATAAATGTAGAGCTTACCAGTTTCAGAAATCATGTTGCCTATAAGAATATTAATCTGATTTGATGCAGGATTTGGATAAATATTAAATAGATTATTATTCAGTCTATCCTTGGATTTTGTAATGATTTCATCAGTTATATCTAGCAGTTCAATTGTAATGAATGCAGTATCTGATAATTCTCCATCATTTGATTCAATTTCTAATGAAAATGATTTTATCAATTCAAAATCTAGATTTTCCTCGTCATTCACTATCAATGAATCTCCATTTATAATCGAGAAGGTGTTTGAGCTATTTCCACTAATAATTTTGAAATTTATGGTGTCTTCATCTTCATCATTAGCAATTAACTGACCAATAAAAGTCCCATTGGAAGTATTTTCTAAAACAGTGAAAAGGGTGTCAGAAATGTAAGGTGTTTCATTAATATTGGTTACTTCAATTGCAAAGTTTTCTGAAATTTCTGCTCCAATTCTATCCTTAACTTTTACCATAATTTCAAATACTGATTTCTCTTCAAAATTCGGTTTAAATAATGCAGTTAGTCCTCTTTCTGTAATTTCAAATAAACTATTGTCAGCTTCACCAATTGGCAAAGAAAAGATCAAACTATCTCCATTAGCTATATCAATATCTTCTGCTATAAGATCGCCTATGTGCTGACCAATAGTAGAATTTTCGGCAATTTGATTATTAGTTAACGATAAGTTTCTTGGTATAAAATTATCTATTTCAATGGTTATCAAACCTGTACTTAGAATAAGATCAGGTATATTTGGATTACTAATTTCGCATCTATAATTCCCTAAATTGGTTTCAGTTATACTTTTTAAATTTAGTGAGGCGGAATCTGCTCCTTTAATTGGAATTGATTCAAGGTACCACTGGTAATTGTTTAATGTACCTGTTAATTCGCTTAATAAAGTAATGTCATCGCCCCACTGCAATGTAATAGTTGAATCTAAAGTGTAGGGTTTTTGAGGCACATAAGATATTGTTAGATCAATGTTTTTTTCGAGGGAAGAAAATTGAAGTCTATTATTAACTACTGTAAAATAATTTAGCGGTAAATTAGATAAATCTGGTAAGTAATTAATTTCGTTATCCTGAATATCAAGGGTTTTTAAGTTTAGAAGACCAGTAAATGATTCAGGTAAAGCACCTTCAAAATTATTTAATGCGATATCAATAAATCTTAAATTTGTGAGGTTACCAATTTGTATCGGGATTTCACCGTCAAATTGATTTCCTCTTAAACTGAGGGTTTCTAAATTTATTAAATTATTCCACTCTGCAGCAATTGAACCAATTAATTGATTACTAGATAAATCTAATTTTCTTAAAGCGGTAAGTTGAAAAATATTTTGAGGAATTGATCCCGTCAGTAAGTTATTTTGTATTGAAAGGTTCTTGAGTGAGCTAAGATTACCCAATTCGGAAGGAATAGTCCCTGTAAATTGATTTGAATTTAAATCAATGATTTCTAGTTTAGTTAAATCTGCTAACCAAATAGGAACATTTCCTTCTAAATTATTTGAGGGAAGACTGAAAGATTTAAGTTCAGTTAAATTAGCAAATAGTTCAGGTATTGTGCCGCTCAAATTATTTACTCCGCAATTGAAAAATTGAAGGTTAATCAGATTTCCTATTTCTTCAGGTAAAGAGCCATTCAATTGATTCACTTCTAGTCCTAGGCTTGTTAGCTTATTAAGCTTGCCAATCGTTTGTGGAATACTACTTGTTAATTCATTATTCCCAAGACTTAGAACTACTAATTCAGTACAATCTCCTATAGAGCTTGGGATTTCTCCACTTATTTGATTTCGCTGAAGCGACAGAATCTCGAGTTGAGTAAGCTTATTTATACTTGATGGAATTATACCGCTTAATGTATTTTGATCCAATGTGATATTGGTGATTTCGACTAAATTAGTTATCTCCTCAGGGATCTCACCTACAAGATTATTAGCCAATAAATTAATTTGTTTTACTCTGTTATCTATAACATAAATTCCATACCAGGAATCAACATTTCCAGTGAGCCAATTATTATTATTATTCCAATTGTCACCATTTGTTGAATGGTATAATTGTACTAAAGCCAGAGAATCATTCGTATTGATTTGGCTAAAAATAATGGAGGGGTAATAGCATAATAGTACCGTATAAAAGAATTTTATTATTGACTTCATATACTGAGATTTTTAAATAATTAAAAAGGTTACTATCCTAGAAAAGAATAGGTCATCAAAACTTTAATTTCAATTAATTTCATTTTCAATAAATTGTAAAAATTGATTACTCATATTAATTTTCTGCTAAAGTCATTAAGAAATCTTTATCAAATCCGATTACTACCTTTTCAATGAGACCCTCTTCATCTATTAGAAAAAAGTTAGGTGTGGAGGCAGCACCATATAATTCCGCAATTTTATCAGCTTCAGGAATGACAGGATACGATATCGGCATCTTTTCGAAATAATATTTTACTTTATCAAGCTGGTTTTGATCTTGAATGGATAAATAGAAAGCTTGAATATTATCTGCCAATTTGTAATCATTTGCATTCATCAATTGAAGGGCATCTTTACAATAACCACAGCCAACACTAGAAAAGTTTAATAGAATTTTTTTACCTCGGTAGTCTTCTAAATCAATTTCTTTATTTTGAAGATCATCGATTTTAAAGAAAGGAGCTTCTTGGCCTACCTCTAGGTGTTTTATAACTTTTTTTCCTGTATATACAGTTGATGTGTATCCGGGAGGATTTGTAAAAGTTAATTTTTCTGGAGTTGAGCTTAAAATATAGTTTGAATAAATAACAATCCGTATCTGCGATAATTTATTCTTATAGTAATTTAAGCGCGCCCATCTCTCTACTAATTTGGTTTGAGGATTGATAAAAATATGCTGTTCTGTATAAACTTTGTTACCATCAACCACTTTGTCATTTTCTACAAAGAAATAATTCTTTAGAGAATTATTATTCAATACAGTGTCCCTTAGATAGACCCAGTCTTTTTCTTGTAACATGACAAGTGGTGAATGCTTAAAGTTTGGTGAAGATTTTTTTTGCGTTTCCCATATTTCAGCTCTATTCTCTGGATATTTTACAACCTGCTTTGTATACTGGTTGATTAATTTCCATTCTCCGTCTATTTGTATAAGACCACCAAGATCGCTTTTAATAACAAAATCATAATCATAAGCATTTAAACCTTTTTTAACAAAAGTTGAAACTGTATTAATGGTATCAATTTGTCCTGAAGGATTAGGAAAAAGGCCTGTTTGCTGATATTGAACACTTTTGCTACTCTTTAATTTATCCGTTGCTTCTCTGAGTAATGCTTGAGGATCTTCTTTACAAGCGGAAATTATTCCAAATAGGAAAAGAACGAGTAGTATTGTGAAATTTTTCATTTTGTTTATAATTAATGTAGTATTTTACATTGGGAATCCTCTCATTGATGGTTAGTTTCCGACATAATGTGTTTCAAATAAAGGTCGAGTTTGTTATATGCTGAAATACTTTAAGTCTTATATGGGTATTTGAGACTATTTAAGCGAGGTTATTGTATCGCAATTTATAAAATGCTTAATAAAAGGTGCCGTAAAGACACCTTGACAATATTAAACCAACTGACTATTCAATTAAAATACCTTGCCACCTAACTCCTTGAAAATCCATTAAGGCAATAGAATTACCCTCTTTATCCTTGGTAAAAATAAACGACTCCTTACTTTTCGGATCCCAGAAAAAAGTAGAATCATTTTCAGGAATTAATTCACCTGCAAAATTCCCTTTTTGATAGGCATTTAGTTTGCCTTCTTCAAGTTTTACCGATATCACGATATGACCCGCATCTACGAAATCATAAGTGCCCACATATTTTTCTAATATTGATGATGGAACTTCAATAGCTTTTCTGTTCACTTCCTTTGGTATTTCCACATCACCTCCATCCATAATTGAGATGAGATCTTTGGTTAGATTTGAAAAGGGGATATTGTCATAATTCGCTAGGAATATAATTTTATATCCTTTTTGTAAATCTGTATAAACCCATGCTCTTTTACCTTTGGTTCCTCCGGCATGAGTGATGATGTTATCTTCAGCTAACTCATTATAGAGCTTATTTTCTGTAATGAAGTCAAGAAATTTTTTCATGTCTTCCACCGTTGAAAAAGTATGTCCTTGTTGCATATCAGATTCATCTTCCCCTACCAATTGAATAGAATCATTCTTTTCAGTATGTCCAAAAGCATATTTATTTAATTGACCTTTGGGGTCTAAATAATGGCTACCGGAATTTTTCATTTTAAGAGGATCGAAAAAATTATTTCTTAAATAATTTGCATATGTTCCTCCCGATTTTTCCCCAATGATCTTGTATAAAAGTTGAAAACCTATGTTAGAATAACGAGAATCTGACCCAGGTTCAAACTCCAATTTTTCTTGATGAGCTAATTCGACTACTTGTTCAGGTGATAGGTCAATTCCTTTTCCTTCATAATTTTTAAACTCTCTCCCTAAACCAGATTGGTGATGCATCAATTGATCAATGGTAATTTCATCGCCTCGTGGGAATTCAGGGAAAAAATCAGAAAGCTTTTGATCAAATGCTAACTTTCCTTCATGTTCAAGTTTTACTAGGGAAGCTTTTGCAAATAGTTTTGCTATAGAGCGAAGGTCAAATTGATGCTGCACACTTACTTTTAAAGTAGGAATTTCCGCTTCTATATTGTATGCCTTTGAGAAAACATGGCCTGCACTATCTTCAACTAAAAGTACACCATTGAACTGCTTTAGGTCAGTTAAGGCAGTCATGTATGTATCTAGTATAGTAAAGCTTGTTGGTTGGTTTATCTTATTATCGGACTCTCTGTCTTCCTTACAGTAAACAAGTGATAAGCCAACAAATGCAAGAAGTATTACAGATTTTACTTTCATGATTTAGTATTATTTTCTTGCAAAATTAAAGATCTACAAACTTCTGTAATTGTATAAATGTAAACCACCCACCGCTTTCTTTTAGGCTCATTATCAAAATATCATTTTACTTTTTTGAAAATCAATTTTGATCCGCTTTTCCCCTCAATAATTGGTAAGACAATAAGGGAATCATTTGAGAGGTGATAAATTTCTGCTTGCCTTTCATATGGTCTATCGATTTCGGTAATAGTAAGGATACCATCCTTATTTTTATAGATAGCCCTTCTTTTTACTAATTTTTGTTTTTCAATATCTGTATAAATAAGTGTATCATTTTGAAAATGATATTCTCCTTTTTCTAGCATGAGCCTGAATAATTCATCAATTTGTTCTTTTGTATCAGGGTCTCCAAATGTATAAGCAGGAGAAAGCTTTATATTATCAATTGCTCCATAAGATTGAATTTTCCATTTTCCTTCAATTTTTGGTTCAGATTGAATGATTGTACCTAGTATTATTACGGTTAGGATGTATTTCATAATGTTGAATGTTTAGCTTTAAGTATATTAAATTATCTTAATATTATTTTAAGGACAGAAGGATTTTCCTCCATATTTCAGGGTCTTCAGTTAGATAATGCCCCTTACCTTTAATAAAGTGTTTGGTGCAATTTTGGAGTTCATTACCGAGCTGCGCAAGTGGTTGAATGGGAGATAAAGTATCTTCCATGCCATGCCATAGCTCTATTTTTGTTTTAATGTCTTTTATGCAGAAGTCCCAGCTCTTTGTAAATAGTTTTGCTTCTGTTGTTGCAGCCTGAACTCCGTTTTTAAATGCTTCTCTCATGTGTAAAAGTAAAAGTTCCGCATTATCCTTATTTTCAATTATTAATTTATCAGCCCTACAAAGATGCTTGGTATTGGATATAATTGAATTTATGTAGCGATCTGGATGATTATCTATTACATTTTTCTGCGCGTTCAGTAGCTTTTTAAGCAACCAAGGAAATTGCTTAGCCAATCTGAAGATCATTTTGTTTTCAGATGCCATATGTTTTGGAGGCTTACCTTTCTTAAATTTGCCTACTGTAGAAACTATTCCACATCTTTGGATGAGGGGGGAGTTCATGCTTGCTACGGCTAAAGCAAATACACCACCACCTGACAGACCCAGTATAGAGACTTTGGAATATCCGTAAAAATGGATAAGTTCCATGATATCTTTACTGAAATTCATAAATGAGACATCAGCACTTGGGGTACTATTTCCAAATCCAGGTCTGTCAATTGTAATCAATCGTATGCCTAAAGATTTACTTATTTCATCCTCCACTTTAAACCATATTCTGGAGCCAGGTAAACCATGTAGGGCAATTATAGGATATCCATTCAAATCTCCATATTCATTAAAGGCTAGATTTCTTCCGTCAGAAAGCCGTAAAATATTGTAATTATTATTCATGTTACCTTATTAAAGTTTGAATTTAGAGGAAGTTATGAAAGGAGAGATGGCGCAGGTATCCTTAAATCTCTCCTTTAATTTTTTTAATTATTAGTTAGCTGCTTTCGCTAAGGATGTTTTTTTGCTTGAATAGTTTTGTCTAAAAAGAAAAAATATTCCAATTGACAGCATACCTATTGTAATTAGTATATTTAATCCACTAGGCTCGTGTAGAAAATTTGGGAAGAACAAAATGAGCATAAAACTGGTCAGGTCCACTAAAAAATGCCCCCATATAACCAATGCAGTGGATTTCATTCGGTCTGCAACTATACTGAAAATTACCGAAATAATAATATATGGGAGAATTAAAGGTAGCGGCAGAAAATGTAAAGCTGCGAAGATGATTCCTGTAAGACTAAAGCTTAACCATTTGTTATATTTTCTAACTAAAACATTTTGAATATGACCTCTATATACTATTTCTTCAGTGAGTCCTGCACAAAAAGCTAATAATGCAAGAACAGGAATAGCAGTAAACAAATTTAAAGCTTTAAAGCTCTGAATATAGGCTACTTGTTGCGTGGTGTCAATGTTGAACACGTAAGAAAATAATGGGCCAATCGATTGAACAATTAACAATATTGCAATTAAATAGAGCCAATTATCCGATTTTTTCATATTAAATCTAAAAGATATTTGAACATCCTTTTGCAGATCAAATTTCGCGTACTTTTTATTTAGCTTATAAAATGCATAAAGCAAAATAGCAGCAATCGGTACGGACCATGGCCATTCATTATGTAGTTGAAAATTCAATCCAATTAAAGATTGAATTGCAATAACTACTGGAAATAGTATAACTAGATTTAAAATTATGGCTTTCAGCCATGCAGGTGTTTTTTTCCAAAGAGTTTTCATCATTTTTATTTTTGTTAATGATGCAAACCAAATAAAATTGGAGTTTTTGAAAGTCCATTTAATCTTATTCGGACTTATTTTTTAGATAGTCTGTACTGTTTAGGCGTATATCCAGTCTTCTCTTTAAAAATTTTATTGAATGTAGATTTACTTTTGAATCCGTTTTGGTAGGCTATTACAATGATTTGTTCATCCGTCTCAATTAATTTTTCTTTTATTTCTTCTATTCGGTAGCTATTTATAAAGTCATAGAAATTTTCAAATTCACTTAGTTTAATGAGTTCAGTCAAATGAGTTGGTTTAATTCCAATATAATCTGAAAGTTTATTGAGGCTTAATTCCTCATCTAAATAATACTTTTCCTTTTCTAGTTTTTCTTTAAGTTCGGAAAGTTGTTCAAATAAATGATCTCTGTTATTAACTGTTGAAGTTGAAACAGCTGCTTTTTTATTCTTTACTAATTTTGGAGGTGCATAATTTTGATTGAGAAGATGGGAGCTAAAAAATATACTAAATGCCGAAATTGAGATTAAAACAGTGCCCGCAACGTACATTGCAGAAATAAAGGGGAATACGTACAAAATGAAATATATTAGAAGGGGAAGGAAAAATAGTCCAATCCACCAACGCTGAAAACTTATTATCCAATTTGCTTTTAAGCTATCTATAGTAGAAAACCTATCTAATAATCCACGGTTATAAATTCTTGCTATTTTAACTGCTCTAACTATATAAATTAAACTTAATCCCATTGCAAAAAGTATAAAAATGCTGGCGTCTAAATCTGCCATGGAAGAACCATTAAGCATATTATTAACAGCCTGTTGATACTGGTTGACGATTGTAGCCGGATCGGCTATAAGTTGAAAAGTAGAAAGTATAAAAAGTAAAATAAATGGTATAAAGTGAATGAAATCTTTAATTGATAATCTTTTGGAATCGATTAAAGACCGGGTGTAAAGCCAGAATAATGGGCCATCTAATAATAATAGTGTCTGATCATAAATGATATAAGAAGCTGCAGGGGTTTCATTAAGATCTAATTTAATATAGATCAGAAAAAATCTAATTAACCAAAGGGTTTGTAAAAGTATACTGAAGTTTTGTGATCTTTTATTTGCTACATCTTTCCTTAACATTTGAAAAATCACAAATACTAAAACCCCTATAACTGCTGCAATTAGTAGTTTCATGAATACTTTAAACTGAATACTTGATACGATGAATCATAAAATCTATTAAAAGTAATGGTTTGAGATGTAATAATGCAAAAAGATGAAGATTAACATTTATGCTTTAAATAGAATAAATAAAGCACTTTTGAATCTCAAAAGTGCTTTTCATAAATGTTTATACTATTAGGGTTACATTATCTGAATTATTTTAATCTATCGAGGAAATTTATTTCCCCTTCTATATTTTCTAACGATTGTATCATTTGAATCAGAAATTCCAGTCATAATTAAGTTCTCTTCATTTACCTCAATTTTCCAACTTTCTGCATTTTCTCCTTCAGAATGAGGTAGAAATGTAATTTCAGGTCTATGTCCATTGATATGCCAATAACCGCTTAGTCTTTCACCCTCTGTATTTCGGTTTCTGTAAATTCTATCCCACCGTATGTGAAGATAATGCTTACCGTTTGGATCAAATTCTTCCATAATGGATTGATTATCTTTCTCTATAGATTCTAATAACCAAATTCCCTGCAAATAATCAGCTGGTGACATGGGTAATTTTTCAATAGGCCGTAAAGTTACTTTAACATTCATTCCTTCCTCTTCTCTTTCCCAGTACATATGATCTTTATCAAATGATACATCAAATGCACCAAATTCATCTTTTATACCTAAAGGATTATTGCTGCTAAATTTATTTTCCAGAGAATCGTATTGCCAATTTCCTTCATAATTTTTTAACCAACCATTACCAGATTGGGTAGTGCCGTCAGGGTTAAAACGAAACCACTTGGCGACCGGAGTCATATTATTTTCTCCCACGTTTACATTTATGGCTTCCCACAACCCTGTCATTCTTGATTTCTGACTATATGATGTGAAAGCAAAAAGCATAAGGAAAATTATTGAATAGTTTTTAATTGATTTTATCATGATTATTTTATTAAAATGTGTGTGATAATTTTTCCTAGATTTAATTCATCAGTTCTATTGCCTACATTGCTTAAAAAACTAATGACGAATTCACCTTCATTAATACTTATTAATAAAGATCTATAGCCATCCGTACTACCTCCGTGAATGATGTAAGGCTTTTCAATTCCCAAATCACCGAATTGACTTTTATTTTCTTTATTTACTGTTACCCAGCCGTAACCATAGCTGACAGAATTGCTAATGTCTTTTAGATGATTGGTTTTAATTATTTTTAAGGAAGATTCTGATAAATAACCCGGATTGCTCATAGATAAAGCCCATCGGTTTAAGTCTGAAGCTGTAGAAAATATTCTTCTCCCTAAGCTGAGGTCTATAAATGGAGTTTCTTCCCATTGATTAGTTGCCTCATTGAATTGATAGGCATCCGCTAGTTTTTTTATAATCTTCTCATTTCTACTTGTTGCAACTGTATTTTTTAAGCCCAATGGTTTCGTCAAGTTTTCATATAGGACATCAGCAAATGCTTGACCATAAGTATCCTCTATAATTATAGCTAATAAGTGATAAGCAAAATTACTGTAATAGAATTGTTTGCCAGGATTAGCAATTGGTTTTAATTTACTAATGAAATCAACGTATTCTGTATTAGTGAATCTTGATCTTTTTAATTTTAAAAAACCATTCATTCTTAGTTCTTCAGATACTCCATCGTAATCTGGTAAACCAGCATTATGGCTCATCATATGATGCAGGCTTATATCTGGATGAAAGGAACCCTCATATTTATAATCTTTTAATAAGTCTATTAATTTATCATTAAGGCTTAATTTCTCCTGCTCAACCGCTTTCATAATTAAAGCTGAGATCATTGATTTATTAATAGAGGCAATGTCGTATTTAGCTGTTCCATCAACCGGAATATTCCAGCTTCGATCAGCTAAACCAATATTGTTTTCATAGATCACATTTCCATTTTCTGTAATAACTATTTGCCCTTGAAATAAATCTTGCTTGTTCCGTGCTATAATTACAGAATCAATTTCTTTGATTCTTGGGTCAGTGATTGATTGTGTTTTTTCTGTTTTATTCTGACTGCAGGAAAGTAGAATGAATCCCACAAAAAGCAGAATGAGTAAATTTTTATTTTTAATCATAGGGTTTTTTTTTCTCAAATATGAAAGGAGAAAAGCCTATTTGAATAATCTTATCCTACTTTTGGGACGAAATCTTTGTATTTGTGATGAAATTTCTAATTGATAAATGCAGATTCATATTTTTTTGAAACAGGAAGGAGAGTAGAGTCAATTTCAATCTGAATTTTACCTCTATCTTGCTTAATATTTTTAATGTTTTCTTTATTCACTAAGTAACCTCTATGGCATCTTTTTATGCTTGAATATTTACTTAATTCATTCTCTAAATTCTTTAGTGGTTTTCTGATGAGGTGTTGCTTGCTTGATTGTCCGGTTAAATATTGAATATTGATGTAATTCTCAGAGGAGTTAGCATACAAAAAATCCTCCTTTCTAATTTTCAATTTGTCCTTTCCACTTTCTGATTGAAGGATTAAATATTTATCAGTTTCTTTTGTAGAAAAAACAACCATTCGAATTAACCCATAGAGAACGAGTGGAAAGATCATCATTAAAGGAAATTCTAGCATAATAAGATAGTAGCCAACCCAGTCCCATTCTTGCCAATTCCAAAAGAAGTTAAATAGAATGAAAATTAGCTGGGCTCCTAAAAACACCAGTCCTAAATACCATAAAATATGATGAAGAGTCTTTTTGAGCTTTAATTTTGGTTTAAGCCAATATTCTGCAGGGGTCAAGTAGAGAAAAGTTAACACACCAAAACAAATAGCCCTAAAAATATGCGAATGACCCGAATAAGAGATTCCCGTTTGAATACCATAAGCTCTAAAAAAATATAGAAAATAGAATACAGAGAAACCTGAAATAATATCAAATATTAAAGGAAAATATAATAAAAGAATTTTTCTGCTTTAGAATTTATCTAGTAATTTTATGAAGATCAGATTTGCGTCACCCCCTTTCCCGTTAATAATCAGGGAAATAGAAAGGGAATCTTTGGAAAAATTTAATTTATTTGCGCTTGTCTTTCGAATGCTTTACCTATTTCTTTAAAAGTTAGCATCTCATTTGTCATTGTTAAAAGTGCTCTCCTTTTTACTAAATTTCCTCCTTCTAAATCCATATAAAAGAGCGTGTTATTTTTGAAATGATATTCTCCATTTTCAAGCATTTGATCAAATTGAAGGAATAAAGAATCAATTTTAAGTGTTGCTGCTTCCTCTGTTATTTTACTAGCTATTGCTTCCTTCCGCGCAAAATGTATGAATTCCAATAATTGGAGTAAGCCGCCCCGCCCAGAAACCTAAGTGGGTTATATCCTTATTAATTGTAGCAAGTTTTGCTGCTGCATTAGTACCTTGTTAAGTACCATCTACAACAATTTTTCTAGGTTTAATTATGTTTTTCTGAATATGTTTTCTGACTTCATTTGTTCGGTTTACTCTAAAACCCAAGGTCTTTTTCTGCCAATAATAAGTAGGCATATCAAAGTTCTCTTTATCACTAAAAGGAAAGCCGTATTTTGATATAACCACATAAGCATAATCTTCAGTAATTAAATTGTCGGTAAAAGAATTACTACTTACACAACATGGGCTTGTTTCAATCCATAGAGGAGCTGGCCAAAAACCACTTACATGAATAAAATTGTCTTGTTAAGATTATTTGGGTTGTAGATGAAAAACTTAATTGTATCACCGGGAGTTTCTATCTTGTAAGATTTAAACCCTATTTTTTCTGTTAAAACCTGACCATTTAAAGAAAGAACAGAATATAAAAGAAAAATATCAATATAATAATATTGATATTTTTCATAATTATAAGATTAAATTAGTTTGTTTTAATTAATTCAAGCATTGTTTTGCTTCCATCAATATTTGTATAATCTAATTTTACAAAACCGTACTTTGGATGAAAGTAGGCAGTCAGAGCTGTTTTTCCAATTCTACTTTCCGCTTCAGATTCAATTACATAGCATTGTAAATTCCCAAGTGCTGTTTCAAGTAAAATCTTATTAGTTATTTCGTATTGATAGTTGTTTTCTATTGTATTTTCCCACGTTTTCCATCGCCTATCTGCATAGCTACTGCCTATTATTAAATTCCAGTTCCATTTGGTGCCTATTTTATAAGGAGCTTTGATATAAGGGAAAGGGTTTAATTCTAGGATTTTAAAATAGTGTTCTCTTGGAGGGTGAATCCAAATATTCGCTTCATTTTCAATTGCTCCTGACATTGAAAAGGGGACACCCTCGATTAATATGTATGCAATAGCAGTTTGGTTATAATCAGGAATAAATTGAGCTATTGGATTACCATTCATCACTTGTATAACTACTGATTTCACGATTAATGAGTCTGTATCATCAGCATCTACAAAATCCCACCCTTTATGATCAGGATTGATTTTGAAATATTTTATTTCACCTGAAGTTGTTCTGTGCTCAAAATCATATTTAAAGCTAGTTCCTACTTTAAATACCTCATTGTTGAGGTTAAACTTATTCTCATCAATATTAGTAGTGTCAAACTTTTCTACCATTATGCCATCATCATCTACAACTAATACATAATCTTTTTCAATTTTCTCCTTCTTATTACTGCAACCTAATGTTAGCAATAGCATAAGGTTAAATAGTATAAGTGATGATTTTAAAGTTTTTTTCATTGCTTTTAGCCTAATAATGAAATAGGAAATGTTATTTATGTTTAACCAGTTATTGATATGTAACTTTAAACTCTACTCTTCTATTTTTCTCTCTACCCATCTTGTTTTCATTTGTTGCAATTGGATCAGTTTCACCTTTGGAATTGGTACTGATTCTAGCTTCATTTATGCCATTAGCCACCATATAATCCCTTACGATCTTTGCTCTATCCATACCTAATTCACCATTAAAAGAGCTTTCACCTAAATTACAAGTATGCCCAATTAAAGTAATATTATAATTTTCTTTCTTAGATAGAATATCAATTACTTGGTCTATAAACTCTTTTGAATCCTCGTTTAAATCATCTGAATTTAATTTGAATCGAACCGTCTTGGCTAGCGTTTCTTTTTCTTTTTCAGTAAGTGGCTGAACAGTGACTTCAGCTGCTTGCTCTTCAATTTTCGGTTCTTTTTTAAATTGTTCCTCTATTACTATTTTTTCCTTAACCTGCTCTTTTTTTTGAGGTTCTTCTTCATTTACTTCAACCTTTTCCTTTTCTGGTTGTTCTATTTCAATCTCAGGCTCTTCTTGTTGAACCTCTGTTTCTTTTTGTTGTATTACGCTTGGCGTTTCTTTTACCTGCTTCCTATTTTTTAATTTATACGAAATAGCAAATTCAAAAATACCATTCTGTGCCAGGTTAAATCCTGTTCCAACTGGGATATCGTAGCTAACTCCAACGGCTATTCTTTTTTGCTCATAAGCTAGACTCATCACACCAATTGAATTGGAATTATACCATAGACTTAAAATCAACTTTTTAAAATCTTCTGCATCTCCAGATAGCCTATAGCCAACATCAGTCCCCAAATCAAATGCATTATTTTGAGCTTGGTTGATCCACCTTATAGTAGGGGATACTGACAGCGTAGCATTATCATACACTTTATATCCTGCTATAGTTTTTATACTCATCGGAAGTTTAGCTGCATCTCCATTTTCAACAAAGGAGATATTAGGTTCTATCATATTAAATAATGAAACTCCAACAAAAGCTCTGTCTTGATAATCAGCATCTTTTAATCTATAGTAGATTCCACTACTTAAGGTCGGGTAGGCATGTTGTTGATTTAAAACCGGATCAAGCTGACCTGCCCCAGGATCTAAAACCCCGCCTTCGATTTGCCCGTCAGTGACAAAGTCGCCTCCAATTTTATTTTGAAATAGGCCACCTTGCACTCCTAAACTTAATTCAGACCTTTCGTTTAAAGGAACAGAATAGGACAAAGCTAGCATTCCACCATTAGAGTTTAGTAAGCTTGCCGTTTGCTCTGAACTGACATTTGCACCTACTACCAATTTATGATTATTCGAAAAATGAATGGGCATGTATCCCGAAACAATAGTAGTGGTTAAATTCTCACCTGTATTAAGCGGTTGAATCCGGCTATTGAGCATGAAATTCAGCTGATCTGTAGTCGATATCTGTCCTGGATTGGCATAAAAAGGAGTGTATCTATACATGGAGAAATTACCTTCCTGAGCCACTGAAACATTGCTTAGACCTGCAATCAAGGTTATTACTGCTATATATTGAATAAAATTTTTCATCTATTTTGAATGTTTTTCAGTTTTTATCTTGCGATGAATATTGTTCCTCTACTTGCTCCATTAACCCTTATCGGTTCACCATTTGTCATCGTACCTGAGATTACCCATACATAGGTGCCTGCAGGCTGATTGACTCCGTTTTTCTTTCCATCCCAACCGATTTCTGTTAATTCCTGAAAACTATCGGATTCAAAAACAAGATTACCTGTTCGGTCATAGATTCTAAGGTTAATAGATTGAACTGCTGCGCCCCCTCGGATGAGTAGCACATCATTTATCCTATCATTATTAGGTGTAAAGAGGGTCGGTAGCAATAATTCATCTGAAAGAATAGTGAAACTTTGACTGACATCTTCAGCTGCTAGGTAGGAATCATTACCTGCTTGGCTTGCAGTAACTGTTACGGTCCCAACACCTTCTAGCAAAATTACTCCATTCGATAAAGTGGCTACACCATTCACTGGATCTGTTGAAATAGTATAAGTAATGGGCTCACCAGAATCACCACCTGTGGCTTCTAAAATCACCTCCTTATCACTTAATTTTTTATCTGTAATAGGATTGAAGGTAATGGTTTGAAGAAGCTTCTCATCATTGTCAATAATGGTAATGATAGCTGAATTCTCAGTTCCTATCAAAATAGCAGTATTATCCGTGCTCTCTAAGGTTAATATAACCGTTTCATCCTCTTCTACTTCCTTATCGGCTAGAACCACTACAGGAATGTTTATAGAATTAGTTGATGCAGGGAAAATAACTGAAGTTCCAAGGGACTCTATGTCGGTACCTTCAGAAGCTGTTCCGCTTATTGTAAATGTTAAGGTCACATCATTAGCAAATTCCTTCGATGTGGAAATGGTATATGATCCATTTACATCATCCTCTTCAGCTTGACTAGCTGCTACCACACTAATTTCTGCTTTATCATTATCATTAATAGTATAAGTGAATTCCGTGGTAGAGCCCAATGAAGCATTAGTTGGATTTGAAAGTGTGAGTATAATGGTTTCATCTCCTTCGATCAATTCATCATCTACTATGCCAGTTAGGTCAATAGCCCCACTTTGGTTTCCTGAAGGAATGATTAATGTTCCATTAGCTAAAGTATAATCATTCCCAGCACCATTAGCAGTACCTGATACCTCATAATCAACACTAACATCAAATGCACTATTAATGGATAGATCTACCTGAATACTTGCATTTTCCACCGATTCATCACCATTACTAGCTGTAGAATTGAAAGCTATGGATGTGGCTATTTTGGTCACATTGTCGGTAGCAGTAGCTCCTGTATTACCAGCTGCATCTGTCAGTGAGACCGATAGGGTTAGCGTCCCATCGCCTAGGCCGCTAACATCAAGTCCAGATATTTGGTCAGAAGCTGTACTTATTGTTCCGCTACCGGTTACAGCTGTTCCACCACCATTACTGCTGATGCTGTAATTATAAGTTGCCCCCACTTCAGCGGATGCAAAGGTGAAGCTCATGGCTGCTTGATTAGCAGCATTTATAATGGATTGGTCAACACTCACGGTGTAACCAGCAGGTGCTGTTTTATCAAGGTTTAAGGTTAGACTATTATCCGCCTGTTGATTCCCAGCCCCATCAGTAGCTACCAATGGCACTGCAATAGCGGCTCCCTCTATCATATTACCTCCATTATCTACATCAGCTACCGTAATGCTATAAGTGCCATCGGCAGAGTCTGTCATGGCAGCCGTTGCACTCAAGCCGGAATTGATTACTGACAAATCTGCTGTAACCGTTAATCCCGTTTCGCCCAAGTCAGCAACGATGGTAAGGCTTTCTCCTGATTTGTAGGAATTATCTCCTCCATCATCTTCCACGGAAATGAAATTGGGTGCAGTGGCATCTTTTGACACATTATCGGTAGCTGCTGATCCTTCATTTCCTGCAGGATCAGTTAAGTCTACAGATAATGTTATGGTCCCATCTGCTAGACCGCTTACATCAACTCCAGTAATTTGATCCGTTGCCGTAGCTATTGTTCCAGACCCAGTAACATCGGTTCCACCTGCGCTACTACTTAGCGTATAATTGTAAGTTGCTCCCACTTCTGCCCCAGCAAATGTGAAACTTGCCTCTGTTTGGTTGTCAGCACTGATATCCGCCTGGTCTATTGCAACGGAATAGCCTGAAGGAGCTGTTTGGTCAAGTGTAGTAGAATTATCGCTTACTGTTCCTCCAGTATTACCTCCTGCATCTGTTAAAGACACTTCAACCGTGAGCACTCCATCATCTAATGAACTGACGTCTATGGTAACTACCTGCGTAGTACTTGTAACCGTAATAGGATTAGAAACTGTTGCGGTATTCCCATCGCCTGAGCTACTCACTGAATTATTTATAGTAGTTCCAATTTCGGCATTGGAAACAGTAAAACTTGCAGTAGAAGCTTCAGTTGTATTGATTAGGGCATCATCCCAAGAAACAGTATAACCTGTTGGGGGCCCTGCATCTTTATTAGCTGTATCCGTAGCATCAGATCCCGTATTTCCTGCATCATCGGTGAGGCTAATCGTAAGTGTAACCGTGCCATCTGTCAAACCGCTTAGGTCATAACCAACACCACCATTGTCAAACGTCTCAGATGATGAAGTGACAGTTTCCATACCCGTAACTGGCGTGCCACCTCCGTCACTGCTAAAAGTATAATTTAAGGTTGTTCCTGCTTCCAATCCTGAGCCGGAAAATTTAATGATGCTTTCATTGATTACATTAATGAAGGATTCCCCTAAAAGATCCATGGAAACGGAATAGCCGGAAGGAATCACAACGTCTTTTTCAACATTGTCTGTGGCTGCTGTTCCTGTATTACCAGCTGCATCTGTCAGTGTAACCGATAGGGTGAGCGTCCCATCGCTTAGGCCGCTAACATCAATTCCTGATATTTGGTCGGAAGCTGTGCTTATTGTTCCGTTACTGGTTACAGCTGTTCCACCACCATTACTGCTAATGCTGTAATTATATGTTGCCCCCACTTCAGCGGATGCAAAGGTGAAGCTAATAGCTGTTTCATTTCCATTATTAGCCGCAGATTGGTCAAAAACCACACTATATCCAGCAGGAGCTCCAGTATCTTTTGTCTCTGTGTCTGTCGCGGCTGACCCAACATTTCCGTTAGTATCTGTCAGTGTAACTGAAAGTGTAATCGTTCCGTCACCAAGGCCACTTAAATCGATACCTGAGATCTGATCCGTTGCGGTAGTTATAGTTCCCGATCCAGTGACATTAGTACCACCTCCAGAGCTGCTAAATGTATAATTATAGGTTGTACCAACTTCTGCTCCTGCAAATGTGAAGCTTGTAGCAGTTTCATTTCCTTTGTTGATTGGACTCTGATCAATCGTTACAGAATACCCCGAAGGAGGGACTGTTTCTTTTACTTCCGTATCAGTAGCAGCAGTTCCTGAATTATTTACAGCATCGGTAAGCGTGGCAGAAAGTGTAATAGTACCATCTCCCAGACCACTTAGATCAACACCTGTAATTTGATCGCCAGCAGTTATGATGGTTCCTGAACCGGTAACATTAGTTCCACCACCGGAACTGCTAAATGTATAATTGTAGATAGCCCCTACTTCAGCACCAGCAAAAGTAAAACTGACTGCCGATTCATTTCCTAAGTTAATTGGGCTTTGATCAATAGTTGCAGTGTAACCATTTGGAGCACTAGTATCTTTTGTTTTAGTATCTGTGGCTGCTGAACCAGTATTTGAATTAGTATCAGTAAGTGTAACTGAAAGGGTAATGGTACCATCACCCAATCCACTTAAATCAATTCCTGTGATTTGATCTATAGCTGTAGTGATTGTGCCTGTCCCAGTGACATTAGTACCGCCACCCGAACTACTGAAAGTGTATTCATATGTTGAACCCACCTCTGCACTTGCAAAGGTGAAGCTTATGGCCGTTTCATTTGCGATGTTAACAAATCCCTGATCAACACTTACCGAGTATCCGGTTGGAGCTGCTGCATCTTTGGTTTCGGTGTCAGTGGCAGCTGTACCAGTATTTCCACCTCCGTCAGTGAGTGTAGCTGAAAGTGTAATAGTGCCATCACCAAGACCACTGATATCAATACCTGTAATTTGATCCGTTGCTGTAGTAATTGTACCAGAACCAGTAACGTTAGTGCCTCCTCCTGAACTGCTGAAAGTATAGTTATAGGTAGTTCCGACTTCGGCACCAGCAAAAGTAAAGCTGACTGAGCCTTCATTACTAACATTAATTGGGCTTTGATCAATCGCAACGGAATACCCACTTGGAACACTAGTGTCTTTCGTTTCTGTATCTGTGGCCGCACTGCCTGTGTTGCCCGCACCATCTGAAAGCGTGACTGAAAGTGTGATGGTACCATCTCCTAAACCACTTAAATCAATACCAGAAATTTGATCCGTTGCGGTAGTGATAGTTCCCGATCCCGTAACGTTAGTGCCTCCTCCAGAGCTGCTAAATGTATAATTATAGGTTGCTCCAACTTCTGCTCCTGCAAAAGTAAAACTTGCGGAGCCTTCATTGTTCAGATTAATGCCTGCTTGATCAATGGAAATTGAATACCCAGAAGGAGGAGAAGTATCTTTGGTTTCTGTATCTGAAGCAGCGGACCCTGTATTGCTAAAATTATCCGTTAAGGTAACAGAAAGTGTAATGGTACCATCTCCTAAACCACTTAAATCAATACCAGAAATCTGATCCGTAGCGGTAGTTATAGTTCCTGATCCGGTGACATTAGTGCCTCCTCCAGAGCTGCTAAAGGTATAATTATAGGTTGTACCAACTTCTGCTCCTGCAAAAGTAAAACTTGCGGAGCTTTCATTGCTAGCATTGATAGGACTTTGATCAATAGACGCGGAATACCCAGAAGGTGGAGCGGCATCTTCATCTTCAATGGTTAGCGTTACTTGTTGTGTACCACTTTCTACTGCATTAGTAGGTGTTCCCATATCAATAATGACCGTTTCATCCCCTTCTTCAATTCCATCAAAAAGTGATGTTAAGCGCACACTGTCCATGGTTTCTCCTGCAGTTAATGTAATTGTTGTTCCGGTAAGAGAATAATCTGTCCCACCACCAGTTGCTGTACCAGAAAAACTCAAAGGAATGCTTACTGTAGTACCAGCCACTGCATCTATCTTTCCTCTAACATAGGCTTGACCTCCACTTTCATCAGTTATAGGATTATAAATTGACAATACCTCTAAAGTTGCATTAGGCTGAGGGTCATCATCCGTTATAGTATAGGTAACTTGTTGAGTACCATTTTCACTACCATTGGTGACACCTGAAATATCTATTACTACCGTTTCATTTCCCTCATATAAAGCATCATTTACATTAGTTAAGAGTACAGAATTAGTAGTATTCCCAGTACCTACTGTTATGGTAGTAGATGAAATACTGTAATCAACTCCAAATCCTATTGCAGTTCCCGAAAGCGAGAGATTGACTTGCACTGGATTTCCATATGCATTGGAAAGGGTAGCCGTTATCGTATTGTTTGTTGAAACGGATTCACTTCTGGAAGTTGGTGACAGACCCAATGTGACTGTAGGAACTGGTATCACATTTAAAGAAGCTATATAGTTACCTGTACTATTCTCTGTTCCGTCATTTACTTCAAACTGAAAAGAAGTGTTTGTAGATCCGTTTTGGATGTACTGTAAATTGCCAGCATCTAAATCTGCCTTTGAGACCGAATTTCCACTAAATAAAGCTTCACCACCATCAAGATTGTTATCATTATCGGCATCGACATAAAGTGTTCCTGCACTTGGTACTGATTCAATTAAAATATTATTCAAAGGATCACCATCTCCATCAGAATAGCCAAAGTCTGAAGTGGAGAAAGTGTAAGTTAAGTCTTCGTAAGGGCCGTTTGAAGCTGTGAAGCTTGAAGCGGTAGGAGCATTATTAGAGGCAGCTGCGCCAAATTCCATTTCAAAAATTCTTATACCTAAAGTTGGGCCAGAAATAGTGAGCTCATCGAAGTCACTAAATCCAGAAACTGCGCTTAAGTTTACAACTGAAGTACTAGCACGGGCTACTGAGGAAGTAGTACTTCCAACGGTAGCACCATTTTTTTTTGCTGTAAATGTTGTTGTGATGCCATCTTCTGCTGCGTTGACTACACGTAATGAGACGGAGTTTAATTTAAATTCAGAGCCGTTTGAAGATTTTATAATGTGTGAAGAGTAGGTGCCGCCAGCTGATCCCAAATCAAGAAAAACATTTGGCGAGGCCCCAGTTACCCTATATCTTAATGGGCCAGACCCCTGTAATTCAACAGTTAAACACTCACTTGAATTGGAGAAAGAAGTACTTCCAGTAAAGTTTGTGAAAGTGCTACCAGGCCAGCCAGTCTCTTCAAAATTAATTATTCCTGTGCTTATCGGACATTGTGCAAATATGCTTGAGCTGAAAAGATAATATTGTAGGAAAAGTCCTAGAATTAAAATGTTTTTTTTCATTCTGTGTAGTATTAAAAGTAAAAGTGAGTCTTTAAATAAAAATTAGATAAATTGAATTCAACTATTCATTAAGGTTAGGTCAAGAATTAATCAGTTTAAGGTTTATTAAATATAAATATTGTTTTAAGCTCATGATTAAATCAAAAAATGAATACTTTCATCAAAACCTTAAAATTTCAAATTGTAAACATTAATAAAAATTACGAGCAAAAATTGTATAAATGGTAACTATACATTTAGATTAAATAAATTATATTTGTCTAAACTAAATATTTAGGACAAAATAAGTTAGTTTCCTTCAATTAAATTTAATAATTAATCGAGTATCTGATCTTCTTCGTCTAATAAGTAGTCTTTAATCTGTATATCTGGAATAACTCCTTCAGCTTTTTTGCTGCCATTTACCCTCACGATATAGCCTTTCGATACTTTTACTGCTATCCCTGTTTTAGGTAGGTTATATTGATATTGTGAGACATATAAACTTGGAAATTCTGCTGTTTCTTCACCTACAATGATTGTTTTTTAAATCTATTATCAAGCTTTCAGTTTTTGCCTGATTAATGACTGCAAAGGAAGAATCCATAAAGTTTTTGTAATTGTCCAAATCTCCACCAAAGTTTCCTGGTTTTAAGTATGCGGATTGGCCATGAAATTTCAAAATCATATTGGGTATGGAAATATCATTTCTTTTCATCTCTTAGTCATCAATAACATCCACAGCTTTTATCGAAAATGTTTTCATAGATCACATTTCCATTTTCTGTAATAACTATTTGCCCTTGAAATAAATCTTGCTTGTTCCGTGCTATAATTACAGAATCAATTTCTTTGATTCTTGGGTCAGTGATTGATTGTGTTTTTTCTGTTTTATTCTGACTGCAGGAAAGTAGAATGAATCCCACAAAAAGCAGAATGAGTAAATTTTTATTTTTAATCATAGGATTTTCTTTTTCTCAAATATGAAAGGAGAAAAGCCTATTTGAATAATCTTATCCTACTTTTGGGACGAAATCTTTGTATTTGTGATGAAATTTCTAATTGATAAATGCGGATTCATATTTTTTTGAAACAGGAAGGAGAGTAGAGTCAATTTCAATCTGAATTTTACCTCTATCTTGCTTAATATTTTTAATGTTTTCTTTATTCACTAAGTAACCTCTATGGCATCTTTTTATGCTTGAATATTTACTTAATTCATTCTCTAAATTCTTTAGTGGTTTTCTGATGAGGTGTTGCTTGCTTGATTGTCCGGTTAAATATTGAATATTGATGTAATTCTCAGAGGAGTTAGCATACAAAAAATCCTCCTTTCTAATTTTCAATTTGTCCTTTCCACTTTCTGATTGAAGGATTAAATATTTATCAGTTTCTTTTGTAGAAAAAACAACCATTCGAATTAACCCATAGAGAACGAGTGGAAAGATCATCATTAAAGGAAATTCTAGCATAATAAGATAGTAGCCAACCCAGTCCCATTCTTGCCAATTCCAAAAGAAGTTAAATAGAATGAAAATTAGCTGGGCTCCTAAAAACACCAGTCCTAAATACCATAAAATATGATGAAGAGTCTTTTTGAGCTTTAATTTTGGTTTAAGCCAATATTCTGCAGGGGTCAAGTAGAGAAAAGTTAACACACCAAAACAAATAGCCCTAAAAATATGCGAATGACCCGAATAAGAGATTCCCGTTTGAATTCCATAAGCTCTAAAAAAATATAGAAAATAGAATACAGAGAAACCTGAAATAATGCCGAATAGTAGTGGTAAATAATTAGATATTTTTCTGCTGACTTTTAATTTCATTTATGGGCGGAGAGTTTTCAACAAAAATAGTGAACTTATACAAACCACATTATTTCTCGCTCTAAATTATTGTCTTTAATAAAAATTAATAAGTACCTATTTCTTAATTAATGGTGCTTTTTCTTCCCTTTCTCGTCTTAGCTTTTTAAATTCAGCATCCTAAAAAAACTGATCTAATTTATTATAAAACATCAATATGACAACGAAACTTTTTGAAATTAATAAACTACTTGTAGCTAATAGAGGAGAAATTGCTATACGTGTTTTAAGAGCCGCATCAGAGCTCAGGATCCGTACTGTAGCAGTTTACACTTATGAGGACCGATATTCGTTGCATCGTTATAAAGCTGATGAGGCTTATCAAATTGGTAAAGATGATGATCCTTTAAAACCTTATCTTGATATAGAAGAAATTATAAGTCTGGCTAAAAATAAAGGAGTGGATGCAATTCATCCAGGTTATGGCTTTTTATCAGAGAATGTAAAGTTAGCAAGAAGATGTAGAGAAGAGGGGATTATTTTTGTTGGCCCTGAACCTGAAGTGATGAATGCCCTAGGAGATAAGGTTCGTGCAAAAGACATTGCCATAAAAGCAAATGTTCCAATTATTGAGGATAGTAAGATTGAATTAATAGATACTGAAACTGCTGTTAAAGAAGCCAATAGAATTGGTTATCCTATCATGGTGAAAGCTGCTGCCGGAGGTGGTGGAAGAGGGATGAGAGTCGTTCAAAATGAATCACAATTAAAAACTGCTTTTACTGACTCCAAAAGTGAAGCAGGAAATGCCTTTGGTGATGACACCATTTTCTTAGAAAAATACATTGACCATCCAAAGCACATAGAAGTGCAGATAATGGGAGATAATTATGGAAATATTGTCCATTTATTTGAACGTGACTGCTCAGTTCAAAGGCGATTTCAAAAGGTTGTGGAGGTAGCACCATCAGCTAACTTATCTCAGGAAACTAAAGATAAACTTTATGAATATGCATTAGCCATAACTAGAGAAGTAAACTACAATAATGTTGGTACGGTTGAATTCCTAGTTGATAAGGATGAAAATATATTTTTTATTGAAGTAAATCCTAGAATTCAAGTTGAGCATACCATTACAGAAGAAATTACTGGAGTTGATATTGTCCGTTCTCAGATTTTGATTGCCAAGGGACATGCTTTAAAAGATCCAAGAATATATATAAAAGATCAATCTGATGTGCATTGTAATGGCTATGCCATTCAATGTAGAATTACCACTGAAGACCCTGAAAATGGATTTAAACCTGATTATGGTACTATTATAGCGTATAGAAATGCGGGTGGTTTTGGAATAAGAATTGACGAAGGAAGTTCTTATGCGGGTGTAAATATTTCACCTTTCTTTGATTCCATGTTAGTGAAAGTGTCTTCTCATGGCCGAACTTTAAGAGGTGCAGCTCAAAGACTTCACCGTGCTTTACGAGAATTCAGAATTAGAGGTGTGAAAACCAATATTGGGTTCCTTGAAAACGTAATTTCTCATCCAACATTTTATAATGGTGAGTGTAATGTGAAATTTATTGATGAGAATCCTGATTTATTTAAAATCACTCAGAAATTCGATAGAGGAACCAAGACCTTACGCTTTATAGCAGATGTAAGTGTAAATGGTCATCCTGATGTGAAATTTAAGGATGAAAATAAGAAATTTAGGCATCCCGTGATCCCTGATTATGATAAGTACGGGACTTTTCCAAAGGGCACTAAAAATTTATTGACAGAATTAGGCCCTGAAAAATTTTCAGAATGGCTTAAAAAGGAAAAGGCAATCCATTATACGGATACTACTTTCAGAGATGCGCATCAGTCATTGCTTGCCACTCGAATGAGAGGTATTGATATGATGAAAGTTGCAGAAGGCTACGCAAAAAATAATCCTGAGATATTCTCTATGGAGGTTTGGGGAGGAGCTACCTTTGACGTTTGTATGCGGTTTTTACATGAGAACCCATGGGAGAGATTAGCTAAGTTCAGAAGAGCTATGCCTAATATTCTTCTACAAATGTTACTAAGAGGTTCTAATGCTGTAGGGTATAAAGCTTATCCTGATAATTTGATTGAGAAGTTTATTGAAAAATCTGCTGAAACTGGAATTGACGTATTCAGAATTTTTGACTCTCTGAACTGGCTTGAGGCTATGAAAGTGAGTATTAAAACCGTTCGCGATAGGACCAATTCAATTGCCGAAGCATCGGTGTGTTATACAGGGGATATTTTGGATCCAAATCAGGACAAATACACTTTAGAATATTATGTTGATTTTGCTAAGCAATTGGAAAATGAAGGGGCTCATATCATTGCAATTAAAGATATGGCAGGATTACTTAAACCTTATGCAGCAAAAGAGCTGATTTCAGCTTTAAAATCAGAAATTAATTTACCTATTCATTTACATACACATGATACTTCTTCTGTTCAATCCGCTACTTATTTACAAGCCATTGAAGCAGGGGTGGATGTGGTGGATGTTGCTTTAGGTAGCATGTCGGGTTTAACCTCGCAGCCTAACTTTAATTCTGTTGCTAGTTATATGCAAGGGCATGAAAGAGAACAAAAGATCAATATAAAATCATTAAATGATTATTCTACATATTGGGAGTATGTCCGCGAATATTATTATCCATTTGAGTCAGGATTAAAAGCTGGTACTGCTGAAATTTATGATAATGAAATTCCAGGTGGTCAATATTCTAACTTGCGTCCACAGGCTGAGGCATTAGGATTAGGGGATAAATTTGAGACTATCAAACATAATTATGCGCTGGTAAATAAAATGTTTGGAGACTTGGTTAAAGTAACGCCATCTTCTAAAGTAGTGGGGGATATGGCTTTATATATGACCGCTAATAATTTAACTCCTAATGACATTTTCGAAAAAGGACATACTTTATCATTCCCAGATTCAGTAGTGGATTTATTTAGAGGAGAATTAGGACAGCCAGCTGGAGGTTTTCCTCAAGATTTAAGTAAAATAATTTTAAAAGGTGAAAAGCCTTTCACGGACAGACCAAATAAACATTTAACTCCTGTTGATTTTGACCATGAATTAGAAGAATTCAAAAAGAAATTTGATGGGCATGATGATGAACTTGATTTAATAGCTTATTTACTTTATCCAAAGGTATACGAAGAGTTTTATAAGCATCAGCAAAAATTTGGTGAAGTAGGCTACATTCCAACTTTAGCCTTTTTCTATGGAATGAAAAATGGTGAGGAAATTTTGGTTGAAATTTCTGAGGGTAAAACAATTATCATAAAGCTTCTTTATATTTCTGAACCTAATGATGAAGGATTAAGAACAGTTTCCTTTGAATTAAACGGTCAAACCCGAAGAGTGAAAATCAAAGATAATTCTGCAAAAGTAGATAAGGTTACGAATCAGAAAGTATCGAATGAAAATGAAGTAGGGGCTCCTTTACAAGGAAAGCTTGCTTCTATAAAAGTTAAACCTGGAGATGAGGTGACAGAGAACACGGCATTGTTTGTAATCGAGGCAATGAAAATGGAATCTTCCATTACAGCCCCTATGGCCGGAGTTGTAAAATCTGTTCATCTTAAAGCAGGTGATATGGTGGAACAGGATGATCTGGTTATAAGTCTTGAGTAACATTTTGTAATAAAATGGGTTAATAAAGGAGGTTATGAAGAGTTATAACCTCCTTTTTTATTATCAACTTTTAAACTAAAACTTTTTCACTATGCATAAAGACCCATTTAAAATTGTTAAAGAACTTGATAGTCAGAAGGGTAAGCTTAAATATTACAGTTTACAAGAACTTCAAAATCAAGGTTATGATATTGATAAACTACCTTTCTCAATAAGAATCCTTCTTGAAAATGCCTTAAGAAATTATGATGATTTTGCGATAACTAAAGAAAATATAGAAACCCTATTAAACTGGAAACCAGAAGCTTCTGATAAGGATATACCTTATAAGCCAGCTAGGGTTTTAATGCAAGACTTTACTGGAGTACCAGCAGTAGTTGATATAGCTTCTTTAAGAGCAGAGGCAGTAAGAAAAGGTAAAGACCCACAAAAGATAAATCCGCTCATTCCTGTTGATTTAGTAATAGATCACTCAGTTCAAGTAGATTATTTTGGCACCAATTATTCTTATGCTAAAAATGTAGATAAAGAATATGAAAGAAATGGTGAGCGCTATCAATTTTTAAAATGGGCTCAAAAGGCATTTAACAATTTTTCTGTTGTGCCTCCAGGTATGGGGATTTGCCACCAAGTTAACTTAGAGTATTTAGCACAAGGGGCAATCGCTAGAGATGGGTACGTTTTTCCTGATACTTTAGTAGGAACAGATTCACATACCCCTATGGTAAATGGAATCGGAGTTGTAGGCTGGGGTGTAGGTGGAATTGAAGCAGAAGCGGCAATATTAGGTCAGCCTATTTATTTCATCATGCCAGAAGTGATTGGTTTAAAACTGACTGGTGAATTACCATTAGGAACTACCGCAACTGATTTAGTTTTAACCATTACACATTTACTCAGAAGCCATGGAGTAGTAGGCAAGTTTGTGGAGGTATTCGGTCCCGGATTAGATAAGCTAACCATTCCTGATAGGGCTACAATCTCAAATATGTCACCTGAATTTGGCTGTACGGTTACCTATTTCCCAATAGATGATCAAACTTTGTCGTATATGGAAAAGACTAATCGTTCCAAAGACCAAATTGATTTGGTGGAAAAATATACTAAATCAAATATGCTATGGAGAGAAAATGAAGATAAAATCAATTATTCTACAGTATTAGAACTAGACTTAAGTACTGTAGAACCTACAGTTTCTGGGCCTAAGAGACCTCAAGATAAAATTTTAGTAAGAGAGTTTGAAGATAAATTCAAAGACCTTCTTAAGACTGAGCATGGTAGAGATTACCTAGGAATGTACGAGAGACCAGTCAGCAGATGGTATTCTGAAGGAGGATCACAACCAGTTCAACAACCAGTTGCTGATGATGTAGCGATAGAAACGGAACAGGAAAATGGTTTAAAAACTGTTAAAATTAAGACCCATAATGATGAGTTTAGCTTAAGTGACGGATCAATCGTGATTGCTGCCATTACTAGTTGTACGAATACTTCTAATCCAAGCGTAATGTTAGGAGCTGGCCTAGTAGCACAGAAAGCAATTGAAAGAGGGATAGATGTAAAACCATGGGTTAAAACAAGTTTAGCCCCTGGTTCAAAAGTGGTAACCGATTATTTAGAAGCTGCAGGATTATTAGATGATTTGGAAGCATTAAAATTCCATGTGGTAGGGTACGGTTGTACTTCATGTATAGGGAATTCAGGACCACTTCCACCTCATATTGCAAAGGCAGTTAAAGAAAATGATTTGGTGGTATCTTCTGTATTATCAGGAAATAGAAACTTTGAAGCTAGGGTTCATCCAGATGTAAAAATGAATTTCTTGATGTCACCCATGTTAGTTGTGGCATATGCTATAGCAGGTAGAGTTGATATTGATCTCAACAATGATCCATTAAGTTATGATGTGAATGGGGAACCCGTTTATTTAAAAGATATCTGGCCTAGTCAGGATGAGATCTTTGAAGTGATGCGAAAGGTTCTTTCTCCTGATTCTTACAAAAAGAACTATGGCGAGATTTTCGATGGAAATGAACAATGGAAGTCTATGAAAGCTCCAGATTCTAAAGATTACGAATGGGATGATGCATCAACCTATATAAAGGAGGCGCCATTTTTTAAAGATATAACAGAGGAAGCAGAAGATTTTGAAGATATCAATGAGGCCCAGGTATTATTGAAACTAGGAGATTCGATTACTACAGACCACATATCTCCAGCTGGTGCATTTGCAGAGGATAGCCCTGCGGGTAAATATTTAAAAGGGAGAGGAGTTGAGAGAAAGGATTTTAACTCATATGGTTCCAGAAGAGGTAATGATGAAATTATGACTCGAGGAACATTTGCAAATGTTAGAATCAAGAATCAGTTAGCTGAAAAAGAAGGAGGTTATACTCAGTATATCCCAACAGGAGAGGAGATGACAGTCTTTGATGCAGCCCAAAAATATAAAGAGAATAATATCCCTCTCGTTGTTTTAGGTGGGAAAGAATATGGTAGTGGTTCCTCAAGAGACTGGGCCGCTAAAGGAACCTATTTATTGGGAGTAAAAGCAGTTATTGCTGAAAGCTATGAAAGAATTCACAGAAGTAATCTGGTTGGAATGGGAGTTTTACCATTACAGTATAGCGAGGGTGAATCAGCGGAGAGCTTAGGTTTGGATGGTTCTGAAAAAATTTCAATAACTGGCATATCAGAAGGACTAACTCCATCTAAAAAGTTATCTGCTAAAGCTATGAAATCTGATGGAACTGAAATCAAATTTGAAGTCTTAGCAAGATTGGATTCTCAAATTGAGGTTGAATACTATAAGAATAAAGGAATTCTTCAATATGTACTCAGAGACTTTTTAAGAAAATAAATCTAGTTTTATTTACGGTTAAAACCGGTTTAGCATATCATGTGCTATTCCGGTTTTTTTTGTTTTAAAAGTTAAAACAAAGCTTATTCATTAAAGTTTTTCAGTTATATCCTCGGTATTTTTAATGAAACAACCTATTTCCATTGTCTGGCTTAAAAGAGATTTACGTTTAGAAGATCATGCTCCTCTTCAAAAAGCAGCTGAACTGCAATTACCTACTTTAATTTTTTATGCATGGGAACCAGAATTGTTATTTGCTCAGGATTACAGTAATAGGCATTGGCAATTTATTTCCGAATCTTTAGCTGAATTAAGCGATCAGCTAAAAACCTATGATATTCATTTAATTCAAATTCATGGAAAACCTACAGATTTTTTAAATGAGATTAGTGAGAAATATCATATCAAATATCTACTATCCCATGAAGAGACTGGGATAGAACTGACTTTCCACCGAGATGTAGAAGTGAAGAAATTTTGTAACCAACATAATATTGTTTGGAAAGAGTTTCCTCAATTTGGTGTACAGAGGGGTAGAAGAAATCGAGATAATTGGTCTAAAGCATGGTATGCTTTCATGGAAAACGGTTTAATTAAGAATCAAATTGCTGAAATTAATCCATTTCACATAAGTGATTTATCAAAAGTTCCAATAGTTAATTCGTCCAAGGATTTAGGAATTAAAAAAGAAGCTGGAGTTACTCAGAAAGGTGGAAGCATAAATTCAAAACGATATTTAAATGGGTTTCTTTCAGAGCGTCATTTTCAGTACAGTAAAAATATTAGTAAGCCTTCAGCTGCTAGAACTTCTTGCAGCCGTTTATCACCTTATCTAGCATATGGTAATGTCAGTATGAGATCGGTATACCAGTCTATGAAGAAGGCCAAGGAGAATGGAAATAAAAGTGCTTTAAATAATTTTGCTTCTCGATTAAGATGGCATTGTCATTTCATACAGAAATTTGAAATGGAAGACCGCTATGAATTTGAAAATATTAATAGAGGATACAACTCAATTAGAACGGATGAAAATGATATTTTATATAGTTCCTGGAAGGAGGGCGAAACTGGGTTTCCTCTAATAGATGCTTGTATGAGATGTGTGAACTCAACGGGTTATCTTAACTTCCGAATGCGTGCTATGCTGGTTTCTTTTTTATCTTACCATTTATGGCAACCTTGGAAAAGAGGGGCTATGCATTTAGGTAGGATGTTTTTAGATTTCGAACCTGGAATACACTATCCGCAATTTCAAATGCAATCAGGGGTTACCGGTATTAATACTATCAGAATGTATAATCCTGTAAAACAATCAATTGATCATGATCCTGATGGTGATTTTATAAAATCATGGATTCCGGAGTTAAAAGATGTTCCCAAAAACTTTATTCATGAACCATGGAAATTAAGCTACATTGAACAGAAGGATCTTAACATTGAGATCGGAAAAGATTATCCTCAACCTATTGTTGATCTTGAAGAAGCAGGGAAGAAAGCAAGAACAGTAATCTGGGATATGAGGAAAGATCCATTAGTTAAAAAGGAATCTAAAAGAATATTAGCTAAACATACAGTAGAAAATAGAAATCCATAATTTTTAAATCTGTTTCTGAACTTTTTCTCGTTAATAAATGCATCAGTCAAAAACCTTAATTTTTTGAAAAAAATAATCAGCAACTACTATAATAATTTTAAGGATAAAGAATTTAGGGTGATGCTATATGCGGTATGGATTATCAGCTTAGCATTTTTTATTTCGCAATTCCCTAAATTGAGTGTAAGTTTTGAATTTGAAAAATTCTTTGCTGAGGGAAATGAGGACAGAGTGTTTTTTGAGCAGCATGTTGAAAAATTTGGATATGATAATGATTACTTGCTAGTAGCAATTCAAAATTCACCTTCAATATTTCAATCATCTTTTTTGCAAAAACTAGAACATTGGACGAATTCCATAGATTCAATTGACGGGATTCAAAGCGCTCGATCTCTTTTTGAACTAAAACATATTATTAAAGCTCCCTTTGGTTATAATGCAATTCCGTTACTCCATGTTGATGATGAGAATCGCCTTAAAAGTGATAGTGTCAGAATATCTTCTCATGATTTATATTCTAAATTTATTTCCAATGATGCTCAATCCACTATAATTCAGCTCAATCATAGACATTTTACTTCACCAAAAGAAGAATTTCAATTCTTCAATAAATTGAAAGTATCTCTTCAAGAAAATAATCTAAGCAATTATAGAATAGTTGGGAAGTTAGTAGCTCAGCAGAGTTTTGTTGATCATATAAAATCGGATTTTAGTATTTTCCTAGCGGCAGGAATAGGAGTTACTATTCTGTTACTTTTACTGATTTATCGTTCTTTTAACATTATGCTTCTACCATTAATGATGAGCATTTCATCATTAATTTATCTTTTAGGGTTTATGGCAATGTTTCAAGTGGAGCTCAGTATTTTAAGCGTATTGATTCCACCTATTATATTGTTTGTTTCAACCTCAGATGCCATTCATTTAATAAATGCTTACCGACAAAATCCAGAGCAGGATTTTATAAGACGTTTAAAGTTATCTATTAAAAAAGTGTTTTCAGCTACGCTTTTAACCTCTATTACCACCGCAGTGGGTTTCTTTAGCTTACTGGTTTTACCAACTGAACCTATAAATGAATTGGGACTATTTGCCGGTATCGGAGTTTTAATAGCTTTTGTTGTCAATTTTGCAATCGGTCCTTTATTAATTAGAAAGAACTATCGAAATCAACAAATTAAATTACCCTTTAGAAAATGGACCGTTAAAATTTTAAAAAATCGAAGAGCTATTATTCTAGTTTATTTATTGATTGTAGTAGTATCATTTTTTGGGGTTTTTAAACTGAAAACTGATGCATATCTATTGAAGGATTTACCTAAAAATTCTCAGGTTCGAGATGATTTTACCTTCATGGATAGATTTTACGGGGGTTCAAAACCATGGGAAATGGCTATTTATCCAGCTGATAAAAATGAAACTATACTAAATTATGATATTTTAGTTGAAATATTAAAAATTGAACAGTACTTAAAAGATTCCTTTAAAATTGAAAATGTTGTATCTCCTCTTGAGCTAGTAAAATATGCTAATCAAATTGAAAATGGAGGAGTATTCAATCAATACAAATTACCCAATGAATTAAACTATGATAAGCAAAAATCCACTAGGAAATTTCTATTACAGAAGGGTATAGCAAATAATGTTGTAGATTCAAGCTTAAAATATGGTAGGTTCACTGGATTTATTCCTGAATGGGGTTCAAATGCTACTCAAAAGCGGAATGATAAGCTAAGAGAATTTATTAAATCCAATATTGATTCTAAGGTATTAGACACTAAATTAACAGGGACCACCTATTTAATTGATAAAAGTAATGAAAACTTATCCATTGAATTAATTAAGGGATTAGTGTTTGCAATTTTTATAATAGCATTGTTTATCGCTATCTATTTCAAATCTTTTAAAATGCTATTGATTAGTCTTATTCCTAATGTTATTCCTCTAATATTAACTGCAGGACTGATGGGATTCATGGAAGTGCCTTTAAAGTTAACAACAGCTATTATTTTTGTGGTGTCTTTTGGTATAGCCGTTGATGATACTATTCACTTTTTAGGTAGTTTTAAAAAGCAAACTGCACGCTCACCCATTTGGCGAATCATTAAAACCTTAAGATCAGCTGGTTTAGCAATCTTAATCACCTCAATCTTAATTATTGGAGGCTTTGTTTTATTCACTTTCTCATCATTCGCCACTACCTTTTATTTGGGGTTTTTCTTAACCTTTGGCATGTTTATTGCTTTAGTAACAGATATTGTATTTCTACCAATAATATTGAGGTAGTCAATTATATTTTAACTAAACTACTAATTGATTTGATAAAAAGTTCTCTTTATATTGTCTTCTTATTATGAATAAAATAAATTTCAATCACCTATTTTTGAGAACTATCTTTTTATCGATAGTGCTTTTGAGTTTTATCAGCAATCAACTTAAAAGTCAGAATCTATTAACAGATAGAGTCACTATTGATCAATCATATGATTCAATATCATTTAATCAACTTGCTAATCTTATAGAAAGGAAATCATCATTCAAGCTTAAGTATAAAGAGGCTTGGATAGAAAATAAATTTTTATCAATAAACCAGGGAGAGTATACTATAGAGGAATTAATGGATAATTGTCTATCACAATTAGAATTAAGATATTTATTGTATGAACCAAACTTTATCGTCCTTTTAAAATCTCCACCTCAAAATTTTACTTACCAACAAGAAAAGACAGGAAATAAAAATACAAGCCCCTTGGTATTGGGTCAAGTTGAACTTGGTCTTGATTCAGCTAAATTAACTGGATATATAAATTCAGCTGAGGATTCAAAACCGATTAGTGGAGCTCTTATTACATCTAATACTGGGATTCAAGAAGTTACTAGTTCTAATGGTTACTATGAATTAAAATTACCTGTTGGTTATAATAGAGTTTCTTTTAAAGCTTTGGGGATATCTGATTTAGATGTGGAACTAGTTTTAAATAGTAGTTCTAAATTAGATATTAATCTTTTTAGAGATTTTTTACAATTAGAGGAAGTCTCTGTATCAGCTACTAGACCTGATGAAAATATTTCAGATAATACTGCAGGTTCAGAAAGGATGACTTTAGAAGAAATTGAAAAAATCCCTCCTTTTTTAGGTGAAGCAGATGTGATAAAAAGTTTATCAAGTTTACCTGGTGTAGGAAATTCAGGCGAGACTTCGGCTGGCTTTAATGTGAGAGGTAGTAGTGGTAGCGAAAATCTAATATTGATAGACAATGGTATATTATATAATGGAGGACATTTATTTGGATTATACGGTTCGGTAAATTCAGATGCTATCTCAAGTGTTGAATTATTTAAAGGTATTATGCCTGCAGAATATGGAGGAAGAACCTCCTCCATTTTGAAAATGGAATTAAGAGATGGCAGAAATGCTGAGAATTTAAATGGTTATGGTGGGGTTGGTATAATTGCAAGTCGTTTGAGTATTAATACCCCAATAATTAAAGATAAGAGCTCTCTTAGCTCTAGTATAAGGGCAGCTTATCCCAATATTATTACGAGTTTTCTCGAAGCTAGAGATCTGAATACAAGCAGCTCAGCTTTTGGTGATTTTAATTTATCATATAAACATAATATATCCGATAAAAGCTTCATTAAAGCCTCTGCATATAAAAGTTTGGATCGATTTAACTTAAGAGATGAAGTTATTTTAAATTATGATAATAATTTGCTGTCTCTTAATTATGGTAATAATATTACAAATAACTTATTTCTTGATTTTCATTATAGTTATAGTAGGTATAATTATAGCTTTGGCGAAAATGACATTAATGAGAGTTATAATTTAGATGCATATGTTCAGAATCATAAGTTTTTAACATCCATAGAAACAACAATATTTGATATTCATGATATTAAAGCAGGTGTTGAGGCAATAGAATATAATGTTAATTCTGGTGCTATTAAAGAAGTAGTTGGGAATGCAGAAAATACTTTTTCATATCCAAATCAAGAAGCTTATTCTGTTTCTACTTTTATTACTGATCGTTTTTCACCAGTTAAAAAAATTGATGTCCTAATAGGTCTACGATCATCTTATTATTCGAAAGAAGTTTCTGAAAATCAAGTAGGGTTAGATCCAAGATTCTCAATCAATTATAAAATCAATCGCAAGAATTCAGTTAAATTTGGCTATAATAGATCAAGACAGTTTATTCATTTATTGTCAAACACTGCATCAATAACCCCATTTGATTTATGGAGATTAAGTAATGATAATATAAATCCCTCAGTAGCAAATCAAATTTCTTTAGGTTATTTCAAGAATTTCAATTCTAATAATATTGAGACTTCTGTAGAAGGTTTTTATAAAGAAAGTGATAATTTTCTTGATTTTAGAAATGGGGCAAACTTATTAGGTACAGATAATATTGATGAGGAAGTAATACAAGGTGAGGCAAGAGCTTACGGTATTGAGTTTTATGCAAAAAGAAAGGTAGGGAAGCTCACGGGTTGGTTAAGTTACACATGGTTAAGGTCATTTGAAAGAATCCTAGGAGAGA
Source organism: Marivirga arenosa (assembly GCF_030503875.2). Classification (NCBI taxonomy): domain Bacteria; kingdom Pseudomonadati; phylum Bacteroidota; class Cytophagia; order Cytophagales; family Marivirgaceae; genus Marivirga; species Marivirga arenosa. Next base: position 2,969,928 of record NZ_CP129968.2, on the reverse strand, counting down.
ATTCTTCAGAAACAATTAATAATGGCGAGTTTTTTCCTACTTTTTATGATCAACCTCACAATGTTAATTCTTTAATAAATATTGTTTTTAGTAGAAGATTTGATATGTCATTAAATTTCGTCTATTCCTCTGGGCGGCCAATAACTTTTCCTAATTCATTTTATGAATTTAATGGTGCGATTGTAGCAAATTATCCAGAAAGAAATAATAGTAGAATACCTGATTATCACAGATTGGATATTTCCTTTAATTTAGGTACAACTTTAAGAAAGTATAAAATGATTGAGGCAAATTGGAGTTTAATAATCTATAATGTTTATGGAAGAAGAAATCCATATTCTGTATTTTTTAGAACTAATCAATCAATGTCTACAATTGATGCATTTCGATTGTCTGTAATCGGTGTGCCAATTCCAGCATTGAGCTATAATTTTAAATTTTAATGTATTGAAAAAAATATTTCTGTATACCATTTTATATTGTCTTTGCATCAGCTGTATCGATCCATACGAACCTGATTACAGCAACATTGAGAATGAAAATAGAATAGTGGTAGATGCTAAGCTTTCGAACGCAGATACTATTTATAAAATTGCTTTGAGCAATACAATAGATGTTGGAGCTGATACAAGCGCAAATTTTATAATTGCAAATCGGGTATTTATCTTAGATGATAATGGTTTAGAATATTCATTTGTGCACAAAGGGCAAGGTATTTATGAGTTAGCCTCATCTGAATTATGTTTTGAGTTAGATAATACTTATCAATTAAATATTGAGTTAGAAGATGGTACTCAGTATTCTTCTACTCCAGTATCCTTACCTGAGCAAGTGAAATTTACTGAAATTAAGTATAGACTTCAGGATAAGTTAATAATAGTTGATGAAGAGGAAGTTTATGTTCAATATATAGATTTCTATGGTATAAATAACCTACAAAGAAATAATTCAATATTTTATCAGATAGGTTACGAAGGTTTTTTTGCTCTTTATCCTCCTTATCAGGGTAGTAGCATATGCTGGCCAGCCTGTAAATGGGAAGAGGATCAAATACCACCTGATTTATCATCTCTGACTTTTTGCTATGCTCCAGATGTCGATTATAGCCCATTGAATGTAATTGATTTAAAACCTGAAAATAATGAAATAGTAGTTGCCAGCCTTCCAACAGATTTCAAATTTGCTAGAGAGTATAGCATGAATTTGATAATTAATTCAATTGATAAAAGTACTTTTGAATATATTTTGGCTCAAAAGAATCAATTAGATTATGGAGGAGGGTTATTTGATCCGCCACCTACAAATATAATTGGTAATATATCCAATCCTCAGAGAAGAGAAGATTATGCCTTAGGAAACTTCAGTATTGTTAATAGTTATGAAATAAGAGTTCATGTTCCCGCTATTTCAAATGCTGATTATTCATTCTGCGATTATTCAGCTGAGGGAATTTGTTTTGAACCACCGTTTGATTATTGTTGCGATTGCAGACAGTATCCAGGTGCTATTACTACTAGACCAGAATTTTTTCCAGCTCAATAGATGGAAAATCTAGAAAAACCATATAATGCTATCAGCCTAATTCATTAAGAGATTGAGAATAATTTTAATATCTATATTAATTCTTTATTTATGTTCAGGATGTATTGATGAATTTGATCCTGATTATAACAATATCAAAAATGAAAATAGATTGGTGGTTGACGCCAATCTAAAAGTTAACGATAGCATTCATGAGATTTTCTTAAGTAGAACATTTGCAGTAGGAGATACTATAAAACCGACAAGTGGTATAATTGCAGAACAAGTCTACATTAAAGATTCAAATAATAAAGAGTATTTCTTCATTCATCAAGGAGGAGGTAGATACACTATAACTAGCGAAGAACTTTGTTTGGAGCAAAATACTTCATACCAATTATTCATTTTGATTCAGGATGGTAGCTTATATTCATCGGAAACAATAGATGTTCCAAAGCGAGTTGATTTTCAATATTATGATTATGAGGTGGAAGAGGTATTAAGAGTAGTGGATGAAAGAGCAGTTTTTTTGAAAAGCATAAATTTTATTGGTATCAATGAAATGCAGAGAACCTCTTCAGTTTATTTTCAAACTGGATACGTGAGTACATTTGAGTTATATCCACCATTACAAGGATTGACAGATTGCTGGTCATTGCAAGATGAGTTTGATGAGATTCCATCTGATTTATCTGTCTTTACATTCTGTTATGCTAAAGACAGTGCAGAACGACCTTTGAATGTCCAAGAACTTAAACCTGAAAATGACAACTTAACATTAATTAGTCTGTTACTAGATTTTAAGTTTTTAAGAGGACATAGTATTGAGCTCGATATAAATGCAATAAGTAAACAAACGTATGAGTATACACTTGCACAAAAGAATCAATTGGATTATGGTGGTGGATTATTTGATCCACCACCTACTAATATCATAGGAAATATCTCTAATATCAATTCTAAAGAAGACTATACTTTAGGAAACTTCAGCATATCCAATAATTATAAAACGAGAATATTTGTTCCATTTATAAATAATGCAGAAGAAAATTTTTGTCAGTGCCCAGAATCGGATCCAGGTTGCGGTCAACCATTTTTTGATTATTGTTGTGATTGTAGATTGTATCCTGGAGCATTTACAACTAGGCCTACTTATTTCCCGGAAATATGAACATTAAAGGAATATCAGATTTGAAAAGAGTTACAAGAGTTTTAACGATAATTTGTGTAATGTTTTTAGGGCATAAAGTAAGTGCCCAAAACGAAGCGCCAGCTCCCGAAAAAGTTATTTTTCAAACTAATAAATCAATTTACTTAGTTGGAGACAGTATTTATTTTAAAGCTTACATATTTGATTATGAGAGTTATAATTTATCAGAAACCAGTAAGATTTTATATGTTGATTTATTTTACGAAGGTAAAAGTATTATTTCACAAAAACTTAGAATAGAAAATGGGGTTTCTACCGGAGTAATTCAAATCCCATCCTCAATAGGTACAGGAGAATTACTTTTAGTGGGACATACTAACTGGATGCTAAATTTCCCAAATCTCTCTTATTCACAACATTGGCTCAACGTACATAATCCTAAATTTCCAAATCAAGATTTTAAAGATTCAAAAAAAGATAAATTCACATTTTATCCAGAAGGAGGGAATTTAATTTCAGGACAGCTTAATTTAGTAAGTTTTTATTCAAAGGATTCTGAGTATTATGGAAAGGAAGCAAATATCATAAATAGTCAAACAGAAAAGGTAGCCACTCTCAAAATAGATTCTGTAGGGTATGGCAATTTTAGTATACTTCCTAAAGAAGATGCTCCTTATTCTATAGCATTCGAGAAGGATACTTTAAGTGTCTCATTTCCTATGATAAACCCTCAAGCAGCAAGTTTTAAAATTGTTAAGAATGATGATGGTGTGTTAGTTTTAATAAATTTTGGCAGTCAATTTAAATCAGATACCGTAGAGCTCTTGCTTCAATCAAAAGGATTGATCTTAAGCAAACAGAAAATAGCTTATACTGGTTATAGAAGAGCGAAATTTGAATTTAGTTATGAAAAAATGGAAACAGGGCTCAATCAGTTCGTATTACTAAATGAGTCCGGTGAAAAACTAACTGAGCGGTTAATTTTTGTCAATTTAGATAAAACGGACAATACACTTTCAGTTCAAGGTTTAGAAGAGAGTATTAAGACTAATTCTTTTATTGATTTAAATATTAAATCTGATAAAGATTTTCATTCTACCATATTGATTCAAGAATCAGATGATTACCCTGCAAAAAATGTATTCGATTTATCTTTACAAAAAGAACTTTTTTCTGAAATAGGTACAACAGTACTATCATATGAGATCTTAAATAAGATCAAAAGTGATACAATCTGGCTGGATAAATTTCTTATAACAAAATCTTTGAAAACCTTCAAATTTGAAAATAAAAATGATGGAGATGTTCAGTTTTTCCAACCTGAATTTAGTAATGAATTTACATTAAAGGGCGGTATCAAAATCATTTCATCTGGAGAACCATTAGCGAATACCTCAATGCTCTGCATTGTAATCGGGGAGAAGAAGTTAATCTATCATTTTAAAACGGATGAAAATGGAACTTTCAGAATTCCTGTTGAATCATTTGAGGGGAATTCAAAAGTCATCTTTAAAAATATAGAGGAACCATTCTATGATAGAATAGATAAGTTTAAAGTGTCGTTGAATGAGCCTAAGTTGGATCGATTTGTAGAAAATGACTTATTAAATATTAGGCGAGATGAGAAATATGATAATTATTCTAAAATTGCAGTAAAAAGAAAAACAATAGAGAGTATTTATTGTGGCGTAAAAAGTGTTAGAAAAACTAATTCTAGTACTGTTTTTAATGAAAGCTTTTTCTCCGACTATACAAATGAATTAAATTATAAGAATTATATTCTTTTGAACGATTTTCGAGAGATAATTAAAGAGTTATTTTTTTCGATAAAGATAATAAAAGGAAAACGCAGAGAAAATGAAATAAGACTAATGACATATTCTGAGCCGGGAGGAGAGTATTTAGATAAAATGTTTGATGAATCTCCTCTGATTTTATTGGATGGAATTCCAATTGACGATCATGATATTATTATTGATTTGGATCCTAGAGACATAGAATTCATTAGAACAATTAATACGGAGGTATTATTAAATGACATATCATTCTCAGGATTGCTTGAAATTAATACAAAGAAGAAGCTTATTTTAAATAGGGATTTAGCAGGCCAGTATAAAATGGATTATACTGGATTTTCTCCTAGTATTTCTAAATCCAATTTTACAAATTGTGGAGAGAAGCAACTTTCAAATAAAAATTTTCCTGATTTTAGAAATCAACTATTCTGGGATTCAAAAATTGATTTATTGAATGAAGTTATTCATTATAAAGCACCTAATAATGCTGGTAGATATGAAATTATAGTTGATATGGTTAGTCGAGATGGAGAAATAAGCCAGTACCACCAAAATTTTATACTGAATGAGGACTAAAGTTTGTTTTTACTATCCAAAATAATTGTTACTGGTCCATCATTAACTAAGCTCACCTTCATATCTGCTCCAAATTCACCACTTTGAATTTCAGTAGTAATTTGTTGGTCTAATTCATTCAGCATTTTTTCATACAAGGGAATAGCAATATCAGGCTTTGCGGCTTTGATGTAAGAAGGGCGATTTCCTTTTTTTGTACTAGCATGCAAGGTGAATTGACTAATTAATAAAATCTCACCATTTACATCTAATAAACTTTTATTCATGACCCCATTATCATCATTAAATATCCTCATATTAATAATTTTTCGAGTAAGCCACTCTATATCTTCTTGATTATCGGCTTCTTCAATTCCTAATAAAATCATTAGGCCATAGTTAATATTTCCCTTGATTTCATTTTCAATTTTTACAGAAGCTTCCGATACTCTTTGTAAGACTGCAATCATTTTTATCCAATTTCATTGATTTCATCAGACAACAATACTTTGAAAGTCGAATTATTGGAGTGAGCCATTTTTATCATACTACTTGCAATTTTTGAAGCATCAACTGCAGCATATTTTTTCAATGGCCCTGAGAATATAAAGTCAAGTTTATCAGCAAACCAAAGGGCAGCTTTTTCAGCAGTTCTTTTTTCGGTTCTTTCGCCTGCAATAAATGAAGGCCTGTAGATAAATGCTTTATTTAGCTTCATTGATTTAATCGCATCCTCAGTTTCCCCTTTTACCTTATTATAGAATATAAATGAATTTGAATCAGCTCCCATTGCAGAAATAAGATGAAAAGAAGAAGCATTATTTTCTCTGGCAATTGCAGCTAGGCTTACAGGATATTCAAAATCTACTTTTTTAAAAGCTGCCTTACTACCGGCTTTTTTCATGGTAGTGCCCAAACAACAGAAGTAATCATCAGCTTGAAGCTCACTAATATGATCCTCTAACTTGTCAAAATCTTTTATAATGCACTCTTTAAGTTTTCCGTCATCACCGCCTAAGCTTCTTCTACTTAATACAATAACTTTTGAATATTGCTCATCTTCTAAGATTTGATCTAATAAATGACCTCCTACTAATCCTGTAGCTCCTGCAATTAGTGCTGTTTTCGACATATTAAAAGTTATTTATAATATTATTATACTCCTCCATTAATGTTTTGCATTTATCTACCGCATACCATTTATGCAGTTTTTCAATCAATTTAGCTTGTTCCGTATCAGGATTGTTTTTAGCATCCAAAATCATATTTTGAACAGGCTGAGGTCTTGGTCCCCAGGTAGAAAGATCTCGATAATGTTCGTCCATAAAAATAATTATGGGAATTGATCTTGACCCATTGGTTAAATATTGATCCATAATTTGAGGATTCTCATCTCTCATGATAAATCTTAAATCGATATTATCATTTAAATCAGCCATTTTTGCAATTAAAGGTATATTCTGAGCTGCATCTCCACACCATGCTTCAGTTATAACTAGCCAATTCATGCGGTCTAATTTTTTTACTTTCTGAATGATTTCATCTGCTAAGCTTAATGTTTTGTCAAGCCTATCCATTCTTTTATCATTCATTAAGGTATAACCTATCATGGCGTCTGAATGATTGGCTCCTGTAGTTTTGTTATCCGCTAGTAATGATTTTATTAATGCTCTGTACTCAGTGTAATTCAATGCTTGAGAGAATACTTTTTCTTTCTCTTCCTGTATCGTTTCTGTCATTTTAATGTGCTTTCTCTTGCTTACTCTCCCAAGCTGTAAATTGTTTCAATTCCTTACCTAAATGATTGTAAAGCCAAATCAATAATGAAGCATCATCAACAAAGCCTGATACAGGAATGAAATCAGGAATTACATCTGTTGGGGTTATAAAATATATCAACACACCAACGGTGTAAAGCATGCTTTTTTTTGAGATCTGTCTGTAATTTCCTTTTGTGTATTCTTTTACAAGCCTAATGAGAGTTTGAAATTTACCTTTTAGCTTAGCTATTTTTTCTGATCTATCAGCTCTACTAGTTAAGGTTGATTTAGCCTCATCAACTAATTTACTACTAAGTCTTCTATCATTTAAGACTTTGATAGCTCTATTAAAAGCTTGTTTATAATTCGTTTTTTTACTCATTATCCGAATCTCTCAACTTTTTGTTTTTTTGAATTGGTACTAGTATATACGCAAAAAGAGTGTATAAGGTAAATGCTCCAATAAGAATTAAGTATAAATCGTGTAATAAGTTCTTATATGTAAAAAGCGACCAAGCAACAATTAAACTAATTACACCTACCCAAAGTCTAATATTATTTGCTTTAATTTGACTGTTTCTATGTGGATTATCCATAATACTTGTATTATTTAAACGTTTGTTAAAATTACAATAATTGAACTATTAATCATTTTTTAGATGAAAAAACTCAACCTTATTTTTTCGCTTTTATTTTTAATTGCGAGCCTAACTAATGCTCAAATACAAGATCAGAAAATTGAAAATAATAAAGATATAGCTAGATCAAGAATAAAAGTTTATACAAAAACTGGAGAGGAGATAGTAGGATATTTTATATCACAAAACAAAGACTTTTTAATTATAGAAACTTTTGAAAGTGGAAAAAGAAAAATATCAACACAAAGAATTAAAAAAGTAGAGTCTTTAGGTGATGGTAGTGGTGATTATGGCCTATCAGAAAAGTCATATAGCAATTTAAATAGTATGAGATATATGATAGGCACCAGTGCTTTCAATTATGAAAAAGGTGTCAATTACATAAGAAATAATCCATTTACTTTTCACAGGGGATTAACAGAAAATTTTTCAATAGGAGTAGGGACAAGTTTTTTTACAATGGTTATAGGAGCTCCTTTAATTTACTTAAATCCAAAATATACAGTACACTTAGGCGAATATGTACATTACAAAATTGGAGTAGATGCATTTGCAGTAACCTTAGTTGATTCTTTTGATGGGGCTGCAGGTGCTTTTGTTAATACAGGTTTTACGGTAGGTATTCCCGATTTAAACATAACAGGAACGGCATATTTCGGTACTATTTCTGATGTTGAAAGAATTAATCCGTTTTATTCTTTGTCTGCCATGGCAAGAATTTCTAAACGTTTAATGGTTTTGTCAGAAGGATTTTATGTTACAACCGAATTTAATGATAGATATACTTTTTTATTATATGGTGGACGATTGCTAACCGATTTTGGATCATACGACCTAGGATTGATTTATAATGCCGAAATCGCCAGATTCGTACCATTTGGTATTCCTTTTTTTGCGGCAACAATTAAGTTATGAAAACCATTCATGGAATATTTTATTGAGTGACTAAGCCTAGCATTGTTTTTAATTTTCTATTTGCTTTTTTTGCAAAAAAAAACATGAAATTTTTTCAGCTATCCCTATTTCTAGTTGTTAGTAGTCTTTCTGCATTTGCTCACATCTCCATTCAGGGAAGAATAATTAGTGATGAAGATCAACAAGCATTGTATGGGGCCACAATTCAGGTAAAAGGTACACAAACAGGTACTACTACTGATCAATTCGGATACTTTGATTTATCAATTGATGCTGAAAAAGCAGAATTAATAGTTCAGTATATAGGATATGAAACGCAAATAATCGAAGTTCAGAGGCCAAATGAAGAACTAATCATAAAACTTCAACCTACTTCATTAATGCTCAGTGAGATTTCAGTACAATCTTCTAATATCAAATCTATCAATCAGTTGGCAAAAATTGATGTTGAATTGAGACCAGTAAATTCGTCTCAAGAAATTCTCAGATATGTGCCTGGCTTATTTATAGCACAACATGCGGGAGGAGGGAAAGCAGAGCAAATATTCTTAAGAGGCTTTGATATAGATCATGGTACTGATATTAGTATTTCTGTTGATGGAAAACCGGTTAATATGGTTTCTCATGCACATGGTCAGGGTTATGCTGATATGCATTTTGTTATTCCTGAAATAATTGAATCGGTTGATTTCGGGAAAGGTACCTATTATGCAGATCAAGGTAATTTTAACACAGCAGGTTATGTAGACTTTAGAACAAAAAATAAGCTAGATAAAAGCATGGTGAAAGTGGAAGGTGGGCAATTTAATACTGTTAGAAGTGTTGCGGCAATTGATTTGTTAGGAGAAAAAGGAAATTCCAATAACCAAAGTGCTTATATAGCAGGTGAATTTATGTTGACAGATGGCCCATTTGAAAGCCCTCAAAATTTTTATAGGTATAATCTTTTTGGAAAGTATAATCAATTATTGAATGCTAATAGAATGTTGACATTACAAGCGTCCACCTTTAGGTCAGAATGGGATCATTCAGGTCAAATTCCAATCCGAGCAGTTGAACAAGGATTGATTGGACGTTTTGGTGCGATTGATGATACGGAAGGTGGTATCACGGGAAGAACTGATATCAGTGCTACGTTGGATGAAAAGATCGGAGAGAAAACTTATTTAGAGAACAATATTTACTTTACGCAATATGATTTCGAACTTTATTCGAATTTCACTTTCTTTCTGGAAGATCCTATAAATGGAGACCAAATCAAACAAAAAGAAGAGCGAAGTTTGTTAGGCTATCAATCAAAATTGCATCATGAGGGAAGGCTGATGGGCTATTCCTTCAATACTTCGGCAGGGATAGGTTTTCGACATGATAAGTCAAATGGAAATGAACTGACCCGAACTGTAAATAGAAGAACAAATTTAGAGAGATTAGCTTTTGGAGATATAACAGAGAGCAATGCTTTTGCATATATAAATGAGAGTTGGCAAATCAATAGATTACTAATCAACGCAGGGGTTCGCCTGGATTATTTTAAATTCAATTATATTGATAATCTCCAAACCAATTTTGTGCGGCAGAGTGAACAAAAAAGCATTATAAGTCCTAAGCTAAATTTTAACTACCAAGTAAATTCTAATTGGAATCTTTATTTGAAATCGGGTACAGGTTTTCATTCGAATGACACGCGAGTGATGGTGGCTCAAAATGGGGATGATATTCTACCAAGAGCTTATGGAGCTGATTTTGGTTCCCAGTTTAAACCATTTGATAATTTAATTGTGGATGTTACAGCCTGGTACTTATTTCTTGAGCAGGAATTCGTGTACGTAGGAGATGCGGCAGTGGTAGAGCCGAGTGGTAGAACAGAGAGGAAAGGAATTGACTTAAGTGCCCGATATCAGATACTTCCTTGGCTTTATGCTGATGCTGATTTCAATTATACTGAGCCAAGAAGTATAGATGAAGCAGAAGGTGAAAATTATATTCCATTAGCTCCAATTTACTCTGGAGTAGGCGGATTAACATTTAAGCACAATAGTGGCATTAATGGAACTTTTAGAGCCAGATATTTGGGGGATAGACCAGCAAATGAAGATTTTTCTGAAACGGCAGTTGGATATATAGTAGCCGATGCCAACATTAATTACTCTACTTCAAAATTTGAGATAGGAATAATGGTAGATAATATTTTCAATGTGGATTGGCGTGAAGCGCAATTTGATACAGAATCTAGATTACCTTTTGAAAGTGATCCTGTTAGTGAAGTACATTTTACACCAGGCACACCATTTTTCTTAAGAGCTAAATTTTCTTTATTTTTCTGAAAAATATTAACATCATGAAAAAACTCTTTCTACTTGCTGCTTTATTTATCTCTTTCAATTCTTTAGCTCAAAAAAATAATGAAAAAATAATAAACACCTTTATGGATAGTTGGCATAAAGCTGCAGCTTCTGCTGATGAAGAGGTGTTTTTTGGTAGTATGACTAAGGATGGGATTTATTTAGGAACTGATAAAACTGAGAAGTGGACTAGAGATGAAATGGCAGTATGGGCTAAAGAGTATTTTGAAAGAGAATCAGCATGGTCATTTACTGCCACTAGTAGAGATATTTATTTTTCTGAAAACGGAAAAGTAGCTTGGCTTAATGAAAAGCTTGATACTTGGATGGGAGTATGTAAAGGTACAGCAGTTTTAGAATTGACAAACGAAGGATGGAAAATAGCACTTTATGATCTATCGGTAACGATTGATAACGATAAAATCCAGAAATTTATAGAATTAATTGAGGAAAAATAATTTAAAATTCTTGCTGGATTTCATTTTTTAGGAAGCTTAATCCATACTCAATGCTGTCAATATTTTTGTCTAAAGATTCTTCGTAAATCTTTTTAACTAACTCAATGCTTTTAGCTTCAGGATCCAAACTTTTTGCTGATTGGTTAACAAGCATAATTAATTCCTCTTTCGCATTTCTAATAATTTTCCAAGCTTCATCACTCATATAAACTTGTTGCGATAGGTTATGATTAAATTCTTCTCTAATTTCATTTAATAATAAGTATTGCATTTCAGCTACATTTTGATCGTTTTGCTGAACTCTCTTTATAAGCTGATCTGGTGAAATTCTTTCTAAGAATAGACTCATTCTTTCATAAGCTTGTAGTCTTATAGGTAGAACGATTTCCTTATTTTTTGCTTTTATTTCTATGATCTTAGCTTCATTCTGCTTTTGAAGCATTGTTTTAACTGTTAAATACATTGCATACAAGACTATGCCAGCAGGGATGATGATTTTTATTAAGTCCCAAATCGGTTCCATAAATTTTCTTTTTTGATTTTCAAATTTAGTTAAATTCGCGTCAAATAAAAGCAATAAAATCATTCAAACTTTTGCTTTTATTCAACCGTTAATTCAGAAAAATAAGTTTTATGATTCCAGTTAAAATATCAGAAGAGGCATTAAAGGAAGTAAAGAATATAATGGAAAATAAAAATATTCCTGAAGGGTATGGATTAAGAGTTGGTGTTCGTGGAGGAGGAGGTTGCAGTGCTGCTGGTATGAATTACATGCTAGGATTTGATAAAGCTAAGGATTCAGATAAAACTTTTGAAATTGAAGGTATTCCTATCTATATAGATAAAGGCCATGTAATGTATATTATAGGAATGGAAGTCCGCTTCCATGAAGGTAATGATGCTCGTGGCTTTATATTCGTAAACCCAGAAACAGAGGAAGAATTGAATTAGTTAATTAATTTGATTCATTTTGTTAATGTTATACCTCTATCAATAATGATACATTTGTATAAAATGTTCATAAAATTAATATTTTTTAGCTTAAAAATAACTTTTGGTGATATTTTTAATCATTTAATATAAATATTTCAATATGTTTTTGTCTAAAAAATTGAATACCATGTTTTGAATCTATTTGTTTTCTTTTTTTGTCTTTTAGGTTATAGTTATTTTATATTAGAGAATTAACAATTTTTTAACCTAAACAAAATATGATGAAGAAACTATTACTAATGCTAAGTTTCATTTTGGTCGCCTCTTTTTCATGGGCACAGGATAGAACAGTATCTGGTACAGTGACTGATGCAGACGGTCCATTGCCAGGTGTAAACGTAATTGTGAAGGGTATTACACAAGGTACCACAACTCATTTAGATGGTAATTATAAGCTATCTGTTCCTGCGGACGCAGAAGCTTTATAATTTACCTACATCGGTTTTGAAAAAACTGAAATTACGATTGGAGCACAATCAGTAATTGATGTAACTTTAAAACCAGATGTACAGCAGTTAGGAGAAGTTGTTGTAACTGCATTAGGTATTGAGCGTGATCAAAAGTCTTTAGGTTACTCAGTGCAGGAAGTTAGCGGTGAGCAACTTTCTGAAGCTAAAGAACAAAATGTAATCAACTCATTATCTGGTAAAGTTGCAGGTGTTCAAGTAAGATCATCTAATACCATGGGTGGTTCTGCAAATATCCTTATTAGAGGTACAAACACTTTGGCAGGTAATAACCAACCATTGTTTGTAGTTGATGGAGTTCCAATCGATAACTCTTCTTATAACTCTGCCGACCAAGAGCGTGGTGGTGGAGGTTACGATTATGGTAACCCAGCTGCGGATTTAAATCCAGAAGATATTAAATCAATGTCTGTATTAAAAGGTGGATCTGCTGCAGCACTTTATGGTTCAAGAGCTTTATATGGTGTAATCTTAATTACTACTAAAAAAGGTGCTAAAAATCAAGGAGTTGGTGTTTCTGTAAACTCATCAGTAACATTCAGTCAAGTTAATAAGAATACTTTACCACAACATCAAAAAGAATATGGTGCTGGTTATGGTGCGTATTGGACTTATGCTGACTTAGATGGAGATGGTGTTGACGAACAAATCGTTAATACTGCAGATGATGCCTCATGGGGTGCGAAATTTGATCCTAACTTAGAGGTTGTTCACTGGGACGCTTTATTTCTAGGTGAGGATAATTATGGTGAAACTAGACCTTGGGTAGCTGGTGAAGCAGGAATTGAAGAATTCTTTGAAACGGGTGTTTCTTTAAGAAATAATATTTCTGTTAGTGGTGGTACAGAAAAAGCTACTTACAGATTATCTTATACAAATGAAGATACAAAAGGTATTGTGCCTAATTCATCTATGAAGTCTAACAAGGTTGCTTTAAATGCTTCATTAGAGATGACTGAAAAATTAAAAATCTCTACAAGTGTTAACTATGTTGGAAATGATGTAATAGGTCGTTATGGTACTGGTTACTCAGGCACTAATGTAATGCAGTCTTTTGGACAGTGGTTCCAGACTAATCTAGATTTTAATAGATTAAAAAATTATAAAGATGAAGCAGGTAACCAAAGAGCTTGGAATTTAGCAGGGCCAAGTGATCCAAGAGGTTATTATTTTAATAACCCATATTGGGTAGTAAATGAAAATTACCAAAGTGATGGAAGAGATAGAGTTTTTGGTAATGTATTCTTAGAATATGAATTGGCTGATGGAATCAAATTAAATGGTAGATCAACTTTAGATTTCTATAATTTTGGACAGCAAGAAAGAGTAAACGTTGGATCTGCTATTACTGATGTTCCTTCTTATGTTAGAAGAGAATATACTTTCATGGAGAGAAATGATGATTTCTTTGTAACTGTTGACAAGTATTTAAATGATAACTTTTCAATTTCTGGTTTAGTTGGTGTTAACCATAGGAACACAACAAATGCTAGTCTTCAGATGGGTACGTTTAGAGGTATGGTAAATAAAGATGTTTTTGCTATCTCTAATACTGTTAGTCCTGAAGTAGAGTATACTGATGATTTTAGCGAAAAAGCGCAAAGAAGTGTTTACGGTAACCTTTCTTTTGGTTTCAATGATATGTTATTTTTAGATTTAACAGCTAGAAATGATTGGTCATCTACTTTACCTGAGGGAGCTAATAGTTATTTCTATCCATCCGTTTAAACATCTTTCATTTTTACAGAACTTGAAGGGTTAAGAAATTCTGATGTTCTTTCTTTTGGTAAGTTAAGAGCTAACTGGTCAAGAGTGGGTAATGATACTCGTCCATACAGAACAAGAAACTATTTCGAAGCTGAAAATAGCTTTGGGTCTTCTCCTGTTTATAGATATGGAACAACATTAAATAATCCACAACTTAAATCAGAAACTAAAGAAGGATTAGAATTCGGTACTGAGTTATTATTCTTTAATAGAAGAATTGGGTTAAATGCATCAGTTTATAAAGACAATACATTTGATCAGATTATCCCTGTAAAAACATCAACAGCAACTGGTTTTAATTTCCAGTATATTAATGCTGGTAACTTTGAAAACAAAGGTATTGAGTTAGCATTAAATGCAACTCCTGTTGATGGTGATTTCAGATGGGATATGAATGTAAACTGGGCTAAAAACGTAAATACTGTAGTAGAGTTAGCGGAAGGTATAGATAACTATACGATTACATCGTTCTTCTTTGCGTCAATTAATGCAACTGAAGGAGAGGCATTTGGTACAATTAGAGGTACTAATTTCCAATATAAAGATGGTCAGAAAGTAATTACTTCAGACGGATATTATGCGATTGATGATTCTATTCAAACTATTGGTAATGCTACTCCAGATTGGAACTTGGGATTCTCTAATACATTCTCTTATAAAGGTTTCTCTTTAAGAACTCTATTTGATATGCAAATGGGTGGAGATATATTCTCTCTTAATACTGCATTCGGTAGAGCGACTGGTTTATACGAAGAAACTGCTGGCTTAAATGCAAAAGGAAATCCTAAAAGAGATCCTGTAGCAGAAGGTGGTGGAGTTTTACTAGAAGGTGTGCAGGAAGATGGAAGTCAAAACACGACTTATGCTCCAGCGTCTCAATGGGGGCAAGTGTGGCAGTATGGATCAAATAACCCTGCTGCAGCTTATGTATTTGATGCTTCTTACATTAAGTTAAGGGAACTTGCATTTAGCTATAAATTCCCACAAAGTACATTAGGAAATCTTCCTATCAAAAACTTAGAATTAAGTGTAGTAGGTAGAAACTTAGCAATACTTTACAGTAATGTTACACATTTTGATCCAGAAGTAACAAGAAGTTCAGGTAACGCTCAAGGTTACGAGTCAGGTACTTACCCAACTCCTAGAACTTATGGTTTTAATGTGAAGTTTAATTTCTAAAAATAAGTAGACATGAAAAATATATTTATAAAATTATCTAGTCTATTTCTTTCATTAATATTACTGGCGGGATGTAGTGATTTTGATGATATGAATATAGACCCAAAAAAACCAGCAAATGTAGATCCTAATTATCTATTTACATATGCTGAAATTGAATTATCTGATTATATTAATTCTCCCAGTAATAATACTAATGTTGGAAGGTTATTAGCTCAGCAATTATCTCAAGTTACATACGTGACTGAAAGTAGATATTTGTTGGATGACAGACAAATTTCTGATGCATTATGGAATAATTCATACCGTGATGTATTGAACAATTTAATGTTAGCAAAAGAACAAATTCCTAATTTTGATTCTAATGAGGACAATATAGCAACTAAAAATGCTATGATTACTGTTCTTGAAGTATATACCTATCAGCTTATGGTTGATGCTTTTGGTGATATTCCTTATGGTGAAGCATTAGCTGGAGCTGATGTGAAATCACCAGCTTATGATGATGCTGCAACTATCTATGCAGATTTAGTAACTAAATTAGATGGTGCAATTTCTGATTTAAACAAAGGTACTGGATTTGGATCTGCTGATGTAATTTATGGCGGTTCTAATGCTGAATGGGTTAAATTTGCTAATGCATTAAAAATTAGATTAGGAATGAGATTAGCTGATGTGAATTCTTCACAGGCGCAAAGCCTTGTAGAGACTGCTGCAGCAAATACTTTTACATCTAATGCAGATAATGCTACATTAGAATATGCTGGTGGATCGTATGCAAATCCTATCTACGTTAATTTAGTAGTTTCAGGTAGAAACGATTATGTGATTAGTGAAACATTTGTGGATATCGTTAATCCATTAAATGATCCAAGAAGAGCATATTTCATGGAGCCTGCTTCAGCCACTGGTGATTATGCTGGATTAAGATATGGTTTAGAGACTGGAGTAGGTTTAGCCGCAGTTCCAAACTATTCAACTATTGGATCAAATATTTTAGGAGAAACATTCAGAGGTGTTTTAATGGATTACTCTGAAGTAGCTTCTTATTTAGCTGAAGCTGCACAAAGAGGATGGAATGTTGGTGGATCTGCTCAAGAATGGTATGAAGAAAGTGTTACTGCTTCAATTACTGATTGGGCATCGATTGCTGAAGATGGTAATGATGGCGTTGCAGATGCCGCTGCTTATTTGGCACAACCAGAAGTGGCTTTTGCTACTGCAGAAGATGGTAATGCAATGAATGCAATTGCTAAACAAAGATATATCTCATTATTTAATAGAGGTATGACTGCATGGTATGAGTGGAGGAGAATGGATTATCCTTCTTTAGTGCCACCTGAGGGGATGTCAGCTAGTGATATACCTACTAGATTACAGTATCCTGTTGATGAAAGAAGTGTTAATAATGCTAACCGTCAAGATGCTGCTTCAGCAATAGGTGGTGATGATTTAACTACTAAAGTATTCTGGGACGTTAAATAATAAATTATTTATTTTTATATTAAAAAGCTACCCATCGGTAGCTTTTTTTGTTATATAGGAGATATAAACTATAAAAATATTTACTCCATAAATCCTGTTATTTCCCAATAGAAAATTTTTTTTCTCTATTGAAACTTAAAATTATTATTACAGTGAATTTTTTCATGTAATATTTTGTATTACTTTTGGAAAAATTACTTAATACTTATGAAGCATAATTTTACTAATTATTTAACAGGCTCTAGTTTGCTTGTTTTGCTAATATTATTTTTATCTACTCAATTCAATTCACCTAAGACTTTCGATACAAATTCTTCAGAGGGAAGTGAAATATGGTCTACTAAAAAGACAAAAATTAAGTCCGGAAAGGATGAATACATGAAGCCAGATGGATTCATTGAATATTTCAATTCTATATCTTCTAAATTTGGTGAAGGTAGTAATAGTTATAAGCCAGGTTATAGATTTAATGAGTTAAAGTCAGCATTAAATAAGGCGAAAAGCATTCGCAGTTCATCTAGTTATAATGCAGTTTTTAAGTCTAGAGGTCCTGGTAATGTAGGAGGAAGAACAAGAGCAATAGCTGTTGATCCTGATGATAATACGAACTGCACTTGGATTGCAGGCGCTGCAAGTGGTGGAATATGGAAAACTACCGATTGTGGTCAAAGTTGGATCAATATATCACCAAACATACCAAACCTTTCTACTAATTCTATTGCTCAGTCACCGTCTAACCCAGATGTAATATATGTTGGAACAGGGGAGGTTTTTGCAGCTAATGCAACTTTTGTAAGAGGAGATGGGATTTACAAATCTATAAATAGAGGTGAAAGTTGGGATTTGCTAGTCTCAACTGTAGGGAATAATAATTTCGAATCAGTTAATAGAATTTCAATTGATCCAACTGATGAGAATGTTGTTATTATAGCAACCAATTCTGGAATATTTAAATCAATTGATGGGGGAAATTCATGGGTGAAGAAGTATGAATCTATAGTTCCAAATACGAATGCCTTCAATTCAGTACAGGATCTACAAGTTGATCCAACTAATTTTGATATTCAATATGCTGGAGTTAATTCTGTTGGTATCGTGAAATCAATGGATGGTGGTGAAACATGGGAACTAACATCAGAAGGAATAACTGATGGCACACGATTTGAAATAGCAATAGCGCCAAGTAAAACAGATGTCATATATACTTCCACAGAGGTAGGACAGACTACCTTTTTATATTATTCTGGTGATGCAGGTGCTAGCTGGTATCAGGTAGAAGATGAAGATTCTAATACAGATTATTTAGGAGGACAAGGATGGTATGATAATTCAATAGCCGTTAATCCTTATGACGAAACAGAAGTTTTTGTAGGAGGTGTTAATATTGGTAAATATGTGGTTGATGGACAAAATATTCAAGAATCTGAGAGACAATTTTTAGGTTTGGAGTTTGAGAATATTGAGTTTTTATCATTTGTAAATTTTGGGGCTGATTTTTCTAACGGTATTTTAAACATTGCAACTGGTAATTTATCTCCTTCTGAAAACCCAGTTACTGTTGAAATACGTTTTGGTGGAAATAATACTCAAAAAGCTCATAGGTTTAGTGTACCAGCTGATGGTGGTGCTAATGGTGATGGGGGAGCAGGTATTCCAGAAACTCAATATAATTTTGAAGATTATTCAGATGTGCCATTTGAGGTTTGGGATGTTGAGAATAATAGGCAATTAATGGTTTCATACAGGGATCAAAAAAATGACGGTACATTTAACTTAAATCCTAGAGATGACGCAAATGATCCAGAGTTATTAAATTCTCGTGAATACTTATATATCCATGATTTAGAATATAACCCAGATTCTCCGAGTCCAGATGTCGCTGAACAAAGCGGTGGAATTGCATTTGCAAATATGTATTATTTTTGGCCAATTTTAGCAGCGGGTCAAGAATGGAATCCATCTGAGCTAGAAAACTCCATATTAAGAATATTATATGATTCTAAATCAGTTGCAGTAGCAAATGCGACAGCTGTTTACGATGCCTATGGCGGTTTTGGCAGACAAAATATTAATAATTTACATCCTGATCATCATCATTTTACTTTAATTCCTATGGATGAATCTACTGAGACATTCATGATTGTTAATGGTAATGACGGGGGGTTAGGTATTTCTAGAAATAATGGAGGTACATTTCAGCAAATTGAAAATGGGTATATTACTAGCCAGTTTTACGGTGCAGACAAAGCGCCTGGAGCTGATAAATATGTAGGAGGGACTCAAGACAATGGTACATGGTTGTCTACTACCGGAACTGTCAATGAAACCTCCGACTATCAATTTGTTTTAGGTGGTGATGGTTTCGAGGTTGTATGGCACCCGGACAATGAAAATCTTGTACTAGCTACAATATATAATAATAGAATTTTTAAATCTACAGATGGTGGTAATTCATTTACAGCTTCAAGTTCAGGAATAGGAGAAGAAGATGGTCCATTTATTACAAGACTTGCTAGTTCAAAAACTTCTCCAAACACAGTTTACGCAATAGGTAATTTAGGTGTTTATCGTTCTACAAATTTTGGAGATACTTGGTCAATGAGATTAATATCTGATGATTCTTGGGGTGGAAATGCAAGTGCAAGTGATGTAACGGTTTCTTTGGCTAATGACCAAATAGTATGGGCTGGAGCTGGTATGGCAGACGGAGCATTGAATCTTTTTGTTTCTACTAATGGAGGAAGATCATATGAAAAGACAAATAATTATTCTCCAGATCCAAATGCATTTTTTACTGGCATATATACTCACCCAGTAGAGGATAGCACTGCTTATGCATTATTCAGTTTGCCAAATTTTCCTAAAATTTTAAAAACAACAGATTTAGGTAAAACCTGGACGGACATATCAGGTTTTGAGGGCAGTGAAAGTGGTAGTAATAATGGGTTTCCTGATGCATATGTTCATTCATTGTTAGTGATGCCTTTTGATACTGATATTATTTGGGCAGGTACAGAAATAGGTTTATTTGAGTCACTTGATGGCGGTAATAGCTGGAATTTTAAAGCAGATATGCCATCAGTATCCATTTGGTCTATGAAAGTAGTTGATAATCAAGTGGTATTAGGTACTCATGGGAGAGGAATATGGACTGCAGAAATTGATGAATTGAGCTTAGCAGCTTTGGAAATTGAAGATTTTACCTATAATGGATATGGTAAAGCAGATGTTACCTTCGATCTTAAAAGATCATATGATAAGATTACATTATTATATAATGATACCGAATATTTAGTGTTGGATAATGTTGCAGCTGGCATTAGAAGCGTTTCAATTGAAGGTATTAATGAATTTAATAATTCAAATATTAGATTATTAGCTGAATTAAATAATGAAATGTTTTACGCTCCAAAATTTAATATTGAAACAATTGATGTAACTCCAGATATACTTGGTTTTAGTGTAAGTAATAATGATGGGATATATCCGGTTACTATTGAGGTTGAAAATAATGAGCCATTTGAAAAGGTTGAAGTTTTATTTAACTCTCAAGTCGTTCATATAGATGAAAGAATATTAACTGAAGAGGATGGAAACAGAATAATTACTTTTGATTATGATCAGGCCGCAAGAAATAATTTGCAAGTAAAGGCATTTTTAAATGGGCAGGAATATGTAGCTTCTGCTCAAGAACAATTGATAACATCAAATAATAATCAATTAGATACTGAGTTCAACATTTATCCTAACCCAGTAAATGATATTATTAATATATCAAAAGCTAATAATATTAGTTCATTAAAGATTTACAGCTCTAAAGGTGTTTTGGTTAAACAAATAAATATTTCTGATTTGAACCAAATTGATGTTTCAGATTTAAAACAGGGTATATATTTATTCCAGATGTCTGATGCAAAGGGTAAATTATTCACAAGAAGAATTATAAAACAATAATGAAATATATTTACAGTATAGCATTTGTAATATTGGCATTTGCTTGTACCAATAAAAATATGGCATCTCAATCAGATGATTACTATAAGGAATTAGCGCAAGAGTATTTTGAGCATGAAGCAGATGAACTTATTTTAAATGAAAATAAAGAGTTCATTTTGGCGGTGTTCAATGATAATGTAGGTGATAAGCCAGGAAATGATATATTGAAGTATGCTGTAATTAATAAGGCTTCAAATGAAATTGTCCTGAAAGAATCGATTGCAAACGGAAAGGTAAAATGGGTTTCTACTTATGAAATTGAAGTAGTCAGGCCACCAGGAATACTTAAAAATGATTCTGAAACCATAGAAGATTATACTTCAATAATTGATGTTAAAACAGGTAAGAAATCAAATAAAAAAGCTGCTCAAAACTGAGCAGCTTTTTTTACTTTAAAAATCTCTCTATTTCGTTCAAAATATTTTCGAAAGTTTGTGGAAGTTTATTCTCCTTCCATGGATGGGCTGCTCCAAACACATGATTCTCATTATCGTATATTATTAATTCTGTATCTGGTTTTATCTCTTTTATTTGATAAGCCATTTCAATTGGTAGTGTCTCATCCTTTGTTCCATGAAAAGCTAAAAGAGGCTGTTTCATTTCTTTGATAGCATTGGGGATTGATAATCTATCAGGATTCTCTAAAACGTCATCATATAATTGAACATAAAGTGGCATAAGCTGATTTGTTCTCTTATTTTCTATGTATTGAACTCCTTTGTCTCTCCACTCTTTTAAGAAGCTCTCAGGCCATCTTTTGCTTAAATCACTAATAGCTGCTAAAGTTATTACTTTTTTGATTCTATCGTCTTCTCTGGCTTTTAATATAACCAGTCCACCACCTCTGCTATGCCCAGCCAGGTTTAATTGATTATAATCAATTTCGTCATTTGGGATTATATTATTCTCAGAATATAAATAATCTATACTATCTTTTAGATCATGTAATTCAATAGTGAAGTTATTATTTCCAAAGGCTTCCAGATCTTCAAAATCTGTTAAATTTTCCGGAGTAGTTCCATTATGACTTAAATTTATTTTCATAAAAATAAATCCTCTATTAGCCATTTCATTAGCAAAAAGATTGAATACTCCCCAATCTTTAAATCCTTTAAAACCGTGAACAAAAAGTATTAACGGTTTCTTATCCTTAGAAGGAATATATTTAATATCTGCAGTAATTGGCTTTTCGTGAAGCGAACTATTAATAATTATATTTTCTTGAATCATTTTGTTTGATTGCATTGCTTAGATATTCATTTGGTAGTAATATTGCACACTCATGAGTAGTAAAATTAGAGAAATACAATCACCCATAAAAAATGAAATGGCTGAATTTGAAATAAAATTCCGTCAGTTCATGAAAAGTAAGGTTTATTTGCTTGATAAAATCATGGGTTATATTGTAAAGAGGAAAGGAAAACAGATGCGTCCTATGTTTGTTTTTCTTTCTGCAGGCGTACATGGTGAAATAAATGAGGCTACCTATAGAGGTGCTGCCCTTATTGAATTATTGCATACGGCTACTCTTGTTCATGATGATGTTGTGGATGATGCTAATTATCGTAGAGGATTTTTCTCAATCAATGCATTATGGAAAAATAAGATCGCTATTCTGGTGGGTGATTATCTTTTGTCTCGTGGATTACTATTATCTGTAGATAATGAGGATTATGATTTGCTTAAAATTGTTTCCGAGGCCGTGAGAGAAATGAGTGAGGGAGAGTTACTTCAAATTGAAAAGGCTAGAAAGCTTAATATTACAGAGGATATTTATTATGATATTATAAGACAAAAAACGGCATCTTTAATTGCTTCATGCTGTGCAGTTGGAAGTCGTTCTGTAATTAAGAATGATGAAGTAAGTGAGAAAATGAAACTCTTTGGTGAGAAGGTAGGTATGGCTTTTCAAATTAAAGATGACTTATTTGATTATGGTACTAATGAAATAGGGAAACCATTAGGAATTGATATCAAAGAAAAGAAGATGACTCTGCCTTTGATTTACGCTTTAAACAATTCTGATAAATCCGAACAAAAACAAATTCTTAAGTTAATCAAGAATAAGAGTGAGAAGAATTCCACTGTAAAAACGGTGGTGTCTTTTGTTAAGGAAAAAAATGGGATAGACTATGCAACTGAGGTAATGCATAACTATTATGATGAAGCGATGAAAATCATTAAAGACTTTCCAGATTCGAACTATCGTAAATCATTAATGGATTTAGTACAGTATACGATTGAGAGGAAAAAATAATCTAATCTAATTTATATTCTTGAATGTGAGTACTAGCTTGTGGTTTTTCAGAAAACAGTGCCTTTGTAGCTGGCCATACCAAACCGAATATTTCTGAACCTCTATAATTGTTCAAATATTCTTCTGAGTCCCATATACTGTAAGTACTGAAGGTATTGGTATTATCTTTATCTCTCCAAAGCTCTAAATGATTACAACCTTTCTGATTGCGAATTGCTGATTTGTATTTATTGAATATTTCAAGAAAATCATCAACTTTTCCTTCTTTAAAGGTCATTTTAACAATTCTGATTACCATAATTAGAAAGTAAAAAGCCTGCTATATTTTTCATATAACAGGCTTTGATTATCGGTATTATTTCCTTTTTATAACTTTTTCTACTGCTGAAACAATATGTTCAGCATCTAAGCCATATTTTTTCATTAATTCAGAAGGAGTTCCACTTTCTCCAAACTTATCATTCACAGCAACATATTCTTGTGGACTTGGTAATTGTTCTGTTAATACTTGCGCTACAGCATCCCCTAAGCCACCGTTTTTCTGATGCTCTTCAGCGGTAACCACGCAGCCAGTCTTTTTAACAGATTCTAAAATAGCTTTCACATCTAGAGGCTTTATTGTATGGATATTAATTAGTTCAACACTAATACCTTTTTCTCTTAGAATTGCTTCAGCTTCAACAGCTTCCCATACTAAATGACCGGTAGCAAAAATAGTAACATCTGAACCCTCAATCATTTTTATTGCTTTTCCAATCTCAAATTTTTGATCTGCAGGAGTGAATACAGGAACTTTAGGTCTACCAAATCTTAAGTATACAGGTCCCTCATGATCTGTTATAGCTAAAGTAGCCGCTTTAGTTTGATTGTAGTCGCACGGATTTATAACAGTCATATTAGGAAGCATTCTCATCATTCCTACATCCTCCAATATTTGGTGAGTTGCTCCATCCTCCCCAAGAGTTACTCCTGCATGAGATGCACATATTTTCACATTCTTTTCAGAATAAGCGATAGATTGACGAATCTGATCATATACTCTTCCTGTAGAGAAATTGGCAAATGTTCCGGTAAAAGGAATTTTCCCTCCAATTGTCATTCCAGCCGCAAGCCCCATCATGTTAGCTTCTGCAATACCTGTTTGGAAAAATCTGTCAGGAAATTCCTTTTGAAATGCTCCCATTTTCAGAGATCCAATTAAATCTGCACATAAGCCAACAACCTTATCATTTTTCTTGCCTGCTTCTAAAAGACCATCACCAAAACCAGAGCGAGTATCTTTTTTTTCTGTAAACGTAAATTTAGTTTCTGCCATTTTACTCTTATTAGTATATTTTAATATTAAGGGTTTGTCCTGATTTTACTACAAATTCTTTTATTTGAGTGTATTTACTTCCCATAGCTCTATCTGAGCGGTAAACATATTTATATCTTCCTGGCTGTATACCAAAACTGGTTTTTCCTCCATCTAAATCTAATTTTTTAATCCAGGTTTGCCTTCCGTCTTCATCTACTGAATATAAGCTTCCTTTACCTTTACTACTATAAATGATATTGATTCTACCTGGTGCTGGAATGTTGATATTCCTTTTTTCACCTTGACTAATGTTGATGTTTTTAATGTTAATTCTTGGCAAGGTTAATATTTCGATGTCATAATTCCCGATTAAATATTTCTCTTCTGCCTTTATAGCTTGAGTATTAACGATTTCGCTTCCGGAAGATCTTTTAATAATTACTTGAACGTCTTTATCGTATTCAAAAGAATTATCTTGGTTTACTCTTAAGGATCCTTGGGGGCTTTTTATTCTAATTACATTGTGTGTACCGCCTTTTAAATATACATTTCGTTTTACAACAGGAGGAACAGTGTTCACAACTACATCATAACTCAAAACTGGATCAACTTCTACGGTATCAGGTTTACCATTTTTATCTCTAAAGTGAATAAAGTCAAATTCAGATATACCAGTAAAAGTATTAATAAAAGACACATTTACATCTTTTTCTACCGGCCTGTTATTTTCATCTAATAGCTCAACACTTGCAGTAGTTTTACTTAAGGATTGGTTTAAGATTCCATTTAAAACACTTCTAAAGGCATTAATATTTTTAGCGTTAAAATACTCACCTAAACAATCAAATTCGGCTTCAAATTTTTCTTCCATTCCTAAACCAATGACGAAGGGCCTAAGGAATATGGCTTTCTTTTGTAGTGCTAATGAAACAGCACAAGGATCACCATCACATGATTCTATACCGTCTGTTATAATTATGATGATGTTCCTATAATTATCATCTTGTGGAAAGTCTTTGGCTGATTGTTCTAATGAATAGGCAATAGGAGTGGTTCCCCTAGGATAGATGTATTTTAATCGATTAATTATATCATCATTATTATCAGGTCCAAAAGGGATTTCCAGTTTAGTATCTTTACAATTTCTTTCTTTGGCAGGTGTTAAATGGCCATATGGCCTAAGAGCTAATTCTACCTTATCATTTACTCTAAGAGAATCCACTAAGTCTGTTAATACTCTTTTTGCAGCATCGATACGTAGTTCATTTCCCCAAGGAGCCAACATACTACCTGATGCATCAAAAAGAAATAATATTCTTGTTTTTTCAGGAATACTCTGCTCTACTCTCTGTGCTTTTGCAAAATGGATCACAAAGAGTAAAAATATGAACGATATGGTATATTTAATTTTCATTAAATGATGCGTTAGGAAATTTTCCTAACGCATAATTTTATATTTAATAGTCTCCTAATGTTTCTTCTAATTGAGATAGTGCATCAGTAAGTTGTTCATCATTTGGAGCAACACCATGCCATTTGTGTGTGCCTTGCATGAAATCTACACCATAACCCATTTCGGTTTTCATTAGATTTAGAATAGGCTTACCTTTTCCGGTAAGGCTTTTAGCATGTTCTAATGATTTTATGATTTCAGACATGTCATTACCTTCACTTTCAATAACTTCCCATCCAAAAGCTTGCCATTTTGCTTTCAGGTCTTTTAAGTCCATTACCTCTGATATAGGGCCATCAATTTGCTGTCCATTATAATCAATGGTAGCAATTATATTATCCACTTTATGATGGGCTCCATACATGGCAGCTTCCCAGATTTGCCCTTCTTGTACCTCTCCATCACCCATTAATACATAAACTAATTGATCATCATTATTGAGCTTTTTGGTCTGAGCAGCGCCCAATGCAGCAGATAATCCTTGGCCTAATGATCCAGATGCAATTCTAACTCCTGGAAGTTTTTCTTCTGTTGTAGGGTGGCCTTGAAGTCTGCTGTTAATTTTTCTGAAGGTGCTTAATTCTGAAACTTCAAAGTAACCACTTCTTGCTAAAACACTGTACCATACCGGTGAAATGTGACCATTAGACAAAAAGAAAATGTCTTCATTAATTCCGTCCATATTAAAGTCTTTATTGTGCTTTAATATGTGGAAATATAAAGCCACAAAAAAATCAGTACATCCCAAAGATCCTCCAGGGTGACCTGAATTAACTGCGTGTACCATTCTAACGATGTCTCTTCTAACCTGAGAAGCTATTTTTTCCAGTTCTGGAATGTTTGCCTGACTTGCCATTGATTATTATTTTAAAATTTGTGCTGTGTGTTCTTTTGTTTTTACTTTATTAATGATGTCTTCAATATTACCTTCTTCATCAATAATGAAAGTGGTTCTTAATGTACCCATATAGGTTTTACCATACATTTTTTTCTCGCCCCAAGTACCATATAAATTATGCACTGTGTGATCTTCATCTGAAATTAACGGAAAAGGCAAGTTTTGCTTTTCTATAAATTTTTGATGTGATTTCTCAGAATCTTGACTTACACCTAGAACTACATAATCTTTTTCCTGTAAGGCTTCATAATTATCTCTCAAATTACAAGCTTGAGCCGTGCAACCCGGTGTATTGTCTTTAGGGTAAAAGTATAAAACTACTTTTTTACCTTTGAAATCACTTAATTTAACTTCATTTCCATCCTGATCCTTGGCATTGAAATCAGGTGCTTTATCTCCTATATTTAAGTCCATAGTATTTATAATTTAGTGATATATTCTGTTTCGTTTCCAGCATTATCAATGACCTTTAACACAAATTCACCGTTTTTTTCAATCGGTGTGTCTGGCCATTCAACCCATATTAAATCATCTTTTGGCTCATATTTCATAAGAATCCATTCTCCATTTAAATGAGCTTCATAAGATGCTATTCCTGATAAATTATCTATAATAATATAACTAAGATTTCCATTTGGTTTAATAGTAGGTGGAGCAGTGTCAGATAAAATGGTATAATTCGCTAATTCTCTTGTACTAAACTTTAATTTACCATTATTCCATTCTCCGCCTTCAAATGAGAAGTTCCCAGTATCATCTGTTTTGTAAACATGACTTTTCTCTTCATCATAGTGATTTAATTGAGGACTCAATTCTATTTCTATATAACTCTTTAAAGGTGAAGTTCTAGGATTCAATGAAAATATTTCTAGTGAGTCCTTAGTTATGATTTCATAATCTGTTTGAAAGTAAATGGTATCAAATAATGAGTATTTACTGAAGCTAATATCCATATTTGATTCTGAAATGGAAGTTTCGCTATATGGAACAATTTGTTTAATTGGATTGATTGACATTCCTTTTTCACAATTTAAAATTGAGGTAGGTATACCTTTTTTTAAACTCCAAATATAAACTGCTACGCTATCTAAATAATAAGAAGGGTTTATGCTTTTGATTTTTTTATCGAAGTTGAGATTCAATTCTTCTGCATCATCATTACAATTGGACTGAGCATAAATTTTTAGATAATCATCATCTACCATGTATTCCAACTCATCTAATTCAAAATCAATCGATTTATCTAATCGGCTCCTAGCTTGCTCTCCTTTGATTACCATTTCAAGCTTACTAGTATTTCCATACGGGTCTAACATTTTTATGCTAATATTATACACCTCTCCATTTTTAATATTTAGCGTGCCGTTTTCATTTTTGGTATCATAATATTTTAGGCTATTTCCATCATCAACATAAAGCTTATGATACCGTGCCCCTGATGTTATTTTTACATCATATGGGTAATGAACCAAAATATGGCGTTGTAAGCCAAAGCTCATCACATCAATATTCTGTCTGTATTGAAGTTCATTATTTACATTCACTTCAATTATGCTAATTCCATTTTTATTCGCAGATCCATTTAATTTATCATGGCCCCATAGTTCTAGGCCAATTTCACCAATTGCATTAATTGTATCTTCTACTGTATAATTAAAACCCGTTCTATTGTAGGGTATATTTTGCCTTTTGAATTCATTTTCAACTTTTGAATCTTCATTCATTGGCCTAATTGCAAGGCCTTGCAAAATAGGAGGAATATTATCTCTAATTTCTTTAAAACCGTAATGCAATGGGTTCAGAACTCTTTGTTGAGAATCTCTAATTTCAAAATGCAAATGAGGACCCATTGATCCTCCTGTATTACCAGAAACACCTATCACTTCCTGAGTTTTATAGGAAAATTGATAAGGTTCAGGAAATAATTCGATTTCAAATGTTTGTTGTTTGTATTGTTCTTCTTTTACGTATTTCTGGATCTCCTCATCAAACTCATGTAAATGAGCATAAACTGAAGTGTTACCATCAGGATGAAGCATATACAATGCATTTCCATATCCTGCAGTAGAAACCTTTATTCGGGTTATATATCCTCGTTTAGTTGCATGAACAGCTTCTCCAATTTTTCCACCCGTTTTAATATCTATACCAGCATGAAAGTGAGAGGAACGTAATTCTCCCATTGTACCGGATAAGAAATTTGTTTTATTTGGACGTATTGGGAAAGTGTAGGGGTCAGAATTTTGTGCTTTAAGCGTGAAAGCTAAGCTTAGGATGAAAAGGGTAAATGTTATTTTATAATTATTTAATTTCAAAATCAAGTAATTTTTTATCTTCAATATAACCTTCAAGTCTATCTCCAATGTTAATAGGACCTACACCTTTCGGAGTACCAGTGAATATTATGTCTCCAGTTTTTAAAGTAAAAAACTTTGATAAATAAGAAATAATATAATCAATTGAAAAAAGCATCAATTCCGAATTACCAGATTGCTTTAATTCTCCGTTAACTTTAAGTGAAAAATTGATATTTTGAATATCCTCAAATTCTCCTTTCTCTATCCAGTCTGAAATAGGAGCTGAACCATTAAAGCCCTTAGCAATCGCCCATGGTAATCCTTTTTCTTTTGCTTTAGTTTGAAGATCACGAGCAGTGAAATCAATACCTAAACCTATCTTATCGTAATATTTATGTGAATGTTCCTCCTTTACAAATTTACCTTCTTTACAAATTCTGACCACTAATTCTACTTCATGATGAATATCATTTGAATAAGGCGGGTAATAAAAAGGATCATTATTTTTAAGAATGGCAGTATCGGGTTTTGTGAAAATTACAGGCTCATCAGGTCGCTCGTTCTTAAGCTCTTTAATGTGATCTCCATAATTTCTTCCAATTGCCAGTATCTTCATGAGATGAAATTTTATGCAAAAATATAGTTTCTTTTAACTATAAAAATGAAAGTTTCGTTAAATTATAAAAGATTTCTTTTCAATGGTACTTAAGCGATTTTAAACTGTAATTTTACCATTTGTATTTAAACATTGAAATATGAAAAAGTTATTAAGTCTATTCTTATTGTTATTAATTGTAATAGCATGTAAAAAGGTACCTTTAACGGATAGAAGGCAGTTTAATGCAATCCCTAATAGTCAATTAAATGCATCAAGCTTTAGTTCATATAATCAGGTGCTAAAAGAAAGTAAGCTTTCTTCTAATGCTGCACAAACTGCTATGGTTAAAAAGGTAGGAAATAGAATTAAGAATGCTGTAGAAGAGTATTTAAAGGAAAACGACTTGTCAAGTGCTACTGAGGGTTTTGAATGGGAGTTTAACCTGATTGCAGAAAATATTGTGAATGCGTGGTGTATGCCAGGTGGTAAAGTTGCTTTTTATGAAGGGATACTTCCAGTTTGTGAAAACGAAGCTGGAATTGCAGTAGTAATGGGACATGAAGTGGCCCATGCAGTGGCAAAGCACGGTGGAGAAAGAATGAGTCAGGCCTTAGCTCAACAAGGAGGAGGGGTTCTATTAAGTGTTTTAATGAGAGAGCAACCAGAAAAAGCTCAAGCTCTTGCTATGACAGCTTATACCGGAGTAAGTACAGTAGGAGCTATGTTGCCATTTAGTAGACTTCATGAATCTGAAGCAGATGAACTTGGTATTAAATTTATGGCTTTAGCAGGTTATAATCCTGAAGAAGCTCCTGAATTTTGGAAAAGAATGAAAGCTAAATCAGCGGGTGCTCCGCCTGAATTTTTAAGTACCCACCCAAGTAGTGATACAAGAATAAATGATTTAAAGAAATTGTTACCCGAAGCTAAGAAATATTATGCTAGAAGTAGAAAAGCAGGAAATGATCCAATTCCTAATTTAGATAATGTTTCAACTTCATCAACTAATAAGACTAACACAAAAACTCAGATGAAAATGAAGATTGGTAATTAAATTAATTCAGTTTAAACGATTCATAAGCACATGGTTCTTAATCATGTGCTTTTTTATTGTGAGCCTATTAATCTAATGGGGTCAGTGGTGATGGTATTACTTTTATTTCCTGCTCTATCTAAAATATAGACTTGTAAATACATTGGATAATCACGAAATATTGATCGAAAACCAGCACTTCTCATTTCATAGGTTAAAGATCCGTTCAGCGGTCTTTCATAGCTTTCCGTATTCAGAATAGGAAATCTACCATGAAATGATTGATAAAATCTTGGTTCTCTTTCCCAATCAAACTGACGATAATCAGAATCCCCTGGTCTCTTATAGAAAAATGATATATAGATATTAAAATGCCTCTCATTAAATCTAACATATAATGTATCATTTGACAGGACTGTACCATTTATTGTTAAAGAATCAGATACTATTAAATAATCATAAAAATTATATGGTGGTAAATCAGGAGAGTCGCCAAAAAAGATAAGATCTCCATTTTCATCTAAAGGGATGTCAAAATTCTGATAAGGAGGTTCAATCTCACTTGATCGTAAACCTAAATCCCCATCACCGTCTTCAAAATTTATGGTAACACTGATTACATCTTGGTTTAAAGGTTGTCCACTAGGGGATTGTTCTGTTTCTTGACGAAACTGAATATCTTCAAATTCTATAGTAGGTTCATCTGGAAATTCTGGCGGAGTAGGACATCCGGTTAAAAAAACTAATATTCCAATAATTAAGAAGGAATTTAATATGAGATGCGATGCCTTATTTTTAATATTGTATTGCATAATTTAAAACTAATGTCAGATAGAGAACGCTTAATAAAGCAATTTGATGCCCTAAATGTTGAAAATTTTACGGAATTTGCTTTATCTCTTTTCAGATATCAAAGTAAATATAATTTACTGTATAAAAAATTCATAGAAGCTCTTAAAATTGATCCTTTAGTTATCGAGAATATATCAGATATTCCATTTCTACCCATTGATTTTTTTAAAAGGCATCAAGTTGTAACTACTTCTGAAGCAACTGTAAATTTTGAGGCTGTTTTTGAGAGTAGTGGTACGGGTTCTGGTACAACTAGTAAGCATTATTTACCTTCCTTAAATCATTATATTAAAAATGCTGAAAAGATTTTTCAGCAAGAATATGGGGAGCTTCATGATTATATTATTTTAGCCTTATTGCCATCCTATTTAGAAAGAACAGGTTCTTCATTGGTAGTCATGGTTGATGATTTTATTAAAAAGACTGAATCACCACATTCTGGTTTTTATTTAAATGATTTGAACAGCTTAGTTAATAAAGTAAAACAGTTGAAAAGTGAGAATACAAGAAAAAAGATTATCATTTGGGGGGTAAGCTTTGCACTTTTAGATTTAGCTGAAAATTATAAGTGTAATTTTTCAGATTGTATCATCATGGAAACAGGAGGGATGAAAGGACGCAGGAAAGAGATAGTAAGGGAGGAGTTACATAGCATTTTATGTGAAGGATTAAAAGTGAATGAAATTCATTCTGAATATGGTATGACGGAACTATTATCACAAAGCTATAGTACAGGAAATGGGATTTTTAAACCCTCAAATTCTATGAAAATCCTTATCCGTGAAGTAAATGATCCATTTGATATTAAAGAATATGCTACTCGAACTGGAGGTATTAATGTGATTGACCTTGCCAACATTGATAGCTGTGCATTTATCGAGACTCAGGATGTAGGAAAAGTGAATCCGGATGGTAGTTTTCAGGTTTTAGGTCGTTTTGATAATTCAGATATTAGGGGTTGTAATTTGATGGTTCAATAAATTAGACAGCCAATAATTCTTTTGCACTCTGGATTGCTGATTCACTAGGGTTTTTACCTCCAATCATCTTTGCAATTTCCATAGACCTTTCATCCTTAGTGAGTAACTTAATTTTACTTACTGATTTTTCTGACGAGTTGTCTTTATAAACAAAGTAATGCTGATGTCCTTTAGCTGCAATCTGCGGTAGATGACTAATGGTGATAACTTGATGGTTTTCTGACATTTTAAGCATCATATTTACCATTTTTATGGCAATTTCACCTGAAATTCCTGTGTCTATTTCATCAAAAATAATGGTTGGCATGGCAATTTTATCTGCCATAATATATTTTATTGAAAACATTAATCTTGAAAATTCACCACCGGAGGCAACATTTTTAAGGTTTTGAGGAGCAATACCTTTGTTGGCACTGAATAGAATTTTTATATCATCTATGCCTGTTTTGTCATGATCTTTTGGCTGGTTATCAATTTTCACAATTGCATTTTCCATTCCTAAATCAGCTAACAGATCAATTAACTCATTTTCTAATTTGTTGAAATGTTGAGTTCTTTTTTTACTTATCTCTTGAGCTTTTTTATTCATATTCTCAAAAGTTTGATCTACTGCTTGCTGGAGTTTCTGTTCACTTCCTTCGGCATCTTGAACAGATAAGAGCTTATCTTCTAACTCATCTTTAACTTTTATTAAATCAACTACTTTATCAACCTTATGCTTTTGCTGTAAGGAGTATATTAGGCTAAGTCTTTCCTGTGTATATTGAAGCTCTTCTGGCTGGTGTTCAAATTCATTTGCGGTTATTTCTAGCTCTTTAGCTATATCCTGAATTTCAATAAAAGTACTGTTTAGTCTATCAGAAAGTTCTTGAAAATCTTTGCCATAGGTCTGAATACTTTTTAGACTTTCAACCGCTTGATGTAAATTTTGAATAGCAGAAAATTCAGATCCATCTACCAACTCATAAGCTTCAGATAGTTTCAGTTTTATTTGTTCTCCATTCTCTAATATTTCCAGCTTATTTTCTAGATCATCTTGTTCGTCAGCTTTTAATTTAGCCTTATCTAATTCATCAAATTGAAATTGATTGAATTCTTTTTCTTGTTGAAGCTGAGCTGAGTTTTCTTTGAATGATTTTAGTTTTCTATGGGCCTCAACATATGATTTGTATAACGCTTGATATTCCGAAAGGCTATCGAGAGTATTTGAATAGGCATCTATAATCCGTAATTGAAAATCTTGATCCCCTAATAATAGAGTCTCATGTTGAGAATGAACATCCATTAAATAAGCTCCGAGCTTTTTTAATACATCTAAAGTTACTGGAGTGTCATTAATGAAAGCTCTTGATTTACCACTTGCGCTTATTTCTCTTCTTATTACACATTCTTCATCGTAATCTAAGTCCTCATTTTCAAAAAATGATTTTAGGTTATATTCTTTGATATTAAATATACCTTCAACTATACATTTTTTCTCTGATGAGTAAAGAACTTTAGTATCAGCTCTTTTTCCAATTAATAAACCCACTGCACCTAACATAATAGATTTACCAGCTCCCGTTTCACCTGTTATAGTGTTTAAATTTGGAGAAGGTTCAATATTTAATTCTTGTATTAATGCGTAGTTTTTAATTAAGAGCTTTTGAAGCATATTCGCTAAATCTTTAAATAATTAGGGCTAATTTACTTAAAAATTACGGATTGATTAATCTATAATTTCTTCTTATTCAAAATAGCTTGATTTGTTGAAAAGCAGTAATTTCTAATCTATCATCACTTCATATCGTTCAGAATTAGAGGGAGCTATTTCTCTCATAATTTCATAGGCTTTTCTTCTCTGAGCTAGATCTCCTTCTGTAAATATTTGAACTATTTCATCCGCTTTACTCTGAATCAGTAAAGTGATAAAAGGTGAATTAGGATTAAGTTTATTTGCTTTTTGAATATTTTCCAAAGCTTGCAGAATTGAAGCACGAGCAGCCTCAGGGTCCTCTTCCATCAAGTCTAACCCTTTTCTGTAATATAAATACAAACTTTGTCTAACGGGTTCTAATTGAGAGTTTAAAGCCGATTGAATTAAGGAGTATTTACTTTCCAAGTTACCAAATTGTTCCCAGCCTGGTTTAAAACCTTGCTGTTGAGCAGATCTTGCTATATTCAATGCTTCATCATAGTATTTTTGTCCTCCTAATTCTGAAAAGCTGTCGAAGTCCATGGCTAAAAGAAAATTTGCATAAAAGGCTAAAATACTCACTAAATTATCATTGAAGCTATTCTGAGTATAAATTAAAGGTTGCGATTCAGTATAATCGAAATTAAAGTTTCTATCAGCAATATTGATCATAACTGATTCATAGTTGCTATTATATATAGGTCTTATTGACTGGATCTGCATTTGAGCTTGAAACCTTCCTGTTCTCGGGATTTCAGTTATGTTTATGGCTATAATGCCTTTTATTCTTTCAAACAATTCAATATTTTGATCCATCCATTTGGTTTCATTAATAAATTGCTTGAAGGAATTCTCCATATTTATAAAAACTCTGGTTTCAGAGGTGTTTGCAGTTGATGCGTCAACTTTCACATCAAAGAATAAATCTTGAGATAATACTGCTGATGAAGAAAAAAGGAAAAGAATAATTGTGAATAAATATCGATTCATTTCTAGTTGCTCAAATTATAAACTTGATGTAAAATGATTTTAGCTACCTCTTTTTTTGATAGTAATGGAGATTCTTCCACCAATCCATCACTACTATAAATTTTAACTTTATTGGTATCATGACCGAAAGCAGCTTTTTCATCTCTTAGACTATTAAGAACGACTAAATCAAAGTTTTTATTTTCTAATTTCTTTTGAGCGTTTTGTTCTTCATTTTCTGTTTCAAGAGCAAAACCAATATTGATTTGATTTGATTTTTTCTTTTTTCCTAAAGATTTAGCAATGTCCACTGTTTTTTCCATATCAATGGTCATGCCTTTTTCTTTTTTCTTAATTTTTTCTTTAGCTACGGTTTTAGGTCTGTAATCTGCTACTGCAGCAGCAAAAATTGCAATATCTGAGTTTGGATATGCTTGGTCTGCCTTTTCATACATATCTTGAGCAGATTTTACAGAAATGAATTCTGATAGGTTTTGAGGTGCCTTTAGGCTGGAAGGTCCAGAGATAAGAGTTACTTCAGCGCCTTCAGAAGCAAATTCTTCTGCTAAAGCATAACCCATCTTACCGCTTGAATGGTTTCCAACAAACCTTACTGGATCAATCGCTTCATGAGTAGGGCCTGCTGTAATAACTACTTTCTTTCCCTTAAACTTTTTTTTTAAGTCTAATATTTTTTTGATCTCCTCAACTAAAACTTCTGGCTCTTGCATTCTGCCTTGGCCTTCAAGTCCACTTGCTAATTCACCTGATTCAGCTTCAATGATCTTGTTACCCAAGGATTCCAGCTTTTTGATATTACTTAGGGTGGTGGGATGTTTGTACATATCTAAATCCATTGCAGGGGCAAAAGCTACAGGACATTTTGCAGATAGATATGTGGCTAAAAGGAGATTATCACAAATTCCATTGGCACATTTCCCTAATGTATTTGCAGATGCAGGAGCAATCAATAATAAATCAGCCCATATTCCTAAGTCAACATGGTTGTTCCATTCACCAGTTTCTTTATTTGAAAAGATGGATAAGACTGGATTATTGCTTAATGTGCTTAGCGTTAAAGGTGTGATAAATTCTTTGGCATCTTCCGTCATGATGACCTGAACTTCAGCACCCTCTTTAACCAACAAACGGGTAAGTATTGCAGTTTTGTAAGCTGCAATGCTACCCGTTATGCCTAAAATTATTTTCTTACCTTGGAGCATCTCCAGGATTATTTATCCTCCTCTTCTTCTCTTTTTCTATAATATACTTTACCTTCTAAGAATTCTTCCATAGCCAAAATGGTCGGCTTAGGCATTCTTTCATAGAATTTTGAGATTTCAATTTGCTCTCTGTTTTCAAAAATTTCCTCTAAGTTATCAACAGTTGAAGCAAATTCAGCAAGCTTGTTACTCAATTCTTCTTTCATATTACTTGAGATCTGACGAGCTCTTTTTGATGCTACAACAACTGTTTGGTAGATATTATCAGTATCCTTTACCAATTCAGCAGTATCTCTAGTAGTGATTGATGGATTTGCCATATTTATTTATGAATTTAATTTTCTTACTTTTTCTAAACAATCTTCGTAAATTTTTTCAGCTTTTTTAAGGTATTTGCTGTTTTCATAGTTTTCTATAAAACTCTCATAAAAACTTATAGTTTCCAAATACCTTTCTTTTTTAACTGAATATATACTCACCTCAGCTAAGTTGTACATAGCTTCGATTTCTAAATATTGAATTTCCTCAGTGTATTTTGAGCCAGGAAAGTCATCTTGAAAATTACCAAATTCTACTAATGCAGCTTTAAGATATTCACCTGTCATGAATTTTTTTAAATCATAATATAATAAAGCTTTTTCATATGCCTTTCTCTCTAATTTATCTCTTAAATCAACTAAAGCTTCATCTGCCTTTTGTGCAAACTTTGACTTTGGATATAAATTAATGAAACCTTGTAAGGCAGTAATCGCTTCTTTTGAACTTGTTTGATCAAGGTTATATCTTGGTGAATCCTTGTATAAGGAATAGCCAAACATGAACCTAGCTTCTTCAGCAAACTTACTTCTATTGAAAGTATCATAAAATACTTTAAAATAGTGAGAAGCTAATAAATACTGTTCCTGATAAAAATAAGTGTATCCGTAGTAGAAATTAGCAATTTCTGCTTTCTCCGAACCTTTTATGATAGGGAGTATTTGTTCTAATAGCACATTAGCTTTATAATATTCACCTATGTCATAATAATTTATAGCAGCATCATATTTCTTTTCCCAATCATCGCTTTTTTGTAATTTTCTGAAATCACTACAAGAGCTGAATAGGATGGTAACTATGAATGTAAAAAGTAAATTTCTGTACGAATTTCGCATAAGGGTGCAAATATACATTTGTTTTGTGGAATGAACAATTTTTTATTGCTAACGAAGCAATACTATTAAGATTGGATTGAAGATTATTTTTTTACGATTAATTTTCTTGTTGCTAAACCTTCATCTCTAATTGATAAAGTATAGAAGTATACTCCAGGATTTAAATTTTCTGTATTAATGTTGAGTTTGTTTTCATCTGGACTTAGCTCATAGGTTTCAATTATACTTCCTAAAACATTTTGAAGGGTTATTTTAGCTTCCGTTTCATATGGATTAATATTGTATTCTAATATGGCGTTTTTAACAGATGGATTTGGAAAAAAGCTGCTAACTATTATGTCTCCTTTTTCAAAGAAGATGTCTTTTTGCTTTTCTTCATTGATTTTAAGTGATAGCTCTTTTTTAATCACATTATCAATTTGTAAATCAATAAATTCTAAATAAGTTATAGTATTTAAGTTTGAAAGACCCCCAGTCAATGTTAATTCAATATCATTAGTTATACTGTTCGCTGGAATATTGATGATTAAAAATTCGTTATCGGTATTACAAATATCATCGTAGCAAATTGTAAAATTACCGCCACCTTGAATTTTATCTAAGCTATGCTTTATTCTGATTGATTTGCTACTATTACTGAAATTCTGAATCTTAAAAGTGGTGGTTTTTGATGTTTGAAAACCTGTGATAATTTCGCCTCTAAAGTCTTTAACCATAAAATCCTGACTCAGTAAAACTGAATGGATTAAAAAGGATAAAAATATGGTAAAAACTAGTTTCATTAGACTTTAGTATAATGCATAGTAAAAATAGGATTTATTTATTATAAAGTCTAATGATTTATTAAAAAAAATAGAAGCTAGAATAATATTTAATACAGCAATGCGTTTAGGGTCTCTTATTCTCTGTTTCGAGTTTTACATCATCAGGAAGGACAGCTTTATCATTTTCTAATATTTGTTCTTTGTATGCATGTTTTCCTAAAACCTCAATTTTAGTTGGCTTTTTCTCAATATGCCATTTGAAGTCTTTTAACCTTGTTTCCGGTTCCTCAATTTCATGTGGTGGAATAAATCTTCCCTCTGGATCTTTATAAAATGTAATATCATTCATTTCTCCATTTAGAAACTGAATTTTCATAGAACTGCACAGTACCTTATTCATTCCAATGAGCTCTAAAGTGTTTTCATCCACAGCAAAATATATACTTTCTCCATTGCCTTCAACTAAAATCTTATCCATCTCATCATTTTTCAAATAGGCAGTCATATTCCTTCCCTTAATTTGATTGAAATTACTAACAGTATCTTGATTAATGGTAAAAGCCTTATTTCTCATATTTAGCTTATCCATTTTACCATTTTTAATTTCCATGGAGATTGTATCCGCCACTATTTGATTGCCCTCGCTCCATAAAATAGGATCTTTATAGAAGAAAATCATGGAGTCCTCAAGCATATATGCCATTGAATCTGATACTCCTTGCATATCAGATTTGAAGATTTTAACATTATTGAAAGCAAGTAATCTACTTAAGGAATCATATTCAGAATCGATAGAAATTAGCGTATCGGCTGATAAATACAAAGTGTCATTTTCAACTGCTTGCTTCAGTACAGGATTACCCCATATTTTGGTAATACCTTCTTCCTTTTTTGTAGCAGCTTCATTACCTAAAATGATAATATTGTTTTCCTCTGAAATAACTTTAACATTTCCCTGTGCTCTGGATTCTTGTCTTAAATCATCGAAAAATAAATTATCTCCAAAGATTTCATAGGACTCTGTTGTAATTTTCCCAGCGGTATATTGGGCATTCTTTTTATCTGTGTAGAATTTACCTCCTTTGTCAGCATCCACGACTTCACCATTTTTCATAATGGTTTTAGTTGGACCGTAAGTTGTGGCTATTTTAGTGGTTCTATGATAAAATAAAGTATCCGTTAATAATTGATATTCTGGATTTGTCAAATCAACATCTTCATAAAACTTTATTAGATCTTCTGCATTAACCACATAACCTTCCTCTGCTATTAAAGTGGTTTCC
This sequence comes from Marivirga arenosa, assembly GCF_030503875.2. Taxonomy (NCBI): domain Bacteria; kingdom Pseudomonadati; phylum Bacteroidota; class Cytophagia; order Cytophagales; family Marivirgaceae; genus Marivirga; species Marivirga arenosa. The sequence goes on along the minus strand of NZ_CP129968.2, from coordinate 2,930,176 downwards.
CCATCTACTAATTTACCTCCATTGAAAAAGTGGCCATCTTCAGAATTCATATAGTAATCAAGATAATTAGTAGTCATTCTCATATCACCATCATCATATACTACATTATTTCTTAACTCAGCTTTATTTTCAGTTACATAATAATTTAAACGCTTAGAAGTAATATCAATAGAGTCGTTTTTGGTGATGGTTACATCTCCAAAAACTATCATGATTCCTTGTTTATCGTAGTAAAGGGCAGAATCTCCTTTTATATAGATGTTCTCTTTTTTTATCTCAAACCAAACCTTTTCTACTAGTCGTGTAAAGCTGTCTTTACCTTTGTTAATAGTTTCAGAATATCCTTTTGATCCATATCTCACCCCATTTCTTTGAGCTTTTACCCCAATAGATAAGATTAGAAGAAAACTAAGGATTATAATTCGTTGGAAGTTCATACATTTACTTTTGATAGCTTCGATAAGCAAATTCTGTGCAAATCTAAGTAATTTCATAAAGAAATATGTTAAGCGAATCATTTTTAGATTATATAAAGAAGGAATCTCTTTTTGAAAGAAATGAACATTTGCTTTTAGCAATCAGTGGCGGAGTAGATTCAGTGGTACTAGCTCACCTTCTAAGACACATTGGGTTTCATTTTTCTTTGGCGCATATGAATTTTCAACTCAGAGGAGAAGAATCTGACAAAGATCAAGAATATGTTGAATCATTAGCTTCTGAATTGGGAGTTCCTATTCACGTAAAAAAAGTTGAGATCCAAAAAGAAAAAGGTTCTACCCAATTACAAGCTAGAAATTTAAGGTATAAATGGTTTAAGGAATTGATGATTTGTCATTCATATGATAAATTATTGACGGCTCATCATGCAAATGATCAATTTGAAACTGTATTATTTAATTTAAGTAGAGGGAGTGGAATAAAGGGTTTTAGAGGAATGTTACCCCTTCAAAATAAAATTGCACGACCATTACTTTTTGCCAGTAAAAAGGAGATTATAGAATATGCTGAAAATGAAGAAATTGACTGGAGGGAGGATGCTTCAAATGAAATCGATCATTATAATAGAAATAAAATTAGGCATCACATAATTCCACAATTTGAAAATCTAAATCCTAATGTAATTAAAGGCTTTCAACAAACCTCATTAAAAATGAGAGCAGCTGAGCAAGCTTATAATTATAAATTAGACCAGCTTAAAACGAAATATTTTATCCTAACTGATGGTGAGGTGAAAATCAAAAGATCAATTTTAGACATAGATTTCCCAATCGTTTATTTATCAGATTTGCTTAGTGATTTTGATTTCAGTTTAAATCAATTGCAATCTTTTGATTTCGATAGGGTTGGGGCTCAGTTATATTCCAATTCTCATATGCTAATTGTAGATAGAAAATTTATTTTCGTAAATATAAGGGGTGAAAAAACTAAGCAAGAATTTCCGCAGGAATTGAAAATAGAGTCTAAGTTGATTCATACTTCTATCGGAAAGTTTAAAATTAATATTCTTGACAAAGAAGAAGTTGATTTTGCAAAGAATCAAAAGCTAGTTTTTATAGATTTGGAATCCATAAATGGTACCCTTGAACTGGATTATTGGCAGGAGGGCGACAAAATTCAACCCTTAGGAATGAAGGGTAAGAAAAAAATTAGTGATATATTGATAGATCAAAAAGTACCTTTGCATCAAAAGGAAAATAAATTGGTTTTAAAATCTGAAGGAGAGGTAGTTTGGCTGGTAGGACATAAATTTTCAGATTTATTTAAGGTTAAAGACAGTACTAAAAAAGTATTACGAATAGAACATTATGAAAATTCTTAATCCCTTCAAAAAATCTTATGACCATAAACAGCTGGTCTTATTTCGGTTTTTGAAAGAAATAAAAATATTCGAGCAACTGAGTTTTGAGCAATTATCTCATTTTCTTCCTTTTATGCATATGAGAGTATATAAAAAGAATGAGGTAGTGTTTTTTAGAGATGATCCAAGCCACGCGTTGTATTTAACTCAAAGAGGTGAGATTTCTTTAACCATTGATATAGAAGATAGATTTGAAAGCTTAGGCAAGCTATCTGAAAATATGTCTTTTGGAGATAATGCATTAATCCCTGAAGCAAGGAGAATTTATAATGCGGTTGTTCAGTCAGAGAAGGCTCAAATCTATGTAATTCCGCAAATTAATATATTTGAAATATTTGATCACTATCCCAAAATAAAAGCAAAAGTTTTAGAATCCTACACACAGCAACAAAATGACTATATGGCCCGTTTGTTTTCAACATATAAAACAAATTTTGGTTTTTTTGATTTAGGTCATGTGTATAATAATAATATTTAAATTCTGAATTATTGAACCTATAAGTATCAAAGCAGAATAATATTATTTTTTGTAGTTTTGTAATCGAATTCAAGATTGTTTAACCTTTAAAATAAATAAAATGAAAGTTACCGTAGTAGGAGCTGGTGCAGTAGGTGCAAGTTGTGCTGAATACATTGCCATTAAAGATTTTGCTGAAGAAGTAGTATTAGTTGACATTAAAGAAGGTTTTGCTGAAGGTAAAGCTATGGATTTGATGCAGACTGCTTCTTTAAATGGTTTTGACACTAAAATCACTGGTGTTACCAACGATTACAGTAAAACAGCTGATAGTGATGTTGCAGTAATTACATCAGGTATTCCTAGAAAACCTGGTATGACAAGAGAGGAATTAATCTCAACTAATGCAGGAATTGTTAAGCAGGTTGCAGAGAATTTAATTAAAAATTCACCTAATGTAACAATCATTGTAGTATCTAACCCAATGGATACTATGACTTACTTAGCTCACAAAGCGACTAACTTACCTAAAAATAGAATTATTGGAATGGGTGGAGCATTAGATTCAGCTCGTTTCAAATATAGATTAGCAGAAGCTTTAGGATGTCCTGCATCAGATGTTGATGGTATGGTTATAGGTGGTCATAGCGATACAGGTATGATTCCATTAACAAGATTAGCTACAAGAAATAGTGTACCTGTTTCAAAATTCATTTCTGAAGAAAAAATGGATTATGTAAGAGAGGAAACTAAAGTAGGTGGAGCTACATTAACGAAATTATTAGGTACTTCTGCTTGGTATGCACCAGGTGCTGCAGTTTCAGCTATGGTTCAAGCTATTGCTTGCGATTCTAAGAAAATGTTCCCTTGTTCTTGCTTATTAGAAGGTGAATATGGATTGAATGATATTTCTATAGGTGTTCCTGCTATAATTGGTAAAAACGGAATTGAAGAGATTGTTGAAATTGAATTAGATGACGCAGAAAAAGCGAAATTAAATGAAAGTGCGGAAGCTGTAAGAAAAACTAACGGTCTTCTTTAATTATTATTTATAAATTATTTAAAAGCATCTGTTAATTGCAGATGCTTTTTTTATGCCCAATTTTTACAAGTAGAATTTTCAGTTGAATCTACATCTTAAATATTTCAAGATATTTTATGAATTTAGAATGAAATTTTAGATTTTAGTACAGAACTACCAAAACCTAAATGAAATTACTCCCCAAAACTAGCCTTTTAAGCATTCTTTTATTCCTTCTTTTTCAATCGATTTTATTAGCTCAAACAGCATGGATTAATGAGTTTCATTATGATAATGAAGGATCCGATGTTAATGAATTTGTAGAAATAGTGATTAAAGATGTGTCTTCTTATGATTTGAGTTTATTCCAGTTTTATCTTTTTAATGGTTCCAATGGTGAAACATATGGAAATACTTATAATTTAACTGAATTTACACCTGCTGATGTAGAAAATGGCTTTTCAATTTTTTATTTAGAGATATCAGGAATTCAAAATGGGCCAGATGGCTTTGCTTTGGAATATGATGGCTCATTACTTCAATTTATAAGCTATGAAGGTTCATTTTTAGGGGTTGGTGGACCTGCTGACAATATTGAATCAATTGATGTTGGAGTTTCAGAGAGTAATTCTTCAACATTATTGAATCAATCTTTACAATTGACTGGTGATGGTGTAGAATATGGTGATTATTCGTGGCTGGAGCCAAGTGATGCAACTAAAGGACAAATAAATGAGGGTCAAAGCTTTATGTTGCCTTGCACTGCTCCTGATGAGCAAGCTATTTTCTTAACTGTTGAGGAAGAAGATATTAGTGAAAATCAAATTCAGTTAAATTGGCAAAGGGGAAATGGGGATGCGGTATTAGTATTACTAAAAGAATCCCAACCAGTAGATGCGATTCCAGAAAACGGTGTAACATATAATGCAGATGCAGATTTAAGCAATGAATTAGCGGATGAAATTGGGAATGGGAATTATGTGGTATATAGTGGGACAGGAGATTTTGTAAATCTTAGTGGTTTAAATTCTAATACGGGGTATCACTTTTCAATATTTGAATATTTTGATGATACTTATTGCTATTCATTAATAGATGAAGTTTTAGTTGTTAACACAAATATAAATATCAATTCTGATAGTGATATTCAAAACCCTGAACAACCATTAGAATCAGGAATTATCACTATCAATAATTCATCAGAAAGCAGTTCTATAGATGTATTTAAGTTTAATATTATAGATTTTGGAAGTGGAGATGGATTGCCTACTATAATTGAAAAGGTGGTAATTGAGAAAGGACCTGAAAATACTGTTTTGGATTGGTCAGAAATTATAAAAGGTGCTAAGCTGATTAATGATGGAACTGAAATAGAGACCATTCAAACTGTTATATATGAAGATAGTTTACTATTCAATTTTGAAAATCAGCAATTTGAAATTTCTGATGGAGATACTGCTAAAATAGTACTTAGTATTTGGATAGAAGAAATATTTGAGGATGAATTATTAATGGATTTTTCGATTCCTACTTTGCACTCATTTGAAGTCTATTCAACAGGTAGTTTTTTATTAGATACTCTTTCAAATCAAATACTCTCAAATTCTTTTCAATTAGATGTTCAAGCAGATCAATTATCAATTGAATCAACTACCGATCATTACTACGTAAATGATACTTTTAGTATAGGAATTTCAGCACTCGATAGTTTTGAGAATTTAGATGTTATGGATAGAACTATCACTATCAGTCATGGTGGAAGTGGTACATTATCTATTACATCAAATGTGGAACTTATTGATGGTAAACTATTATTATCAAATCTGAAGTATAATCAAGAAGAGGAAATTACTATAACATTTACTGATGGTGTATTGTCATCTGATTACATTATTGAATTTAAAGAGACAACTATAGAAATTGATAGCTCTGATTTTAATAATGATTTTGGTCTAATTTATTATCCCAATAATTCAAATGCCAGTTCATTTACATTAAGTGCACAAAATTTACAGGATAGTCTTTTAATCATATCCCCACCACATTTTGAGTTATCTCTAAATGAAGAATTTACTCAGGCATTCGATACTATCTTTTTTTCAGATTATTTGATTGAGGATCAAGAAATCTTTGTCCGATTTTCTCCTGAGAGCGCCATAGGTGATCAGATTCTGGATTCATTGAAAATTAGTACTAAGGGAGCAGATCAGTTGTATTTAATTTTAAGTGCTGAAGAAGCCACCTTAGAAACAGAATCTATAAAAAATATTAAAAATTATGATTTGGGGAGTAGAGTTAAGTTTAATGCTAGAGTCATTGGAGGAGCCAGTCATTTTGATTCATTGAGAGCAGTTCAGGACAGCACTGATGGTATTTTAATTCAAGGAGCTGAAGTACCCCAATTGGCCTTTGGTGATAGTGTTCAATTAGTGGGGACGCTTATTCAAAGTAAATATGGAGCCACAATTACTATTGAAGAGCCAATTAACATACTTTCTCAGGATTCTTCGTCAATAGCTGCAATTGATATGCATGAGAAGGATTTTCTACAATTTGAATTCATGAGAATCAAGCTTGATAGCTTGAATTTTATAGAAGAAGGATTTTTTGAAAATGAAAATTATGAAGTAATAGCCCTGTCAGGAGATACTTTAAAGCTTGTTTTATCCAAGAAGTTGGGGTTGCTTGGTGAATTAATTCCTTACGGGTACTTTGATTTCCAAGGATTATTAATGCACTTAGATAGGCAACTGTTTCTATACCCTGAATTTGAAAATGATCTAATTGAACTTAAAAGAGAATCTAAAATAATAATAGAATCAACTGACAGTATTGAATTTGAATCGGTTCAAATTTATGATTATTCCGAACCTCAATTTTATGCTTTAAAAGTTGAAAACGTAAGCAGTGATTTATTAATTGAATGTACTGATAATTTTCAAGTCAGTTTGTTTGAGAAATCAAATTATGATAAGAGCATACAATTACCTGTAGATATATATGGTAACCTACCTAGAATAAAAGTATATGTTCGATTCGCACCAGAAAGCGGCAATCAAGGTAAAATTCTTGGTCAAATTATTCATTCTTCAAAAGATCAAAAACAGATTATTAATTTAATGGGAGTGGAGACTTTAATTACTTCAAATGATCGGTCTTCAGCTAATAATTTGAAAGTTTATCCTAATCCTGCTAATTCATATTTAATTATAGAGGTTAGGTCGGACAAATATCAAGCTTATAAAATTTTAAATATAGAAGGTAAAGAAGTTCTAAAGGGGAAATTTAAAAGTAGAGTAGATATATCTAAACTTGAGATTGGTGTTTATAAATTAATTTTACTCAATGAAGATGAAATTGTGTTCAAGAAATTTATAAAAAAATAAAGCCAAGTGGCAGTACTTGGCTTAAAACTCTTGAGGAGGATTGTATTTTCTAAAATGGCCATTCATCTTTATCAACTCCTTAGATCTTTGCAAATCTCTTAATTTAGGTAATAAGACCTTTAAATGATCTAGAACGAAACGTTGTCTTTGTCGCTCCTCATTAATTTGAATCAATTCATATTCAGCATCTTTTGAAAGTCCAATTTGATGTGCAATATCATATATTTGAAAATCCATTGAAAGTTTTCTTTCGTCAACCTCAACTATATCATACATTTCTTGTACAGCCTCAAATATTTCTTCTTTCATGATGATATCAGGATTATTTTTATTTGATATTTCTTCTATTGATCCAACGGCATATTTTTTATCCTTAAAGGGGTTATCCATTTTTAGGACTTTTATAATCCTAATTCCTCTAGTTTTGATATCAAACCTACCATCATCATATTTCTTGCTTACTTCCCGAATTTCCATTTCAGTCCCATACTCAACCTTGTTTTTAACATAAGAAGGGATAGCAAATGTGCTGTTATTTTCAATACAATCTGCAATCAATTCCTTGTAGCGGGGCTCAAAGATGTGTAAGTTTAAATTTTGAAAAGGAAACGCTACCAAATTTAATGGGAAAAGTGGTAAAGTTCTACTCATTACTTCAGATCATTGATTCAATTATTTTAAAGTTTTGTTTAATGTTGAAGTTTCATTAATCTTAAATAATTTACGATATGTATTGAAAAATAATATAAAATATTTGAATAATTAAATATCTATTCGTTTTGATTAAAGTATTTCAGGAAATGCTATTAATATCGATTCTTATACAGTCCTTTAAAAAATGAATGCAAAAAAAAGGCTAGAAACCCAGCCTTTTTAATTTGAAATGCTTGCATGACTACAAAGTTATTTTAGTAGGATGCAAAAGTTTTAATTACGCTGGCCATACAGACCAAGGTATTCTAGATAATATTAAGATTAAGCCAATTGCATAAAACAAAACGATTTTTTTGTATTTGCTCTTATCATCCTCAGCTCGTTTCGATTTAGAGTACCCGATTGTTATTAAAACAATTGCTATTATCATAGTAAGAGGGTGTTCAAGAGCATAAAGTCTTGACATAGAATCACTCATGGTTTCACCACTTAAATTTGATACACCTAAAGGTGAAACAAAATATAATATTAAACCTAATAGTAATTGAAGATGACTTGAAATGAAGCCGATTAAAGCAGCAATTTTATTACCTTTTGTGAAAGCTTTATTTCCTGCCCATCCAATTATATTATAGACAAGAGCAATGACCAAAGCTAATAAAAGTAAATAGGCTATTCCTGAATGCGCGTGTTTTAAAATATTGTACATTTAAATGATTTTTAAGTTTAATTTAATGACAAAGAAAATACATAAATTCAATTCTTAATAGTATATAATAGTTTATTAGATTACTTGTTTTCCAATTCTGGTAAATTAAACTGCTCAAAGGCACTAGTTTCTTTCATAAGTTTTTCAATTTCATCACTTTTTCTTGGAGCATCATCAGATAATAATTCGGCACTTTCTTTTTTGATGAGATAATCATCTTCAATCCTAACCGGAATATCCCACCATTTTTCATCACATGGGCTACCTTCTGGTATGTAAATTCCTGGTTCAATCGTTATGACCATATTTTCTTCTAATTTTCCGTATTCTCCTAAATCATGAACATCCAAACCGATGTGGTGGCAGCAGCCGTGAGGGTAATAACGATGTCTGCCAGTAGTGGGATCGATTAAATCTTCTTCCTTTAAACTTTTTACTATACCTAGTTCTAATAGTCCTTTATTGATAATGGTCAAAGTGGTATCATACAAATCTGAAAACGGAACTCCAGCTTTTGCAATTGAAGCGGCAGCTTCTTGAGCCTCATAAACCAAATCATATATTGCCTTTTGTTCTTTTGTGAATTTTCCATTTACAGGTATAGTTCTGGTAACATCAGCAGTATAACCATGGTATTCTGCTCCTAGGTCCATAAGGATTAATTCTCCATCTTCAATTTCTGGTTTGTAATTTTCAATATAATGCAAAACACAACCATTATGACCTGCGCCTACAATACTAGGATATCCTTCATATTCTGCCTTGTATTTCTTGAATATAAATTCATGCATGCCTTGAACCTCTAATTCGGACATACCGGGTTTAATTGCTTTCATTACTTCAGCTTGACCAAGTGCAGAGATTTTCACTGCTTTTTCAAGTAATTCAAGTTCTTCTTCTGTTTTTATACCGCGCATCGGTCTTAACAATTCTTCTAGCAACTTAGTGTTTAAGTTGTTTTGTTGAGGTTCAGGTGTAATGTCTAAATTATTTTGATCTGGATAATTGACTTTTTCCTTAAACTGTTCAATCAAATCATAGAGATCTCCTTCTTCATTAGTTTGTCTTACATCATTCTTAAAATCATAAAATAATACTTGGTCAAATTTTGAAAAATCAATTGGGAAGTTTTTAAATTCTGGTGTTTCCAAAGAAGCAGTTAATTTCAATTGATTTACAGCTTCAGCAGTACTAATCCTACCTCCATCATACAATTCTGCCAAGGCATTCCTTCCTCTTACAAACATGATTTCATCAAAGGAAGTATTGTTAATATTTTGTTCTTCCTTAAATATCATCAATAAGGCATGAGGTTGTTTATGACCGGTTAAATAATAAAAGTTTGGATCTTGATGGTATTTGAAATTTACATCATTCGCTCTGTTCCTTATGGGGTTAGAAAAGAAAACAGCAACAGAATTTTTAGGCATTTTTTCTCTTAATACTTCCCGTCTTTCTTTATGAAATTCACTGGATAAGAAATCTTGTGGACGATTTTGTGCAATTGTACTTTGGCTTGTAATTACAATTAGAAATATTGATAATATAATTTTCATGCGTACTATTTTTTTTGAAAGCTAATTAATAAAAATGGCTTTTTTAAAAGAATTTATTTCAGTGGTTAGGGGTTTCGATGAAGAGAAGCAATTTTGCAATTAGTTATATTTTTTAAACTATTTTACTCCGAATTAACGTTTATTAATTGTTTAATTACATGATTGCCAAATGACTAAAATATTTTATTTGATTGTTATAACGGGTTTGATAATCGGCTGCAATCCTAAAGAAACTAATATTGACCCTAATTCTGAAAGGGAATTAAATCCACCTGAGTATTTTGGGAGTTATAGCAATCGAATACCTGATGATAACCCTATTACCCGAAAAGGATTTGAATTAGGTAGAATGCTTTTTTATGAAAAGAAGTTATCAGGCGATAATAGTATGTCATGTGCCAGCTGTCATCAACAGAAGAAAGCGTTTACCGATGGATTAGCTACTAGTCCTGGTATAGATGGTGTTAATGGAAAAGTGAGCAGCATGTCCTTGGTAAATTTAATGTGGGCAGAGCATTTTACTTGGAATGGTAAATTTGAGCAAATAGAATCTCAATCCATTGAGCCTATTCGAAACCCAATTGAAATGCATGAATCGTTTGATCACGCAATTCAAGAACTAGAGGAAGAAGGGTATACCACATTATTTCAGGAAGCTTTTAATGCTGAAGAGATCACTGAAGATTTAATAGGGAAAGCCTTAGCGCAATTTCAGCGTTCTTTAATTTCCTCCAATTCAAAATACGATCAATATTTGAGGGGAGAGTATGAACCTTCACCCTCAGAGAAAAGAGGTGAAAGATTATTTTTTACACATCCTATTCCTGGTCAATTGAGAGGAGGGAACTGTGGAGATTGCCATTTGGGGCCCTTAACTTCTGGTGCTATTGATGGTTTTCAGGGCTTTCATAATAATGGCCTTGATACAGATGAAAATATAGATGAAGGCTTAATGGCGGTAACTGGTGATCCTAAAGATAAAGGTCGTTTCAAGACTCCTAGCCTTCGAAATATTGCTTTAACAGCTCCTTATATGCATGATGGTAGATTTGAAACGCTTGAAGAGGTAATAGAGCATTACGATAATGGAATCCATCAATCTTCTACTTTAGATATTTTGATAATTGAAGGAAGCAATGAAAATCAAGACGCTGGTGAAAGACCACGACTGTTTTTAACAGAACAGGAAAAGGAAGATATAATTGCATTTCTTCATATGCTAACTGACGAAGACTTTATTTCTAATCCTGACTTTTCTAATCCATTCGAAAATGAAAATAATTAACTATCTATTTTATATTTTGCCTCTATTCATTTTTGCTTGTGGTGGAAATGAAGAAAGTACCGCTGATTTAGATTTAGAATTCATCCATATGGCTGATGAAGAGAGTTTTAATTATGAATCATTATACCAAAATGAAGCCGGAAATGAGTTTTCAGTACGTTTATGGAGAACGTACATCAGCAAAATTGAACTGATCAATTCAAATGGAGAAGTTTATGCTGTTCCAGAAAGTTACCATCTTATTGAGCCTCAAAACGATAATAAGTACACTTTAAACTTAAAAAATATTCCATCGGCCACTTATAATTCAATCCAGTTTTACTTAGGGGTAGAGGGTGAGGAAAATCTATCGGGTACGGCAATTGGTGATCTGGATCCTTCGAACAATATGGCCTGGAACTGGACTACTGGTTATAAATTTATTAGAATTGATGGTGAATTTAAAAATAAAGCAGGAAATAGGAGAGGGGTTGTAGTTCATATCGGAACTGAAAAGAATCTTAAAAAACAAGAGTTTACCTTTAACACTCCTTTAGTTTTAAACCAAAATACATCAAAGTTAAATTTTGAATTGGATTTGCTAGAACTGTTTAAAGGACCTAACACAATAGATTTTGAAATCCTGAGTGATTTCCAATTTAATAATGAAGCAGATTTAATCGGTGATAATTATGCTGATGGCTTTATCGATTTAAGGTAATCAATATTAATAAGTACTCTACATTTCGTCCTTTTAATTCTACATTTCATCTTTTATAAAGGCTGATTCAACCTAAAAGGATGTACCTACAAATAATTTTTTCTGTTTATGAAGCAAACAAAAAAAATTATACTATGAGAAATTTATGGAGATTATTCGTTTTGATACCCTTGATGTTTATCGGGTTCGCATGTGAGGATGAGATGGATGAGGATGATATGACGCCAGCACCAAATTTAGTTGAAGCAGCACAAGATGCAGGGTTAACTACATTATTGGACGCAGTTGGCGCTGTTGATGGTTTGGATCAAACATTATTGAATGCTGAGGCAATTACTGTCTTTGCACCTTCAAACGCTGCCTTTGCTGCGGCATTAGAAGCATTTAATGCAGCGGATTTAAATGAATTGGTTGCGGCAATAGGCGGGATAGGAAACCTTGAGATTGTCCTAGGATTTCACGTAGTTCCTGCGGTTGCTTTTGCTGAAGATTTGAATGAAGGAGAGAATACTTTCACTACTTTAGCTAATCAGGAACTCTTAGTGAATTTATCAGGTGGTGCAGTAACTGTTACTGATGCAGCTGGTAATACAGTAAATGTTCAGACTGCCGATGTAGAAATCGAAAATGGAGTTGTTCATGTAATCGATGGAGTTTTACTTCCTACATTACCTGAAACAGAAGAACCAGAGGAAGAACTTCCAAATTTAGTTGATGCAGCTACTGAAGCTGGTTTAACAACGCTTTTAGACGCAGTTGGCGCTGTTAATGGATTAGCAGACAACCTACTAGCAGCGGAGGCAATTACTGTATTTGCACCAACTAATGAAGCTTTTGGAAATGCATTGGAAGCATACGGTGTAAATTCCCTCAACGAATTAGTAGCAGAATTAGGCGGGGTCGATAATCTAGAAACTGTATTAGGTTTTCATGTAGTACCTGCAACTGCTTTTGCTGAGGATTTAGCAGAAGGAGAACAAAGCTTCTCTACTCTAGCAGGGCAGGATTTAACAGTAACAAGAACAGGTACTAATGTTACGGTGACGGATGCCGCTGGCAATACATTTAATGTAATTACAGCTGATGTAGCAATTGATAATGGAGTGGTTCATGTTATCGATGGTGTTCTATTACCTGAGATTGAATTACCGACAGTTGTTGAAGCAGCAACTTCTGCAGAACTTACCACCTTACTTGATGCAATAGGAGCAGTAGAAGGTTTAGATCAAACCTTATTAGATTCAGATGCCATTACAGTATTTGCACCAACAAACGAAGCATTTGGTGATGCACTTGAAGCATATGGTGTAAGCACATTAGATCAATTAGTAGCTGAATTAGGAGGTCTTGATAATTTGGAAGCAGTGTTAGGTTTCCATGTTGTACCTGCTGTTGCATTCTCTCATGATTTAGAAGATGGTGCAACTTTTGAGACACTTCAAGGAGGTACTTTAACTGTTAATGTTACGGAAAATGGTGTAACCGTTACAGATTTCAATGGTACTGTTTATAATGTAGTTACTGCTGATGTAGCAATAGATAATGGTGTTGTTCATGTAATTGATGGTGTATTATTGCCAGAAATCACTTTACCGTCTGTTGTTGATGCTGCAACTGATGCAGGATTGTCTACTTTGATAGATGCATTGGTAGCAGCTGAATTGGATGATGATGTTTCCAATGCTGAAGCGATTACTGTTTTTGCTCCAACCAACGCTGCTTTTGCTGATTTATTAGCAGCTCAGGAAGTAGATGATTTAGATGGTTTAATTGCTAAGTTAGGAGCTGAAGCAGTTGCAGCTGTTTTACAATTTCATGTAGTTCCTGCGGTAGCATTTTCTCACGATTTAACAGATGGTGATACATTTGAAACTCTTCAGGGAGAAAGCTTAACGGTTAATGTTTTGGAAGATGGAGTAACGGTAACAGATGTTAATAATAACACTTTCAATGTAACCACCGCTGATGTAGCAATTGAAAACGGTGTAGTACATGTAATTGATGGAGTTTTATTACCAACTTTATAATTATTGATACTGTTAAAAGGGTGGACTCATATTCACCCTTTTTTAGTATATTCACAACGCTCTTAAGATTCTTAATTACAAGGCCATGTTTCAGCACAAAAGAAGGTTTCTCTTTATTACGCTACTTGCAATATATTCATTCGTGAATATTATAGTGCTGGAAGGAGACCGATTATACCAAGCTGCTCTACCCTACCATCTGCTATTCATTACGATTTTTGGTTTATCTTTTTCAGTATGGATGGCCAATCTTTTTATTCAGAATTATTTAATCAAGAGTATAAAAAGTATTCATCCGCTTTTACAGCAGTTTTTGATAAGTATAATAGCTACTGTTTTGATTAGTCTGTTATCGGTTGAATTGACTTCTTTAACATTAGGGGACCCCTTTACTCTGACTCAGAAAAATTTTATGTTGACATTTGGATTTACTTCCAGAATAAACCTATTCTTAAATACTGTTAATGCAATTTATTTTTTCAATAAGAAATTCAGAGAAAAAGAATTGGAAACTGAGAAATTGAAAAATGCAACAATTGGTAGTCAATATGAAAGATTAAACCACCAGCTAAATCCGCATTTTCTTTTTAATAATCTTAATGCATTATCCTCATTGATGCACACTGATTTAGAAAAAGCAGACATTTTTCTGCAAAAACTATCCTCGATGTATAGGTATATATCTTTAAACGTAAATGAAGAACTGGTTCCAGTTGAACAAGAATTAAATTTTCTTAAAGATTATATTTCACTTCTTGAAATCAGATTTAAAAACTCACTTATCATTTCATTAAATATTAATCCTGATTTATCTAAATTATTTATTCCTCCCGTAGTTCTTCAATTACTAATTGAAAATGTAGTAAAGCATAACTATTTTACACAAGAGGCACCCGTTAAGGTAGATATAACTGGCGAAAATGGTCATCTACTCATTAAAAATACTATCCAATTAAAAAAAGAAGATATAGATTCTATTGGGATAGGATTAAAAAACATTTCTGAGAGATATAGGTTTTTAGGAGAACAAATCTCGATAAATAAAACTGAAGAATTTTTTGAGGTATCAGTTCCATTAATCAATATAAAATGAAAATTTTAATTTTTGAAGACGAGCCATTAGCTCAAGAGAGAATAAAACAAATTATTGATAAATTTCGGCCAAATTGGGAAATAGTAGGTACATCACAGAGTATAAAAGATTCAAGACTATTACTGCAGAATAATCAAAGTATAGATTTAATTATCAGCGACATTCATTTGGCAGATGGTAATTGCTTTGATGTATTTGAAAATCAAAATAGAAAAATACCCATTATTTTTTTAACAGCTTATGATCAACATGCCTTACAATCATTTGATCATTACTGTATTGACTACGTTTTAAAACCACTTCAGGAAAAGAGGTTGATTGACGCATTTGAAAAATTTGAAGAATTATGCGTTAGTCAAGAAGGCAAGAGTAATGACAATGCACTTCTTAATCAGGTTATCGAAAAGTTGAATGGTAAAAAGTTTAAGAAGCGATTTCTTACTAAAGTAGGCAATAAAATGCTATTTAAAGAGGTAGATGAAATTGCTTATTTCTATGCTGAAGATAAAATTGTTTATCTTAAAGAAATTGGATCCTCAAAAAAATACATAGTTAATTTCAGTTTAGAGGAATTAGAAAATCAACTTTTAGATCCTTCAATTTTTTATAGGATTAACAGATCCGTCATTATTAACTTAGAGGCTCTAATTGAAATGAAGAGTTACCATAATGGTAGATTGAAACTAATCGTTCAATCATCTGATGATATGGATTTAATAGTAGCTAGAGAACGAGTGGGACACTTTAAAGACTGGATTAATCAATAAAAGGATAAGCATGAAGTACTTTTTTACAATTTTAACGATTCTACTTAGTTTTAATTCACTTTCTTTTGCGCAAGAATTTTCTAAACAAGAATTAGATTCTATAAAATCTCATATTTTTAATATACAGAATGAAGTAAATTCGATCCAGTTAAATTTGAATAATGCGAAAAAAACACTTAAAACTGGAATTTTTGTCGCTACTTTAGGTTATACTGTAACAATAATTGGCGGACAACTTTTGGGTACAAATCCTCAGCTGGGAGAAGCTTTGCTATACACAGGCGGAGCAATAGGCATAGGGGGTACTATTGTATTAGTTAATGGCTTCAATAAGATAAGTTTAGAAATAAAGCAAACAGATTTCAATCCAACGCAATAGATCCCCAATCTTTATGCATTTCATCAAATCTAACCATTACTTTTTTTATAAATTCATCAGAAATTAAGCTTTTAAGTTCTTCCACATCGGCTACCTCGTATTCGTCAATTTTATAAGTTTGTTCGTACAAACCTAATTCAAACTTTACTAAATATTTTTCATTCCATTGAAACAAGGTAGTTTTACAATAGTTGTTTGGAAGTTCTCCTATTACGCGCATAATTAAAATATTTTTTCAAAATTAAGTTCTATTTTTTGTATGGCAGAATTAAATGAAAGATTTTACGATTATTTAATCGAAGAAGACGAACCTAGAGCCTGTAGAGCGATTCCTGATGATGCTTGCACCAATGTTCCCAAAAATTTCACTTTAAACATTGCAAATGGTACCTTGACCAAGCTGGCTGAAAAAATCATTAGTCCTAATCTTACTTTGGCTTGGATTATGCATTTTTTTGGAGCTTCATCAGCGATGGTAGGAGCTTTGGTACCCATAAAGGATGCCGGTTCACTATTACCGCAACTAGCTGTTTCAGGTAAAATAAGATCATATTCTATTCGAAAGAACTTTTGGGTTATAAGTGGTTTAGTCCAAGCATTTTGCTGGCTAGCGGCAGCAGGTCATATATTTTTTGGAAATCAGGATACTGTACCTCTAATTATTCTTATTTTATTGGCTGTATTTAGTATTGCGAGTGGAGTAGCATCTGTTGCCTATAAAGATGTGATTGGTAAAACGATTCCTAAAAATACTCGAGGCCAAATGTTAAGCTACAGATCTACCTTTGGTGGGGTTTTGAGCTTGATTGCCGGAGTTTTATTAGTGTTCTTCATTCAAGAGAACGCAGATAAAACGATTTATGGATATATGTTTCTGTTTGCCTCTATCTTATGGCTGATTGCATCTTTGTTGTTTTTTAACATTAAAGAAGAAAAGGGAGCTACTGAAGGAGGTAGGAATCCTTTTCAGGAAATAAAAGAAGGTGTGAGTTTAATTAAGGATGAAAAGGATTTTAGAAATTTTCTTTTTACTAGAGCGCTCCTAATGGCGGTGCCTTTGTTACAACCCTTTTATGTATTGGTTGCGAAAGATATAGATGATACCACTTGGAGTCTGCTTGGATATTTGATTATTGTAAATGGTTTAGCTAACGTACTTAGTAGTCCCTTCTGGGGAAAAATTGCAGATCAATCATCCACTCGATTGATGAGAATTTCTTCTTTCATAGCCATAGCAGGTGGAATTTACGCTCTGCTCTTCTACTTCGTATCGGATTGGAATTTGGGCTTTTATTATTTCATTCCAGTATTCTTTATTAACGGAATAGCATACAGTGGGGCACGACTTAGCAGAAAAACGTATTTGGTAGATTATGCCCCGAGTGAAAACAAAGCTACTTATGTTTCTGTAGCGAATACATTTATAGGTTTATTTACTCTGATTGCTGCAGGTTTTGGTTTAGTTGCTGAGTATTTCGGTCTTCCAGCACAGATTTTATTTTTTATGAGCTTATTAGTGGGAGCAATCGTTTTAAGCTATCGATTAAAAAAAGTGTGATAAAGAAGTCTAAAAGATAGATTTCTCTATATGCGTGGTAAAAAGCTCTAAAGCATGCATTCCTTTAGCGGAGTTCCCTTTCTCGTTTAGTTTGGGACTCCATACAGCTATGCTATATTCTCCTGGATGAACAGCGACAATTCCACCTCCAACACCACTTTTACCGGGTAAGCCAACGCGGAAAGCAAATTCACCCGATTCATCATAAAAACCACAAGTAAGCATTATGGCATTTATTCTTTTGATCTGATTAGGATCAAGAAATAAAGTGCCATCTGCAGCTTGTTTCCCATGTTGGGCAAACAATTGAAAACACCAAGCTAGCTCTACACAACTCATATCGATCGAGCAAGTGTAAAAATAGAAATCTAAAACATCTTCAGGGTCATTATCTAAATTTTTAAAACTTTTGATAAAGTTTGCCATTGCAATATTTCGATATCCTTTACTTTTTTCAGATTTGTAGATCAACTCATTGTACTTAATTTTATCGGATCCATTTAGCTCATGGATAAATTTTAAATATTCCTCTTTCGGATTTTCTAATTCCGAGAATAAAATATCACATATCACAATGGCCCCTGAGTTGATAAATGGATTTCTTGGAATACCTTCTTCATGTTCTAACTGCACTAAAGAGTTAAAGGGATCACCTGAAGGTTCCACATCCACTCTATCCCATACTTTGTCCCCAATGGATTGGATGGCCATGCTCAGAGTAAATACTTTTGAAATACTTTGAATAGAGAACCTTTCATTATAATCACCAGCATTATAGGTTTCCCCATTCACAAATTGTAAGGATATACCAAATTTATCAGGATCTATTTTAGCTAATTCTGGTATATAGGAAGCAACCGAACCAGGATGTTTTACAGAATTTACTGTGTTTAATATATCGTCTAATAATCTATTGTAGTCTTTCAAATTAAAGTTTTTCTATGCCTACGGTAATTAACTGGTCAAGATACAATAATCTTAAATCAAAAGAACTAAATCTTAATTGGCATGTAATCTAAACTGTTTTTGAAAAGAAGATGGAGATAAACCAGTTTCTTTTTTGAAAGTACTAGTAAAGTGCGATAGGTTTTCAAAACCTGAATTAAAACAAGCTTCGGTTATACTGCAATTTGATTTTTTTAACCATTGTTTTGCTAATTTAATCCTTTCAGATAATACATATTGACCTGGAGTGTAACCAAAAGTTTCTTTAAATTTTTTAAAGAATGATGCTCTACTCATGCATGCAGCATTAGCTAATTTATCGAAATCTATTTTTTCGGTGATTTTACTTTGTATAATTTCAATAGCGTAGGCCAAAGGATGATGATTTGATAAAGTCTGAATAGAGGAAGTAAAAACATGACGAGCCTGGGTTTGCATCAACCTAATAATCATTTCTTTCATTGCCAGATCTATATATAAATCTTTAGTAACGCTGTTTTCAGATTTTGAAATCTTAATAATTCTATTGACTGTATTAATTAATTCTTGATTATTAATTATATGGTGAACACTAGGGTCAATTTCCCACTTTTCTTGATCTAAAACTTTAGGGTGTTTTTCATTTAACATTTCTAAAGTGAAGTCAATTAGATGTTGTGAAATAGCCAGAGCTATGCATTGTGTCGGTTGATCTTCTTTAGCTTCAGGAAAATCAATTTCCATGATTTCGTTTGGGCCTACTATAACAGATTCACCAGGTAAATATTCAAATGACTCTTTGTTTTCTAAGTGCATTATTTTTTTTCCTCTCAACATGGAAGTGAAAACAAAATCATTGAATACCAATTTCACATCCTCTGCTTTTTGATGGGTCTCAAATACATTGAGTTCACAGCTATCATAAGTGTAAGCTGTTCTGTTTTCTACTAAAGTAAATAATGAATTCTCAGTTTTAAGAGGTATTTGATAAGGTTTTATTAAATCATTCATAATTTATCTTAGTAATTTAATTGTAGTCTATTCCATATTTATACTGTTATAAATCAGTGATTTACTCAATTATTCACTTGTTTTCACAGTCTTTCAATTTAGTAAATTTTAATTAATTCTGAAAATTAGATTCATAGCAAAATGATTGATACTCATAACAAAATAATTAGGAATATAATAATGCATATTGAGAGTATATAAAAATTAAAACTATATACTATGGAAACATTAGAAATGACTCACAAAACAGTGGAGCGTCCAACTTTCAAGGCGCAGTACGAACACTTTATTGGAGGAGAATGGGTGAAACCAACCAAAGGAGAATACTTTGACAATATCAGCCCTGTTGATGGAAAGCCTTTTACAAAGGCTGCAAGAGGAACAAAAGAAGATATAAATTTGGCTTTAGATGCGGCTCACAAGGCTTTTGAAACCTGGTCAAAAACTCCTGCTGCTGCGAGGGCTAACGTTTTACTAAAAATTGCTGATATTATTGAAGAGAATCTAGAAATGCTTGCGCGAGTTGAGACTATTGATAATGGTAAGGCATTAAGAGAAACAAGAGCGGCAGATTTACCACTTTGCGTAGATCACTTCCGTTATTTTGCTGGGGCAATTAGAGCGGATGAAAGTACCATGTCCGAGCATGATGAACATACCGTAAGTATTAACTTACAAGAACCTTTAGGTGTAGTAGGACAAATTATTCCTTGGAACTTCCCTCTGTTAATGGCAACTTGGAAAATTGCACCTGCACTAGCAGCAGGTTGCTGCACGGTAGTGAAACCTGCTGAGCAAACTCCAACTTCCATTATGGTTTTAATGGAGTTAATAAAAGATGTTGTCCCTGCTGGAGTATTAAATGTAGTGACAGGTTTTGGACCCGAAGCTGGTAAGCCTTTAGCACAATCTGATAGAGTTGCTAAGGTAGCTTTTACGGGTGAAACCACTACAGGTAGATTGATTATGCAGTATGCTTCTGAAAACTTGATACCAGTGACGATGGAATTAGGGGGTAAATCTCCTAATGTATTCATGAAATCTGTCATGGATAAGGATGACGAGTTTTTGGATAAAGCGATAGAAGGAGCCGTAATGTTTGCTCTTAATCAAGGAGAGGTTTGTACTTGTCCTTCCCGAATCTTGGTCCATGAGGATATTGCCGATGACTTCTTAAAAAGAGTGGTTGAAAGAACTAAAGCAATTAAAATGGGACATCCGCTTGCTGAAGATACCATGATGGGTGCTCAAGCTTCGAATGATCAATTTGAGAAAATATTATCTTACCTTGAAATTGGTAAACAAGAAGGTGCTGAAGTATTATGTGGAGGAGTGAAAGCAGGTTTAAACTCAGGCTTAGAAAATGGTTATTATATTGAACCTACTATTTTTAAAGGCCATAATAAGATGAGAGTATTCCAGGAAGAAATCTTTGGCCCTGTTACATCAGCAACTACATTTAAAGATGTAGATGAAGCTATTGAAATAGCAAATGATACTATGTATGGATTAGGTGCGGGATTATGGAGTAGAGATGCTCATGAGTTATATCAAGTACCTAGAGCGATTAAAGCGGGTCGTGTATGGGTAAATTGTTACCACGCTTATCCAGCGCATGCTCCATTCGGAGGCTATAAAAAATCTGGATTTGGTAGAGAAACGCATAAAATGATGTTGAATCACTATCGCCAGACTAAGAATATGTTGATCTCATATGATAAAAATAAATTAGGATTCTTTTAGTAGATTCTTTTAAGTAGAAAGTTATAGGTTTTAAGTAAGGAGATTCATTTACAACCTATTCTTTTATACTATCATTAAGAAAATAAACCTGTCAGGTTTAAACTACTTGATCACTACAAAATTAGGTCATTTTTATCATCTAAATTTTAGAAAACCTGACAGGTTTTTCAATACTAGAACAGCAGTAAATTATGGAAAGAGTATCAATTACTGACAGAGCAATAGAAACAATAGATGAATTAAGAGATCGCTTTGGAGAATTAATGTTTCATCAGAGTGGAGGATGCTGTGATGGTTCTTCTCCTATGTGTTTTGAAAAAGGTGATTTTAAAGTGGGGGGAGGTGATATCTGGTTAGGTCAAGTATATGGTTGTGATTTCTTTATGAGCAAAGATCAGTTTGAATACTGGAAGCATACCCATTTAACCCTGGATGTAACAGAAGGAAGAGGCTCAAGCTTTTCTTTAGAAATTCCTATGGGAGTTCGGTTTTTAATTCGTTCTAGAATTTTTACCATGGAAGAATTAGAAAATTTAGACCCTGTAATGTCAGGGGAAGAGTATTTGGATAAAGAAAGTATTTGATTATTAATCCTATACTATTCGAATATAATCTTCATTCTTTATAGTAACCTTCACTCTTATAAACGGTTAAATAAAAAAAGCTTTTATAAAAAATGGGAAAAGATAATATACCAAGCATAAAAAACGAAGAACAATACGAAGCTTTACGAGATAAAGGTATGAGTAAAGAGAAGGCTGCTCGAATAGCAAATACCCCTGATTCTGGTAAAAAAGGAGGGAAGTCTGCTGCATATGAGGAATGGACAGTTGATGAATTAAAAGATCAGGCTCAAAAAGTAGGAATCGAAGGGCGATCTAAAATGAATAAAAAGGAACTTATTGATTCGTTAAGAAATCACTGATTTTGATGTTTGTTTTTAAGAAAAAGGTTCTCATAATCAGTGTTATAATCCTTTCGGATTGTACCGAAAACTCTATCCCAAAGTAGTGTATATAATCCGTAGTTTCCATGAAATTTTTTATGATGCATATTATGGGCTACCGAGGTATTTACGAATCTCCCGATCCAAGTCTTGTGGAAGTTTTTTGGCCACAATTCATAGCCGGTATGTCCATATACGTTATAAATTATCTGAAAAATGAAAAATATAGCAATTGCACTTCTATGAGCTGGAATTGTAAAAGCGATTAAAGTAATAATACCTGCTTCAATAATTGCCTCTAAGGGATGAAAAGCATAAGCTGTCCAAGGTGAAGGGTTTGTAGAGGTGTGGTGAACTTTGTGAATGTATCTATATAATTTTGGGTGGTGCATAATTCTATGCATCCAATAAAAATAGAAATCATGAAGGATAAACATTAGGCCTAAAGAAGTGAAATAGTACCATTTTGGCATATCCGAAATGGAATCGTAAATCAAAGAGTATTCTGCAAAGGTTTTTAAGCTGAGAACTGCAATTACTGTAAAAATGAAAATGGTAAGTGTTGAATATCCAATATCACGTCCGTAGTCATTCAATTTTGGAAACTTATCTTGAATTTTTCGACTTGCAACTAACTTTCTGAATATGATATAAAAGCTAACAAAAGCTATGCTGGCAGTTATGAAGTATCGATAAGAGATATTCCAAAATGCTCGAGAGAAATAATCATAAATGAACTCCATCCATTCTATCATTGTGTAATATCAATAAATGATGGTTAAAAAACAATAACAATGTTATTGAAGCAGTAAATGATAGAGTTTAGGAGTGTTGTTAAAATTTAGCTACTAATTTCCCAAACTGTTTACCTTCTTTCATTTTATCGAAGGCTTCTACTATATTTTCAAAAGGTCTAATGGAATCAATTATAGGTTCAATTCTGTTTTTCTTGACAAAAGTAAGCATAGCTTTGAATTCATCATCATTAGCCATTGTGCTTCCCTGAAGGGTTATCTGGTTCCAAAACATTCTGAAAACATCTATATCTTTTGGCTTCCCATTGGTAGCCCCATAAAAAACGATCCGTCCTGCTGGGTTCATTAATTTAATAAGGTCATTCAAACCATCTCCAACTGCACTGTCAATCACTATATCAAAACCTCCTGATTTCTCTTTTGCTTCTTTTGTCCAATTCTCATCTTTGTAATTAAATGCTGCTGATGCACCAAGTTCTATGGCTTTAGATCTTTTATTTTCATCACTTGAAGTTACGAAGACTTCAGCCCCTTTTGCTAAGGCAAATTGAAAAGCAAATTGAGCTACACCACCGCCAACACCAGAAATTAAAACTTTACTTCCTGCTTCACATTTCCCATGATGAAATAATGCTCTGTAGGCTGTCATACCGCCTAAAGGTAATGCTGCTGCGATCTCAGCATCAAGGTGTGTAGGTTTTTCAGCTATTTTATTAACATCTATAGCCACATATTCACAGAACAAGCCATCGGTTGGGGTTCCTAATATATGGTAATCTGGAGCTTGTACGTTAGGGTTTTCACCCCATCCCACATTAGGATTGATTAATACATCCATTCCTTTCCATACTTCATCAACTTTTTCTCCTGTTTCAATAACCCGTCCGCATGCATCAGAACCTAAAGTAGTTCCAATTTTTATTCCAGGGTATTTGCCTTCTCTTATAAATTGATCTCTATGATTAAGGGCGACTGCCTGAATTTTAATAAGTACTTGGTTTTCTTTTAATGCAGGAGTTTCTTTTTCTCTAAATTCTAATTTGTGATTATCTGCTATTACAAGTGCTTTCATTAATCCGAGATTTTTAGATAGTAGCTTAGTAAAATTTAAATCTAATTGGACAAATACATAATACCAAAGCTAAATATGAATAATTACCTTAAAATGGAGCTTCGTCAGAATCCTGAGAAGTATCATTACCGGTAGCCTTACTAGGCATAGTTACTGCACTAGGGGTGTCAAAATCAGAAGGTACACCTGCTTGAGATGGGAATGTAGTTCCATACGGAACCGCTTCTCCTCCTGTGCCGGGTGCATCCAAGTCAGAGAATTTGGTAAATCTACCGATAAATTTCAGAGGTACGGTTTCTAAAGAACCATTTCTGTGCTTGGCTATAATAACTTCACCTACATTTGAGGTTGGCATGCCGTTTTCATCTTCAGTTATTCCATAATATTCCGGTCGGTAAAGGAACATTACCATATCGGCATCTTGCTCAATTGATCCTGACTCCCTCAAATCGGAAAGTTGAGGTCTTTTATCTCCACCCCGTGTTTCAACAGCACGACTTAACTGAGAAAGGGCAATTACTGGTACATTCAATTCTTTTGCAATATTCTTCAATGCCCTTGATATAGAAGCGATTTCCTGCTCACGGTTTCCTGATCCACCTCCTGATTTTGTGCTATCACCTGACATTAACTGCAAATAATCAATTACCACTAATTGAATATCATGCTGCTGTTTTAACCTTCTACACTTTGCTCGTAATTCTAATATCGAAAGGGCAGGAGTGTCATCAATGAAGATAGGGGCTTCTGTTAATGCAGCAGTTTTATGTACTAGCTGCTGCCATTCATAATCCTTCAAATCTCCCTTTTTGATTTTTTCTGAATCCAATTCTGCTTCTGCCGATATCAATCTGTTAACCAGCTGTACTGAACTCATCTCTAGTGAGAAAATCGCAACAGGCTGCTTGAAATCAACAGCTGCATTTCTCAATGCAGAAACCACGAATGCTGTTTTACCCATACCAGGTCGGGCTGCAATAATCACCATATCTGATTTTTGCCAGCCAGACGTAACTCTATCTAATGCAGAAAAACCAGTTGGTACACCCGTTAATCCATCAGTATGATTTTTACGCTCTTCTAACTCAACAAAGGCTTGTTTCATTAAAGAGGACATGTCAGCATAATTCTTTTTGATGTTTGAGTTGGTTACATCAAAAAGTTCTTGTTCTGTTTTGTCTAATAAATCAAAAACATCAGTAGTGTCTTCATAAGCATCCTCCTGAATTTCTCTTGAAATTTTAATCAGTTGTCTTTTAATTGCTTGTTCTGCAATGATTCTTGCATGGTACTCAATATTGGCAGCTGAGTTAACTCTAGATGTTAAGGATGTGATATAATATGAACCGCCAACTAATTCTAATTTCCCGTTTTTTCTTAACTGATTCGTAACCGTCATAAGGTCAACTGGTTCCGAATTGTTGAAAAGTTGGATAATGGCTTTATATATTTCTTCATGTGCTTCTCTGTAGAAGCTTTCTGGTTTTAAAATATCAATAACATTCGTTAATGCATCTTTTTCAAGCATTAATGCTCCCAAAACAACCTCTTCTAATTCAACCGCTTGAGGTGGTATTTTGCCCATATTGTCGCTTAAATCGACTTTTTTGTTTTTCTGACCAATTCTCAATGCGGATGATTTCCTTTGTTCCATATGTTCCCCTACTTAATTTTGAAATTTCAAAAGCTAACAAAACTAAATTATTATTTTCGTTATCTTTAACGAAAACCGACCAAGTTTCCGACAACTTATCAACAGCTTATCAACAGCTAAAAATAAAAGATAATTTGCCACGCGCTAAACTTTATTCTATTTTTGACTAACTAACAAAAACCAAATGAATTTAGATCAAATAAATAAAATACATTTTATAGCAATAGGTGGAAGTGTGATGCATAATTTAGCTATTGCCCTTCATAAAAAAAATATTCATGTTACAGGTTCTGATGATGAAATTTACGAACCTGCAAAAGGTAAATTAAAAGCTGCTGGTTTAACTCCTTCTATTGGTTGGGATGATAGTTGTATTAATTCTGATTTAGATGCAGTGATTTTGGGAATGCATGCTAAGGAAGATAATCCTGAATTAAAGAAAGCTAAAGAGTTAGGATTAAAAATCTATTCGTTTCCAGAATTCATCAGGGAAGTTTCTAGCAATAAACAAAGAATTGTAGTAGGCGGTAGTCATGGAAAGAGTACCATTACTGCCATGATTATGCATGTTCTAAAATCTATCGGGAAGCCATTTGATTATTTGGTTGGGGCTGAATTGGAAGGTTTTGATTTAACAGTTCAGCTTTCTGATGCCCCCATCATCATTATAGAAGGTGATGAGTATTTATCATCAAAACTAGACCTTACTCCTAAGTTTTTAAAATATGATCATCATATAGGAGTGATTTCAGGGATTAAATGGGACCATAAAAATGTATTTCCTAATCTTGAAGATTATACAAAACAGTTTGATCTTTTTGCCGATAAAACTCCTAAAGCTGGATCTCTTGTTTATTGTGAAGAAGATAACTTAGCAAATATTGTAGGGGCTAAAGATAGAGAAGATGTACGTAAGGTGGCTTATGCAGCGCATGATGCTGAAGTAGTCAACGGGAAAACCTTTTTGAAAACAAATGATCATGGTAAAGTGGAAGTAGCTGTTTTTGGAAAACACAATCTTCAAAATATTAAAGCAGCGCAAGAAGTATGTTCAATTTTAGGTGTGCCTTCTGATAAATTTTATGAGGCCATAAAGTCATTTAAAGGAGCTAAAAATAGACTTGAATTAATTGCTGAAACCTCTGAAGTAAAAGTATATAAGGATTATGCACATGCACCTTCAAAACTAAGAGCAACTGTAAATGCATTAAATTATCAATTTCCTGACAAGAAATTGTGTGTTGCTTATGAGCTTCATACTTTTAGTAGTCTTGATAAAGACTTTCTAAAGGAGTATAAAGATTCTCTAAAGCATTCAGATATTTCTTTTTTATATATTAATCCTGATAATCTAAAAATTGATGGAGGCGCAGACATAAATGAAGATTTACTCAAAAATGCATTTAATGATTCTGAATTGAGATTTTTCAATGATGATGAAAAATTGAAAGAAGCTATATTAGCTCAAAAAGGAAAAGCGTCAACTTTTGCTTTTTTAAGTTCTGGCCATTTTGGCCAATTAGATCTTGAGCAGTTAGCAAAAGAAATAGTTTCTTAAATATCCATTTGAAAAACCATCTTTACACCCATTTAATTTTTTAAATTTATTTATGTTTTTAAAGCTTAAAAATCCACTCGTAATATTCGATTTAGAGACTACAGGTACAAATGTTGTGAATGATAGGATCGTAGAATACTCGTTCGTTAAAGTAATGCCTGATGGTTCAACCATTAAAAATACTGATAAGGTAAATCCTGAAAGGCCAATTCCAGTAGAAAGTAGTCTAATTCATGGAATTTATGATAAAGATGTGAAAGAAAAGCCCACATTTAAGCAAGTAGCTAAAGAGTTATCATCATTTCTTCATGGGTGTGATTTAGCAGGCTTTAACATATTGAAATTTGATGTTCCAGTATTGGTAGAAGAATTTTTGCGAGCAGACGTTGACTTTGATATCTCGAAGCGAAAGCTACTAGATGCTCAAAAAATCTTCCATATGATGGAAAAGAGAACTTTGTCAGCAGCCTATAAATTTTATTGTGATAAAGAATTAGTAAATGCTCACTCTGCAGAAGCGGATACTCTAGCTACTTTGGAGGTTTTAGATGCGCAGATTAAAAGATATGAAGGTGAAAGTTTGAAAGACTTAAAAGGTAAGGTTTTGGGCACAATTGAGAATAATGTAGAAACCTTACATCAAATAACGAATGATAATATGGTTGATCTGGCGGGTCGATTTGTGTTTAA
Source organism: Marivirga arenosa (assembly GCF_030503875.2). Taxonomy (NCBI): domain Bacteria; kingdom Pseudomonadati; phylum Bacteroidota; class Cytophagia; order Cytophagales; family Marivirgaceae; genus Marivirga; species Marivirga arenosa. The sequence continues at coordinate 2,902,373 of NZ_CP129968.2, read as the reverse complement.
TGATGATGGTATAGAAGTATTCAATTTTGGAAAGCATAAAGGTCAAGCGGTTGAAAATGTATTGAAAAAGGAGTCTGGCTATTATGATTGGATGATGAAAGGCGATTTTCCAATGGATACAAAGCGAAAATTAACCGAAATTAAGTTAAGAGGTTTTCAGAATTAGTAAACATTCAAAATATCAAAAGCCCAATTAATTTATGAATTGGGCTTTTTTGTTTCTTAATTATTTCAATAACTACACTCCGTTTTTAATACAGTATAATCATAGATTTTTGGTTTATCCTACATCATATATAAAACTTATAAAGAGAGCATTTTATAATATTAATTTTAGTTAATTTTAAAATATTCAAAATATTTTAAATATTAACAGGGTTGAATACCGAATATCTTAATGAAATAACTGGGCTTTTGAATAATCAAAAGTATCAATACCAGTTATTAGATGATTTAAACATAACCAGATATGCCAATTATAAGTGTTTTTATCTCCTTATAGAGAATAAAATACTGTATGTAATGCCTATTGGTGAAACTGATGGTGATAAATCTCAGCAATTCTTTAAAAATTTACATCAAGCGTCTGGTTTGGGCAATGGTCAAAAATTAAGTATTATTTTAGATACTACTCAATTAAGCAATATACCTTCTTCAACAAGAAAGGAAGTGAATTATTTTAACTTATCACTTAGAAAATATTGGTCGGACATTCTTTTTATAAATCAAGGTATAGGTAAGCTAATTATTGATATGTATGAACTTCACAAGCCAGAACATGTAGAGGGCATAACTCGGGTAAATGAACCAAAAGAAGCAGTTAAATATGTTTTAGAAGGTTTTCGAAGCACTGTAAAGGATGATGATTTAGAAAGTCTTTCTAAGGAAGAATTAATTGCAGAAGTTAGAAGGCTAAGAAAATCAAAAGAAAATTCAAGTACGCCTGAAATTAGTGATTTAGTACAATCCATTAGCAATTTAGCTTGGGAGAAAGAGAAAACGCAATATATAGAGCCTAAAGGAGGTGAAGAGTTAAAAGCAATTAGTGGATTGCTAAACTCGATTATTTTTGATTTTAAAGAGCTACATAAAGAACATACTAGCCTGCAAGATGAATTTTATAATAAGTTGAAATTTCAAGTAGGTGAAGTCATGCATCAAGAAGCAAGTCTAAGGTCAATATTTGATAGTTTAGACTCAATTATTTGGATGGTGGATGCTGACTTTAACCTAATGGCTTTTAATAATAAGTTTTATCATCATTTAAAAACAATGTATGGTATTACTCCTGAAATTGGGATGAATGTACTTGATTACAAGGAGCTAAAAGAGACTTATGATAAAACATATGAAAGAATTAGTAAGGCTCTGGATGGTAAGGAAGAAAGCTATATAGATTTTTATAGAGACGGAGAGCAGATTGTAAAGGTAGTAGATTCAAAAATCTTCCCTGTAGTATTAAATGAAAAGATATTTGGTGTGGCTTGTCTTACAAAAGACATTACAGAAAGCTTTGAGGCAGAAGAAAAAATTAAAAGCAACGAAAGAATAATTGCCTCTGTTAATAAAAATATTTCAGAAGCCATTTATAGAAGTTCACACGAAAAAGGATTGATTTTTATAAATCAAGCTTTTGTAAAAATGTTTGGTTTCGAATCAAAAGAAGAGTTATATGAGAATAACCAACTTCAAAATATTTATGCAAACCCGGAGGATCGAGAAAGACTAGGAAAGCTTTTAATAGAGTCAAAAGAAATGACCAATATTGAAGTCCAGTTCAGGAAAAAGAATGGTGAAGTATTTACCGGGCTATTAAGCAGTATGGTCAGTGAAGATGAAAACGGGGTAAGATACTTTGACGGAGCCATTCGTGATGTTACCGCTTTAAAGAATGTACAGGAAAAGTTAAAAAGGCAGAACCGGGAGTTGAAAAAGCTGAATACTGAATTGGATAGCTTTGTTTACAGTGCTTCTCACGATTTAAAAGCACCGCTTAGTTCGGTAAAGGGATTAATTAACTTAGCGAAGACCGAATCAAATAAAGATCAATTAGCTCATTATCTGCAACTAGCGGATAAAAGTATTGATAAGTTAGATGACTTCATTCGTGATATTGTTGACTTATCAAGAAATGCAAGACAGAAAATAAAGCCAGAGCTTCTCAATTTTGAGGAGTTAGTTCAGGATACTTTTGACAACTATCAATACCTAGATAATTTTAGTAAAATTGAGCGAAAAATTGAGGTACAGTGTGATGTTGACTTTTATTCTGATAAAAGAAGGTTGAAAGTCATTTTTAATAATTTAGTATCAAATGCAATTCGATACTATAATCCTTATTTGTTTAATTCATATGTGAATATTAAAATCAAGGCTGATAAAAAGAGGGCTGTCATAGAGATATCTGATAATGGCTTAGGAATTGAGGAACAATACCTCGATAAGATATTTGATATGTTTTATAGAGCATCAAATCACAGTAAGGGTACAGGAATTGGTCTTTACATTGTGAAAGAAACTCTTCAGAAAATGAAAGGTGAGATAAAGGTTGAATCTATTCCAAAAGAAGGGACAAAGTTCACGGTTGTTTTACCAAATTTAGCTAAGTAATTGCCTAGTTTTCTGATGATACATTACGCATTATCAGACTCGATTTCTCTAACTAATTCTTCATACCACTCTTTACTGTAATTTCTAATAAGGGCGTCCTTAGTGAATTTATAGATTGGAGTTCCTAGCTTATCACCTAATTCACAAGCTGGATCACATATGTGCCATCTGTCATAATTTAGAGCATCATAATCATCGTATTTTGTAATACGAATAGGATATAAATGACAAGAAACTGGCTTGATAAAATCAATTTCACCATCGTTGTAGGCTTGCTCAATTCCACATTTTAAAATTCCCTTTTCATCATAGATAGCATAGGCACATTCTTTTTCATTTATAGTAGTAGTGCTGTAATCCCCTTCCCAGTCTTCAATGTATTCTCCTTGTTCTTCAATGGCTTTAATGCCTTCTTTTGATAGGTAAGGTTTTACCTTAGGATATATTTTTTTCATGATGGGTAATTCCTCATCCGTTAGAGGTGCTCCTAAATCACCTTCTACACAACAAGCACCCTTGCATTTCTCAATATTACAAACGAAGTTCTTTTCTTTAATGTCATCAGAGATGACAGTATTTCCTACTAATATCATATTACAAAATTAATTGATTTCGTGGAATTGACTCTAATAGAAGCTTAATGATTTTGAGATTCTTTTTGCTTTTATTAAAAAGCTTCTAATGAAAGGCATAGTTATAACTTAAGGAGTGGTAATACTATTTTAAATTTAGTGCCTTCTCCTAAGGTGCTTTCTACTGAAACTTCACCATCATTCAATTCTATAAATTCTTTTACTAATAATAATCCTATTCCTGCTCCACTGGCATCTGAAGTGCCAATTAATGTTTCATTATTGATGTGAAAAAGGTTTTTCAACTTCTTAGGGCTCATCCCCATCCCTGTGTCTTTTATGCAAATAGATATTTTGTCTTCAGCTTCTGGCTTTGACTTTACTGTGATTTCACCTCCATGTGGAGTGAATTTTATAGCATTGGATATAATATTTCTAAAGGCAATTTGAATAGTTTCCCGGTCAGCAAAAACTTTGTCATTTTCATTAATGTCAATACTAATGAATAAGTTTTTTGATTTAAGTTGATTTTTGAACAGTTTCTTTAAGTTCTCAAACTTCTTAAATAGATTAATCTCAGTTTTTTTAATTTCTAAGCCTTGAAGCTGACTTTTTGACCATGCTAATAAATTGTCTAATAAAATGGAGGAATTATTTAAATTTTCTTCTAAATCTTTAGTAATCGATTTAAATTCATTCTCAGTGAGTGAATTACTTTGGTATAAATTTAATATCCCTTTTAATGATACTATAGGCGCCCTCAAATCATGACTAATGATAGAAAATAGTTTGTTTTTAACAGTATTGAGGGATTCTACTTTTTTAACTTCAAGATCTAATTCATTCTTATTAATGAAGGATAACATTTTTTGGCGTTCCAAAATGTATGAAGCTAAAATACCTACCATGTACACAACAAAAAGCTGCGATATTTGTCTTTCCGCAATCATGGAATAATTAAAATTCTCTATATATAGGATATAGCCTAAAAAGTTGATCGAATTCACCAATAAGGCATATCTAAATCTCATTCCCATTATGGTTGAAATAATAAAAATAAGAACCATTAATATGTTGGACAAGAAAATATCAAAAGCAGGATCATCGTTAAAATGATAGTGTAAAAAGAATAAAGAAGACACGAAAAGAGCGATCAATATTCCCATATACTGAGTGAGCTTGTATCTTTCAGGTTTGAATAAAAACGTAAGACCTCCAAGCATCAATAAAACAATTCCCATCCCACCTCTGAATAAAATGGAAATGAAATCTGGTTCATAACGGATGATATCAACAAATATAAATATGATACTTAGTGCTGTTCCCAGAATTATAACAAAGCGCAAGGAATAAAGGTCTTCTTTAAAACAGCTTAAGTTGAATTTTTCCTCAGTTTTTGGTTTTTTGAACCACAGTAAGAATAAATTGTATTGATATAATTTTTTCAAAAATTTATATGTTTAAACTAATATATTAAATAAATCTAAATTAAAGCAATTGTTCCGATGAGTGAGGATTCTACATCATGTAAGATTGAAGATTGATTATGAATAATTTTACTCTTCAATATGAATGAAATCATAAAGATTTAGGTTAATTAAACTTTCTTTAATATTTCCACCTACTTTCTAATGGCAAATGGCAATTAGATTATAAATTTGCTGTATGGATTATTTAAGTCATTTAAATCCCCCACAGAGAGAAGGCGTTGAGAATTTAGAGGGGCCAACGATGATTATCGCTGGTGCAGGTTCTGGAAAAACAAGAGTACTTACCTATAGAATTGCTCATTTAATCACTTCTAAAAATGTAGATCCTTTCAGCATTTTAGCTTTAACTTTTACTAATAAAGCGGCTAAAGAAATGCGTGAAAGAATTGAGCGAGTTGTAGGCACTGATGCAAGAAATTTATGGATGGGAACCTTTCACTCTGTATTTGCTAGAATTCTAAGAGCTGAGGCAGATAAATTAGGTTACCCAAGTAACTTTACTATCTACGACACTGAAGATTCTAAATCTCTGATCAGAACCATTGTAAGAGAAATGGGGCTTGATGATAAGGTGTACAAACAAAATGTGGTATACAACCGAATTTCCGGGGCTAAAAACAATCTTGTTTCTTGGCAAAATTATATCAATAATCCAGTTTACATTTCGGATGATGAACAAGCCCAAAAGCCGAAAATGGGCGCTATCTATAAAGAATATGTTCAGCGTTGTTTCCGTTCTGGTGCAATGGATTTTGATGACTTGTTATTTAATACCAATGTTTTGTTTAGAGATCATTTAGATGTTTTAAATAAATACCAGCAGCGCTTTAAATATGTGATGATAGATGAGTTTCAGGATACTAATATCTCTCAGTATCTAATAACAAAACGCTTATCAGCAGTTCATCAAAATATTTGTGTAGTAGGTGATGATGCGCAAAGTATTTACGCATTTAGAGGGGCTAATATTCAAAACATATTAAATTTTGAGAAGGATTATCCTGATTTAAGAGTAATTAAGTTAGAGCAAAATTATAGAAGTACTCAAAATATAGTAAATGCTGCTAATTCCGTAATTCTAAAGAATTCTGCTCAGCTAAAAAAGAATGTTTGGACTCAAAATGATGATGGTGAATTAATACATCTTATTAAGTCTACATCAGATAATGAAGAAGGACGATTAGTGGCTTCTTCAATTTTTGAAGATAAGAATAATAAAAAGTTAGAGAATAAGGATTTTGCAATTCTTTATAGAACCAATAGCCAGTCTCGTGCGATGGAGGAAGCGCTTAGGAAAAGCAATATTCCATATCGCATTTTTGGTGGGCTGTCATTCTATCAACGTAAAGAAATCAAGGACTTATTAGCTTATCTAAGGTTTACCATAAATCATAATGATGAGCAATCCTTTAGGAGAATAATCAACTTACCTAAAAGAGGTATAGGAGCTTCTTCAGTTGATAAATTGGTGGTAACTGCCTTTGAAAATGATTTGGGGATTTGGGAAGTATTGCAGAAAAGTCAAAGAGTATTGCCAAGCAGAGCGGCTAATGCGGTTGATAATTTCGTGACTATGATCAAGTCTTTCAAAATAAGATTAGATCAGGCAGATGCCTATGAAACTGCAGCTTTTATTGCAAAGCAAAGTGGGTTATTAAAAGAGCTTTATGATGATAAAACTATTGAAGGACTCAACCGATATGAAAACGTTCAGGAATTACTAAATGCGATTAAAGAGTTTGTTGATGATGAGCAACAAGAAGATAAATCTTTAGAAGCTTTTATTGCTGATGTGGCTTTATTGACAGATGCTGATAATGAGGATGTTGAAAATACCGATTATGTAAACCTTATGACGATTCACTCTGCTAAAGGATTAGAGTTTAAGCATGTTTACATAGTAGGACTTGAGGAGGATTTATTCCCCTCTCAAATGATGCTAAACAGTAGAGCGGATTTAGAAGAGGAGAGAAGGCTTTTTTATGTAGCTATAACTAGAGCCATGGAAAAAGTAACTTTAAGTTATGCCCTTACTCGTTATAGGTTTGGTAGACTTAAGAATTGTGAACCAAGCAGGTTTATTGAAGAAATAGACCCAGCTTTCATTAAAGTAGATAGGAAGTTTAATAGATCTGAACCTATGGGAGCTTTAAACAATGGTACTTCCAATAGCATTTATGCTAAAAACCTTGTGGCACAACGAAAGACAGAGAGAAAAGCGGTCCCACCTGGTAAAAAGCTTCATACTCCTTCACCTGATTTTGCTCCAAGTGATACTAAAGACTTGGATACTGGAATGCGAGTAGAGCATCCAAAATTTGGTTTTGGAGAGGTGAAAAAGATGGATATTCAAGGTGCAAACAGAAAAGCAACTATTGAATTTGAAAACTTTGGGGAGAAGACATTGCTTTTAACTTTTGCGAAGCTGAGAATTTTATAAAATCAAGAGGGATTGCTAGCGATCCACCATGCTTCTGGTTTTACCAAAATAGTATCTTCTTTATCTACATGAACCATGCCTGGAGGTAATCCCTTAGGTTTGCGGACATACTTTTTAGGCGTCACGATTACGGGGCTCAAACTGTCTGATTTACGTTTTGAATAAAAGGCTGCTGCCTGTGCTGCATGCTCGATTACATCTTGTGGAAACGGTTTATTACTTTGTTGTTTTAATACGACATGTGAGCCAGTTACATCTTTTGCATGTAACCATAAATCATTCTTTTTTGCATATTTAAGCGTAAGCTCATCATTCTCTCTAGCACCTTTTCCAACTAAAATAATGAAGCCACCGTATTCAAATTTTTTATAAGGTACTTTTAATTCTACCTGTGCTCGTTCCTGTTTAGGGTTTTGCTTAATTAACTTTTTAAGAGATTTTATATCTTCTGTATTGTTTACTTCAGCAAGTTTGTGCTCTATTTCCTCTAATTCCTGCTCTTTTTGCTTGATAGAAGCTTCTAATTGTTGTAATTCAATCTTTTGGTTTTTTGATTTTCTATACAAATTTTCAGCATTCTTCTGCGGACTCAAATTTGACTTTAAAGGTATTTTTACCATTTCGTTAGTATAGAAATTCATCAAATCAACTTCCTTAGCGTGTGGAGGGATTTGATGCATATTTGCCATTAAAATATCGGCTAATTGGTTGTAACCTGGTTTCTCAATTACTTCTTCTAGCTTTTGATTAGATTTCTTGATGTAATTGATGGTTTGGTTTCTTTGTTTTTCAAGCTGTTTGCTAAGTCTTTTTTTCTCTTTCCTAATAAAGTTTTCTTTGGCATAGGTGTAGAAAAACTGAGTAATTCCCTCTAAACAACTTTTTTCTTCTTTAATGACTTCTCCAATAGGAATTAATGAAAAGTGAATTTCTTCATTCCAAATAATAGTGTAAAAGCTCTTAGGAGAGCTTATATCTTCAGCTAAGATTGAAATGATTTCCCATTGTTCTTCTAAGGTTTTTTCCTGAAGATGTATGCTTTTAAAATATTGCTTGATAAGCTTACCGAATGTTGGGAATAGCTTTTGATAATTTCCATCATATTTAAAAAAGGCTTCTTTAGATTGATCTAAAGTACGATCTAGAGAGTCTAATTCTAATTCAATATCTTGAGGGAAACTATTTCTGAATAGTTTTGTAGCTTTTTGATTTTTGTAACCAATAATATTGGATCGATTACCATGCATTTTAAACAGTATACTCAAATCATTTTCAAAATGAATAGTAAAGCATCTTTCATTTTCATATTGTTGAATTGAAGTTACTTTTTGATTTATATACTCGGTGAATAAATCAATACTATTGCTTTTAGTCCTTGCGAATTGATTAGGAAAGCTTAAACATGAAAACTCAGGTTTTAAAGAAGCTTTGATGTAGAATTCTTCTTTTTGAAGCCCAAATCCTAAAATTAATTCATCTTTACTCTGGCTAAAACATTCTAATAGTTCAAAGCCTAAAATCTTGCTCTCTAATTCTTGAGATAATTGCCTGAATACATAATAGTTATTATGCATCTTAAATTTCTATTTGTAGTCCATCATAGGCTAAATTCATACCCTCAGGAAGTTCTTCTTCAATATCTCGATGAAGGCCCATTTTATGTCCCATATGAATAAAATAAGCTTGAGGAATTTCTAATTCTTTAACTACCTCCATGGCTTGTTCCAAATTGAAATGTGATAGATGAGAGAATTTTTGTAAAGCGCTTAATACTAATACTTTACTCCCTCTAATTTTATGTTTTTCTTCCTCAGGAATATGGTTTACATCGGTGATGTACGTGAAATCACCAAATCGATAACCAAAAACTGGTAGTTTATAATGTAGCACATTGATAGGAGTAATCTCTATCTCATCAATTTTGAATGGCTTATTTTCTATTTCGTTCAGTTCAACTTTTGGTATCCCTGGATATTTATTGGCTGCAAAAATGTAAGCAAACTCCCTTTGTATTTGTTCTAGCACAGATTTTCTACCATATACTGGCATATCCATATCCTGCTTAAAGTTGTAGGATCTCACATCATCCAAGCCTGCTGTATGATCTTTATGCTCATGTGTATAAATCACAGCATCCAAATGATTGATTCTTTCCCTTAGCATTTGTTCCCGAAAATCAGGACCTGTATCAATCACAATACTTTTCCCTTCTATTTCTAGATGGATGCTAGTTCTAGTTCTATTATCTCTATAATCCAAAGAGCTGCAAACTTCACAGTCGCATGCTATTACGGGTACTCCTTGAGATGTGCCTGTTCCTAGAAATGTTACCTTCAAAGTGCCAATTCGGTTTGTTGAAGTTCTAAAAAGAATGATTTGTTTTTATCGCTTAGTGTTTTGGTATCTAATTCTACATTTTTTAAGATATCTACTAAGCAGTTGATTTTTCCTTCCGTATCGAAGAATTTATTTATGATTACAATACCCTGATCTTTTAATACACAATATCCTGATTTGAAATTTCCTTTTTCATACCGTAATACATATTCTGATTCTGCGAATACGTCTTCCAATTTGTTGAGGAATGATTTAGTGTATTTTATCTGCATAATGATTATTTTAAATTATATCATCACTATTTAGTAATGATAATTAAAGTAAAATGTTTTCAGATGCTGAAATTAAAAGAAAATTAGTTGGTTAACTTTTTTACAGTTTCAACTAATTGATCAAAGTTTAAAGGCTTTTGCAAGTATTCGTTTATGCCAGCTTCTTTAAATTCTTCATTAGTATAATTTTTCGCATTACCGGTAATGGCAATAATCGGAATAGATGATTTTTGTTCATCATCTAATGCTCTTATAGCTCTTGTGCATTCCATGCCATCCATTTTAGGCATGTTGATATCCATTAAAATGATATCGAAAGATTCTTTTTCTAATGCTTTTAAAACCTGCTCTCCATTTTTAGCTGAATGAATGCTATAGTTTTGCATCATTAAAATCTTTTTGGTCAAGTTCTGTATTACTGAACTATCTTCTGCTATAAGTACTTTTTTGTTTTCTGCCATTTTACTTCAATATTGACTGGTAATTGTCTGTAAATTTATTAAAATTATCTAATAAATGATTCAAGTCTTTTATAAGCTTTTCAGTTTTTTGATTTTTTAAATTTTCCTCTATCTTTTTTGCTTGATTTTCTAATGATCGAATTCCCAGCGTTCCTGCGTTTCCTTTTAAAGTATGTAAATTACTTTTGATTTTATCTAAATCTGAAGTTTTTTCAGCATTAATACTTTCCAATATCAAACTTTTTGCTTCAATTTCAAACTCTTCAAAGAACGATTTTATAGTCGGTTTATCAGCGTATTTGCTTAATTGTTTTAAAGTGGTTTTATCGATTAATTCTGATTCGAGATTATGCTTTGCAGGTTGAGCAGTTGAGCTTTTACTGATATTCCTCGCACTTTTTTTATGTTCAGGAAGATTTTTTTGAATTACTTCCAATAATAGATTAGAAACAATGGGTTTGGATAAGTAATCATCCATTCCTTTATCTAAAAACTTCTGACGGTCTTCTTTCATGGAATAAGCCGTCATAGCAATAATAGGAGGTATGTTTTTATTGAGTTTTCTGATTTCTTGAGTAGCTGTAACCCCATCCATGGTGGGCATTTGAATATCCATCAAGATTAAATCATAATCATTTTGACTAACCTTTTCAATTGCAGCAGCTCCACTAAAGGCAAGATCTGTTTTAAATCCTGATTTTAATAATATTTGACTCGCAACTTGGCGATTTATCGTATTGTCATCCACAATTAAAATATGTGGCGGGTTTTCATTGCTAATGTGGAATTCCTTAGGTTCTGCTAATTTCTTTTTGTTCTTATTGAATTCTTCAATTTCATCTTGAGTAGGTTGTTCACCAATTAGTGTGAACCAGAAAACGCTACCTTCATCTGGCTCAGAACTTACCCCTATTTGGCCACCCATTAAACTACTTAGTTGCTTTGAAATGGCTAAACCTAATCCAGTCCCACTATAGGCTTTTGTGCTCGAATTATCAACTTGAGTGAATAACTTAAATAAGTGATGTTGATCATTCTCAGAAATACCAATTCCAGTATCTTCTACGGCTATGCGATATAAGTCTTCTTTAATTTCCTTTGATATATGAAGCAACACTTTTCCACCTTTTTCAGTGAATTTTAAAGCATTAGAAGTTAAATTCGATACGATTTGGATGATTCTTGTTTCATCAATTTTTAGGTAGGTAGGAACATCATTATCTATTTTGAAATTTAAGTCGATTGCTTTGCTTTTTGCCTGTTGGCTGAATAGATTTAAAGCTTTTTCAAAAACACTTTTCACCTCAGAAACATGAGGTTGAATTTTCATCTTACCTGCTTCTATTTTACTTAAATCAAGTATATCATTTAATATAGTTAATAGCGTTTCGGATGAGCGTTTAATGGTTTGAACAAAATTTTGCTGCTCAGGATTTAACTGAGTTTGTGATAAAAGATCCACCATTCCTATTACTCCATTCATAGGGGTTCTGATCTCATGACTCATATTAGCAAGAAATTGCTCTTTTACCTTTAAGGAGTTTTCGGCCACATTTTTAGCATGTAATAATTCTCTATTGGCTTGCTTAAGTTTGGTAATGTCACGGGCTACACCTTCTATGGTAACTTCTCTGCTATCTTTATCGCGCACCAATCGGACGTTACAAATACAGTTTATTAATCGTCCATCCCTAGTAATGAGCGTGGCCTCAAAGTTTTGAACTCTTCTTCTTGAAACCAGTTTTTTAAGTAAATCCTTGGTTTTTTTAGTGTATAAATAATAATTCGTGATATTGTTACCAGTCACTTCATCTTGTTCGTAGCCAATATTCTCTTTAACAGACGGACTAATTAATATAATTTCACCGTTGAATCTACAGTTAAAATAAATATCCTGAAAAGATTCGAATATATTTCTAAATCGCCATTCACTTTTTTGAATATTTAAGGCATTAATTTTCTTTTCTGTAATATCATGGGCAATTCCAGATAGTCCTGTGATTTCTCCACCTTCAGTATAAATTGGGTTGAGGAATATTTCTTTCCATACTGTTGAGTTATCTAATGGGTTTTGAAATTCAATTTCAAAATTCAAAGCATTTCCATCTAAACAATTTTCAAATTTTTGTCCCCAAAATTTAAAGGCATCTTTAGAGAAAAACTCCGATATAGCTTTTCCTCTCAAATCAATATCAACTTTAGGTTTAAAATTGAAATATTTCAAAAATTCATACTCAAAGTTCTCATTAAATGAGGTGAGTAAATAGTCCTTATCTATTGACCATATAATATGATTGCTACTATTAAATATTGATTGCAAACGAGCCGCTTGATTGCTAATTTTTTCTTCAATGAATTTGCGTTCAACGGAAAGCAAAACTTGATTCGATATGAAGTTTAAAAGCTTAAGGTCTCTGTTTTTAAAAGCGTTTTCATCATTATAACTTTGAACACCAATAACTCCTGGAATTCCTTTTTCAGTTTGAAACGGAACCCCCATAAAAACCTTAGGAATAGTACCGTACTGGTGGATTTTGCCTTGTAAAATCAAATCCATGATTTCTGACTCCTTTAGTAAAACAGATTTCTTCTGATGGTATATGTACTCACAAAGCCCCTTTTTGTATTTGAATATCATGGATCTTGGAGCACCAGAAATTATCTCATCATTTATGTAAGGAAAATATAATTCTTGTTGATCAAATTTAAATTGGGCTATGAAGAAGTTTTTTGCATCCATTGCCTCATTCAGCTTATCATGGATACCTCTAAAAAGCCCATCTAAATCCGTACTCTTTAAAGTAAGATTTGTAATCTCATAAAACAGGTTTTGTGCTTTTTGAGCATGTATTTGATCAGTAATATCTTGGAAGTTAGCGATAAAATTTTGACTGTTTATACTTATCAGAATAATACCAGTAACGTAGATTTTATCATTGTTTTTAGAGCTAAGTCTGACTTCTAATAATTCTTGAACTTTACTTGCTTTTGCATTAGAGCAAGCTTCCTTAAATTTATGCCAGTCATCGGAATATATTATATCTCGAATGAAAATGTGTTTAAGATCAATTGTGGAATACCCAAGAGTTTTACGCCAGTTTTTATTCGTTTTCAGAATTTTACCATCTTCGGTAAATTCCATGCTCAAATCAATACCTTCTTCTAAGAATTTAGTACTCTCGAAACTTCTTGAGTTCTTTAGAAGGTACTTTTTTTGATAGATAGCTAAACGTAATCTTTCTACCTCTTTTATAAGTTGATCTTTATCGTAATTTTGTAGCTCCAAAACATTTATTTTAATAGCTCAATTTAATCTTTTCAGCTCAAATTCTATATCTAATTTGACTAAATATTCTAAAACTATCGTGATTTTAGCGGGGCCTACTGCAGTAGGAAAAACCTCTTTGTCAATTGAATTAGCTAAACAATTTAATACAGAAATCATTTCGGCTGATTCGCGGCAGTTTTATCGAGAAATGGAATTAGGTACTGCTAAACCTTCAAAGCGTGAAATGGATGGAATAGTTCACCATTTTATTAATTCACATAGTATTCATGATGAATATAATGTTGGTGATTTTGAGAAGGATAGTTTGAATTTATTAAGTGAGCTGTTTTTAAAATATGATGTTGTTTTTGTGGTAGGGGGCTCAGGCTTATATGTTAAAGCACTTTGTGAAGGTATTGATGAAATGCCCAAGATCCCTCAAGAACTAAGAGCTCAATTAAATGATGAATATCTAAAGTTTGGTTTGGAATACCTTCAAAATGAGCTTCAAGCAGTTGATCCAGAATATTATTCCATTGTGGATCAGCAAAACCCTCAAAGATTGATTAGAGCCCTAGAACTTTTTAGAGCTACGGGCAAGAATATGACCTATTATAGAGCCCAAACCAGTAAAGTAGAACGGCCTTTTAATATCATAAAAATTGGTTTAGAAAGACCAAGGGAAGAATTATACCAAAGAATAAATTTAAGAATGGACCAAATGATTGCAGCTGGTTTATTTGAAGAGGCAAACGAACTTTATCCGTTTAAAAATTTGAATGCATTGCAAACAGTAGGCTATTCAGAGATATTTGGATATTTGGATGGGGATTATGATAAAGAGGAAGCGATAAGATTGTTAAAACGAAATAGCCGTAGATATGCAAAAAGGCAAATGACTTGGTTTAAAAAAGATACCGAGTTTAAATGGTTTTCACCCATTGATGAAAATTTTATTCGTGAGTATATAAAGAACTCCCTTAACAAAATTTAATTTTCTGCATTTTGAGCTTGATTTTTCCTAAAATGACCCCAAGCAATTTTTATATCATCATAGGTAAATTCATCTCCTAATCTTGCTTTCACATCTGCGCTTCCTTTTACTTCATCTAAAGCCATAACTTGACAAATTTGGTCTAATTTGACAGGATCAATTAATTCTGTTACATCTATATCCCCACTCTCAATATATTTAGATAAATGTCCTAAAATAGTACCTTCTACAAAACCTCTTTTGTTTGCAATTTGATCAATGCTGTTTCCCTCTTTATACAAGTTAAATGAAATCTCAGCTGTGGGAGTTTTATCCTTTTTTGGCTTTGATTTTTTTGAATTCTTTTTCGCATCAGCATATTCCGCAGATTGATTTAAATCCGATTTAGTTAAAATACGATTGTCAACAGCTGAATTAACAAGTAGACCAGTTTTACTTATTTGTAAAATTTTTGACTTAAGTAATTCAGTGATTGATTCTATTTCCTTTAAATAGCTTTTTACTTTATCTTGTTTAGAAGTCTCAATCAAATGAGCTTTAAATGCATCATATAGGTCCTTTAGCTTAGGTTTAAAATAGGATTCAGCACTATGCACCCTTTCTTCTAATTCCTGAAGATATTCTGATTTTGCCTCATAATGAGCTAGTGAGCTTTGGAATTTTAAACCGATTTTATTGATTTCATTTAGGCTTTCTAGTTTTTCGTGCGTCCACTTAGCATACTGTTGTTTTAATGAGCGGTTCTCATTTTTATTGAAACTTTTGAAATGGTGACTCAGCTCATTTTTTAATTCTTGAAAATTATAAGCTTCCCGAACATGTTCAAATAAGAATCTTTTTTGATCGGAAGCTAGATTTTTTTTCAGCTCAGAGGAATCTACCTTTTTTTGTTCAAAATTCTTTAAAGTATCTGCTAAGTTTATGGTAATATTATGGACAGGTTTTGAGAGTATCAAGCCATCTAAACTCGTGAGTCTAGATAAAGCAACATACATTTGACCAGGCGCAAAACTATCGGACAAGTCTAATATTGCTTTTTCAAAAGTTAAACCTTGTGATTTGTGTACTGTAATGGCCCAAGCTAATTTTAAAGGGAATTGCTTAAAAGTACCCAGCCACTTCTCTTCTAATTCATTAGTGGCTTTATCCAAACTATAACGTTGGTTCAGCCATTCGTATCTTTCCACCGTAACCTCATCTTCCGGATCTTTCAGTTTTACTTTTATAGTGTCCTCATTGAGCTCTGATATTTCTCCTATTTTACCATTAAAATATCGTGCATCACCACTTGAGTCGTTTTTAATAAACATTACTTGTGCGCCTAGTTTGAAATTTAATTGCGCAGGTATTGGGTACATGTTTTCAGGAAAATCTCCTTCTATTTCGGCCGTATAGTTAGTTTCATCCTCACTTAATGATTTTAACGCCTTTTCATTTATAAGATCAGCTTTGTTATTGTGAGTGGTGATATGGATGTAACCATTCTTTGTAGATTCTTCTGCATCTTCTACATAATGCTCATTTAATTTTTTCAGATCTTGCTTTGTTAAATGATTGTCCCTTAATCGGTTTAATATTGAAGTAAATTCCGGATCTGATTGGCGAAATATTTTATCAAGTTCGATGTAAACCATTTCTGATTTTTGAATAGCTAAGGCTTCAAAAAAGTATCCAGTATTATAGAAATGATTCAAATACTGCCATTCATATTGTTTAATAACTGGAGGAAGCTGATTTAAATCTCCAATAAACATGATTTGTAATCCTCCAAAGGGATTAGGATTTTTACGAACAGTTCTTAATACTAAATCCATGCAATCTAAAATGTCAGCTCTCAGCATACTGACTTCATCTATAATCAATAATTCCAGATTTCTAATAATCTGTCTTTTATTGCCATACATTTTAAATTGTTGAAGAAATGTCCGTGGAGTATGAATTTGCTCACTAGTTCTGCTGAAATCAACTGCATTATCATCTGGAATAAAAGTACCAAATGGTAACTGTAATAAAGAGTGTAATGTAACTCCTTTTGCATTTATTGCAGCAATACCGGTTGGGGCTGCTACTGCAACATTTTTGTAGGTATTTTTTATAATATGCCTTAATAATGTGGTTTTACCGCTACCTGCTTTACCAGTTAGAAATATTAATCTATTAGTAGTATTGACATATTTAACGGCTAGATTTGCGAGTTCAGTTAGTTTCTGTTGGGGCATATTTTGAAGGGATTTTGGTTTAGAATTGTAAATCTAGTTAAAAACCTACTTTATGAAAAGAGATGGGGTAAAACTCATTTTATTATAAAGGAATAGCAGTGGTATCTGTGATTTTCTTCATCACAAAAGAACTTTGAATGTTGGTTAAGTTTTGGTTAGTAGATAGTTTATTTACTATGAAATCCTGAAAAGCGTTCATATCTTTTACTAGAATTTTAAGGTGATAATCGTATTGACCTGCTAAGTGGTAACATTCCGTAACTTCGGGGATTTTAGAGATATGATCTTCAAATTGAGCTAATTTATCCTTTGTATGTTTTTCTAAACGAAGCATACATAACGCCATCAGCCCTTTACCAGTTTTATCTGCATCTATTAATGCTACATATTGCCTTATAACCTTCGTTTTCTCTAATCTTTTAACTCGCTCATAAATAGGAGTGATAGTTAAGTCTAGTTTAGCAGCAAGTTCCTTATTGGTCATTCTTGCATTCTGTTGAAGCAGTTTTAAAATTTCTATATCTGTTCGATCCAGTCTTAGTGTAGAATTATTTTCCATTTATTGAGATTAAAAGATTGCTAAATAGATGATATTTCTTATTAAATGTAAAAAGTAGTTTTATTTTCTTCATTATATGAATCACAAGAACTATTTTCTAAATTTATAAAAAATATTAGAAATTATGAACGAACATTCTTTTTCACCAGAAAGTCAGATGATGTCATTCGGCTATAAACCTGAATTATCTGAAGGAGCAATCAAGTGTCCAATTTTTCAAACTTCAACTTTCGCCTTTAAGAAAGCGGAAGATGGTAAGGCATTTTTTGAGGTGGCTTACGGAAAAAGGGAGAAGACTGATGAGGAAGAGTTAGGTCTGATATACAGCAGATTAAATAATCCAAACCTACAAATCACAGAAGATAGACTGTGTTTATGGGATGGAGCAGAAGACGCTGCTATTTTCGAAAGTGGAATGGGAGCAATTAGCAGTATGCTAATGGAATTCCTTAATCCTGGAGATGTTTTATTACATTCTGTACCAGTTTACGGTGGAACTGATCATTTTATTAATCATGTTTTACCGAAATGGGGCATTCATTCAATTGGTGTTAATCCATATCAAGATAAGGAAGATGTCATGAAAGAAATTGAGGCGAGCGGATTGAAAGATAAAATCCGTTTTGTATATCTTGAAACTCCTGCAAATCCCACTAATGCGCTGGTTGATATCGGTATGTTCCGAGAAATTGCAGATTCAATCAATACTCAGGAAGAGCCAATCTATATTGGGGTTGATAATACTTATATGGGGCCTATTTGGCAACATCCTTTAAAATTAGGTGCAGATATGGTCATTTATTCTGCTACAAAATATATTGGAGGGCATAGTGATTTAGTAGCAGGAGCTTGCTTGGGTTCAGCTGATTTAATAAAAAGAGTTAAGGGTTTTAGAACCTTCATGGGTAATATGGCCGGACCTCACACTGGCTGGTTGTTGATGAGAAGTTTAGAGACTTTAAAAGTTAGAATGGAGAAGCAAGCGCAAAACGCTCAAGAAGTAGCTGCTTTTCTGAACTCACATCCTAAAGTTGAAAAAGTACATTATCTGGGTAATCTTAAACCTGAGGACGGTCGCCAGTATGATATATTTAAAAAGCAATGTACTTCAAACGGTGCTATGTTAGCGTTTGATATTCAAGGTGGTGAGAAAGAAGCTTTTAAATTCCTAAATAATGTTAAGTTGATAAAACTTGCAGTTAGTTTAGGAAGCACCGAATCATTAGCGGAACATCCGGCTACAATGACGCATTCTGATGTGGATGAGGATTTAAGAAATAAAATTGGCATTACTTCAAGCCTTGTAAGAATTTCAGTAGGTGTGGAAGATGCTAAAGATTTAATTTGGGATATTGAACAAGCATTAGCACAAGTATAATTTACATAGCCTAGGTTTATGTTTATAAATCTAGGCTTTTTCTTTCCATAGTTTTATTTTTAAAATAAAACTCTTACCTTTGCGCGCTTATTTGGAAGACGGCTAAAGATAAATAATTGAAAAACAGCCAAAAATAAGCAAATGAAGCAATATTTTAAATTATTTGATCTTACACAAAGAGTAGATTACAAAACAGAAGTGCTCTCAGGATTGACAGTAGCTATGGCACTAGTCCCAGAAGCAGTTGCTTTTGCTTTCGTAGCAGGTCTTTCCCCTCTTACTGGTTTATATGCTGCATTTGTTATGGGCTTGGTTACTGCTATTTTAGGTGGTAGGCCAGGAATGATATCAGGTGCAACTGGTGCAATTGCAGTAGTCATAGTTTCATTGGCTCAACAACATGGTGTTGAATATGTGTTGGCAGCAGTGATTTTATCTGGATTAATTCAAGTACTGGCTGGTGTGCTAAAGCTAGGTAAATTTATGCGCTTAGTGCCTCATCCAGTAATATTCGGATTTGTGAATGGTTTAGCAGTTATTATTTTCACGTCTCAACTGGCTCAATTTAAGGATGGGTCTGGTAATTGGTTAAGTGGAGAGCCTCTTTATATATTATTGGCTTTAGTTTTGGCAACAATGTTAATCGTTTGGGGCTTACCTAAAATAACAAAAGCGATTCCTTCTTCATTAGCTGCTATTTTAGTGATTTTTGGAGTAGTTTTCTTTTTCGATATAGATACGAGAACTGTAGGGGATGTTGCTTCAATTAAAGGTACTTTTCCGCCATTTCATATCCCTAGCGTCCCTCTTAAATGGGAAACTTTAATGATTATCTTACCATACTCAGCAATTATGGCTGCAGTAGGTTTAATTGAAAGTTTGCTTACCCTCAATATTGTAGATGAGATTACTGAAAGTAGAGGTAGAGGAAATAAAGAAGCAGTAGCTCAAGGTACGGCTAATATCTTATCTGGCTTGTTTTCAGGTATGGGAGGATGTGCCATGTTAGGACAAAGCCTTATTAATATTTCGAACGGTGCAAGAGCAAGATTATCAGGAATCGTTGCTGCAATAATGCTATTGGTGTTTATTATGTTTGGTTCATCTTATATTGAACTTGTACCCATGGCAGCCTTAACAGGGCTTATGATCATGGTTTCAATTGGTACTTTCGAATGGGCAAGTTTGAAAACCATTAATAAGATGCCAAAGTCAGATATTTTGGTAATGGTATTGGTAACTCTCGTGACGATTGTATTGCATAATTTGGCACTGGCCGTAATAGTGGGAGTAATCATTGCAGCGTTAGTTTTTGCCTGGGATAATGCCAAAAGAATTAGAGCTAGAAAAAGTGTAGACCAAGAGGGTACAAAGCATTATGAAATTTATGGCCCATTATTTTTCGGATCTACAGCCGCATTCAATGAGAAATTTGATGTGATGAATGATCCTGAAGAAGTGATTATTGACTTTGCGGAAAGTAGAGTGGTAGATATGTCTGCAATTGAGGCTTTAAATAAAATTACTGAAAGATATTTAAAGGTTGGAAAGAAGGTTCACCTTAAGCATTTAAGCCCTGATTGTAGAAGACTTCTTCAAAATGCAGATAAAATTATTGATGTTAATGTTATAGAAGACCCTAGTTACAAACTAGCGGTTGATAAATAGATTTTAGTTTTTCATAGTGAGTAGTTTTGGTTTAGGTTAGAAAGCCGGGAGTAGTGACCCCGGCTTTTCTTTTTTTATCTAATTAAGTCAATCAAATATATCCTTTCGCTGTAACAAGTGTTACCTCAGCTGATAGAATAAATGGCTATTTTTATAGGAATAAACTTAAAAAGTCATGAGAACATCAGCTTTAATCATTCTAATTTTTTCACCCTTTATCATATTGTCTTGTGATCCGTTGAATGATAATATTAGCCCTAAATTGGACAATAAATTGACTATGATAAGTAGTTTTCCTCTAGAGCCATTAAGTGAACAAGAAATTTCTTCCATTTACTTTATGAGAGAAGAAGAAAAACTAGCCAGAGATGTCTATGGTTTTTTATATGATAAGTATTCTGTTATAGTATTCAATAATATTTTTGAAAGCGAGCAAAGTCACATGGATGCAGTTTTACAATTGATCAATAGATATGATTTGAGTGATCCTGCTGAAGATACCCATTTCGGAGAGTTTCAAAATGCTGAACTACAACAGCTTTACAATGATTTAATCTCTCAAGGTTCTGATAATATTATAGAAGCATTAAAGGTAGGGGCTGTAATTGAAGAAATTGATATTATAGATATTCAAAATGATTTGGATACTTCTATCGACAATCAAGATATTAATTATGTCTATGAGAATTTATTAAAAGGATCTAGAAATCACCTTCGTGCTTTTGTTAAGAATTTGTTAAATCGAGGCATAATTTATAATCCTGAATACTTAAGCCAAGAATTATATAATTCGATTATAAATTCCGAAAAGGAAAACTAATAATAAATTTATTTTAAGAATAGATAAAAATATGAATAATAGAATAATATTAAGCGGAATATTACCACTAACAATTGCTTTAACATTTTTTGGCTGTCAAAATAATGAGTCAAATAGTTCTACTGAATCTCAAAAAACTGATTTGGCCTCTAATTCAATCATTTCTCAAAATGGTGCCCAATTGATAAGTAGTAATTGTTATGTATGTCATAATCCAAATAGTAATTCACATGAAGAAATAATAGCACCACCACTTGCAGGAATTAAAGAAAGGTATTTGAAAGCATCAACTGATAGAGCTGATTTTATAAATAAAATGACTTCTTTCGCTTATAATCCTTCAAAAGATAAAGCTTTGATGAAAGGGCCAGTAAAACGATTTGGATTAATGCCTAAAACAGCACTGTCAGAAGATGAAATTAAAGTTATTATAAATTATATTCATGATAACGATATTCCAGCACCAAAATGGTTTAATGAACATAAGAAGAAACATTAGGTATCTTTTACTAAGCTAAACCCTCCAAGTTGATTATTCTTAGGTAATATTTTATTAAAATACTTTTATTTCCCTTTTTGATAATTGTTACTAAATCTTACTATATGTTATTTAAAACCCTTCTCTAATACCCTAATAGTTACTTCATTTTGCACTTTACTTTTAAAATTTATAAAATATTGATGTACTGTTTTTTTCATATTTCGATGAACTGAAAGAATTAGATGTCTAAAACAAATATTTAATATATAAATTTGATGTATAGAAATCAAAACCTGAAATCACTTATCCTAATTAAGCATTCATGATTTTGATTTAGTTAATTCTCGTTGAAATTTAGATTTAAAATATAATAGGGGCTGAGTCTAATTTTCAATTCTTCAATATGAATCGTATGACATTCAAAGGTTTAATAATTGCCCTGATTATAGCTGTTATAAGCTGTTCAAATTTAAAAGCACAGGAAAGTGTAAACACTGCAGCTTTTGAAGCTGTAGGGAGTGGAGGTTCAGTTAGCGCCTCTATCGGCCAAGTGATATATACTTCAGTAAGTTCTTCTCATGGAATCCTATCTTCTGGAGTGCAACAGCCTGTAATTACAGAAGTTGTTTCTGGGTTAAGAAATCAAAATATCAAGATAGAATCAAAAATTTACCCAAACCCAACCTCAAATGAATTGAAATTGGAAGTAAAAGGCATTGGCAGTTATTTATACCAATTATTTGATGCAAATGGAAATATCCTAAAATCACATATAGTAGAAACATCGGAAACTGTGATTGATATACGAGAGCTTCCTGCAGCTATTTATTTTATTAATGTTAACAGTAAAGGTAAAGTTCTTAAATCATTTAAAGTATTAAAGCAATAAAAGAAAAGAGGAAGGGAAATATATTATGAAAAAGTTATTATTAATTCAATCAATATTTTTCATCGCGCTAACGTCATACGCACAAAGTCCTGAAAAATTTAGTTACCAAGCTGTAATTAGAAATGCCGATGGTAAAGTGCTTAATCAACAAAATGTGGCAATGCAAATTAGCATTATTCAAAACTCTGTAAATGGAGGTGCTGTTTATTCTGAGACACACAGATCAAATACTAATGCAAATGGATTATTAAGCATAATAATAGGAGAGGGGGAAGTTGTATCAGGTGATTTTTCTGGTATAGATTGGAGTGAAGGGCCTTATTTTATTAAAAGTGAAACAGATCCACAAGGTGGAAGTAACTATACCATAGTAAGTACTAGTCAACTATTAAGTGTGCCTTACGCGCTACATGCCAATACCGCTGATGAATTGACTTTTAATGTTGTGACCGAAGAATCAGATCCTATTTTTCAATCCTCATTGGCATCTGGAATTACAGAAGCGGATACTGCATTTTGGAATACTCATACTGAGGATACTAAATTAACTAGTGATGAAATTGCTGAATTTGGATTTGTTACAGGACCTCACACAGACTCAACTGATATTGCTAATTATGGATATGTGGCTGGTCCACAACTTGATTCAACAGCCATTGCAAATATGGGTTTTGCAACTACAGCAACAGACAATATTTACGAAGTAGGGGATTTAGCGCAGGGAGGAGTTGTTTTTTGGGTCGATGCTACCGGAAGACATGGCTTAGTTTGCGCAATATCTGATCAGAGTGCTGGTATTAGATGGCATGCTGGAACAAAAGGCAGTACTCAAGCAAAAGGTGATGGCATTTATGCGGGAAAATCAAATACTGCTATTGCGATAAGTTCACATGTAGCAATAGGAGATGATGGTGAAACTTATGCAGCAAGAATATGTAATGAATTAGTTGTCACAGAAAATGGGGTTGATTACGGAGACTGGTATCTTCCTTCAATGGTTGAATTAGGCATTATGTATAATAATAAAGAGCTAATTAATTCCTCAGCTGTAAGTGCAGGAGGGAATGCATTTGCTTCTGATTTTTATTGGAGTTCTAACGAAATAAATGCAAATAATGCAGAAGCTATGCAGTTTAATGCAGGGGTTCAATTAGGTTTTGGAAAACAAGTCCCAAGAAATGTAAGAGCTATTCGATCATTTTAATGTTAATAGTATTTTGAATCCTTTTAAGAAGTAATTTCTTCTTATGAATTATTCTATATTTGCACTTCGACTAATGAATCATTTCTATGAAGATATATACTAAAGGAGGAGATAAAGGTAAAACATCATTATTGGGAGGTTCCAGAGTATCAAAAGCGCATATAAGAATTGATGCTTATGGCAATGTAGATGAACTAAATTCTTGGATTGGTTTATTGAGAGATCATAAAGAGAATGTATCTCGAAATCTTTTGTTAATTGAAATTCAAGATAGATTATTTACTATTGGTTCTCAACTTGCAAAGGAACCAGGAGAAAGCAAATTTCCCATTCCAGATATTTCTGAAAGCGATGTAGATAGACTTGAAAAAGTAATTGATGAATTGAACGATCAGTTACCACCAATGAAAAATTTCATCTTACCAGGTGGACATCAGTTAGTATCTTACACCCACATTGCCAGAACGGTTTGTAGAAGAGCAGAAAGGGGAATAGTAACTCTCAAGGAGCATGAAGAAGTCAATGATTTGATAATCACATATTTAAACAGATTGTCAGATTATTTATTCATGTTATCACGGAAATTAACCCAAGAATTAAAGGTAGATGAAGTACCATGGGTACCTAAAAAGTAATTGGAAATTTGACCTTTTTTTTGTATTTTCGTGCAATTTTAATTTAAACCGACCATCATGATAGATACTTTAGATATTTCCATTCAAAAAGTTCAAAATTCACGCATCAATGAGGTTGATTTTGACAATATTCCTTTCGGAAAAGTTTATTCTGACCATATGTTCATTGCGGACTATGAAGATGGTCAATGGAGTGATTTACGTATAGTGCCTTATGAGAATCTTTCTCTAGCACCAGCGTCAAGTGTTATTCACTATGGTCAATCTGTTTTTGAAGGTTTAAAAGCTTACAAAAACAATAAAGGAGAAGCAGTGGTGTTTCGGCCTGAAGCCAATGCTAAAAGATTGAACAAATCAGCTGAAAGAATGTGCATTCCGGAAGTTCCTGAAGAGCTTTTCATAACAGCTATGACGGAATTGTTAAATCTTGATAAGGATTGGATTCCTAATAAGGAAAACACTGCCTTATATATCAGACCATTCGTTTTTGCAATGGATGATTATATAGGAATTAAGCCTTCTGAGAAGTACAGATTTATGATTATTACATGCCCTGTTGGAGCTTACTATAGTGAACCTGTAAAAGTTAAGATTGAAACTGAGTTTACTAGAGCTGCTAAAGGTGGAACAGGATATGCAAAAGCTGCTGGTAATTATGCAGGTTCTTTATATCCTGCAAAATTAGCTCAGAAACAGGGGTATCATCAATTAATCTGGACCGATGCAAAAGAGCATGCCTACATAGAGGAATCAGGTACCATGAATATCATGTTCGTGATTAATGATACTTTAATTACGCCAGAAGCAAGTTCAACTATCCTTAGAGGTATCACCAGAGATTCTGTTCTCACAGTGGCAAGAGATTGGGGAATGAAAGTGGAAGAGAGAAGAGTTAGTGTTGACGAAGTGATTGAGGCGGCCAAGAATGGTACGCTACAAGATGCTTTCGGAGCGGGAACAGCGGCTACAATCGCACATATTGCACTTATCGGCCATGATGGAGTAGATTATACTTTGCCTCCGATCGAAGAAAGAAAGTTCTCAAATAAAGTATTGAAAGCGCTTGATGCTATAAAATTAGGTGAAGCTGAAGATAAGCATGACTGGATTTTTAAGCTTTAAAGCAACATAATTATATTGAACTTGCCGTATGATGTGAATTATACGGCATTTTTTATTTTAAAAAATTAAATAAGCTGTCTTTATGACTACTGACGATTTGAAAGATTTAAAAGCCCGAGTGGAAGCACTTCGGGGGTATCTTTGACTACGATAAGAAAGTAGAAGAAATAAAAGAATTAGAATTAGTCTCTGCTCAACCTGACTTTTGGAATGATTCAGATGAAGCAGAGAAGACCATGAAGAAAATTCAAGGTCTTAAAGAATGGACCAAACATTTTGATGAGCTGAATGAACTATATGGTGAAACTGAAACGTATCATGAGTTTTTAGAAATCGGTGAATCTAGTGAGGAAGAAGTACAAAAAGCCTATGAAAAAGCTTTAGCGAAAACTGAAGATTTAGAATTGAAGAAAATGCTATCTTCAGAAGAAGATCAGTTCTCAGCTATGCTTCAAATCACTCCCGGAGCTGGTGGTACAGAAAGTAATGACTGGGCTGGCATTCTCATGAGGATGTATATCATGTGGGGTGAATCAAATGGTTATAAGGTAAAGGAAGTAGATTTTCAGGAAGGTGATGTTGCCGGAGTGAAATCTGTTACTTTGGAATTTGACGGGCCTCAGGCATATGGATTTCTGAAATCTGAGAATGGGGTTCATAGATTAGTAAGAATTTCGCCATTTGATAGTGGTGGAAGAAGACATACATCTTTTGCTTCAGTTTATGTCTATCCAGTAGTGGATGATACAATTGAAATTGACATTCATCCTAATGATATTGAAATGCAAACATCAAGATCTGGAGGTGCTGGAGGTCAGAATGTGAACAAGGTTGAGACTAAAGTACAATTAACCCATAAGCCAACAGGAATTGTTGTGGTATGTCAGGCCAATAGAACTCAATTAGGAAACAGAGAAGAGGCAATGAAGATGTTGAAATCTCAATTATATCAAATTGAGGTAGAGAAAAGAAATGCCGAAAGAAGTGAAATTGAGGCTGGTAAGAAGAAAATTGATTTTGGATCTCAGATCAGAAACTATGTACTTCATCCCTATAAATTGATAAAAGATGCTAGAACTGGAGTTGAAAGAACTGATGTTCAAAATGTTCTAGATGGTGATCTGAATGATTTCATTAAAGCCTATTTAATGGGTAGTGATGAAACTGTTGGTGAATAAAATGTAACTAAATATAGTAATTTGAAAGGCCTGAGTTCAGGCCTTTTTTATTGCTTAAGATTATTTCAGAAGTATCTTTTGAGTTGAAATTAAATCCCCTTTTCTGATTTTTATAAAGTATAAACCTTTATCAAGGAAACTGATATTTAACTCATTTTTATACTCATTATTATCAGATTGATATTTTATTTTTCCTTGTAAATCATAAATAGAGATAGTATCCCAATTATCAGTAAACTTTAATAGCCCACTATTCGGATTCGGATAAACTCTCATATTCCAGTTTTCATTAAATGGATTTCGGGTAGATAAAGTGATGCGTTCCTCCTCAAAAACTGGTCTTATCATCACACTTCCTTCTAATATGATATTGGGTTCCCAAGTCCCACTTTGGTTGTAATAAAGCCTATTAGCATTGTTAGTATTTTTATCAAATCCAATTGAAATAGGCTGGTCATTTTCTTCTCTATATCCGATATAAAATTCTCCACTTAGTAAAACTGGTCTATCAAAAGAGAATCTTTGGAATTCATTAATTTCGGTTTCTTTACTAATCAATACATTTTTAGCCCTTAAAATATCATCAGTATTTGCAGTTAAGTCACTCCAAACCAATAAAGTTATATTTTGATTAGATGAATTTTGGGTAATATTGGGCACATAAACTTCTATTCCAGTAAGGTATTGCTCTCCGATCATCTCAAAGCCTTGAGCTAATAAATAATTTCTAGAATTTAGCTGAACTCTAGATTCAGCGGTGCCATCATCATAAGCATAAAAATCATCTAATGGGATGATGGTTGATATTGTATCGTTTTGTCTAAAACTTAAATTTGGATAATAATTAGCTACTCCATTAATGGTTTCAAAAAATAGGCTGTCATTGGTTCCCAGGTTGAATTGAAAATTAAGATAAATAGAATCCTCTTGTTCTTTTTCGGCTAATAAATAATCTATGAAAGCAGCTTTATTTGATAAATCATAATTAAATAAGGCAGTATCTTGTAGGTCAGTTATGAAATTTCCAGTTACATCAAGTGAATCAATTATGTTTAAAGGTTTGAGAGTATCATAAACAATGCTGAAAAATTCTGTACCAAAAGAAAAGTTAGTCGAATTTCCTCCCCATAGATTGTTATAGATAAAATTTGAGGGTTTTAAGTTCTCTTCCAACCAGTTTCTATTTAAATGATGCAGTGGAATTGCATAATAATCTTTAAAAATGGTTTCTGCTTTTCTCGAGAATGTCCTGTCTTCATAAGAATCATAAGCATTATTCTGAGTACTTACAGGGGTGTTTCCTTCGTTTAAATAAATATAATCGATATTCCAGACATCGAAATCACCTGCTAAATTTCCAGAAACCTCGAACTTAAATTGGAAACCTGAGTGTAAAAAGCTTTGATCATTCACTCGTTCAAAATGCTGTGAGAATTTTGTAGGTTCTACATTACCTGTTCCGCCAAAGCCATTTACTTGAATCCAATCACCTGCTTCATTTTTAAAGCTTAATTTTAATGAATCCTGATTGTCAGGGGCAAACCCCCCATATCCTTGCTGCCAAAAGAAACTTAAATTGATATTAGAATTGACAGAATAAGCTGATAAGTCAATGGGTTGCGATACTAGGCTGTCACCAATTCCATTATTACCAGCATCGTCAGCATAAGCTACGCCCTGACCATTAAAACCGTCTAAGGTTGCGACATTATATGATGGGGGAAGATAAGTATAGCTATTATTGACAAATACATTTTCTCCAAATTGCCATAATGAACTGTCTGGAGCCGATAAATCATATGAGAAATCGTCCCAAAAGGGTAAAGTAATTGTATCAGGATTAGCTATGGATCTAAAATCTGTATGATTTATCCGTTTAAAGTTTGTAGGTTTTTCAATGATTTGAGCGCTTGCAACCATGGAATAACCACTAATTATTAAAATAATCTTTATTTTAAGAAGCCATAATGGTTTCATATTTTATCCGGTGTCAACAATTGTTCTTGATTTTTAGGTGCTACAACCCAAATATCTACCTGATTACCAGTTCTAACCGAGCTACCTGCTTCTGGATATTGTTGTAGTACGATTCCAGATGCTTTTTCATCATCTTCACGGGTTCTTACTTTTCCAATTTGTAAACCACTACCTACGATAATAAATTCGGCATCTTCTCTGTTATTGCCCACAAGTTCAGGCATAGCAAAAGGTCTTCCTAAACCATTTCCTATTACCAAATCAATGGTTGAGCCTTTAGCAATATCAGACCCTGCTTCTATTTCTTTCCCATTAAATTTTTGTTTCAGAACAGCATTTTGAAATTCATGAGGCTCATAGGTAATGTCTCCTAATAATAAACCATAACTTTCTAAAACCATTTGAGCATTTTTTAATGAACCGTCAACCAATTTTGGCATTTTCACATTCGGTGGACTAGTAGCATTTAAGGAAACGTAAATTTTTCTATTTTCTTTTACTTTTTTACCTTCTTTTGGATTTTGACTTAATACTGTCAATGGTGGATATTCAGCTGAATAGCCAGAATCTTCAGTTACCTCAAATCTTAAATCTCTTTCAAGAAGAAATTCATCTAATTCATCCAAATGAACACCTTCTAATTGAGGTACCGTTATACTTTCACCATGATGTGTAGTTACAGGTAAATAAATGTAAAAGAAAGTGAGTACTATGATTAAGCCTAGGGTAACTATGATTCCTAAATGAATCAATATGTCTTTTACTGAATCAGCTTTTAATTTCATTTTTCAATGGTTTGATTTTTCATTTTTTCTGTCCCAAAAGAAAGTATTTTATCAATAAAGTCATATGGTTTGTAACCATTGATTGCCGTTTGATGAAAAATACATGTGGCAGGTGTCATGCCAGGTAAAGAATTAACTTCAATAATAATGGTTTCTGCTGTTAAATCATCAAAAACTCTAACAAAAGCATCTATTCGAGCATAACCCGTAATATTTAACACTTCAGCGGTTTTCTTTAATGTGTTTTTCACTTGTTCAGCTACTTTATCATACTCTTCACTTTTTGGAGTATACCTAGCAGGAGTTATATTTTGTCCTTCTCCAGCTAAAAATTTCTCTTCAAGGCTTAACACTTCACCACCAGCTAACGCTTCTGATGGTTCAAATATTTCATATCTAACTGAGCCATCATGATTTAAATGTGTTAATAAGCCTCCTGTAATCTCAAGGAAGTATTTAGCATCTTTCTTTTCTATTAATTCTTCTAAAAGGAAGAAATTCTTTTGAGGGAATTCCTCGTTCTTCTTAAGATTTAATGTTTTGGCTAAACTTTCGATGAATTCAGCTTGAGGTCTAAACATCATGCCAGCAAAAGCTTCTAGTTCAGCTCTATTTTTTATTTTCTTCACTGCAGAGCTACAACCATCATCAGCAGGTTTCGCAATAAGTGGATAGTTTAATTGCCCTTCAATAGCACTTAATTCAGCCTCTTTATTGGATTGCCATTTATCTTCAAAAACTAATCTATGATCAGCAACTGAAATTCCTGCTTTCTTCAAAATTTCATTTGTATCATATTTATTTATCGTGATTTTTGAACTTTCAACATCGGATCCATTATATGGGATATTTAATTTCTCTAATTCCGATTGAACAGCACCATCTTCTCCTGGTCTGCCATGTAATGCGATAAAAGCAACATCAATAAGTTTGTTTAAATCACTGTATTTTATCTTTTTAAGTTCATTTGTTCCACCTGAGACATATTTATCGGTTATATCTTGACACTCAAATTTTATTTGAGAAATAATAGGGTGAACTTCATAATGTTGAATTTTATCTTTTATGTCATCAGCATTATCCTTTAACATAATGTTGATGGGTAGGATGTGTAGAATATGCTTGGATTCATCCCCACTCAAGAAAATAGGAATGGGTAAATACTTTTCTGAAGAAGCTAGTTTTTCGTAAATATTTCTACCACTTTCAACCGATATATGCCTTTCAGTTGAAAAACCTCCCATAATAACACCTACATTGATTTTCTGCTGAGCTTCATTCTTTAGTCCTTCTAATTTAGTATCAAGCTTTTTCACCATCTTCTGAAGTTCAAAATGATGTTTGCCAGTTTTTAATCGAGCTTTTAAAGATGTTCTGATAATATAGCTTAAAAATTGAGAAGGATTCAATCCTATTTCCGCAGCTTGATGAAAGAAGAAGGAAGAGGGTAACATACCTGAAGTGGTGTTCGGATCATTTAAGAATACTTTACCTTCTTCAGTAATAAATCCATCTATTCTGGCATATACATCGATCTGTAATGCATTAAATAGATTAGCGCATTTAGTTCTTATTTTCTCAATAATATCTTGAGGAGCATTGATAGGAGTGATTTTCCTACTTATGCCAGGCAAATATTTCGATCTATAATCAAATACATCTTTTCCTTTTCTGATTTCAGTAGGGGGAAGTGCTATAGGTTTTCCGTTTTCATCTTGAATTACAATACAAGAGAATTCTTTTCCTTCTATAAAGGATTCGATCAAAAGAGAATCTTCCGAATCGATAGCTTGAAGTTTGATGCTTTCTGAATTTGAAGAAAGTTTTTGATTCAAAGTATTTAATAAATCATCCGGAGTATAAATGATGGATTCATTATGAATTACTGGCAATCCTATTCCTTCTCTAATATCAACTAATTTGGCAATGAATTTTATCTTTTCATCTTCAGCATAGCTTGACCATTCGGAATGATGAATTTCAAGTTCGAAAAAGCTTTTTTGAATAAGCTTCTCAAAATCCTCAAGATTGTCTTCACTTAAAATACTAACTCCTATAGAAGACCCTTGATGCGGAGCTTTTATGACTAGTGGTAATCCTAGTTCTTTCTGGAGACTCTCAAATATATTAGAATGATCGTGGCTTTTCCAATCCGCTTTATTTAATGTTATGCTTTTGGGGCTTTCAAAATTAGCTTGTTGTAATAATTGTCTTTGCGCTATTTTACTTATTCCAATTGAAGATGGTAATATTCCTGCACCACTATAAGGGATTCCATACCATTCTAACATGCCTTGAATATTTCCATCTTCACCATATGGTCCATGCATGGCTAGGAAAGCAAAATCTATATATTCTTTAAATTCAGATGGTTCTAACTTTTTACCTACTTCACTGATTAGTTTATCCCATTCGTTTTCGGATAAGTTTTCTAATGATTCAGCATATATCTGAACCGGAAGATCTGATTGTGGTAAATATTTTACTGGAGGATAAAAATCTCGAATTGTACCTTTATAAATATATTGCCAATCTAATAAAATGAAATGGCCTTTACTATCCACAAAAATGGGCACTGCTTCAAATATCGATTTATTGAGGTTATCATATACTGTTCTTCCACCCGCAAAGGAGATTTCTCTTTCTCTAGATTGTCCTCCGAAAAATATTCCAATCTTCATTTAGTACTTTTCAATTGTATTCAAAAATATTACTTGATGATAACTCTACAGGTTTATCAAAATTCGAATTGTAAAAATAGCATATCTATTAAGAATTTTACCAATGAAATTCAGAATGTATTAATCTACTGAAGAATTCAGATTACTTTATTACGATAAACCTTTCTGTTGCAGTTATTCTATCAGTATTTAATCTAAGAATGTAAACACCTGCCGCTAATTGAGATACATCAAAGCTTATAAACTGATTGAGAATTTTAGGTTCAATGAATTCCAACATCACTTTACCGTTTAAATCCAATATTTGAAAAAATGCCTCTTCTGCTATTTCTAGATTCAGATGTAAATTAATTTCATTTTGTACTGGATTTGGGTAGATAACAAATGGCTCAAGAGTATTCGGATAGGCTGGAGGCGGAGATTGACCTACAAAAAATGTAATGTTTTTTAAATTTACATCTTGCCCATTATCATGTTTTATTTTAAACGCTAATCTAATTTTATTTCGGAATACATAGGGAGATAAATCAACAAACTCATTTCTCCATATGAGTTGCTCCTTTATATCATTACCTAAAGAGGTGGCTAATGAATCTCCGGATTTGCTATAGATTAATGACTTAAAATATTTACCTCCTTCATCTGAAATATATATTTCAAAGGTTTCAGATTGCCTAAAAGGCTTGCGATAAGAAATATCAAAAATCAATCCTAAATAATTTACCCTACTCACGTCAAGTAATGGGCTAATTAACCAATCCTCAGAACCCTTTGTATTAATTTGAGAAGAATTACTGTTTACTGCTAACAGATTGGGATTAAAAGTCCAGCCTGCATCTTTATCAGGATTGAATTCATACCAATTATCTCTCCCATT
The DNA here is from genome assembly GCF_030503875.2 of Marivirga arenosa. Classification (NCBI taxonomy): domain Bacteria; kingdom Pseudomonadati; phylum Bacteroidota; class Cytophagia; order Cytophagales; family Marivirgaceae; genus Marivirga; species Marivirga arenosa. The sequence goes on along the minus strand of NZ_CP129968.2, from coordinate 2,869,456 downwards.
TTCGTTTAAACTTAAGCGTAAAGGAGGTAATTCCTCAACACAGTCATTTGAGAATGGTAAATAAAGTGAATTCACAATATCTGCATCATTTGAAGGAGTAATTACCTGAATTTCATATTCATTAATATTTGAACTTGGAACTGGTATGATTAAGTTAATTTGGGTTTCCTGCCCGGGAACGAGAACTTCATTATTCATGGTGAATTCATTTACGAGATTGTCGTTTTCTAAAATTTGAATCTCATAACTATCAATATTTTCTCTACCTACATTTTTAACTGTTATTACTCCTTCAAGAGTTTCATTACAGACTAAAGGGTTTACATCTTCCCATCTTATAATATCAATTTCTCTATTTTTTTTACTTGATTCCTGTACACGGAATTCATTAATGTAAAAGTTGTTAGACAGGCGGTTTTCAGCCACTATGCTAAAGCAAACTGAGGGTTCATCTTTCAATCTATTTAAATCGATTTTTACGGTATCCCAATCTAATCTATGTGCGGGTATAAATACAGTATCTGTAGGATAGGCTGTAGATAAATCGGTAATTGAATTGGAAAAAATTAAATCATTAAACGTTCTTCCGCAATCGTAGGAAGCATAAATTTTTATATTATTAGGAATAGAATCACCAACTTGTGAAAATACGAAACTTAATTCGGGGACATCTATAGTTGTAAAATCAAAGATCGGAGAAATAATATCTTCTCTTTCGCCAAAATTTTGTCTATTACCATAAAAAGGAACTCCGAGACCCACATCAAATATCTGCCAGCTTTCTTCTTCATCTGGATTACGAATAATCCATGGAGTAATGTTATTGAAAGACTTTTCATATGGCAGACTTGCTTGTTGTATTCTTTGATAATATTCTATTTTTTTGTTATTATCGGTTCTTTCATCCAGAAAACTTCCTATTAAATCAACATTGTAAAAAATTGAATATTCGCCCATTTCATTAAAATTCAATAGTGAAAAATAAATGGTTTTTTCTTCTCCGCTATTGAGTGTGTCCTCTACTATAATTGATTCTTCTAAGATATCATTAACAAATAATTGAACACTATAATTGCCAATAGGAAGCAATCCTTGATTCTTTACCGTTATTTGAGGGTTGAAATTTCCACTGCAACTTCCTGTATATCTTGAATTTACTTCGGATAAGCCTAAATCTACATCATATACTGGAGGTGCTTCTAATGCAGGTGAGCTTGTCAGACTCAACCTTCTAGGGCTATTTTCTACAACCGTTCTAACTCTAGATTTTTGATCTTCAGTAAATATATTCATGCAGGCATCATTAGTATAATCCATGAAGTTTTGTACCATATCTAAACTTTCACAAGTAATTTTTCCAAGATTACAACCTGTGCTTGAATTTCTAGCGGTAGGCGTATCTTCACAAAAGTCATCTACAGAACAGCCGCCATCACCCCAAATATGCCTTAATCCAAAAAAATGTCCCATTTCATGTGTCAGGGTTCTTCCTTTACTTTCAAAGGTTGGGCTATCAGGGTTTTCTCCAAAAAATACATAATCAATGGTAACTCCATCAATTAATCGATTATTACTGGCTTCCTCCAAACCTTCAAGATTAGAAATTGGAAATTCAGCCCATCCTAAACTACCTCCCGCTAGATCAGCTACCCATATATTTAAATAATCCTCTGCTGGCCAATAGCTCTCTGCTGTAAGTATAGATCTTTCTTGATAACTATAATCAACTAGGCTTCCTGGTATTCTTACAATTCCGGATGTTTCAAAGCCATCAGGGTCTTGTTTGGCGTAAATGAATTCAATATCGAAAGAAGATGCCAAAGCTTTAAATTCATCTAAAGTTTCAGTTGTATCGGCATTAAGTCTATTGAAATCTTCATTCAATATTTCCAGCTGTCTGTCTATACGTTCTTTTGATAAGTTACCTCCTGTTCCTATTGCTTCTCCATTATGAATGATGTGAAAAACAACGGGTACTGTAACTTTTTCTTGCCGTGTTCTGAGAGGGGATAAAACTTTCTGTAATATTTGTTGACTAGAAAGCCAATTTTCAAATTGTTGGGTACTTAAATTAGGGTTATTACGAGCTCTTTCTTCGAGTATTTTTGGTACGGCACATCTTTCTTGAGCCGAAATGCTAAAAAGAGGTAATGTTGTGATGAGAATGTATAAACCACTCCTAAAAATGAAATCAATATAAGAGAGGTTTTTTCTTTGCATTTGGTTTAAATAGTTTGCTCTAAATTAAATAGACTGATATTTAAAACCAAGAATAATGCCAGAAGTAAAAAACTAATTTTATACTTCTGGCATATGTTAAACAATACGATTTTATTTCATTGTTTGGGGTAACTCTGCATTTGGATCATCAGCTGATGTAATATTTATCGCTTCCACTGATATGATTTCGGGTACTGCTTTTTTAACAGCTTCCTCAACTCCAGCTTTTAATGTCATTGTTGACATCGGGCAATTTCCGCAAGCACCTAATAATTCGAGTCTAAGTATACCCTCGTTTATATCTAGAACCTTTACATTTCCACCATCTGCCTCTAAATAAGGTCTGATGGAATCTAATGCTTTTTCAACTCTATCTAAAATTTCCATAATTTTTTAATTTCAACTAGTCATTTCAACTGTTTTGGTACCTGCCATACTCGCATTTCTAATGGCTACTTGTCTCGCAAGTTTTTGAGCTAATTCTCTGAAAGCATCAGCAGAAGGACCATCTTTCATGGCAGTAGGATATCCCGAATCACCGCTTTCACGAATAGACTGAACCAGTGGCATTTGACCTAAGAAAGGGATTTCATACTCCTCACTCATTTTGTAGCCACCACCTTCACCAAAAATAAAGTATTTATTATCAGGTAGCTCAGCAGGTGTGAAATACGCCATATTTTCTACCATCCCCAAGATTGGAACATTAATTTGTGGTTGTTTAAACATTCCAATAGCTTTTTTGGCATCTGCTAAAGCTACTTTTTGCGGAGTGGTTACAACCACAGCTCCTGTTACAGGAATTGTTTGCACTAATGTTAAATGAATATCACTTGTGCCTGGAGGTAAATCTATTAGTAGATAATCCAATTCACCCCAGTCTGTATCACTAATAAATTGCTTTAAAGCAGAACTAGCCATAGGTCCTCTCCATACTACTGCATTATCTGGTGGGGTTAAGAATCCTATAGATATTAATTTAATTCCATATTGCTCAATAGGAACAATTACATTTTTTCCATTTACTTGCTTAACCTCTGGTTGTTCAGCCTCACAGTTAAACATGGTAGGGATTGAGGGACCAAAAATATCTGCATCAATCAATCCAACTTTTGCACCTTCTTGAGCTAATGCAACAGCTAAGTTTGCAGTTACAGTAGATTTTCCAACTCCACCCTTTCCGGAACCGATTGCTATAATGTTTTTCACATTTGGTAAAAGAGGTTCAGTATTTCTGGTAGAGGTAACATCAGAGCTCATATTAGGAAATACTTGTAAGTCTGCATCTACATGTTTATGTATTGCATTAATACAATCATTTTTTATGATTTCCTTTAACGGACATGCTGGAGTAGTAAGTACTACAGTGAAATGTACCGCATTTCCATCAATGCGTACATCCTTTATCATATTTAGCGTTACCAGATCTTTTTTAAAATCTGGATCTTCAACAGTACTTAATGCTTTAATTATGCTATCTTTAGTAACAGCCATATATCTTTAATATTTAAAAAAAACCGTAGTTTTGCTACAAAATTGTTGCAAGTTAAACTTTATAGAATAAGCTAACAATTGATAAGCTAAATAAGTTGGAATTAGTTTAAATAAATACAAAAAATAGCGCTAAATAAGTGGGATTAAGTCAAAAAACGATACAAGATGTTCAAGATAGGGTAGAGATTGAAGAGGTTGTGGGGGATTATGTACCTTTAAAAAAGAAGGGGCAAAATCTTTGGGCTTGCTGTCCTTTTCATGACGAAAAAACGCCTTCTTTTTCAGTTGCTCCTAATAAAGGTATCTATAAATGCTTCGGATGTGGTAAAGCCGGTGATTCAATTCAATTTATTATGGATTTAGAAGGATTGAATTTCCCTGAAGCAATCCGACAGTTGGCAGAAAAATATGGGATTGAAATTGAAGAAACTGAGAGCTCTCCCGAACAACAAGAAGCATATAATGAAAAGGAATCGCTTTATATTGTTTTAAATTTTGCTGCTGAATATTTTAAAGACTTATTACACAATAATCCTCAAGGAAAGTCTGTTGGTTTAAGTTATTTTAAAGAAAGAGGATTTTCAAATGCTACTATTGATAAATTTGATCTAGGATATACATTAGATCAATGGGATGGGCTAATAAATGCAGCAAAAAAAGCGGGGCATACTGAAGAGTTATTAGAAAAAGCAGGTCTTATTATTAAAAAAGAAGATAAGACTTACGATAGATTTAGAAACAGAGTAATTTTTCCGATTCATTCCATTTCGGGTAAACCCATTGCTTTTGGGGCTAGAATATTGGTGAATGATAAAAAGCAGCCAAAGTATATTAATTCGCCTGAAACAGAGGTGTATCATAAAAGTGAGGTGCTTTATGGAATTTCTCAGGCCAAACAGAGTATCAGGAATGAAGAAAATTGTTATTTGGTTGAAGGATATACAGACGTAATTTCGCTACATCAATCGGGAGTTGAAAATGTAGTTGCGTCTTCAGGAACTTCATTAACCACTCAACAAATTAAATTGATTGGTCGCTACACCGATAATGTTATTGTTCTTTTTGATGGGGATGCTGCTGGTTTAAAGGCTGCAATGCGAGGAATTGACTTGATTTTAGAAGGAGGGCTTAATGTTAAAGTTGTAATTTTTCCTGATGGTGAAGATCCTGACAGCTACTCTCAGAAAATGGGAGATGAGGCATTCAAGAATTATTTGAATGAAAATGCTAAAGATTTCATTCGGTTCAAATCTGATTTATTACTTCAGGAAACCAAAAAAGATCCTATCAGGAAAGCAGAAACTATTCAAGATATAGTTCGGTCTATTTCTAAAATTCCTGATCCTGTAAAACGTGCAGTATATATAAAAGAATGTAGCGATATACTGGAAATAGATGAAGCTTTACTTGTTGCAGAACAGAATAAGATTGTCCTAAGGGATAAGCAAAGTAAAGGTGATATTACTAAAAGGCAGGCAAATTACTTAAGTGAAAATTATAGCCAAACACCTGAGCAGATTCAAAAGCAATACACTCCTTTTGAAGTTGTGGCTTTACAGGAAAAAGAAAGTATTCGTCTGCTCTTAACTTATGCTGATTTACCTTTGGCTGATGACAAATTAGTCATTGACTATTTACTTCAGGAATTAGATGATACGGAGTTTATTCATCCAGTTTACAGTGAAATTTTAAATGAATTTGTAGCTCATTTGAAAGAAGGTAAAATCTTAAATGAGTCTTATTTTATTAAAAATGGTTCAGAGGAAGTAAGGAAGGTTATTTTCTCACTATACACAGATCGTTATGAGTTAAGTGAAAACTGGGAAAAAAAATTCGAAATCTATACTCCACATGAGCGTCATATTTTAAATGATTCTATTTATACACATGTGCTTCGTTTAAAGCACCGATCAATATTACATTTGATGGAGAAGAATACAGAGGAGCTGAAAAATGTAAAAAGTGAGGCTGATGAGGAAGTAATCTTGCAATATCTAATGCAGCTTAATCAGGCCAAGTTGGAGATAGGTAATTTACTTGGAATGGTGGTGGTAAAATAGAATTTGTTAAAACACTAATCAATTTGTAATCGTTTTAAAATTTGTCAGGTAATCATGAAATATTGGCTACCTTTGTGATTTATTATTTTTCAAAGATTTATGTCATCAGAAAGAATCCAATTAGATACTATAGAATCAGCAATTGAAGCTGTTAAAAATGGAGAAATCATCATCGTAGTAGATGATGAAGATAGAGAAAATGAAGGCGATTTTATTTGTGCTGCAGAAAAGGTAACTCCGGAAATAATTAATTTCATGTCAAAGCACGGTAGAGGATTAATCTGTGCATCTCTGCCTGAAGACAGATGTGATGAATTAGGATTAGAATTAATGGTGGGTAAAAATACCGCTCAATTCGAGACTCCTTTTACTGTTTCTGTAGATTTAATAGGGCAAGGTACAACTACTGGTATTTCTGCTAGTGATAGATCGAAAACAATTCAAGCCTTAGTAAATCCTGATACTAAACCTGAGGTTTTAGGCAAACCAGGCCACATATTTCCTCTTAAAGCTAGAAAAGGAGGAGTTTTAAGAAGAACAGGACATACTGAAGCTGCCGTTGATTTCTCCAGATTAGCGGGTTTAATCCCTGGTGGTGTATTAGTTGAAATCATGAATGAAGACGGTACCATGGCTCGTCTTCCCGATTTAAGAAAAGTAGCGGATCATTTCAACTTAAAGCTGGTTGCTATTAAGGATTTGATTGAATATCGATTAAACAACGAATCATTAGTTGAAGAGAAAGTTGATGTTGAAATGCCAACTGATTTTGGTGACTTTAAATTAGTGGCATTTGAACAAACCAATACTAAAGATAACCATTTAGCATTAGTAAAAGGCGAATGGGAAGAAGATGAACCTATCATGGTAAGAGTTCATTCCTCATGTTTAACAGGCGATATATTTGGTTCATGCCGATGTGATTGTGGTCCTCAATTACATCAGGCCATGGAGATGATTGAAAAAGAAGGCAAAGGTGTTATTGTTTATATGAACCAAGAGGGTAGAGGAATAGGTTTAATGAATAAATTGAGGGCATATAAGCTACAGGAAGAGGGAATGGACACAGTTGAAGCTAATGTTGCTCTTGGCTTTAAAATGGATGAGAGAGATTATGGTGTTGGAGCTCAGATTCTTAGAAAATTAGGAGTTAGAAAAATTCGATTGATTTCAAATAATCCAACAAAAAGAGCTGGATTACTTGGTTATGGCCTGGAAATTGTAGAAAATGTTGCATTAGAAATTCCACCTAATAAGCATAATGAAAATTACCTACGAACTAAAAGAGATAAAATGGGGCATACCATTCTTAAAAAGGATTAAAGTGAAAAATTTCAACCTCTTTATTGTATTCTATTTTGTAGCAACCTTTATATCTTCTGGGCAAGATTTGCCGCAAGAAATGTGGCATCCAGGTATAGTTGTTTTAGACTCTCAAGATACATTAAGGGGTAATATTCAGTATGATTTTGAATCGAACCTAGTTCAATTTTCTGGTGATAAAAATAGGGTGAGAACGTTTACTTCACAAAATGTTCTTTTCTTTCGTTTTAATTGTCAATATTTTAATCGTCCGAGAACGGTATATTCTATTCCTTATGATTTGAAAGGAAGAATGAAGGTACCTGTCTTTTTTGAAATCTTAGAGGAGGGCTATATTACTTTCATGACTAGAGAGTATGTTGTAATCGATAATAATAGGTTTGGAAATCCAATGTACAGGCCTTCTAGAAGTTTTGGAGGCAGAGAAATACTTACTTATGACTATTTTTTACTGACTAATGATGGCGTAATTCATAAATATAGTGAGAAAAAGAAAGATTTGTACTCGTTTTTTGGCGTATATAAAGAACAGGTTGAAGAATTCGTAAAAGACAGAAGGTTAAAAACAACAAAACAGGGTGATTTAGTAACCATTATGAAATATTATAATGGATTAGTATCTGGACGAAAGTAAAAGATTTATGGAAAGACCTTTAATATTAGTAAGTAATGATGATGGAGTAACTAGTAAAGGAATCCGTCATTTAGTGGAATGCATGAAGGAGTTAGGAGAAGTAGTAGTAGTGGCGCCCAATAGTCCTCAATCTGGAATGGGACATGCAATTACGATTGGAAATACTTTACGATTAGATAAAACAGACATTTTTGGAGATGATATAGCCGCTTATGAATCATCTGGTACTCCAGCAGATTGTGTTAAACTAGCTAAGCATCATGTTTTGAAAGATCGAAACCCTGATTTGGTAGTGAGTGGTATTAATCATGGAAGCAATACTTCAATTAGTGTGTTGTATTCAGGCACCATGTCGGCAGCTATTGAAGGAGCTATTGAAGGTTATCCTTCTATAGGCTTTTCACTATGTGATTACGCTCAGGATGCAGATTTTGAACATACATTAGATTATGTAAAAGCTATAGCAAAACAAGTCCTTAAGACTGGTCTACCTAAATACACAACACTCAATGTGAATTTCCCTCCAAAACGAAATGAAAAAATAAAGGGAGTGAAGGTTTGTAGACAAGCACGAGCTAAATGGGAAGAGGAATTTGACCAAAGATATGATCCAAATGGAAGAAGATATTTTTGGATGGCGGGAAATTTCGTGAATTTTGATAAGGGAGAAGATAACGATGAGTGGGCTATTGCTAATAATTATGTGTCTGTTGTCCCTTGTCAGTTTGATTTAACTGCTCATCATACCATTAGTCAATTGAATGATGAATGGGATATCAAAATAGATTAACAATTTGAATAAATTATATTTTTGAAATCTTATAATTTTCAATAATGGCAAAGAAAAAAAAGCTTGGCTATGAAGAATCACTTCACAAACTAGAAGAGATTTTGAATAAAGTAGAAAATGAAGATATTCCCATAGATCAATTAACAGCTTATGTTAATGAATCTATGGAGTTATTGAAAAATTGTAAGAACATGTTGAAGAATGCTGAAAACAGGGTTGAAAGTGCATTTAATGATTTAGAAGAATAATTATATAAATTATAGCTCAACACAGTATTTGCTAATATATTCTTGCGCTTTCATTTCATCATATTTTATAAGTTCGTGGTAGTCTTCACAAGCTTTTACAATATCTTTTTGAATTATATAACATTCAGCTCGCTTAATAAATATTGATTCACTTTTGAGCCCCAATTCAATTGCTTTGTTATAATCGTGTACTGCTCCTGCATAGTTTTCCATGTGTTGGTAGATCATACCTCTGTTAAAATAGGAGTTTGAGAGATATTTTTTATTTCTTATGAGATTGTTAAAATCTGAAAGAGCAAATAGTGTATTAGCCTGAATTGCATATAATACGCCTCTATTAAACCTTGCTTTAGAATGATCAGGATTTAACTCAAGTAAAGCGCTGAAAGCTTTTCCTGCTTTTTCATAAACTGAATCTTTCATAAAGCTTAGTCCGGCATAAAAAAGAGCATCTTCATTTTTCTTATCATAATAGAGTACATTTCCGAAGTCAATCGTAGCACTTTTATAATCACCATTTTTAAAGTATGATCTTCCTCTACCCAAATAGGCTATTGCTAAATCTTTTTTTTGATTTATGCTCTTTTCATATCTAAGGATTGCTTCATCATACATTCCTAATTCTTCATAACATCTAGCAGCATTATAGAGCATCATTTCATTTCGTGGATCAAGACTTAAAACTTCTTCAAAATGATATAAGGCTTTGTCATATTGGCCTGATTCAAAGAGTTCTGCTCCTTTTTCTTTATGGTTAGTGCATGCTGTACAAATGAAAATTGTAATAGTTGTGAGGAATAAGTTTTTCATAGTAATTTTAGGGATAATAGATTATAACTAATAAAATAGTTTTGAATTTAAAATCCAATTTTTAATACCATTAAATATCTTATGTTAAATTTCCTTAAGTCAGAATCTCTCCGTTCCTACAATACCTTTGGCTTTAGCGCTGTTGCTGATTTGTTAATTGAGATAAATACAATAGAAGAATTTCAATTATTATTAGAGAGTAAAGAATGGAAGGAAAATTCCCATCTTATTTTGGGAGGAGGGAGTAATATTTTATTAACTGATGACTTTCATGGTTTAGTTGTAATAAATAAAATTAGCGGTATTAAAAAAGTTGCAGAAGATGATGAAACTGTGACTGTTAAAGTTGGTGGAGGGGTTAATTGGCATGAATTCGTACTATTTACTATCAATAATGATTGGGGAGGTTTAGAAAATTTATCATTAATCCCAGGAACGGTTGGGGCAGCGCCAATGCAAAATATTGGAGCTTACGGTATAGAGATCAAAGATACTTTTGAGAATTTAGAAGCCGTAAATCTGGAAAGTGGAGAAATTGAAAGCTTCAATACTGATGCATGTAAATTTGGTTATCGTGAAAGTGTTTTTAAACACAAACTGAAAGGGAAGTATTTGATAGTGTCAGTAAGTTTCCGATTACACAAAAAGAATTTTCACAAATTGAGTCTTGAATACGGAGTCATTAGAGATGTGCTGGAACAAAGGGATATAAATAAACCCTCTATTAAAGATGTAAGCAATGCTGTTATTGAAATCAGAGAGTCAAAGCTCCCTAATCCTGCAGAAATTGGTAATTCTGGAAGTTTCTTTAAAAACCCTATTATTGACAAGTTTCAATTTGAGGCTTTAAAGGAACAATATCCATCTATTCCTAGCTATGAATTAGAAAGTGGGCAAATAAAGCTTGCTGCCGGTTGGTTGATTGAAAAAGCAGGTTGGAAGGGCTATGAAGAGAATGGAGTAGGAGTTCACCATAAGCAAGCGCTTGTGTTGGTGAATCATGGTCAGGGTAGAGGGAGAGATATTTTAAATTTGGCTAAAAAAATACAGAGCTCAATTCAATCTGAGTTTGGTATTGAATTAAGCCCTGAAGTTAATTTTATTTAATATTATGCTAATATTATTTTGATAATGTTAAATCTAAAGAAGTAGACACTTCATCAGTTGTTCCGTCAAAGTCAATGTCCTGACTTTGAGATTCAGTGTAATTTAATACTAATGAACTTTTGGTTGCAGTAATTACATCAAAAGAAAATTCTTCAGCTGTACCTCCATCAAGCGTTAAAACGGTGCCGTCAGAATTAATTGACCAAGTTCCCTCACCCGTTGTGTTATTGTCATCTTGAGCTACATAACTTCCGTCACTTTTAAATTCTATTGTACCACCAAAACTATCTTCAAAAGAAGCAGTTAAAATTTCTTCAACTAAATCAGCAGTAGATTGATCATCAGCAAAAAAATCAGTAAAACTTTCACCATTGATCGTAAAGTCAACTGTAAAGTTAGTTACATTCCATAGACCTTCTACTTCACCTTCTTTTGCAGTTTCATCATCATTACAAGCTTGGAATAAGAACATGCTTGCTACTAAAACGAATAGTAATTTTAAATTTTTCATGTATTTTTAATTAAGTTGAAGTTCAAAAGTAAAAGGTTTTATCGATAATATACCTTTTTCCAGTTTTTACTTTTAGAAAACCATTAGGTAGATCAAATCATATGTGTAACATTTTGAAGGTTTCCTTCATAGTGTTCTACCTCTACACCAAATTTTTGGAGAAAATCTAGACCTTCATCTCTTTCCAAGCCTTTATATTGAGCGTAAGAATTTAGGTAAATTACTTTTTTTATTCCCATGCTAAAAATAATTCTCGCACATGATAGACAAGGGGATAGCGTAACATAAAGAGTGGAGTTCTCTACGGAAGCATTATTCTTAACAGCATACATAATGGCATTCTGTTCAGCATGAATTGCTAACATACAGCTTCCCTTAGAATCGAGTCCACAGCCTTTACCAGGAAATTCTTCATCACAATTATGGGTACCTGCAGGAGGCCCATTATAGCCGATAGAAATAATTCTTGTTTCTTTTGTTAGAACTGCACCCACATGCCTTTTAATGCAATGAGAACGTTTTGCTAGGTTTACAGCTAGCTCCATGAAAATATCATCGAATTGTGGTTTTTCCATAAAACAAATATAAGGGATAATGGCACTATGATTAATAAAATTGTAAATTGCTTTAAAATAAAACAGGAAATCATGAAAAAATTATTCACATCAATTTTAGCTTGTTTCATCATGCTTGCTATTTTTAGTATTGATGCGCATGCGCAAGAAGCTTTAAAACAAAAGCCAAGTCCTTTAGGAATGGTTACTTATACTTTCGAAGATACTTATGTTAAAGTGACTTACGGAAGACCCCATTTAAGAGGTAGAGAAGCTTTTACAGAAACATCAGAATTAGCTCCTTTAGGAAAAATATGGAGAACAGGAGCGAATGAAGCAACTGAAATTACCGTAACTTCTGATGTAAAAATGGCTGGTGAAACTGTTCCTGCTGGAACATATTCCATGTTTACTATACCAGGTGCTAAAAGCTGGACTATAATTTTAAATAAAGATGTTGGCCAATGGGGAGCATATAAGTATGATGAAGAACAAGATTTATTGAGATTCGAAGTTCCGGTTAATAAATCAGATGAGATGTATGAACCCTTTACAATCAGATTTGATCAGGCAAATGGTGATGTTAGCCTTCAAATGATTTGGGCGAATACGATGATAAGTATCCCATTTGAATTTCTATAAGAATATTAATATCAGTATTTAATTATTTTTATAGTAGCTGCCATGCTTTCGTATGGCAGCTATTTTTTTGTTCTCATTTTTCCACTATGTCCATTTTAGCTATGAAGTTTTTAAAAGAATTTAAGGAATTTGCAATTAAAGGAAATGTTTTTGACATGGCAATTGGTATCATTATTGGTTCAGCTTTTACTAAAGTAGTCAATTCAATTGTTTCAGATTTGATTATGCCTATTCTTAGCATTTTCGTTGGGAGAATAAATTTTAAAGATCTTAAGTATGTATTTAGAGCGGAAGAGTACGATAAGGAAGGTAATTTGCTTCATGCAGCTGTTTCCATTAATTATGGTAATTTAATTCAATCTTCTGTCGATTTTCTAATCATTGCCTTTTGCATTTATTTAGTAGTGAAGACATTTAATAAATTAAGGAAAAGGTCTGAAAATGAGGAAGATAATACTGTGGCAACACCTAAAAATATTGAGTTGTTAGCTGAAATAAGAGATCTTTTAAAAGAGAATAGAAAGTAATCCTTTTGGTAAAGCATTTCCTTGTCATTACAATTATTGCTAAATTCAATGATCAAACATCATAACTATGGAAAGACGTAAATTTATTAGAAATGCAGGTATTGCATCTGTCTTAGCTTTTGTTTCTCCCTCTATTTTAGCTTCATGTAGTTCAAACGTACAGGGAGTAGCGGGTGAGGCTGGTCTACAAATCTATACTCTTAGGAAAAGTCTGGAAGAGGATTTCAAAGGGACTATTGAACGAGCTGCTAAAATAGGCTATAAAAATCTAGAATTATTTAATTATTCTAATGGGAAGTACTTTGGCAACAGTATAAAGGAAGTCAAGTCTATATTTAATAATTTAGGTGTGAAAGCTAAAAGTAGTCATGTATTAACAGGCTGGTCTATGCCAGATAATGTTGGGACAATGACAAATGACTGGGAACGAACTGTAGCAGATGCTGCTGAGCTAGGCCAATCATACATAGTATGCGCGTATTTATTTGATTCTGAACGAAAATCTATTGATGACTATAAAAATCTTTCTGATTTACTGAACTCCTGTGGAGAAACGGCTAAAGAGTATGGATTGCAAATGGCGTATCATAATCATGATTTTGAATTCATGAAATTAGACGGTGAAATTCCATACGACCTTTTACTTTCTGAATGTGACCTTAATCTAGTTAAATTTGAATTAGACTTATACTGGACGGCAAGGGCAGGGGTAGACCCCATTCAATATTTTAAGGATAATGAGGGAAGGTTTCCACTTTGGCATGTAAAGGATATGGCAGCTGGAGAAGATCAGTTTTTCTCAGCTGTGGGAGAAGGTGTGATTGATTGGAAGAATATCTTTAATCATGCATCTACAGCTGGATTAAAGCAATTCTTTGTTGAACAAGATGATACGAAAAGTGGTAAACCTTTTGAAGAGATTACTAAAAGTTACGAATACTTAAAGGGAATTAAAAAGAGTTAGAAGTTAGAAGTGAGAAGTTGGAGGTTCTTAGAGCTTCCAACTTCCGACTTTTACCTTACTTTAATTCTTTGATTTTGATATTTCTATACCAAACATTATCTCCATGATCTTGTAAGGCAATTAAACCTGAAGGAGCAATATTACCCCAGTTTTCATTAATCTCAGCCCATTTACTGTTTGCAATTAAATCAGCCATTCTATCAGAACCAATAGTGTATTGTACAACAGTGTCTCCATTTTGGATATGCACAATGTCATTACCTTTAGCAATTACTTCAGCTTTATTCCATGTACCATGTCCTTTGAAGTTCTGCGGATCAGCAGGGATTAGGTCATATAATGAACCTGCTTGTCTGTTTCCATTCTTACCTAATTTAGCATCAGGGTGATGAGCATTATCAAGTACTTGCATTTCTGGAGCTGTTTTCCAGATATAATCGAACTCTTCTTTCCCTCTATATAATATACCAGAGTTGGCAGCACTATCAACCATCCACTCAATACTTAAATGGAAATCGCCAAACTCTTTGTCATATACAATATCTCCACCGTCTTTTGCTCCAGCTTCACCTCTTCCTGATCCTTGTATATGTAAAGCTTCATTTTCAATATTCCACGCAACTGGAAAAGTTTCTTTTTTGTAACCTCTCCAACCTTCTGTTGATTTACCGTCAAATAATAACATCCAACCGTCTGCTTTTTCTGCTTCCGTTAAAGTATTGTGCATTTCTTCTGCTGGTTGAGCTTCTGCTACTTCTTCAACCATTTCTTCTTTAGCTTCTGCATCTGAAGCTTCTTCTGAGTTTCCCTTTTTACTACTATCGCATGCATAAATTGCCATCATGGCAACACAACCGATAAATATTGATTTTTTCATGTTTTTATATTTTAAAATTTAGAAAATATATGTGATTGTATTTATTTAATAGATTATAGCCATACCTCATATATCAAATTAACTTAAATCAATAATCAACAGAGATTTATGAGATATGACTAGCAATAATTTATTATATCAATAGCTCCAGCCTTCTCTATATGTTCTTTTAATATATTCTTTGGCTGCTTGCTTCGCATTCATGGTATCATATTTCGTATCGAATCTTGGATCACCATCAACAACAGTAAAGCTATCCGTAGTAACTACTCTAATTTCCTCGTCATCGCCAATGTTGGTGATTTCCATTTTCTCAGCATCCCAATCTAACTTTCTTCTTAGATCTTGAAGTCTAACAGCAAGATTACCTGCAACCACTACTTCATTTAATGGTCCTGCATAAGCAAAATTAGAACTACATTCAACTCTTGATTTCTTGTCTTCTTTTGCAGCTCTTACCCAGTCCATTTCATGACCACCTTCCATTGCTTTAGGAATTCTTCTTAATTCATTGGTAACGGGTGGTGGATTATCCTCTCTACCAATAATAAATGGATCCATAGCGTAAGTACCACAGACTAAAGTTCCTTTAGTGCCGTAGAAGATTGCACCTCCCCAACCTCTTTGGTCACCAGGGTACATGCCTTCTTTTAAGCCTTCGGGTCTATCAGGTTTTAAACCGCCATCATACCATGTGAATTCTACTCCAGGCATATTAATTTTACCTTTCTTAGGTCTTTCTCCAAAATAATAAGTTACTTTTTCAGCCATTGGAGCACTTTCAGTATTTACTTGAGATGAACTTGCTTCAAAAGCATAAGGGTAACCTAATTCTAAAGCTTTATAAACAGGGTCCATAATATGGCAAGCCATATCACCTAATGCACCAGTACCGAAGTCCCACCACGCTCGCCAGTTCCATGGAGTATAAGCTTCATGATAAGGTCTATATTGAGCAGGGCCGATGAATAAATCCCAATCCAATGTTTTAGGAACTTCCATTTTCTCACTTGGTCTTTCAAGTCCTTGCGGCCAGATTGGTCTATCGGTCCAAGCATCCACTTTAGTTACTTCACCAATTTCTCCATTCCAAATCCATTCGCACACTTTACGCATGTCATCAGAAGAGTTACCTTGGTTACCCATTTGGGTAGCAACCCCAGTTTCATCCGCTAATTCTCTTAATTTTCTTGACTCATAAACGGAATGAGTTAATGGCTTTTGAAGGTAAATATGTTTACCTGCGTTCATTGAATCTTTAGCCGAAACGTAGTGGGTATGATCCGGAGTACTGATCATGACAGCATCAATATCCTTGTCCATCTCTTCTAACATTTTTCGATAATCCTTATATTTTTTTGCTTTAGGATAATCTTTAAATGTTCTATCAGCATATTTCCAATCCACATCTGCTAAAGCCACAATGTTTTGTGAATTCATGTGGCGTAAATTGGTACGGCCCATACCGCCCACACCAATTCCTGCAATATTTAGTTTATCGCTAGGTGCTGTATGACCTAAACCTGCAATTACATTGCTTGGTACGATAGTTATACCCGCAGCAGCCAATCCCATATTCTTTAGGAATTTCCGTCTGTTCAAGTGATTATCTTTATTTGAGTCGTCCATAATAAATAGTTTTGTGAGTTTTTGATTGGAATGAAATTATGAAATCTCTCGAATAAAACATAAAAATATTTGGTAAAAGGTCATAGCTGTATTATAAAAATAAAGATAAGTTATTGATATACAGCAGTTAATTTGCTTTGAAAGATAGTGTAATTTTTACACTTAGTGTATTTGAGATTGAAACATATTAAAACAATAAAGCCTTTCTGCATTACTGCAAAAAGGCTTTATTGTTTTAGGAAATTTTAGATTTCGATCGATAATCTCTCTACTTCAAGCTTCCTACTTTCATCTCAATGTCTTACCTTCGGTACCGACATGGCTTAGGTCACAGTTTCCAAATTTCAATCTTCCTAACTTCTAGTATTCCAACTCCCAACTTCTATCTTCTTCTACCACCAGAGCCCGCTTTTACTCTTGAGCGTCCACCTGGTTTTCTATCTCCAGCTCTTTTTTTGAAACCACTACTGTTTTTTCTCTTTCCATCAGAACGTCCTGAACTTCTTGGACCACCACCTGTTTTTGGCTCAGCGACTACTTTTCTGCCGTCAAATTCGCTGCCATTTAAAGCGCCTAAAATTGTGTCCTCATGTTGGCTTTCAACTTCCATAAAAGTAAAGCTTCTTTGAACGTCAATTTTACCAAATTCGATTCCATTTGGAACGTTTTGTAAGCCGTTGATCCATCCTAGAAGCGTACCGGCATTTAGATTATCTTTTTGACCGATATTTAAGAATAGCTTATTGAAGTTACCATTCTTTCTTCTGCTATCTCCTCTTTCGTTATCTCTTCCTGCTGAAGCAGTTTGATTAATATCAGATGAGTTTTTATAATAATCTAAGAACTTATTGAATTCCACCGAAACGAATTTCTTAATTAATTCTTCTCTACTTAATTCTTCAAATTCAGCAGCAATATTTTCAATGAATGGCTCCATTTGCTTTTCATCAACTTCTGTTGATTTAACCTTATTCACAAATGACATCAATTGCTTTTCAATTACCGCTTCAGCAGCAGGAACGTCAGCTTTTGTAAATGATTTACCTAATACCTTTTCAAGTTGCTTAATTTTATTGACATCACGAGGACCTATAATGGCCATCGAAATACCAGCTTTACCTGCTCTTCCTGTTCTTCCACTTCTGTGTGTGTAAGTTTCAAGATCATCAGGAATATTGTAATTGATAACATGGGTAATTTCATTTACATCTAAGCCACGAGCAGCTACATCAGTAGCAACAAGCATTTGAAGATGTTTTTTTCTATAACGTCCCATCACAGCATCACGCTGAGCTTGAGATAAATCACCATGTAAACAATCAGCATTATAGCCATCGGCTACTAATTGATCAGAGATCTCTTGGGTTTCTCTTTTGGTTCTACAAAAGATGATCCCATAAATATTTGGGTTTATATCTGCAATTCTTTTTAAAGCAAGGTATTTATCTTTTGCTTTTACTACATAATAGAAATGGTCGACTTTATCAGCCCCTTGATTTCTTTTTCCAGAAGATATTTCTTCAGGATTAGACATATAATTATTTGAAATCCTTAATACCTCTTTTGACATTGTAGCAGAAAATAATAAGGTTTGTCTGCTTTCAGGAGTGTGAGAAAGAATGAAATCAAGATCATCTTTAAATCCCATGTTCAACATCTCATCAGCTTCATCCAACACTACCCACTCAATGTCTTCTAGCTTTAGTTTATTTCTTTTGATTAAATCAACAACTCTACCAGGTGTTCCGACCACTATTTGAGCGCCTCTGTTTAAGGCTTTAATTTGAGTTTCAATGCTTGCTCCACCATAAACTGGTAAAACATCTAATCTATTAGAGAATTTTGTATATGCATTAAAATCATTAGCGATTTGAATAGCTAATTCTCTAGTAGGACATAATACTAAAGATTGAGTCTTTTTAGAATTACTGTCGATTTGATTAATTACAGGTAATCCAAAAGCGGCTGTTTTACCAGACCCTGTTTGTGCTAAAGCAATTAAATCTTGCTTAGAGTTTAATAAATGAGGGATAGTTTTTTGCTGAATAGCAGTTGGTGTCTCAAAACCTATTTCTAAAATAGCTTTGAGAATTTCAGGCTTAAGGCCTAATTCTTCGAATGTTAGCATTTTAATGTTTAAAAATTAATACAATAGCAGGGATATGTTGTGACATGACTGCTAAGCAGCCTATTGCATTAAAGCGACTCTCGATTTTCCCCGGCTTAACCCAAGCCATATTTCGAACCTTTCGAGTAGCCTAGGATTGTAATGTGGTACAAAGGTACAAATAGTTTTTTGATTTATTGCAATTTACAATTAAGAAACCAAATTATATTCTGCGATTAAAGTTGTTATGAAATGGGTTAAAGTTTTTATGCTTTTAATTAATTTTGAATTTTTAAATAATTACTTAACCATTTAGATATTGAAATTTCTTAAAGTGCTTTCTGTTGTATTAATCTTTAATCTATTAAATCATTTAGATTTATACAGTCAAGAAGTATTAAACATAAGTGGAAATTTAAACTATTATGCTCAAGCTGGAGTAGTATTTCAATTTGGCTCACATCAAAATAGGGTAGGGATATCAGTTTCTGCAAAAGGAGGAAGAGATTATGCTAATTTGGGACTTGAGTATAATGTTTTATATACACTTTCTGATTTTGGCTATTACGAAAAGACATTTCAACATATTTTAGGATTTAAAGTAACTACAGCAATTGACCGAAGAGATCATAGTTTTAGATCATTTCAGTATTCTCCTTTTAGTAGTAATTGTTTTTATGAATTTCATTATCAGTATAGATATTATTTTAATCATTGGAATACTGCTCAACCCACCGGTGAAATTGGTTTAAACTTCGGTCATTTTTACATTTATCATGAAAATGATTTATTAGCAGCTAAATCAGTTGATAAATTCCGTACTGCTGCAATGCGTTTAGGATATCAGGATTCTATTCAAAGTTTCGCAACATCTTTTACGTTCTGGACCGGTAATAAAGATAATCCTAAGACCAAAAGAATAAATGAATCGAAATTTTCAAGATATGGTTACTTTGACTTAAGCGATACACCATTTGGTAAATATTCTCATGGTGTTCTTGCCGTGGATTATATTCGACAACTTCCATTGGCAAATCAACTTAGGTTTTCATTAGGTTATGATCATGAAAAAATAAGAAATGCAATTCAAAATAAATTTATGCATGATTTACCATTCTATCCTAAAAAATGGAATACTGCTAAAAGCAGACATATTCCAATGGTAGACCAAGAAGGAAATTCCTATCTCTATGAAGATGGTCAGCAGTTAAGAGAAGGTCAATTTTATTTCAATATTGGATTGAATACTCCTGAATTCTACTAAATAAAAGTTAAAACATACCAGTCCTGTAAAATAGATTCTGATTCAGAATTAAGCTTCTTATTTTGCTTATCTTGTTTTTTATAAGCATAAACTTAAATAGAATAATTTATGAAAAAGATATTTTACTTATTGATTTTAGGTTTGTGGGCTTGTGAAGAAAAGCCCAAAACTACAATTGATACTTGGGTACCCTATGATGAAACAGCCATAATTGAGAAGAATGCTGATCACGAATCACGTTTTATGCGCTATAAATTGATTCAATCAAAAATTAGTGATAGAAATGACCTTTGGGCACAAATAGAGCCTCAGATTAGCGATTTTTCTCTCAAAGATTATGAGAAATTAAAACCCATCATACTTGAGCAGGATATGATGAGCCTGCAAAATGCTATAGATGAAGGCAAATTAAGCTATAAACAGCTCACGCAATGGTACCTATATAGAATTGTAATTTTTGAAAATGATAGTTTAAGCACATTAAATAATATCATTTCAATTAATCCTACTGCAGTTCAAGAAGCGATAGCAAAAGATGAAAATAATTCAGAAGAGCATCATCCAATTTATGGTATGCCCATATTATTGAAGGATAATGTGAATTTTGCAGGTATTCCTACCACTGCTGGAGCTGCTGCTTTACAAGATAATATGGCAGAAGATGCTTTTATAGTAAAGAGATTAGAAGCTTCTGGAGCTATTATTCTGGGTAAATCAAGCTTAAGTGAATGGGCTAACTTTTTATGTGATGGATGTCCTAATGGCTATAATGCTATTGGAGGTCAAACTCTAAATCCTTATGGAAGAGGAGAATTTGATACAGGAGGCTCAAGTTCGGGAAGTGGTTCTTCTATCGCGGCTAATTATGCAGCAGGAGCTATTGGAACTGAAACTTCTGGTTCAATTTTATCTCCCTCTAGTTCAAATTCTATTGTAGGTTTAAAGCCAACAGTTGGCTTATTAAGTAGAGGAGGGATAGTTCCTATTTCTAGTACTTTGGATACACCTGGTCCTATGACAAGAAGCGTTATGGATAATGCTATTATGTTGTCTGCTTTAACTGGTGAAGATTCAGAAGATCGAGTTACTGTTGGTAATTCGCCACAAAAAGACTACTGGAAGTCCTTAAATGCTGATGCTCTGAAAGGAAAGAGATTAGCTGCTCTGAAAGGATTCTTAGAAGATTCATTATACAAGATTCAAGTTGAGAAGTTAAAAGATATGGGAGCTGTCATTGTAGAAGTTGAAGCCCCAGAAGTAAATTTATCAGGCTTTTTAACTTTATTGAATTTGGATATGAAGGCTGATTTACCCCATTATTTTGAAAATTATGCTGGTCCTTCTATTAGCTTTAATTCAGTTCAGGATGTAATGGATTTTAATAAAGAAGATTCAGCAAAACGAATTCCTTATGGACAAGCCAGATTTGAAGGAATAGTGACTGACTCTACCACTGCTTCAGAGTTTGATACCTTAAAAACTCGATTGATGAGCGAAGGAAGAAGGTATTTTGAAACGATGATGAGTGAAAATGATCTTGATGCTATTTTATCCATCAATAATTGGACAGCAGGTTATGCTGCTGTAGCACATTATCCTGCATTAACAGTACCTATGGGCTACGAGGAAAATGGGCAACCTAAAGGATTGACATTTATAGCAGAACCGTTTTCAGAGCAGAAATTATTAGCATATGCTTATGCATTTGAAAAGGCAACTCAAGCTAGAAAAATACCTGCAAAGTATAAGTAAAACCTAATTAATCTCAATATTATCTTAAATACAAAAAGGGGTGATGAAACTTAATTCATTACCCCTTTTTTGTTTAGTAATCTAGATGCTAGATTATATTATTAACAATACTCTTCGAATACTTGAACCAAATGATTTCCAATCATTTCAGCAGTTCTACCTTCAATATGGTGTCTCTCCACAAAATGAACCAACTCACCATCTTTAAATAAAGCAATTGATGGAGATGATGGTGGGTATGGAGCAGTTAATTCTCTTGCTTTAGCAACCGCTTCCTGATCAACACCAGCAAATACAGTTGTTAAATTATCAGGTTTTTTAGGGCTTTGTTGTACTGCCCACTTAACACCTGGTCTTGCTGCACCTGCTGCACAACCACATACTGAGTTTATAACCATTAAAGAAGTTCCTTTATGATCTTTAAGGTGTTCCACTACCTGGTCAGCTGTTTTGAATTCTTCAAAACCAACTTCCGTTAAATCTGCACGCATTGGTGCTACTAATTCTTCAGGATACATATATTATGAATTTATTATTTTAAATATTAGATTATTCTACTTTTTATTAATTACATAAAGCCTAATTCAAGCTTTGCAGCTTCACTCATCATTTCTTGAGTATAAGGTGGATCGAAAGTTAATTCAACCTTTACATCACTGATTCCTTCAATGGCTCTCACTTTCATTTCGACTTCGCTAGGGATATCCTCTGCTGCTGGGCAAGAAGGAGAGGTTAAAGTCATTAAAATGTATACATTATTAACTGGGTATACATTCACCTCATATATTAATCCTAATTCGTAAATGTCCACTGGAATTTCAGGGTCATAAACTGATTTTAAAGCCTCTAGAACCTTATCTCTTAAATTAGGTATTTCCGATTTCTTTTCGAATTTTGTTTCTTCAGCCATAATGCTATTGTTTAAGCTTCATTTTCTAATTTGGTTTTATACGCTAGTGCAAACATTTTGATTTGCTTAATCATAGCTAAAAAACCATTAGACCTTTGCGTACCAATAAACCTATTCATACCAATTTTATTAACAAAATATAAATCAGCATTTAAAATATCATCTATTGCACTATTGTTTAATATAGACACTAATAAACTTACCAATCCTTTAGTAATCGCTGTATTACTATCGGCTTGAAAGCTAAGATTACCATCATTTTCTTCAGCGGTTAACCAAACTTTTGATTGACAACCTTTTACAATATTATCTTCCGTTTTTATTTCTTCAGGCATTTCAGGAAGCTTTTCGCCTAGCTCCATTAAATAACCTATCATCATTTCCATATCTCCATCTAACATGGAGAATTTTTCAATGATGTCGTCTTGTCTCGTATTAATTGATTGATCAGACATTGAATATAATTTAGCTAAATTTTGCTACTATATCTTTTAAAGAATCTACAAAAAAATCTATTTCATCTATCGTATTGTAAACAGAAAAGGAAGCTCTAATTGTTCCATCAATTCCGAAATGCTCCATTAAGGGTTGCGTACAATGATGACCTGTTCTGACTGCAATCCCCTTAGCATCTAACATAAGACCTGCATCATAAGGGTGTAGATTATCGATAGTGAATGAAACAACGCTTACTTTATCATCAGCTGTTCCATAAAAGTTAATGCCTGGTATTTCGGATAATCTTTCATGAGCGTGGGCTGTTAATGCCTTTTCATGTGCCATGATATTATCTTTTCCAATATTATTGATGTATTCTGCAGCTTTTTTTAGTGCTACTACATCTGCAATATTAGGTGTGCCAGCTTCAAACTTATATGGAATATCATTATAAGTAGTTTTTTCAAATGATACATTATTGATCATTTCACCACCACCTTGATAAGGATTCATTTCTTCTAAAATAGCTCTTTTACCATATAGAATCCCGCAACCTGTTGGCCCATACATTTTATGGCCAGAAGTAGCATAAAAATCACAATCCAAATCCTGAACATCAACTATACAATGAGAGGAGGCTTGAGCCCCATCTACAAGCATTACTGCATCATGATCATGGGCTATTTTTGCAATCTCTTTAACAGGATTAACAGTTCCCAATGAATTGGAAGCGTAAACTACTGCTACAATTTTGGTATTCTTATTAACAGTAGCTTTTACATCATCTAGTGATATTTCACCCTTCTTATTAACAGGTATAATTTTTAATACAGCTCCTTTTTCTTCAGCTATCATCTGCCATGGAACAATATTAGAATGGTGTTCCATAGCCGTAATCACTATTTCATCACCTTTCTCTAAAAATTTTCTACCATAGGCGTTAGCTACTAGATTAATGCTATCTGTAGTTCCTTTTGTAAAAATTACTTCTTCAACTTCATTTGCATTAATAAACTTTTGAAATACTTTTCGAGTATCTTCAAAAGCAGTAGTTGCCTTTTCAGCTAAAGTATGTAATCCTCTATGTATGTTAGCATTATATGAACTATAGTATTCAGATAATGCTTCTATAACCGATTTGGGTTTTTGTGTGGTAGCTGCATTGTCAAAATAGATAAGAGGTTTCCCATTTACCTTTTGATCAATGATTGGGAAATCTTTTCTAATACTATTTATATCAATATTGGAAGCTAAAGCTACACTCATAAAATATATTTAATGATTTAATTTATTGATTGACTACAGCCTTTCATGAATTTTGTTCTCCATTAGCGTTCTAAATGCTTCTATTTTAATATTGCTTAATACATCAGATGCAAAAGCATTTAAAAGTATGGATTTAGCAGTTTTTTTATCAATACCTCTTGCTCTTAGGTAAAATAATTGATCAGCATCTAGCTGGCCAACTGTACAACCATGAGAACATTGAACATCATCTGCCCAAATTTCTAATTGAGGCTTAGTATCAACCTCAGCATCATCCGATAAAACTACATTTCTATTAGATTGAAAAGCATTTGTTTTCTGTGCATCCTGACGAACAAAGATTTTACCATTAAATACACCTCTAGACTTGCCGTCTAAGATACCTTTGTACATCTCATTGCTTTCACAATTAGGTACTTTATGGTCTACTACTGTGTGATTATCTACATGTGTGTTTCCATCCAGTAGATACAAACCATACATATTCGTTTCAGAATGCTCTTTATATACAGCTATATTAAGATTGTTACGTAACATAGCACCATTCAAACTTAGAGTAACACCATTAAAAACTGATTTGCCTAATTGGTGTACCATAGTTGTACCAACTTGAATCGCTTTATCCGATTCGTTTTGATATTTGTAATAGTCAAATATTGCATCGTCTTCAACCACAATTTCAGTTACTGCATTGGTAAAACTAGCGTGCTCACCTAATGTAATGTAGGATTCTATAACAGATGCCTGACTATTCTTTTCAGCTATAACTAAATTTCTAGGTTGACTTACTATATCAGCATTTTTCGCATCGTTGAAATAATAACATGCAATTGACTTTTCAGCCACTACGCTTTTATCAATTTTTACAAATACTCCGCCATTTGTAAAAGCTGTATTTAAATCTGTAAAATTATCAGACCCTTCGATTTCGTGCTTGTTGAAGTGCTTTTCAAAATCTTCAGCATAGTCATCGGCTGCAATTTTTATTGGCTGAATATGAACTCCTTTTGGAAGAGAGCTAAAGTCATCTGACAGATTAGCATCTAAAACACCGTTTACAAATACCAAACGAATAGCATCCAATTCAGGAATAAAATATTTAGAAGCCTCATCGATGCTTAATGAAAAAGCACCATCTGACATGTTGTCTAAACTAAAAAGTCTACCAAATGTCTTAGCTATATTACTGTATTTATATTCTTCATCTTTTGCATGGGGAAAACCTGCTGTTTTGAATTTATCAATGGCAGTTTTTCTTTCGGCATGTAAAGGCTTTTTACTTTCTCCGTTTAAAGAATTTTCAAAAGCTTGAAATTGCTCGATGAAAAATTTATCTATATCTTCTTTAATCAATTTACTCATATGTATTGCTGATTAAAATTATGCAACGCCTGCTTCTTCTTTGATCCAATCGTATCCTTTTTCTTCTAATTGAAGAGCTAATTCCTTTCCACCAGTTTTAACAATTTTTCCGTTGAAAAGAACGTGTACGAAATCTGGAACGATATAATCTAATAATCTCTGATAGTGAGTAACCACTATGGAAGCGTTGTCATCACTTTTAAGCTTATTTACACCATTTGCTACAATTCTTAGCGCATCAATATCTAAACCAGAATCAGTTTCATCTAGAATAGATAGGGTAGGCTCAAGCATCGCCATTTGGAAAATTTCATTTCTTTTTTTCTCACCACCTGAGAAACCTTCATTTAGTGAACGGCTTAATAATGATTGGTCGATTTCAACCAACTTCATTTTTTCTTTCATTAAGCTAAGGAATGATACAGCATCTAATGGCTCTAACCCTTTATGTTCACGAATCTTGTTTAAAGCTGTTTTCATGAAGTTTGTAGTGGTTACTCCAGGAATTTCAATTGGATATTGAAATGCTAAAAATACGCCTTCCTGCGCTCTTTCATCAGCTTCTAATTCAAGCAAATCTTTACCATTGAAAGAAATTTCACCTGAGTCTACTTCATAATCCTCTCTGCCAGCTAAAACAGAAGCTAAAGTACTTTTACCAGAACCATTGGGTCCCATGATAGCATGTACTTCGCCTGGCTTAACTTCTAAGTTAATTCCTTTTAGTATTTCTTTACCTTCTATTGAGGCGTGTAAATTTTTAATCGATAACATATCTACTTATTTCAAAAAATAATAATATTCTAGTGTTTGAATAAAGGTCTATTATCCTACAGATCCTTCTAAAGTTAAGGCTAATAATTTTTGAGCCTCTACAGCAAATTCCATTGGAAGGTTATTTAAAACCTCTTTACAATAACCATTTACGATTAAGGCAACTGCACTTTCTTCGTCAATACCTCTTTGCTGACAATAGAAAATTTGATCTTCTCCAATTTTAGAAGTGGTAGCTTCATGTTCTATTTGAGAAGATTTATTCTTAACCTCAATGTAAGGGAAAGTGTGTGCTCCACATCTATCACCCATTAATAAAGAGTCACATTGAGAAAAGTTTCTTGAATTCTCAGCTCTTTTATGAATTTCCACTAAACCTCTGTAGGAATTTTGGCTTTTACCTCCAGAAACACCTTTAGAAACAATTCTACTTTTAGTATTTTTACCTAAGTGAATCATTTTAGTACCAGTATCTGCTTGTTGCATATTATTAGTAACAGCAACAGAATAGAATTCACCTTGTGAATAATCTCCTTTGAGTATACAACTAGGGTATTTCCAAGTTACAGCAGAACCAGTTTCAACTTGTGTCCATGAAATCTTTGCATAATCTCCGGCACAGATACCTCTTTTGGTAACAAAATTATAAATACCGCCTTTACCTTCTTTATTACCTGGATACCAGTTTTGTACCGTAGAGTACTTTACTTCTGCATTTTTAGCTGCATAAATTTCAACTACAGCAGCGTGTAATTGATTTTCATCACGCATAGGAGCAGTACATCCTTCCAGATAACTTACATATGAATCATCTTCAGCAACAATTAAAGTTCTTTCAAATTGTCCTGTATTTGCTGCATTGATTCTGAAATAAGTTGAAAGCTCTACCGGACATCTTACACCTTTTGGAATGTAACAGAATGAACCGTCAGAGAATACAGCAGAATTTAAAGCAGCATAGAAATTATCATTAGAAGGTACAACAGAACCAAGATATTTTTTAACTAACTCAGGATGTTCTTTAACAGCCTCGCTAAATGAACAGAAAATAATTCCTAATTCAGCTAGTTGCTTTTTAAAGGTAGTACCCACAGAAACGGAATCCATTACTGCATCTACCGCTACACCTGTTAATCTTTTTTGCTCTGTCAAAGAAATTCCTAAACGCTCAAAAGTTTTCCTTAATTCAGGATCCACTTCATCTAAGCTTTTAGGTTTATCTTTCTGCTTAGGAGCAGAATAATAAATAATATCTTCAAAATTTGGTTTTGGATAATGAACG
This sequence comes from Marivirga arenosa, assembly GCF_030503875.2. NCBI lineage: Bacteria > Pseudomonadati > Bacteroidota > Cytophagia > Cytophagales > Marivirgaceae > Marivirga > Marivirga arenosa. The sequence goes on along the minus strand of NZ_CP129968.2, from coordinate 2,841,911 downwards.
TTGGCCCAACTCGGCTCTGTCATTTTTCTCCAATTTCTATAAGCTTTCAACCTCCATTCAAGAAGCCATTCAGGTTCTTCTTTTTTTGCAGATATAAAACGTACAATATCTTCATTTAAACCGGGAGGTGCCGAGTCAGCTTCAATATCAACTGTCCAGCCATGCTCGTATTCTTTAGAAGCAAATTCTTCCAGTATTTGATCGTCCTTACTCATATATGGATTATTTAGACTAATTTCAATTTAGGTACAAAGCTAACATATTTTATGTGCTAATGTTATCAAAAACCTATATTTTTTAAACACAGAATTATCAATAAAAACTATTGCGCAATAGGTAAAGCTTATAATACATACAGCTACATGTATTTTGACGAAATATTGGACTAAATGTTATTAGAGAATGTTTTTCAATAGATTTTCCAGTAATAATACAGAAGAAGCGGTTATCTGTAAAAGTCTGATTTACAGTAAATATTGAAATATTAGATTCATATGTATGAATGTTGTTTAAAATAGCTCTATGGAAGAAGAATATTTTTTATTAATTTCCAATCCGAAAATTTAAAAATTGAATTAAATATACGACTATGAGCGACTTTCCATGGTACAATCACTATCCAAAAGGAGTACCAAAAGAGATAAACCCAGATCAATACAAAAACCTACCTGAATTATTTGAAGAAGTTTTTCAAAAGCATGGCGATAATGAAGCCTATGAGAATATGGGTAAGGTTTTAAAATATTCTGAAGTAGATGAGCTTTCAAATAACTTTGCTGCTTATTTACAAAATGAGGCAGGGTTAAAAAAAGGAGATAGAATAGCAATCCAAATGCCTAACTGTTTGCAGTACCCTATTGCCATGATAGGAGCTTTAAAAGCTGGATTAATTGTAGTAGGTACCAATCCATTATATACCTCACGAGAAATGGCTCATCAGTTTAAGGATTCAGGTGCTAAAGCTATCGTTATTGTAGCCAACTTTGCTAGCAATCTTGAAAAGATTTTAGCAGAAACTGAAATCAAAACGGTAATCGTGACTCAATTAGGGGATATGCTGGGTGGTCTGAAAGGTGGTATAGTAAATTTTGTAGTAAAGAATGTTAAAAAGATGGTCCCTAGCTACAATTTACCGTCTGCTATAAAATTTAAGGACGTTTTGAAAAAGGGTAAAAATTATACTTTTAAAAAGCCTGAAATTGATTCTTCTGATCTTGCATTTTTGCAATATACCGGAGGTACCACAGGAGTAAGTAAAGGTGCTCAATTATCACATAGAAATCTTGTGGCGCATACTATGCAAACTAAGGAATGGTTTAAACCATTATTTACAGATGGTTTGCAAGAACAAATGATTACAGCTTTACCATTATACCATATATTTGCATTAGCTGTAAATGGTATTTTAATGTTCAGTATTGGGGCTAAAAGTATTTTAATCACCAATCCTAGGGACATGCCTGCTTTCATTAAAGAATTGAAAAAGCATCCATTTACCTTAATGACCGGTGTTAATACTCTATTTAATGGTTTATTAAATCAGCCAAATATTAATGAAGTAGATTTTTCTCATCTAAAAGGTTCTATTGGAGGCGGTATGGCTGTTCAAAGAGCTGTTGCTGAAAAGTGGAAGAAACTAACAGGTGGTCCTTTAGTAGAAGGATACGGATTGAGTGAAACTTCACCCGTATTGAGTGTTAATCCATTGGATGGTACTGAAAGAATTGGTACGATTGGAATTCCTACCCCAAGTACTAATATGAAAATATTAGATGATGAAGGCAATGAAGTTGCAGTTGGTGAACCAGGAGAAATTTGTGGTAAAGGACCACAGGTAATGTCAGGTTATTGGAATAAACCAGAATTAAATGATACCACTTTCTTTAATGGTGATTGGTTTAGAACTGGTGATGTTGGAGTAAGGGATGAGGATGGGTTCTTCAAAATTGTGGATAGAAAGAAAGATATGATTAATGTATCTGGTTTCAACGTGTATCCAAATGAAATTGAAGATGTAATTGCAGGAATGGATAAAGTTCTTGAAGTAGCTGTAATTGGTATTCCCGATGAAAAATCAACGGAAGTGGTAAAAGCCTTCGTTGTGAAAAAAGATGATAGCTTAACTGAAGAAGAGGTAATTGCGTATTGCAAAGAAAACCTAACTGCCTATAAGTGTCCAAAATCAGTATCTTTTGAAACAGAATTACCTAAATCAAATGTGGGTAAGATCATCAGAAGACACTTAAGAGATAATTAAAACATTTAAATCTTATTAATATTGAAAAGAGGTTGTCTAAAAAGTAAAATTTTAAGACAACCTCTTTTTTGTTGATTATAGGATAGGCGTAAGGCAGACTTATGCTTTTAAATTATGGATTATTTTTGTGTTTGAAAGATATTTCGTAGATACTCTAGTATGCAGAAAATAAAAAAGCCCGGTAGAACCGAGCTTTAATTCATATTATAACTTTACTATTGATTATAAGTTCTCCAACCACCAGTCAGTCATCATTCTAAAAAGATGTGGTCTTGCGCCATTTTCACCTATTCCATGTGTTCTGTCAGGATAATAGAATAGATCAAATTGTTTTCCAGCTTCTAATAATGCATCTTGATAAACTACTGTATGCTGAACATGCACATTATCATCACCAGTACCATGAATCACCAAATAAGGATCTTCTAATTTTTCAACCTTACTTAATGGTGAATTATCATCATAACCATTAGGGTTATTCTGAGGAGTATCCATATATCTTTCAGTATAAATAGTATCATAATATCTCCAATTAGATACCATCGCTACTGAAACTGCTGCATTATAAACATCAGCCCCGTCTAAAATTACATTTCCAGCCATATAGCCACCGTATGACCATCCCCATATTCCAACTCTTTCAGAATCTATATAATTAAGACTAGCTAAATATTTTCCGGCCTCAATCATATCTTTCGTTTCATACTTACCTAATTGGCGGTATGTAATTTTTTTGAAAGCTTCACCTCTTCCACCAGTTCCTCTAGGATCGATAACGGCAATAACATATCCTTTCTGAGTCATCATTTGGTGCCAATTGAAATGGCTTCCGCTCCATCCATTTTGAACTTGCTGACTACCAGGTCCGCTATATTGGTATACAATGACAGGATACTCCTTAGAAGCATCAAAATTAGCTGGTTTTAAGAAATAACCATTTAATTCCACATCCTCTGAAGTTTTGAAAGTAAAATATTCTTTCTCAACAAAGCCAAACTCTTCAGTGATTGCTTTATAGCTTTTATTGTCTTTTAGGGTTACTAATTTTTTATTGCCTTTCGTTTGGTGTAGGCTTACTTGATTTGGTGTAGTTGGATTGCTGTAGTATTTCAAGTAGTATTCAAAATCATTACTCATATTAATACGACTAACACCCATTTTCTCACCTAACAATTGCTTTTTCTTTCCATTCATTTTGATAGAATAAAAAGATCTGTCTAATGGTGAATTTTCCGTACTGATATAATAGATGGTACTATTATCTTGATCAATACCGACTATACTTACTACTTCCCAATCTCCCTCAGTAATTTGTCTAACTAATTTACCATCTAATGTATAAAGATAAAGATGCTTAAAGCCTTCCATTTCACTTGAATGAATAAAGTATTTCCCATCATTTGTATAGGTTAAATCATCACAATAATTTAAGGCTACATAGGTTTCAGATTCCTCTTTAAGAACAACTTTACTTTCTCCTGTGCTGGCATTTGCATGAAGTATTTCAAGAATGTTCTGTCTTCTGTTCATTCTGATAATACTTAAAAGATTTGAATTTTTAGTCCATTGTACTCGAGGAATATATTGGTTTTTTTCTTCACCAATATCCATTTTCACACTCTTTTCAGAAGCTAAATCATAAACTGAAATCCATACATAAGAATTATCTTCTCCCGCTTTAGGGTATTTATAAACATAATTTTCAGGGTATAATTGACCATCATTCCATTTTTGAAGCGTATATTCTCTAACATGGCTTTCATCCATAGTGTAATAAGCTAATTTTTTACCATCTAGTGACCAATAGAAAGTTTTGGTGATGTAAAATTCCTCTTCATAAACCCAGTCAGAACCACCATTTATGATTTCATTGATTTTTCCATCTGATGTAACTTGCGTAGTTTCTTCACTTTCTAAATCAAAAATGTAAATATTGTTCTCAAACACATAAGCTACTTTAGAGGCGTCAGGCGAAAAGGTAGCAAACATCTGTGGGTTTTCTGAAAGAGGGGTTAAGCTCTCATCCTCCAAATTATACACATAATATTGAGCAGTAAAGGATCTTCTGTAGATATAATTCACTTCAGTAGCTAATAATAACTTCTTCTCATCCTCACTAAATGTATAACTTCTAATATTTAATGCAGGCTCTAGCTCATTTCCGTCTACTAAAGTTTCAACAACTTTTCCGTTTTCAACATTAATCTTTTGGACTTTATTATCCTCCAGGGCAGAATAATACTTTCCATCGTTCATCCAGTTCACATTATAAACAGACTCTTGTCTGAAAGTGCCTTTTTCATAGATGTCGGATACAGTGATATTTTTTTGAGCAAGTGCTAAACTTGAACTTAAAACAAATATTAGTACTAATAATTTTTTCATAATCATTGAATTGATTCAGCTCCAAATGTAATAAGCATTCTAATAAACCGAAGAAGGAAATAGCATTAAAGGAAGCTTAATAGTTTGAATGGTTATTCTATGAAAACACAATTCCTGAAAATTGATATAAATAAGTATTGCCGGTTATTATTTTTTAAATTATTTATAGATAAAGCAATTCTCAAATTATTAGATTTGTGATTAAAGCTTTTGCATTTAAGATGGATAAAAAATCAGCTGAAGAGAAAATAAAGGAATTAAGCGATAAGCTTCATTACTATAATTATAAATACTATCAGGAAAGTGTATCTGAAATATCAGATTATGAATTTGATATGATGCTCAATGAGCTAATAAAGCTTGAAGAAGAATATCCAGATTTAAAAACTGATGATTCACCGAGCCAGAGAGTAGGAGGGGATATAACCAAAAATTTTGAAACGGTAGAACATAAAATCCCTATGCTTTCTTTAGGAAATACATATTCTAAGGAAGAACTTGATGATTTTGATGGAAGGGTAAAAAAAGGATTAGGTCATGAAGAGTATGAGTATTTCTGTGAACTTAAATTTGATGGAGTAGCGATAAGTCTACATTATGAAAATGGAAAGTTGGTTCGTGGAGTTACCAGGGGGGATGGATCAAAAGGTGATGATATTACCAATAATGCTCGTACTATTAGAACTATTCCGTTGAAGGTAAGAGGAGAAGAATACCCTGTATATTTTGAAGCTAGAGGAGAGGTTTTTCTACCTAGAGAAAGTTTCAATGAGATCAATAAAGAAAGAGAAGAAAATGGGGAAGCCTTATTAGCAAACCCACGAAATGCGGCATCAGGCACTCTTAAAATGCAAGATTCTGCTGTTGTAGCAAAAAGGAAACTGGATTGCTATCTCTATTCTTATGCAGGTGAAGATTTGCCAATTGAATCACATGAGGAAGGAATAAAACAACTCGAAAAATTTGGCTTTAATGTTTCCCAAACCTATAAAAAGTGCAAAAATATTAATGAAGTTTTCGATTTCATTAATAAATGGGAAGAAAAAAGACATACTCTCAATGTTGATACAGATGGAATTGTAATCAAAATAAATAGCATTGCTCAACAAGAAGAATTGGGCTTTACTGCAAAAAGTCCAAGATGGGCAATTGCTTATAAATACAAAGCAGAGAGTGCTACAACAATTCTTAAAGAAATAAGCTACCAGGTAGGTAGAACTGGAGCTGTAACGCCAGTGGCTAACTTAGAGCCAGTTTTATTAGCTGGTACCACAGTAAAAAGAGCTTCTTTACACAATGCAAACGAAATTGCTCGTCTTGATTTAAGAGTTGGGGATACCGTTCATGTAGAAAAAGGTGGAGAGATTATTCCTAAAATTACTGGGGTTGACCTTAGCAAACGAGATTTAGGAAGCAAAGAAGTAGATTATATCAGAACTTGCCCTGAGTGTGGTTCTGAATTGGTAAGAGCTGAAGGAGAAGCAGTACATTATTGTCCTAATAAAAAAGGCTGTCCCCCTCAAATAAAAGGATCAATCGAGCATTATATTCAAAGAAAAGCTGCTGATATTGATTCAATGGGAGAGCGAACCATCCATTTATTATATGAAAAGGGATTGGTGAGAAACATTGCGGATTTATATGATTTGACTTATGATCAAGTTTTTCAATTAGGGGGCTTTAAAGATTTGAGCACTCGAAACCTTTTGAAAGGTATTGAAGCTTCTAAAAATATTCCTTTTGAGAATATACTATTTGGATTAGGAATAAGGTTTGTTGGTAAAACTGTTGCTGAAAAACTCGCAGCTCATTTCAAAAATATCGACAATTTAGCTAAAGCTAATTATGAGCAATTGATTGAAGTTCCTGAAATAGGTGAGAGAATTGCTCAAAGTGTGGTGGAATATTTTAAAGATACAGATAATATTGAATTGATTGAAAGGCTTAAGAATGCTGGTTTACAATTTGAAGTTCAGGAAGTAGAGGTTGAGCAAAAAGGTAGTGCATTAGAAGGGAAATCTTTAGTGGTATCGGGTGTTTTTGAACATTACGGAAGAGATGAAATAAAAGAAGTCATAAAGCAATATGGTGGGAAGGTAGTTTCGGCTATCTCAGGAAAAGTAGATATATTAGTGGCTGGAGAAAATATGGGGCCTTCTAAGAAGCAAAAAGCGGACAAGTTAGGCATTCAGATTATTTCGGAAGAAGAATTCCGAAGCCTGATCAAAGAAAACTAAAAACGTGATTAAACATAAAATTCTTTCATACAAGATAAAAAGAGGTCAAAAGAAAAGTAAATTTTTACACCAAGCTTATCCTTATAATAAGCTTAAGAAAGTAGGTGTTATTTTTTCTTTTGATGATTTGAAAAAGCATGAAGCAGTTAAAAAATTCATTAAGGTATTAGAAAATGATGGTATTGAAGTCAAAACTTTAGCTTATAAACCTAAGGACACCCAGAATTTCGAATTTTATTTTGATTTCTTTGAAGATAAAGACATTGGCTTTTTCGGTAGCATTCAAAACCCTTATTTTCAAAGTTTCTTAGATCAAAAGCTTGAATATCTGTTTTGTTTAGATGATTCCTTAAACTTGTTCATGCAGTATTTGTTAGTACACACTAAATCTGATACCCGAATTGGTGCTTTTCAGCCAACAGAAGATGAAGCCGCTTTTTTTGAATTAATGATTAAGCCAAAATCAAACGGAGATACAAAAGTTTTAACAGAAGAAATAATTCATTATGTCAGAAAGATTTCAGGAAATAACTAAAAAATTCACAGGTGTGGGGCCAGCCTTAATTACCCCATTTAAAGAAGATTTAACGGTAGATCGAGAAGCTTTAGAAAAGCTTTTAATTCATACAGCGAAAGGTGCTGATTATTTTGTAGTTCAGGGTACTACCGGTGAATCTGCAACCACAACATTACAAGAAAAGCAAGAAATTTTAGCATTTGTAAAAACGCATAATCCTAAGAATTTACCAATAGTTTTTGGAGCAGGAGGTAATAATACTGAAGCAGTTATTGACCTAATAGGTCAAATGGATTTGTCAGGTGTTGATGCAATTCTATCTGCTTCTCCTCACTATAATAAACCTTCACAAGAAGGAATATATCAGCATTTTGTAAAGATTGCAGATGCTTCACCCGTTCCAGTTATCTTGTATAATGTACCTGGAAGAACGGCTTCAAATATGACTGCTGAAACTACTCTAAGATTAGCTCAGCATGAAAACATTATTGGAATTAAAGAAGCTTCTGGTGATTTAGGTCAGTGCATGGAAATAATGGCTAATAAGCCTGAAGAGTTTTTACTTATTTCTGGAGATGATCTATTAACCAATGCAATGATTACTCTGGGTGCGGTGGGTGTGATTTCAGTACTAGCCAATCCTTTTCCAGAAGTATTTGCTGAAATGATTCAAAATGCATTGAAAGGTGATTTTGCTAAATCTAATGAAAGCTTATTTAAGCTTTTGCCAATCAATCCTTTAATGTATGAAGAAAGCAACCCCATAGGAGCAAAAGAGGCTTTAAAATTAAAAGGGGTTTGTGACAATTATGTGCGTATGCCATTATTACCCGCATCTGATAATCTATCCAATAGGATAAAAGAGATGATTAAGAAATACGAATTGAAATAATTTAGAAATTTTAATGTTAAGCCTGATAGTAATCCTATCAGGCTTTTTTTATTTTGCTGTAATCGTAAATTCGACTCTTCTGTTTTCGGCTCTACCAGTTTCAGTATCATTAGAGCTTATGGGTTGTGTTTCTCCCAATCCTTTTGCTGTCATTCTATCTTGAGCAATATCTTGCTCCAATAAATATTGCATTACAGATTGAGCTCTTCCCTCACTTAATTGAAGATTATATTCATCACTTCCTTTATTGTCAGTATGACCAATAATTTCAATTTTTATTCCAGGGTTTTGTTTCATTAAATCAGTTAATCTATCTAACTCCGGAAAAGAGCTTTCTTTCAATGTAGTTTTGTCAAAATTGAAGTAAATATTATCGATGATTACAGTTTTACCGACTTCTATAGGAGCCATCTCAAGTGTTGTGCTGTATTCTAAGAAATCTTGATTATCGCTAATATTAAGTTCGCTTTCCAGGTTTAGATAATTGACCTTTTTACCTCTTATAATTAAATCTCCCGCGCTTGGGATTTTGACTTGAAAGGTTCCATCGGCATTGCTGGAAATTTCATTTATTATTGAATCCTCCATTTCAAAACTTAATTCAGCTATTAGCGGTTCTTTTGTTTTTTCATCTAACACTACACCTGAAACTATATAAGGTCTAATAGTGCGAACCATCTCATAATCTTTTCTCACCTCAAATTCATAAGTACCTTCAGGAACTTCTACACTAAATTTTTCAATTATATTATCATAATCGTCTGAAAGCACTTTGATTTCATATTTCCCAGCTCCATTTAGCTCCATACCATATCCTCCATTTTGAAAGGCAGTTCTGGCAGAATCTTTAAAATTATCTTTTAAGACGTAAACTCTTGCGTTTACAGGATTTAGTGTCTTTGAATCTGTTATAAAACCGCTTAATCTGACTTTGGCTTTTACGGGGGTAAGGATAAAATCTTTTTCGATAACAGTATCCTGTTTAATATCTGAAAGATCTAAAGATTCATCAAGCTGTTCATATCCAATTTTAGCGGCAATAAATGAAAATGGCTTATTATTATATGTTGTAAAGGAATATTTACCATCTGATTTCACTTCTACATTAATGGGTTTAGATTCCTCTGCCTGTGCTGTAAGATAAAGTGACAATGGTTTTTGAGTTTCTTTATCTAATATTTTCCCTTTAACCGTTATTTTAGCTTTGGGTACTAATCCATAAATATTCATATTACTACCATCGGCACTTACATAGGTTCTTGTGGTAAAAGCATTATTTCCAGTAGCATCCACTGAAAAGTAAGAATCAAAACCGTCTGTATTAATTGGAGGTCCAATATTTTCAGGTTCGCTCCATTTTAACCAGCTATCATCTAATCTTCGAACTCTCCAAACATCTACATCTCCAATTGAGCCTTCTCTATTACTGGCATAATACATAACCTTATCATCTTCGGTTAAATAGGGGCCAAATTCATCTTTATAAGTACTTAGAGATTTTATCATGATGGGTCTTGAATAAGTCCCATCACTTTTTCTTTTACTTATGTATAAGTCACTGTAATTTTTCCCTGATCGTTCATTCATGTAAATAACAATTGCACTTCTATCTTGGCTAATTACAGCACCCGAAAAACGGCCATTACTCATTTCCTCATATCCCTCAATTGGTAATTCTTCCGGATTATTCCATCCTTTATCATCTCTAGTTACGATTGAAAAACCTTTTTCCTTTCTTCGATTCCCACCTCTTATAAATAAAGTATTTCCATCATCTAAAATGGTAAGAACCTGATTGAATTGCCTTTTATTAAAAGGGGAATCCATATGAACTGCCTTTCCCCAAGTCCCATCAGGTTTCTTATCTGAATACCATATGTCTTGAGAATTTTCTCGTCCGCCATTATTCTCAGGATGATTAGATATACTGAAATATAGACGCTGATTATCAGGTGTTACTAGTGGAGCACTTTCATGATATCGAGAGTTTACCTCATCATTGAGCTCCACTAATTGATATAATATCTCCTCATTTTGACTAAAGGAAAGGAATGGTATAGATAAAAAGAGTAGTACTAGCTTTTTCATTTTTATTAATTTGAAGTAAAGATTGACAAAAAGAAGAAAAATAGCTATTCATCGAATATTAAACTGTATTCATCTGTAATATTTTGAAAGAAATTAAGGATTAATTATTTGAATTAGCTGTGCTTCATGAATCCTCAAAGGAGTATAATTTCTTAATCCTTGCTCTGATAGCCCCTTTGGTTCTGCCAAAATGATTTGCCAAATCTTTAGTACTCAATCCTTCTTCAAACATAAATTTTAATTCCCGATCCAATTCGTCAGTCCAAGGTGTGTAGGCAGATTTATGCGTTTTTCTAATCTCGCCCATATCAAAAGCCTTTTCTTCAAAACTATTTAATTTCAAATCTTTAATTGAAGTATTTTCTTTTTCCTCTTTACGTCTCAGTAGTATGATTTGGCCATTTTTCGTCCAGTTTTCAGGGAGTAAATCTTCTTCTATATAGAGTTTGTTTTGGGTTCTGGTAATCGCAACATATAGCAAATTGATTTCTTCATTTAGCTTTTGTTTGATCAGCTCAGGCAAATCTTTTTGTTGTACCAATTTCCTTAATTTCTCTTCCGTTAAAAAATCATTGACTAGCTGAACAGCGTCATATTCCATTCCTTTGCACCTGTGCACGGTGGAGAAAATGATGTGTGCTTTATCACGATCTTCATTTTCAAGATGTTTTTCCTTCAGTTGCTTGATGTATTTTGGAATTTCATTTCCATATTCCTTAACTAATTCCACCATCATGCCCAACTGCATATCTTCTGTTTTTTCTATATATTCTTCCAAATCCTCTAGTCCCTTCATTTTTTTAATTAAAGGATCTCTGATGAATTTCCTTTTACCCTCATAGAGATTCAATACATCATATAATGAGGTGCCGTCATCAGCATAGGTGTAGGAATTGATATTGCCTTCGAAATAAATGTCGGCCAAATTTTCCTTTTCGGATATGTAGTCGATGGCCTTGGTCAACAGTCCTAGGTTGGTGCGAGCTATTACCGCTTTTTGTTGTCCTTGTGATGGATTGCCCTTTCCTTTTATTTGAAATTTTAGAGTTGTTTGCAGGAGTTTTTTCCTTTCTACTATTGCTTGTGCCAAATGAGCTATTTTTTCATTAAATCGAAAACTGATAGAAAGCTTATAAGGCTTAAAATCGACCATTTCTAAAGAATTAACAGCATAGCGCCAGGAATAGATTTGTTGATGAGTGTCACCTACAATCACTTTAATTACCCTTTGTTTTAGGAATACATCAAGCATGGCTGGGGAGGCATCTTGCCCCTCGTCAAAGAGTATGTAATCATAATCCAACAGAGGGTTTTGAAGTTGAAATTTCTTAAGGTAGAAGTCATGGGTGATTGGTATTTCTCCCTTATTCATTTTAGCTAAGAACTCTCTAGTTTTCTTTTTGATGTATGAATAATTTCCTTTCACAAAAGCTAATGCTTTTTTATCTGAAATTGTATCTTCATAATTTAGTTCTTCCACTTTTGAAGCGCTACTATTGCAAAAGTATGCAGTGAATTTGCTAATGTGATTGGCAATAATCATTTCAGCCAATGGCTCACTTTTGATTTGAATATTCAGAATATCTGCGACTTCATGATTTTTATATCCATTACTATTGATCTCAAAATTTTTACCAATAACAACATGCTTAAAGGCCAATGAATGCGCAGTTTGTACATCCACATTATAAAGCTTTTTTGATTTAAATCTTTTAGCTGCTTCAAGCTTCACTGATTTATTAAAAGCTAAATAAAGGATTCTACTATTTTTGGGTCTGCTTTCAGCATATGCAATTAGGGTAGTGGTTTTTCCTGAACCGGCCACCGCATTGATTTTTATATTGCTATTTGATTGGATGATGGAGGATTGTTCTTTGGATAATCTCATTGGTTGATAGTTTTGTAGCTGAAGCTACTTTTCAGAGGTACCCTTTAGATTAATAATCTAATGAGTTATTGTTCTTAAAATTATCAAAAATAAACTAATCTCCAAAAACTTCAATATGATGAAAATCGAAGGTTCACAGTATAATAAACAGAGGAGCCATGGTGCGATTACTCATCAATTTCTTCCTTATTTTCTTTATAATAAGCCTTTGCCTCTTCTTTACTTTTCTTAATCCCGATACTACTAACTGCACCACTTAGAAGAGCTTTTGCCCAAAGGTTAAAAATCGATCTACTTTTTATTCGTTCGAAGAAAATATTACCTTCTTGCAATTTAAACCATCTTGGATTTCTTGTACTTACTATAAAGCTATTTGCAAAAATTGTCTTTAAGTTATTCCCGAAACCTTTCGATTGATAAGTCTGTCGATCCAGAATATCAATTTTAAGGTTGTTATATCTAAATTCCATTTTTCCTTCAGCATAATCATCATTTCCCTTGAAATTTATATTAACTTCTTCATTGTAGCCTGATCTAACTTCAATTGCCCCTAACGGAATTAACATATCATTTAAAGCAGTTAGATTCAGGTTCCCTATATTACCAATGAAATGGAAATCACTCTTAGTGGAAGGTATAGGGAAATCAACTTTTGTATTAAAATTAGCTTTATTATTTAGTTTCCCTTTAGCTGTAAGATGCATAACCTCATTACTATTGAAATGATGAGTTCTCATATTATATATATGACCACTATCAATGAAAATACTCATAGTTCCTATTCCGCTTGCATCCTTTGGTACTATATGGATTTTGATATCAGAATTAACAAAAACGGTATCTACCTTAAAAGCGAATTGTAATTCAGATAATATTTTTTGAGGCATAGGAACTCTTCTATCTCTATTATGAGGTACGTTCAGATCTCTAAAAACAATGAAGTCACCATTTACTACTGACAGTTTATCGACCATATATTTTTGATCTTTCAAGATACTGTCAATTTTTACTTTATTAAGTTTTAGTTGATCGATATCGAGTTTAAACCAGTCGTTTTGATATTCAATATGCTGGCTATAATCAAATCTGGAATATTTTGATCTTAGTTTTATATTGTTTGCTTCAAAATTCGACTCTGGATATTTAAAAGAATAATCATTAGCAGTTACGGTATAATGAGAAAAGTTTTCTTTATAATTTTTACCCATGAATATAAAGGAGTTTACATATTTATGTATTTGGTTTGTATGGATTATAGAATCCGTTTTTATACCATTAATAAATAAGTCCGCTTTTCTTACATAGTAATTTCGCTCTTTCTTTTTATCATAAATTTTAACGTTAATATTTCTGGTGTTCGATTTTTTTATGTTTACAGATTCGAAGGGTAGTTTTATTTCTGTAGGTAAAGAGTTTTTAGCTTCTCCATCAATTTCAATTTTTAAATCGGTTCGTCCGCTACTAATCTCATCAATCTTGATTTGATTTTCTTCCAAAAGATTATAAAAATCAGCTCCTTTTAGAATGATATCATTGAAAGTTAGTTGAGTGTTTTTATTTTCTTCTATGTATTCGATCCCATCTATATTTCCTTCTTCATTAAAGCTTTCATAATAGAAGTTATTTACGATCAGGCTATCCTTTTTAGGACTTAAAAAGTAGAGCTTGTCGTTATCAAAAGTGAAATTCTCAGCATTAAATAGATTTGCATTCTGCTTTTTGAGGAGGGTAAAATTCGTAAGTGTAATAACGGATTTCTGAGTTTTAATTAGATTAATTTTCTCATCATTTTGAATATTAATATCAGTTTTATCTATATCAAAAAGGATACTTTTAAAGGCAACATTAAAATTTGCGGAATCAAGATTTTTAGACTTTAACTTATTCAGTTCTTTAATATAGTGAAGGTTTAGATTACTTATTTCTCCAATTAAACTATCCGCCTCCAATAATTTGCTTTTAAATAAACCTTGCTTATTAATATTTGATAACCTTATTGAAGGAATATCCAATTTGAGTTTAAGGTTTTTAGAAAATTGATTGGGCTCAATTTCTACATTCTTTATATCAAGATTATTACTATGCTTAGCTAAACTGATATTTTGAGCACTTAATTGGTGGTATAATTGTTTGTTATTGAATTTTGTATTTAAAAATTGAGCCTCAATAATTTCAATATCATTCAGGTAATTCAATTCTAAATTGAAATTTTGAACACTAAGGTCATTACCAGATTGCCTATATTTTAACTTTGAGTCACTTAATGAGACATTAATGGGTTTTTCTGAGAATTTCCAGTTAGTTGCTGATTTGTGTTTTTTATTACGAATACTTTCAGGATTTAATCTAATATCAACTTTATCAAGTTTAATGCTATCAATTTGTACAATTCCATAATTTATAATGCTATCCAATTGAATGCCTGAAAATTCAATTAAACCTGAATTGACTTTATTATCTTCATTTTGATAAATAAGGTCTAATTCATCTAGTTTAATATTATGCAGATTTTTACTAGAGGCGAAGTTTTTAATTAATAATGAATTGCCTTCGAAATCATAATTAAGCAACTTACCATCAATACGAGTATTATTTGAAATCTGATGCCAAGAGTTTAATGTAGAATCAATTTTTAAAGATTCAGAATTTAAATTGATTTGTTCTCCTGTTAAAAAGTTGCCGACCCCTAGGTTTGAATTAACAATAGAAAAATCATCAATATTGATGTACTTAAAGTATTGACCTAATATTCCATACAAACCATTTGCTGTGATGACAGCTTTTTTTTCATCACTATTTCTAAAGTATGGAGGGGTAATATTGATGGTTCCATTAATTAATTTTAGAAAATCTAAATCAATAATTTCATTTTCATAAATCTGGTTTTGAGCCACTCCTTTCATTTCTAAAGAGGGTAAATTTAAATTAAATTGAGTTAATGTGCTGTCATCTAAATTTCTAGAGGGTTTAATTCGAAGGTTTTTGACATTCAAAGTTGAATCCAAGGTCTTGAACTTAAGCTTTTCGAATTTTATTTCATGTAGATTATCTGGTAATAAATAATCGTAATCGTTTATTTCAATTTCAGCATCCTTAAAATAATTTAAAATATTTTGAATGTCTCGCTGAGTAGAATCAAGAGAGATATTAAATAACTCAATGCTTATATTATTTGATAAAAAGCTTTGTTTGTTATCTCCTTTAAGTGTTAAGTCTAGACCTCCTCTTTGAATTCTTAAATCATTAATCTTTATTAAATCGAAAAGTGCAAGTAATGAAGCTCCAATACTATTTTGAGCCTGGGGAGTACTGTCTTTTTTTGATTTTAAAACAGATTTTATTTTGATATTCGGTTGAG
Source organism: Marivirga arenosa (assembly GCF_030503875.2). Lineage (NCBI taxonomy): Bacteria > Pseudomonadati > Bacteroidota > Cytophagia > Cytophagales > Marivirgaceae > Marivirga > Marivirga arenosa. The sequence goes on along the minus strand of NZ_CP129968.2, from coordinate 2,826,289 downwards.
GAATATTAACCTGGTCAACGATTAAAAAATTATCTTCATAAGCTTTTAGATAATTAATTCCGCGTAATTCAAGTGTTGGGATTTCGATATCATAAATATTTTGATTTTGGTCTTGAAATACTTCTTTTGAATTTATTTTATCTCGAGCATTAATTCTAAAATTATTGAAATAAAGTATTGAATCTCTTGTGGATAATTCAAAGCCATCAAAACTTAATTGATGAATACTATCCGGTAATAGAATCGATTGCTGATTGACCCCTAAGTTGATGGCTTCTGAGTAGAATATCTTTTTCCTTTTCTGTTTTTTTTTGTCCGCTACTACAAAGTTTTCAACAGCAAAATCAATTGATTTCAATCTGAATTTGCTAGGAAAGTGGTCGATCGTCCCACTTTTAACCTTCAAATAGTTGATTTGTAATAGATTCAAGTATTGGGAAATTACATCATATAGTTCTCCTGTTTCGCGTCCAAATTTCAACGGTTGTTTTTCAGGATTAATTTTGGTCATATAAACCAATGGATTAATGACTTCTATGCCATCCACTACTAGTTCTTTATCCGTATAAATCCGAAAAACAGATTCTAATGAAATACTGACTTCATCTACTACTGCTTCATATAAATTTTTAGCATTAATTGTATCCTCTCTATTCTCTGGTGTAGCATAGAGTTCTAAATTTCTAATCGTAACTGTTTTAAGGAAAATATTGAGGTCAATTTCCTCAAATTCTAATTGATATAAGCCTTTGCTTTCTTTTTTAACCAGCTCTTTTAAATACTCACCTGAAATCTTATTTCCTTGTTTCCTAAGGTAATTATTTGCAATAATTCCCACTGCTATGGTAATAGCTATAATTAGAAGTGCGCGGTATAGTTTTTTTCTTTTCGGGTTCATATTAAACTGAAAGTTTAATATAATCCATTTGAATGAATTTATCAGAACTGGAGGACTATTATTAAAATTTTAGTTAACAATAGATGTCTCTAAAGATATTAGGGTATCAATTAAGGTAGAGTTAAAACTCTACCTTTTTTATTTTATACATCTCTCACATCTAAGATTACATCTGGATACTGATTTATGTTTTCCAGGTAATAAAAATATTTTTCAGCTACTTCTTTCTCGCTACTTAAAGCATTGTCAGCTTTTAGATTTTTAAATCTATCTATTCCGCTGAAGGACTTTTCATCCGCATTTCGGATCTGTGTTTGCATTTCTGTATCCACAACACCAGGGGCGATAGCTTTAATGATAAAGCCATTTCCATCTAATTCAGCTTCTTTAGCCGCTACTTTTGAAGCCATATCTAAAGCAGCTTTGGAGGCACAATATCCTGACCAACCATCTACGGCATTTTTACCAGCTCCTGAGCTTATATTAATGATTATTTTTTCTCCTTCATGATCTTTTAAATCATGCATAAACTGATTCATCAGTAGGAGAGGTGCACTTACATTTAAATTGAAAAGTTGAGGTATGCTATCGTTTTCAATACTTCCTAAATGTTTGATGTCTCCTAATGTTCCAGCGTTATTAATTAAAACTACCTTGTCATATCCCTTCGCATCATTGAAAAGATTGGGTAATTCATTTTTCAATTCATCTAAATTGGAAAGGTCTATTGAAATAGCTTTATAGTTTTCATCAGATATTGAATGACTTCTACTAATTCCCCAAACAGAAGCTCCAGATTCCAAAGCTTTATTGGCTAAACCATTTCCAATTCCTTTGCTAGCACCTGTTATGATAAAAAGTGATTTATTCATCTTTCTTTCTTTCTTTTAATCTAATATAAAACTATTGATACGGAAGGATACTTTTTATGTTGAAAGTATAGTTGTTTACTTAATTTTTGTTAAACTTTACTTTATGAAAAATCTATTCATAATTCTAACAGCATTGATATTTATTACTTCTTGTGAATTGCTATTTGATCCAGAGCCCGAATTACCACCTGTTACAGAAGAAGGGAATGGAACGTTTGGATGCAAGATAAATGGTGAAGTATGGTTGCCTGATGATCGATATTTGAATAGTGGTGGGAATATATTGGAAGCATTTCTAAATCGAGGTATAGATATGCATATTAAAGCATTGTATGAACCTAAATCTCAATCATTAGAATTTACATTAAGAGATATTTTTAATCAAGATAAATCAATACAGTTCTATCAGCAAGAGACCGAAAAAAGTTTTGCCTCAGTTTCTATGGAAGATAATTGTAATTTGAAAACAGATTCTAATTCTGGCTATTTAGAAATTTTAAAAATTGATTCAATAAATAAAATAGTTGCTGGTACTTTTGAATTTATAGTGTTTAGTGATTGTGATACAGTAGAAGTCACTGAAGGTAGATTTGATCTAAATTACTACGAATAAGCATTGATGAATAAATAAATGAGATTTATTTATAGAAATTTAGTTCTGCCGTATTCCATAAAAAAAAGCCTGACATCCTGTTAAGAATGACAAGCTTTATTCTTCATTGAAATTTAGGTTAAAGTATATATTGACTTAGATCTTTGTCTTTTACTAAGCCGTCTAATTTTTCACCCACCATTTGTTTAGTGATTACCACTTTAGCATTTGCACCGATTTTGTCAGGAATGTCAAAAAGTAATTCATTAAGAAGTTTACTCATTACAGTTTGAAGTCTTCTTGCACCAATATTTTCAACTTCTGAATTTACTCTAAAAGCGATTTCAGCTAATTCCTCTAAGGCATCATCATCGAATGTTAAATCAACTTCTTCTGCTTTAAGCAGAGCAGTATATTGTTTTGTTAATGAGTTTTTAGGTTCTTTTAATATTCTAAGGAAATCAGCTTTCGTTAAGCTATCTAATTCCACTCTGATTGGGAATCTTCCTTGTAATTCTGGAATTAAATCAGATGGTTTGCTTACATGAAATGCCCCTGCAGCTAGAAATAAAATATGATCGGTATGGATAATACCATACTTAGTATTGACAGCACTTCCTTCTACAATTGGAAGTAAATCTCTTTGTACCCCTTCTCTACTTACATCACCACCGCTCGAATTACTGCTTCCTTTGGCAATTTTGTCAATTTCATCGATGAAGATCATACCTGTATTCTCTGCCTTTTGAATTGCCTCTTCCTTCACTTCATCCATATCAATCAATTTGGAAACTTCTTCCTCAATTAATAGCTTTCTAGCCTCCTCAATCGTAACCTTACGTTTTTTATTCTTCTTAGGCATCATGTTACTAAGCATGTCTTGCAAGTTGATCATAGATGCTTCATCCATCATGCCACCACCAATCATGCCCATTCCATTATTTGCAGGGGTTTTTACATTGATATCAATTTTACGATCTTCTAATTCTCCATTACGTAATTTTTCTCTGAATCTCTCTCTAGTTTTTTGATTCAGTTCATAATCATTGTCCGGTACTTGATTATCAGCAGTTGTGCTAATCGGACGCTGACTGTTAGACTTCATAGGTGGGATCAAGGCATCCAGAATGATATCTTCAACAATATCAGCAGCCTTATTTTTCACTTCCTCTTTTTTAGAAGCTTTCACTAGATTTACCGATTGTTCTACTAAGTCACGAACCATACTTTCAACGTCACGTCCAACGTAACCTACTTCAGTGAATTTAGAAGCTTCCACTTTAGTGAAAGGAGCATCCGCTATCTTAGCCAATCTTCTGGCAATTTCTGTTTTACCAACACCAGTAGCTCCAATCATTAAGATATTATTCGGTACAATCTCACCTTGAATATCCTCAGGTGTATTCATACGTCTCCATCTATTACGCAAAGCAATGGCAACATTACGCTTTGCATCATTTTGTCCGATTATATATTTATCGAGCTCTGAGACGATCTCTTTTGGTGTCAAAAATAATTTATTATTCATGATTTTTTCTTTACTATATTTTTCAAATTACTTCCCAAAGTAATAAAGTGAGCAAAACTACCCGCTTGATATATCGCACTAGAATATGCTATATTAAAATTCTTTGTATGTACAAAAAACCCAAAGGTAAAACCCCCTGCTCCTCCAACTTGTTCAGCTTTTAATGATTGTCTGATTAAATGATTATAGCCAGCTCTAAGATTAATGTTTTCACCTAAGATTAATTCAGTTCCAATTGTCACATGCTGAAAAATTTTATCAAATGTATTAGGTGGATTGTTACTAATATCTGTAAATACATTGCTATCATCTTCAGGAATTAAACTATTATCAAAATAACTTAGATCATATTGATAAAGTCTATTAAGTGTTAAAGAGAAACGGAAAGGCATGAACTCAGGTTTGAATGTACTCCCTAATTGTACATCAAATGGTAAACTTCTGTCTTCATTTTCATATTTATTGGTATAAAAACCAATGTTTTTTATAACCAATCCTATCGATAAGTCTTTTTCAGGATGAATAAAGGCACCGCCAAAGTCAGTAAGAATAGCAGATTGATTAAATCCACTTATCTGACTCATAACAAATTTCACATTGGCCCCATATTGAAAAGCACCATCTGTTCTCGAATGACTTATTTGAATGGCATAATTAGCAGCTGTAAAATCGTTAGTTGAAGCTCCTGTATTATCAAAACCTTTAAAACTACCATAGCTTAAATAATTTACTCCTAAACTGAAAATTCCAGCGTTTTCAAAATTTTGTGCATAGGTAAGCTGACTGTTATAAATATCAGCATAAAAAGGAATGAAGTTAAAGGATACTTGGCCTCCCATATCAGCATTTAATAATGCTGGATTTTGCCAAACCATATTGACATCTCCTGCATTAGAACTAACATTAACTGTACCCAAACCTGCAACTCGTGCGTGATTAGGTAACTCTAAAAATTCAAAAGTCCGTAAGCCCCCAATCTGCGCAAAAGCAGTTTGGGAGGCAAGCATGCAAACCAAAAGGCTCAGTATGACCTTTTGGAACCTCATATGGAATTAGCAGGCACAGTTTTTTTATCGTCCTCATCTGGGATTACAAAATTGATTGGATTTTTGATTTTCTCTTTCAATAGTGCAATCTCTAATACTTCATTCACCTGATCTACAAAGTGAATGTTTAAGCCTTTGATATACCTTGAGTCGATCTCCTCAATATCTTTTTTGTTACGTTTACAAAGAATTACATCTTTGATACCGGCTCTTCTTGCCGCTAATATTTTCTCTTTCAGTCCACCAATCGGTAATACTTTTCCTCTTAAAGTAATTTCACCTGTCATAGCCAGCTTCGATTTCACTTTTCGTTGAGTATAAATTGAAGCCAAAGAAGTAATCATTGCGATACCAGCTGAAGGCCCATCTTTAGGAACAGCACCTGCTGGTACGTGAATATGTAAATCGTAATTATCAAAGATTTTATGATGAATACCTAATTCATCAGCATGTGATCTTAGGTAGGATAGGGCAGTCATAGCAGACTCTTTCATCACATCTCCTAATTGACCTGATAAGGTTAATTTACCTTTCCCTCTACTCAGACTAGATTCAATAAAGAGTATTTCACCACCTACTGAAGTCCAGGCTAAACCAGTAACTAATCCAGCAGTCTCATTATCCTGATAAGTTTCCTTTTCAAATACTTCAGCACCTAATATTTTTACAATATCTTCTGACTCAATCTTGCTATTGTATTCTTCTTCCATAGCAATTGATTTAGCGATATTTCGAATCACCTTTCCAATTGTTCTTTCTAAGCCTCTTACCCCTGATTCTCTAGTGTAATCTTCTATGATTTTAGCAATTGCTTTTTTACTAAAAGTAACATCCTTTGCTTTAAGCCCATGCTCTTTCTTTTGCTTAGGAATTAAATGCTTTTTAGCAATTTCAACCTTTTCCTCAAGTGTATAGCCAGTTACTTCAATGATTTCCATTCTGTCTCTTAAAGCTGGCTGAATGGTGTCTAGGGAGTTAGCAGTAGCTATAAATAGCACATTAGATAAATCGTATTCTACTTCAAGATAATTATCTTGGAAAGTTTCATTCTGCTCAGGATCTAATACCTCAAGTAAAGCTGAGGATGGATCGCCTCTGAAATCAGAATTAACCTTATCAATTTCATCTAAAATATAAACAGGATTTGATTTACCGGCTTTTTTCATGTTTTGGATGATTTTACCGGGCATTGCACCTACGTAAGTTTTTCTATGTCCACGGATTTCAGCTTCATCATGAACGCCACCTAAAGACATGCGAACATATTTTCTTCCTAGTGCATCAGAAATTGATTTTCCTAAGGAAGTTTTACCAACACCTGGAGGTCCGTATAGACATAGGATAGGAGCTTTCATATCTTGCTTTAATTTTAGAACGGCAAGATATTCTATTATTCTTTCTTTCACTTTTTCTAGTCCGTAGTGATCGCGGTCTAGAATTTTCTTGGCTCTTTTTAAATCAAAATTATCCTTAGTAACTTCTCCCCATGGTAATTCTAGAAGAAGCTCAACATAATTCATAGCTACTGGATATTCAGCGGCTTGTGGGTTGATTCTAGAAATCTTATCTATTTCTTTATCAAAGTGTTTTTGGACTTCTGAAGGCCAATTTTTATCTTTCGCTTTTTGTCTTAAGTTGTCCAACTCTTGATCAGGACTGTCTTGACCTAATTCATCTTGTAACACTCTGATTTGTTGCCTCAAGAAGTAATCTCTTTGTTGCTGGTCAATGTCAGTATGAACCTTTTTATGGATTTCATTTTTTAATTCCAGCATCTGGATATCCTTAAGCATGAATTCCAATAACAAAGTAGCTCGTTCTTTAGCATTGGTTTTCTCCAGCAATTTTTGCTTATCAGCTACCTCAGAATTTATGTTTGAAGATAAAAAGTGAGTTAGGAAATTCGGATTTTCAATATTATCAAGCGCAACTTGTGCTTCTTGAGGAATTTCCGGATTGAGCTTCATTATTTTGCTGGCAGCATCTTTTAAAGATTGAATAACTGCCTTATTAGATTTTAATTTAGGATCTAATTCCTCGTCATTCAATTCTTCATATGTGGCAATTAAGAATGGGTCCTCCTGTACCACATCCTTTACTTTAAATTTCTGCTTACCCTGAATGATAATGGTTGTATTCCCATCTGGTAATACAATCATTTTCAATATTCTAGCTACTGTACCAATATTGTAAATGTCATCCTTTCCAGGATCTTCAACTTTGCTATTTGATTGAGCAACTACTCCTATAATTCTATCTCCCTTATAAGCCTTTTTAACTAACTTAATTGATTTTTGTCGGCCAACCGTAATAGGTATAACTACACCAGGAAATAAAACTGTATTTCTTATTGGTAAAATTGGAAGTTGATCTGGTAAATCATCTTCTCTCATACTATTTTCTTCATCAGTAGATATGAGTTGTATTAATTCACCAGTTTCATCATCATTTATCTCAGAAAGCGCTTGTGTATGCTTTAATATTGAATCCATATATATCATTAATATTTCAGCCAATTTGGCATTTGAAATCCCTTATTTGTCCCTTTAAATGGGGTTCTTGACTAATTCAATTGTTATGCCAATAAAATTATACCTAATTTTGGTTTTAATTAAATGGTAATTCAGACATTTTTCGGATATTAAAGTTTGAAAAACTGACATATTTACCGTAAAACTATCAATTTGTCTTGAATCAATATCTTAATAAATTATTTTTAATTATTCTGATCCTGTTTTCTATCGATATTCAGGCTCAATTTAATCCTCAGGTTGAATTATCAAAAAAGGAGGCAGAGGAATTATTTCCTTTCTATTTCCCTAATGTAAATCAATTCAATTATTATCAAGATGAAAATGAACTTGAGAAAATAAACCGGACCCAGCAATCTAAAAACTGGGAAAAATTCAAGGAATTGTTAGAGGATTATGTTCAGCAATTTGCCATTGAAAATTTCTATAAAGATACTCGTTTAATATGGCAATTGGCTAAGATGGAAGAACTTTATGGTGATCTTGAAAAAGCTAAAAGTCTATACCGATTGGCATTGAAGCATCATCAAAGCAAAATTGATCTTCGCCAGATGGAAATATTTCTTGATTCAGTTAAGCTTGAGCAAACTGATGATTACGTGCCGATAGATTATTATTATGAATTGGTAGATTTTAGAAAATCTATTGACACATTAGTACCGCCAAGAGGAATTTTATTAAGTATGGGAAAGCAGATCAATTCCAATATGGCTGATTATGCACCTGCTCTTACTCTGGATAATAAAACCATCATATTCACATCTAAAAGAAGTATTAGCGGCAGCTTACTATCAAATAATTCTAATGAGGATTTATATGTTTCTGTTCAGATAGATGGCATGTGGCAGGATGCAGTCCCGATTAGAGGTATAAACAGTAGGAATAATGAAGGCTCAGCAGCATTAAATGCTGAAGGAAATGAAATAATATTTGCACGCTGCGGATCATATGATGGCTTTGGTAATTGTGATTTATATGAAACACATCTGCAAGAAGATAGCACTTGGAGTAAGGCAGTGAATCTAGGAGCCAATTTAAATTCTAAAGCCTGGGATTCTCATCCATCACTTTCTATTACAGGTGACACCTTATTTTTCGCATCCGACAGAATTGGTGGCTTTGGCTTGTCAGACATTTATTTTTCAGTTAAAAATGAAGACGGGCAATGGTCTGCTGCAAAAAATTTAGGTCCAGTAGTGAATACCAGAGGGAATGAAGTGAGTCCTTTTATACACCCTAGACATCAGATACTATATTTTAGCTCAAACGGACATTTGTTAAATTTTGGAGGTTTTGACATATATAAATCTAATTCTAAAATGTTTTTATGGGATGAACCCCAAAATATAGGACCATTAATCAATACCGAAGGAGATGAATATTATTTCACAATAGATTCTGAATCTGAAGATTTGTTTTATGCTGGTTCTTCCTCGATGAGAAGCCACAATTTAGATTTATTTTCTTTCCCGTTACCAATGGAAGCTCAACCGGGAGCGAATACAAAAGTTAGTGGTGTTGTAACGGATACGGTAAAAGGAAAACCCTTCAGAGGTATAGTTTCAATAGTCGATATCGAAAATGGAATTGAGATAGCACCTAAGTTTACAAGAGAAGATGGGAGTTTTGAATTCAATCTAATCAATAATGCTAATTATGTGATGGTAGTGCAATCTGATGAATTATTTAGAATTGAAGAAATGTTTTTCCTTTCGGGTGATACGGTTATGAATAAAAACATTGATCCAATGTCCAGTAAAATCAGATTCAAATCCATTGAATTTGAGGAGAACTCTGCAAAACTAAGGCCAGATATGTATTTTGATTTGGATAAAGTGGTAGATTTTCTTCTGGACTATCCTGAATTTAAACTGAAAATTTCAGGTCATACCGATTCATCTGGTGATGAGATTAGGAATAAGTCTTTGTCACAAGAAAGAGCAGACGCAATTCGTGATTATATTATTTTGTTACACCCAATTGATCCTAGTAGAGTGGTTGCTGAAGGTTTTGGAAATAGTAAACCAGTAGTTTCAGATGAACAAACTGATGATGACCGTAGATTGAATAGGAGGGTAGAGTTTGAAATCTACCGCCCCGATTCAAATTAATTTATTTTCTTTCCAGAAGCACTACATTTTCAACATGATGGGTTTGAGGGAACATGTCAACAGCTTGAACTTTAGTTACTTTGTATTTCTCATCTAGCAGTGCCAAGTCTCTTGCTTGAGTAGCTGGATTACAGCTTACATAAACTATTTTTTCGGCTTCAATATTTAATATTGTTTTTACTACATCAGGATGCATGCCTGCTCGTGGAGGATCGGTTATAATTACATCAGCCTTCCCATGTTCTTTCAAAAATTCATTATTGAAAACATCCTTCATATCACCAGCAAAAAACTTAGTGTTTTTGATGTTATTCAACTCTGAATTTACTTTAGCATCTTCAATGGCTTCTGGTACATATTCAACTCCTATTACTTTTTCTGCACTTTTAGCTATAAAATTAGCGATTGTTCCTGTTCCAGTGTACAGATCATAAACAGTTTCATTACCTTTTAAATCCGCGAAATTTCTAGCTACTTTATATAATTCATAAGCTTGATCGGAATTTGTTTGATAGAAAGATTTTGGACCAATTTTAAATTCCAATCCCTCCATTTCTTCAATAATATGATCTTTCCCATGAAATACATTTACCTCTAAATCATGGAAAGTTTCATTTCCTTTTTGATTTAGGATATAAAGCAAAGAAGTAATTTCAGGAAAGCTTTCTTTTATATGATTAAGCATCATATTTAGCCACTCCTCATTTTCTTCTGCTACTTGCAAAATTACCATTAGCTGCCCAGTGGAGGTAGTTCTGATAATCAGGTTCCTAAGAAAGCCATCTTGCTTAATTAAATCAAAATAGGTGATCTTATTATCCTTAGCAAAGCGGTCAACTGCATTTCTAATTGCATTTGAAGGATCTGCCTGAAGATAGCATTTGTCGATTTGAACTATCTTGTCAAATCTCTTAGGTACATGAAAACCTAATGCATCGGACTCAAACTCTTTTCCTGAATCAATTTCTTCTCGAGTTAACCATCGGTTATTAGAGAATGTAAATTCCATTTTGTTTCTATAGAAAGTAGTATTTTCTGATCCAAGTATTGGGGATATCTTAGGTAAATCAACTTTTGCAATTCTTTCTAACGAATCTTTTACTTGCTCACTTTTAAACTCAAGCTGATCTTCATAGCTCAAATGCTGCCATTTACAACCACCACATACACCATAGTGGCTACAAAATGGTTCTATTCGCATTTCAGATTTTTTATGAAAATGAATGGCCTGTCCTTCCAGAAAACTTTTCTTTTTCTTATTAACCCTAACGTCTACAACATCTCCTGGAGCAGTTCCTCCTACAAATACGACTTTATCATTATAATAACCTAAGGCCTTACCCTCTGAAGCTATTTTTTCAATCTTTAATTCCCTTATTATTGGATGCGGTTTTCTTCCCATAGCCTGCAAAATTAGGCTATAATTATGGAAGCAAAAAGCACGAAAGTAGAATTTATAAATCTACAGATTTTAATTTTTACAATTTTTTAATTTGAGAGCTTTTAATGTAGGCAACTTTATCATCATATATGATTTTACTCCAAACATCAATTTCTGATTTCAATTTAACCTTGGCTGGAGATTTAAGCTGTTCAACTAGGTTGGATCCAGATGAAGGGCCTTCAAGTAAATAACTAGGGTTATTGGTTATGATTGCTTCATTTCTACCCTCATAATTAGTTAGAAAGATTAAAATAATAATAGGGAGCATAGATGCTGCAAAATAGTTTTTCTTTTTGCTGGAATCTTCTCTGTTTTTAATCATCAATCCAATGAAAAGGAACATTAAGATTGAAGCTAAGAGTTGAATGTAAATCTTCCATTCTTTGTACAATAAGTCAAGCTTGTAAGCAAAGCCATAATCAAATCCAGCTATATTTTCTTCTTCAGTATTTTCTTTTAAATAATCGAGGGCTATTTCATCCTTAGTGAGCTGATAATATTTCTCTAAATAATAAAATGATTTACCAGGATTACCCATTCCTTCCTCAATTCTAGCGAGCTTTAATAGCATTGAAGGACTAGCATTTCCACTTTCATAAATTTTATTATAAATTTTTATCGCACTTATATATTGTTTTTTTTGATACAAAGAATCAGCCTTAACTAATTCCTTTTCAGGCGACTGCGCAAATCCATATTGGCTTATAAATGTAAAAAGTAAAAGGGAGTAGGATAGAATTTTAAACTTAAGCATTTGCATTTTATTATTTAGTACTTACCTTTGCAACGCAATTAAGGAAAACGACTCCTTAAAAGCAATAAAAACGCTCTTAACTCATAATAGTTGAGTTTATTTATAAAGAGTTTTGTAATCAAAAAAATGACTCGCTAGCTCAGCTGGTAGAGCACATCCCTTTTAAGGATGGGGTCTTGGGTTCGAACCCCAAGCGGGTCACAAATTATCGAAAAAAATAAAAACATTTTTCGATAAAATTGATTAAATAGTGACTGATTAAGAGAATCAGCTTTAATTTAATTCATTAAAATAAAGTCTTCAAAGACTTTGACTCGCTAGCTCAGCTGGTAGAGTATCCCGATTAAAAGAATCGGGTGGGTCTTGGTAGCCAAGACTTCTAGAAAATTTAAAATAATTATATGACTCGCTAGCTCAGCTGGTAGAGCACATCCCTTTTAAGGATGGGGTCTTGGGTTCGAACCCCAAGCGGGTCACTTACTACTAAACCTATCTGTTGAAAAATGGATAGGTTTTTTAGTTTTAGCCTTTATATTTGCTTAAGAATTAAGCGCACGTGGTGGAATTGGTAGACACGCCATCTTGAGGGGGTGGTGGGCGCAAGCCCGTGGAAGTTCGAATCTTCTCGTGCGCACAAAAAAAGGCTGTGAATGTTCACAGCCTTTCTATTTTGATATCCACTCTACTTTTAATCCGTAAATGCCATTAATAAATCCTGTTTTGTGATTATGTGTGGAGCATTATTATCATCTAAAACCATTAATGCCTTATCACCATGATTCATCATGGATGAAATGGTATCTACTGTGGTGTTTAAAGCAATAAATTTAAATGGATCATCCATTATTTCTTTTATTGGATTATTACGTAATTCAGGTTTTTCTACTAGTTTGTTTAGTAATTTCGTATCTGAAATACTACCAACAAATTCACCATTATGAGTAATTGGTAATTGAGAAATTGATAACTCATCTAAAAGTCTAACAACTTCTCCAATTTTTTGGTCACTTTCGATACTGATTAAATTATAATTATCACCTCTTTTCTTAATAATATTTTTTGCTGTAGCATAATCATTATTTTCTAGGAACCCATGATCTCTCATCCAGTCATCATTATAAATCTTTCCAAGATAACGTGTCCCATGATCAGGTAAAATGATCACCATAACATCATCTTCTTTTAAGAATTCTTCAGCGTATTCTAATGCACCATGAACAGCAGCACCACATGACCAGCCACAGAAAAGACCTTCCTCTCTTGCTAATCTTCTGGTCATTATTGCGCTATCTTTATCCGTTACTTTTACAAAGTGGTCGATCATTGCAAAGTCAACATTCTTAGGCAGAATGTCTTCACCTATGCCTTCTGTTAAGTAAGGATAGATTTCTTTTTCATCAAATTTCCCTGTCTCTTTATATTTCTTAAAAACAGATCCGTAAGAATCAATACCTACACTAACGATACTTGGATTTTGTTCTTTTAAGTAACGAGAGGTTCCACACATAGAACCACCTGTACCCACACCAGCAGCCCAATGTGTAATTTTTCCTTCAGTCTGGTCCCAAATTTCTGGCCCAGTAGTTTCATAGTGAGCTTTTGCATTTGCAGGATTATCGTATTGATTAGGATAAATTGAGTTTGGTGTTTCCTCGTGTAATTTTTTTGCAACAGAATAATAAGAACGAGGGTCATCAGGACTTACATTAGTAGGACAAACTATCACTTCAGCTCCTACAGCTCTTAAAATATCCATTTTTTCTTTTGATTGTTTATCTGCTAAAGTGAAGATACATTTATAACCTTTTGAAATAGCAGCTAATGCCAATCCCATTCCCGTATTCCCTGAAGTCCCTTCAATAATGGTTCCTCCTGGCTTTAATTTCCCTTCTTTCTCCGCGTCTTCAATCATCTTTATAGCCATTCGGTCTTTCATTGAATTGCCAGGATTGAAGTATTCTACTTTTACTAAGATGGTTCCAGGAATACCTTTATTTACCTTATTTAGTTTTACCAATGGTGTGTTTCCAATGGTCTCTATTATAGAGTTGTAGTACATTTTAAATTCTTTTTTTTGACAAAGGTAGTTATTTAAAATCATCAGTGAAATGTGACGTATGTAATATTCATAATCTTTTAGAAAGAACAGTCACTACAATAGTGGCGTTATTTGTAGTGTAATTAAAATTTAAAGCTATGGAAAACCTTAATCCACAAATCCTAATGAAGATAAATGAATTGTCTGATTATGGATACAATAATAATTTTCAATTTGAGAATGGTGAACTAGTGTTAAGAAAGGAAGAAGATGATTCTAAGATTGAAAAACACTATGTAGCAGAGCAAGTGTCGGTAGAAGCTGAGTATTTATATGAAGATAATGGTTCCGCTGTTATAACTTTTATGACTAATGACGGTGAACTAGGCTATGCAATTGATACCATGAATTCTACTGGTGAGTTTCCATTAATCAATTACTTCGAAGCATTAGAAGACTAATTTGTTTAACATTCATGGTTTTTACTCGTTGAATACATAAACACTAAAAAATATTTTATGGATTCAATGAATACAATAAAAGAAAAAATAGAAGAATTAAAAGGAAAAGGTTTTTCTGAAGATTTCTTTTTTGAGAATGGTAAGCTGAATACAGAAAATGATTCATTTGATAAAAATGAAATCCAAGATATCAAAGAATATAGGTTCGAAGGAAAGTCAAATCCCGATGATTTATCAATCTTGTATCAAATACAAACTAAATCAGGAGTTAAAGGAACTATAGCTGATGGATTTGGGCCAAGTGCAAACCAAGAACTTACAGAATTTATACTAGGGGCAGAATCTTAATTCTGCCTTTTTTGTGCTAAAAGGTATAGTACAGCCATTCTTATCGCTACCCCATTTTCAACCTGATTTAGAATAATTGATTGATCAGAGTCAGCTACATCACTACTAATTTCAACACCTCTGTTTATGGGGCCTGGGTGCATTACAATAATCTCTTTTTGAAGGCTATCCAATAATTTTTTATTAAGTCCATAATAAAGAGAGTATTCTCTTAATGAAGGGAAGTATTTAAGTTGTTGCCTTTCTAATTGTATTCTTAGCATGTTGGCAACATCACACCATTCTAAGGCTTCTTTAATATCCCAACTTATTTTAACACCTAAATCACCAATATATTTTGGGATTAAGGTGGCTGGACCACAAACCATTACTTCTGCACCTAGTTTTTTCAGGGCGTAAATGTTTGATAATGCTACTCTTGAGTGTAATATGTCTCCAATAATTGCCACTTTTTTACCTTGTAAATCAGTTATCTTTTCTCGAATTGAATAGGTGTCTAAAAGAGCTTGAGTTGGATGCTCATGTGTACCATCTCCAGCATTAACTATATTGGCTTCTATATTTCTAGATAAAAAGTGTGCTGCTCCTGGGCTAGAATGTCTCATTACTACCATATCTACTTTCATCGAAAGTATATTATTCACTGTATCTAACAGTGTTTCTCCTTTCTTTACAGAACTATTTGAAGAGGAGAAATTAACCACATCAGCAGAAAGTCTTTTTTCTGCTAATTCAAATGATAGTTTAGTTCGAGTTGAATTTTCAAAGAAAATATTGGCAATCGTGATGTCGCGCAAAGAAGGTACTTTTTTGATTGGTCGATTAATAACATCTTTAAAATGGTCGGCAGTTTGAAAAATTAATTGAATATCTTCTGTAGTTAAATCTTTGATACCCAATAAATGATTAACACTTAAATTTGTCATTTTTCTTCGTTTGTCACTAACCAGATTTTATCACTTTCTGCACCTTGGTCCGTCCATTCAACCAATACCTTTTGGGTCTTAATAGTATTAACACCTCTTCCCACATAATCAGGTTGTATGGGTAAGTCTCGAGTATACTTTCTATCAATAAAAGTAAGAAGCTCAACTAATTTAGGTCTGCCAAACGCAATCATAGCATCTAGAGCAGCTCTTACAGTTCTCCCAGTGAACAGTACATCATCAATTAACACAACTTTTTTATCCTCTATTATAAAAGGAATTTTAGTCGCATTTGCTTTAATAGGAGTTTCTCTTCTCCTGAAATCATCACGATAGAAAGTAGTGTCTAGAAGTCCTAAAGGTAATTCTTTATTAAGCCTTTCTTTTAAGCGCTTTTGAATTCTATGAGCTAAAAAAACTCCTCTTGGTTGTAGGCCTATTAAAACTGTGTTTTCAAAATCTTTGTGATTTTCAATTAATTCTTCTACTAACCTATTAATGGTGATTTGAAGAAGGTCGGTATCTAAAATTAGGCGTTTTTCCATTGTGCACTGGCAAAGATAATAAAACAGTAATTTATTCGACCACGATTTTATTGATAAAAAATACTTTTCTATTCAACTTGATGTTTTGATCTCTAAGGTTTTTAACCTTATTTACTCCAAAAGCATAAAAGTTATTACCGTACCACTGTTTAAGCCCTTCTAATTCTTCATCACTACTTTTCATTTCATCATTCTCATACATCAATTTCAAGCTTTCTGTAAATTTACCCTCTACAATTTCGCTGCCTTTGATAACTTTAATTTTCAATTCCTGGTTATATAAATAAAGCATTACAATTTCATTATCTAAGAATGCAAGATGAACGTGTTCTTCAAGTTGAAAGCTTTTCAAATCATTAATTTCAAAGCTATTATCCCATATTAAATTACCATCATCATCAAATGCAATGATAACTGCATGCGTATATTTGTAGCCATCAAAAACCTGAGTGGATCCCCTATTGAGAAAAGGGTCATAACTGTAGGCTGTATATCCATATCCATAGGATCTATTTGAATAGGTGGGGAAATATGCCTCACCAATTAAAATATTCTGATCCTCCTGTTTTACTATGTCTTGAACATATAATCTATAACTAAACTTTAGTTTTTTACCTTTAATTTTTTTGCGAGCTATTCTTTTTAATACGCGATTCTTTCTTTTTTCTTTCATGTAGTTAAAGAAATTGTCAAGATTTCCGTAATTATAATATCGGATTTGTTTCTCCTGTTCTCTCTCTAAATCTGCAATGAATATACCTCTGGAGGTTTCAGTTCTTCTTTTAATAGAGTAAGTTCCAGCAAGTAAATTTCCACCTTCACTACTATTCACAATACGTCCATCGGTTAAACTGAGGTTGTCTTTTGCTTCTAATGTTCTTGTAAATTCAGGTTCTCCAAATGTATTAAATGCTCTTATTGTAATACCATATCTTTTATTCATCAAGCGATCTGATGTAATTACTCTTATGAAATCATCATTGGTGCTAGTAACCAATTGAAGAAGAGTGCTTCTATCGCTATAAAAGCCTGGAAGTACAATTCCTTTTTCAGCTGTAAAATTGTACAACATCACCACGGTTCTCATATTAACATTTCCACCAAAGATTACCGCATCATTTTTTATTTCAAATTCGGTTAATCTGATCGGAACAACATTATTATATAGGTAGGATTTAAATTCATTATCATATTTCGCTGAAAAAGTGACAAATAATAGATCTTTAGCATATTCAAGACCTTCTTGGAAAAGCATTACAAATCTATCTTTATCGTAGCTGTAGCCTTTAAAAGAAAACTTTTTATCAATCAATACTTCCTGTCTGTTGATTTCTATAAGATTGGTGTCAAGCCTTATAATTTCCCATACATTTTCATTTTTAGTTTCATTTTCTTCTAATTCTTTAAAAAGAAATAGTCCTTTTTCTTTTGCTGAAACAATGTAATAGTCATCATTAAGGTCATCTATTTCAATCTCATAACGAGTAGGTTGAGAGACTTGTCCAATAGCAAAAAATCTACTAAGAATAAATAAAAGACTAAGCGAAAAATATAATTTCATAAATAATAGATTATAAAATCAGCATTGATAACATTCGATTATTTGATTTGTTAGACATTAAAATTATAGAAACAATCCATTATCAAACCCAATATATCCTTTAATTTTACAAAAAATCAATAAGCTTTGGAAAATAAACAAATAATAAAAGTTTTAAAAAATACTGCTAAGCTCATGGAGCTGCACGGTGAAAATGATTTTAAAATTAAAAGCTATCAGTCTGCTATCAATAGCCTAGAACGGTTTGATAATAGGCTCTCTGATTTAAGTGAAAATGAGCTGCAAAAAATTGATGGTGTAGGTAAAAGTTTAGCACAATCTATTTTTGAAATAAGTGCAAAGGGTACTCTGCATCAGTTTGAAGTATTGCATGATAAAACTCCTGCCGGAATTATAGAAATGATGCAACTCAGCGGATTTGGTCCCAAGAAAATTAAATTAATTTGGGAAAAACTTGGGGTAGATAATCTTGAAGATTTAAAATTAGCTTGTGAAGAAAATAAAGTAGCAGCTTTAAAAGGCTTTGGAGCTAAAACGCAAACAAAATTATTAGAAGCAATTGAATTTAAATTAAGTTGGAGAGGATATCTTCATTTTAGAGAGGCAGAAAAGTTAGCAGCAGAAATAATTAAAGAACTAAAAGAGATAGAGGGAGTCAAAAAGATATCCATTACGGGTGATTTAAGGCGAAAAATAGAAGTAATTAATACCACTGAATTACTAGTAGCGGCAGAAAATAAAGCTAAGGTAATTCAATATATTATAAAGGCTGATTCCTTAGAATTAGATAAAAAGAATTCTGGCCCAATGAGTTTGAAATTTATTCATTCAGCACTTAATGCATCCTATAAAATCATTTTTACCACTGAGGAAGATTTTGTAAATGAATTATTTAAAACTACTGCTAATCTACAACATTTAAGCTTAGAGCTTCATAATAAAAGTACGTTTAATGAGCTTTTAAAAGAAAAAAAATATTCTTCGGAAGAAGCAATTTATAAGGCCGCTGATTGGCCTTATGTTGAACCAGAGTTAAGAGAAGGATTGTGGGAAATTAATTGGGCTCAAAATGATAAACTTCCAAAGCTTATTGAGATGGATGATCTTAAAGGAATATTACATAATCACAGCACATACAGTGATGGTAAAAATACTTTAAGAGAGATGGCAGAATACTGTAAGGAATTAGGCTATGAATATTTAGGAATTAGCGATCATAGTAAAACTGCTGCATATGCGAATGGGCTACAGGAATTTAGAATTAAGAAGCAGCATGAGGAAATTGAGCAACTGAATAAAGAATTAGCACCATTTAAGATTTTTAAAGGAATTGAATCAGACATACTCAATGATGGTTCCTTAGATTATGCAGATGATGTTTTGGATAGTTTTGATTTTGTAGTTTCATCTATTCATTCTCCTCTCAATATGGATGAAAAGACTGCGACCAATAGACTAATTACTGCTATTTCAAATCCATACACCACTATATTAGGTCATCCGACCGGTAGGTTACTATTGCAAAGAAAAGGATATCCCATTAATCATAAGGCAGTGATAGATGCTTGTGCTGAGTTTAATGTGGTAATTGAAATAAATGCTCATCCATGGCGGTTGGATTTAGATTGGAGACATGTTAGATATGCTTTAGATAAAGGAGTTAAGATTTCAATAAATCCTGATGCCCACGAAACAATAGGATACCACGATATGTATTATGGTCTGTGTGTTGGTAGAAAAGCAGGACTTACTGCTGAAGAAACCTTAAACACTATGAATAGGGATGAGATTTCTCAGTATTTCATAAATCGTAAAAAGTCTGCACTCTCAAAATCATAAACTTGAAAAAGCTTAATAAAGTACTTATACTTCGGTTCTCTTCAATAGGTGATATTGTTTTGACTACGCCTGTTATTCGAGCAATCAAACTCCAATTAGATGATGTGGAGGTTCACTATGCCACTAAAAGAGCATATGCTAATATTCTGGAAAATAACCACTATGTAGATAAAGTTCATGTTTTAGAAGATAAAATTGATGATTTAATTCAAGATTTGAAGGCTGAAAACTATGACTATATAGTGGATTTGCATAATAATTTAAGAAGCAGAATTATCAAACTTAGGCTGAATAAGCCATCAAAATCCTTTCAAAAGTTAAATTTTGAAAAATGGCTGATGGTAAATTTGAAGGTGGATAAGCTGCCTAATAAGCATATTGTTGACCGTTATATGGAGGCCGCATCCGAACTAGGTGTTAAAAAAGATCAGTTCGGTTTAGATTATTTTATTCCTGAAAAGGATGAGATTGAAAAAGAATGGCTTCCTGAATCTCATCAAAAAGAATATGTGGCTTATGTTATTGGAGCCCAGCATAACACTAAAAAACTGCCATTTAAGAGAATGGTTGAATTATGCGATAAAATAAATAAACCTATAGTATTAGTAGGAGGACCAGATGATGCTAAAATGGGTGAAAGAGTTGAAGATTTTTTCAAGAAAACTGATTTTTCTGAACCCTATGAAGAGAAACTCACGGAATTGGGTAAAAAAGCAAAAGTATTTAATTCTTGTGGAAAGTTCAATTTAAATCAATCAGCTTCCATTGTGAAAGGAGCAACTTATGTTTTTACACATGATACAGGTCTAATGCACATTGCCGCTGCTTTTAAAAAGAACATATTTTGCATTTGGGGGAATACAATTCCAATGTTTGGAATGTATCCATACAAAACGAAATTTACAATACTGGAGAATAATAAGGTGAATTGTAGACCATGCTCAAAAATTGGATATCAGAAATGCCCTAAAGGACATTTTAATTGTATGAATAAAATAGTTTTTGATTTTTGGTTACCTTGATACTAATAGAAAGCATCTTCGATGTGGAGATATTCTGATGGCTTTTTTAAGTTTATACTTAGAATATCAAACCTAATGTCTTTTTGCCAATTAATTGCATGTATATAATCTTCAGCGGCCTCCATTACTTTATCAACTTTTGCTTGATTAACGCGTTCTTCTGGAAATCCATGTTGAAAGGAATGCAATGATTTTACTTCAATAAAAACTAATAAATTATGATGTAAAGCAATAATATCAATTTCAGATCTTTTATATCTGTAATTACGTTCTAAGATTTCATAATCTTTTGATTGGAGAATTTTTATCGCTAAATCTTCTCCTAAATCGCCTATTTTTTTGTTATTCACGCTTCAGGTATAATTCAAGTATTATATTTGTGAGCTAAAATATTGAATTAAAATTTACTGTGATAAATTTAATAAAAACTTTTCCTAATCAACTCTCTGAAGCTCTTGAACTTACTCATCAGCTGGATGATTTGAATACTTCATTTGAAGATGTTAATCATATTGTGATCAGTGGAATGGGAGGATCAGGAATTGGTGTGCACTTGGTTAAAAGCATAGTTGAGGATTATTGTCATGTACCCATAACACTTATTCAAGGTTATAGATTGCCAAAATGGGTTAATGATAGCACACTTTTTATTGCATGCTCTTATAGTGGAAATACTGAAGAGACTTTGACTTTATTGGAACTTGCAAAAAAGGTGACAAAAAATATTTTCACGATTACAACTGGTGGTAAGTTGAAAGCAATTTCTGATCAGAATGCTTATCCACAATATAATTTTTCGGGAGAAGCTGAATGTCCGCGAGCAGGTCTTGCGTTTCCTTCGGTAGCGATGCTCAGTCTCATATCAAAACTTGGATTTTGTCCTGGTTTGAATATTAAAGATGAAATTCAAAAGACTTCTGAATTTTTACAAAATGAACAGGAGGCTATTATTGATTTAGCTAAAAAATATTCAAAAGCTATTTCAAATCATTTTACATTCTTGTATGGTGATCAAATATTTTACCCAGCATTATTAAGGTTTCAGCAGCAACTTGCTGAAAACAGTAAACAAGTATCTCATTTAAATGTCTTCCCAGAACTTAACCACAATGAATTGGTAGGTTGGGAAAATCCAAAGCATCATATTTCAAATTCTAAAGTAATTATTCTTCGTTCAGATTTAGATCATGAACGAAATAAGTTAAGGATGAATATAAGCAAGTCTATTTTAGCAGAAAAGACTGAAGTAATAGAATTAATGGCTTTAGGTGAAACTTTTACTCAGCAGGTTTATTATTTCATTCACCTTGCAGATTGGATTAGTTTTTGTTTAGCAGAGGAAAACCATGTTGATCCGTTTCCTGTTGAGAAAATAAATTATCTGAAAAATAAACTGGCTCATTAAGTAGTGAATTACAAAATAAATAAAAATACTGAATTCCTTTCCTTAGGAATGATGGACTATAAAGAGGCTTGGGATTATCAGGAAGAGTTGTTTTTAAAAACAATTGACATAAAAACAGCTAATCGAAAGCTAACTGAAGAAGAACACGAGATTACTCCAAATTACCTAATATTTTTAGAGCACCCTCATGTTTATACGTTGGGAAAAAGTGGTTCTGAAGATCATTTGTTATTAGATAAAAAAGGCCTAAAGGAAAAGGAAGCTACTTATTATAAAATCAATAGGGGAGGTGATATAACTTATCATGGCCCTGGACAAATTGTAGGGTATCCAATTTTAGATTTAGATAATTTCTTTACTGATATCCATAAATACCTCAGACTACTTGAAGAAGCAGTAATATTAACATTAGAAGAATACGGTATAAAATCAGGTAGAATTAAAGGTCTGACAGGCGTTTGGATTGATTTTAAGGTAGGAGCTAAAAATCCAAGAAAAATTTGTGCGCTAGGGGTGAAATCCAGTAGATGGGTAACGATGCATGGATTTGCTTTTAATGTAAATACAAATCTAGATTATTTTAACAATATTATTCCATGTGGTATAGATGATAAAGCCGTTACTTCAATGGAAGCAGAACTAGGGGAGAAGCAAGATTTTAATGAAGTAAGCCAGAAATTAAAAAGGCATATTGCTAATTTGTTTGAGATGAAATTGATTGAGAAATCATGAAAAAAGATATAGATTTTTCACCAGTTACTGGAGTAGAGTTGGTTTTAACTAAATCAGAAAATAATGGTGAAACTCAATGGGATGTTTATTTGGTCAATAAAAACTTGATTGAACTGGAAACTGTAATGATTACTTCAAAAGGATACGGTGAAATTGATGGCCATAAGAAAGAAACTTCAGTTTTAAGACATATGATTGAAAAAGTTGAGGAGCAGAGTTACGCTAGAATTGAACCTATTCAACCTGAATTATTTCAATTAAACAATGAGTACTGGGTTAGCTATTACATTTTAAATCAAATCTTTGATAAAAAATTCGTTTTCGTTCCTGATTCAATACAGGAAGATAATCTTCAGTATATCCCAGAATTAGATCTTATGGGAATACGACATGCTTAAATTATTTTTGTAAATAATAGTTTCAATAAATATATTTATGGCAAAATTTAAATATAATGAAACTATCTACTGCATTATTTAATCTAATATTCATATTTCTTGGAATCAGCGCTCAAGCTCAAATAAATGGCTCTAGTTGGTCAGATATAAAAGGCAAAGGTCAAGGAGAATTAACTTGTGTTTATTATCAAACTCCAGGCCTTGTTTTTGAGGAAGGAGGTCAGATGAAGGGTGTTTGTGTTGATATAATGAATGAATTTCAATCCTTTGTAAAGGAAAAATATAATGTAAATTTAGAGTTTGACTTCAAGAAGAAAGTCCCTGTATTTACTGATTTTATAAATACAGTAAAGAATGGTAAAAATATAATGGGAGTTTGTAATACAAGTATTACAAACGAAAGGAAAAAATATTTAGCGTTTTCACCAGCTTATATGAATAATCCATCTGTACTATTGTCCAATGGAAATGCTCCTGCAATTAAAGAACTATCTGAAATATCAAGTAATTTCTCTGATTATAAGGCAATAATAATAAAGGGTTCAACGCATGAGAAATATTTAAAGGAAATTTCTTCTGAATACTATCCTGATTTAGATATTGAATATGCGAACTCAGGGTCTGAAGTGAATGCAAAACTTAGAAGTGGAGAAAAATATTTTACTTTAATTGATTTTACAGAGTATTTTGATGCAGTTAGGAACAGAATGGATGTTACGCGTCACCCCATTCCACTTAGTGAATTAGAAGATCAATTAGGATTTATCTTTCCAAAAGGCAGCGATTGGGAGAAAATATGGGGTGAATTTTTAACACCTGCATTTAAGGAAAGCGTTACGTACAAAAAAATCTTAGCAGATAATCTCGGTACTTCCTTTGTAAATTTGATAAGGTAATTAATTTTCCAATTTTATGGAAGCGGAATTGATACAATACCTCAAGCCTGTTGGAGGAGGGCCGTCAGGAAATACATGTCCTAAATGAGCCTCGCATACATTACATAATACCTCTACTCTTACCATTCCGAAGCTAACATCCTTTTCGTACTTGATTACATTATCTTTAAATGGTTCAGTAAAGCTTGGCCAACCTGAACTAGAGTCAAATTTCAAGGTAGAATCAAATAAGGTAGTTCCACAACATCTGCATGCATACTTACCTGCTTCATGAGCTTCACAATACTCCCCAGTAAATGCTCTTTCAGTACCTTTTTTTCTGGTGATCTGGAATTCTTCAGCAGTTAGAATTTCTTTCCATTCCGTTTCCGTTTTCTCCACTTTTTTAGGTGGTTCAGGACTACCATTATTTGCGTATTTAATTACCTCGTTCCAATTCATAATAACTAAAATTATATACAGACAACACTATCAGATTCATGTTGTTTTCAAGTTTTGAAATTATAATTTGATGAAATAAAAAAAGGTTTCTCTAAACAGAGAAACCTTCAATAATCAAATGTATTAAAAATGTATATTTATCAATTAAGCTAACTTAACATTCACTGCATTTAAACCTTTTTTACCTTCTTGAAGCTCATAAACAACTTCATCGTTTTCTCTAACATCATCAATAAGACCTGAAATGTGTACGAAATAATCTTTTTGAGTGCTTTCGTCAATAATAAATCCAAAGCCTTTTGAATCATTAAAGAATTTTACTGTTCCTTTATTCATTATAATAATTTTAATTTACACAAAGGTACACCTTTAAATATCAATAGTAGCATAATTTTGAATTATATTTTTTAAAGAAAACATCTAATTTCGATAAAAGCTGTTTTTCTGAATCCAAAGCCCATTTATTTGATTATTTTTGACAAAAATTTTATTGAATTCCATGAATCTTAGAGTAGTAAGTTTATTTTCAATTATACTGTTTTTATCCGCCTGCAGCCTTTCTAATTCTTCAGATGAAAGTTTAA
Organism: Marivirga arenosa; assembly: GCF_030503875.2. Lineage (NCBI taxonomy): Bacteria > Pseudomonadati > Bacteroidota > Cytophagia > Cytophagales > Marivirgaceae > Marivirga > Marivirga arenosa. The sequence continues at coordinate 2,801,317 of NZ_CP129968.2, read as the reverse complement.
AATATTCCTTCGAATTAGTAGATCAAATAATTCTAGATCCAAATAAAATAAAAGATGAAAGTGTTTTGGGAGGGTTGTCATCAATAGATTATTTAGGTTCTAATCAGTACATAGTTATTTCAGATGATAGATCTGAATATTCAGACGCAAGATTATATAAATTACAAATTCAATTCTCAGAGGAAGGTATTGAAAACTATGAGTTTTTAAATACTATATATTTGAAAAATGAATTAAATAATAGGTTTTCCCAAGATGAGTTGGACCCTGAATCTATTCGCTATAGAAAAAAATCTAACTCATATTTTATAACTAGTGAAGGAGGGAGAATAGGGGGATATATAGATCCGTTTATTTGGGAAATTAATAAAAATGGAGAGTTTTTAAGAAATATTGAAACACCGTCATTATTTAGATTTTATGAGGATAAGGGAGTACGTAAAAATGGTGCTTTTGAAAGTTTAAGCTTTGAGAATGATACTATAATATGGTATGTAAACGAATTACCTTTAATACAAGATGGAATTTCACCAGGCTTTACCAAAGGAAGTTATCCACTTCGTTTAGTAAGGTATGATATTAAGAATAACAAAGTATTAGCTCAATATGCTTATCAAATTGAACCATTACAAAAAAAGCCAATTCCAGAGGATGGCTTTTATATCAACTCTGTCCCTGAAATATTATGGATTGATGATAACACATTATGGGTGATGGAAAGGTCTTATACAACAGGTGTGGGTAATTTTGTTAGAGTTTACCAAGTAAATACCTCAAAAGCATCAGATATACAAAATATTGAGTATTTAGAGGGTTCAGAATTTAATTCTGTATCAAAAAGGTTAGTACTTGACTTCTCAGATTATAATATAAGAATTGATAATATTGAAGGCTTAACTTTTGGTCCCAATTTTCCTGATGGAAGTAAAAGTGTTTTATTTATTTCCGATGATAATTTTAATAAAGATCAGGAAACACAATTGTGGTTGTTTAAGATGAACTATGATTTTTAATTTGTAATTTAAATTTGTATGACATTAAAATATTTAGTCTCAAGAGACTTCACTAAAAGAATCTTACAATGTCTAATCTTGATTTTTATCTTAATTCTTGTTTCTAATAAATTAAAATCACAAAACGAAAATTATCAGGAGTTTCTGGTTTTACAATCAAATGATACTTTATTTGGAGATATAAGACGAGTAAATGATCCTCTACACGACAGAAATGGCTTCTTTATTGAATCGAATACTATTGAAAGAAAATTAATTCCCACCGAAGAAATTATAGCATACAAGAATAGCAAAGGGGAATTTTATTATAAAAAAAGTATTTTAAGGTTTGGAAACCCATCATTTCATTTTTTTCAATTATTATTTAAAGGGAAGGTTAGTCTTTACAAGTATCAGTCAGATTTTTATCTAGAAAAAAATAAGAAATTATATAAGTTAAAAAATACTGAATCAAATAAAAAGAATAAAGAAGGAGATGTGGTAGTAAAATATAATAAGGAGTATATATCTACTTTAAATGTCTTATTAAGTGACTGCTATGGATTGTATGATAAAATAACGTCCTTAAACTTAACCTATAAAAGCTTAGTACATATATTGAAAAATTACCACGAATGTAATAATCAGAAATATAAAATATTTATTGATGAAAAGCGATTAAATCCTTCATTAGAAATTGGTACTTTCATAGGATTGAGTACCTCCTGGACTTCATCTAGAATCTCAACAAATAGGATAAATGAACTTACTGGAATTAGATGGAATAATATCTTTTTTGGTGTAGATCTTAAATATAAATTAAGATCTTCAAGCAGTTACTTTATTCTTATTTCTCCCCATTATATTTCTAATTATACTTATTCAGTCGAAACTATAGCAACAGCAAATAAGTATTGGATATATAATTATAATTTAACGTTTGAATTCGATCAACTTGATATACCATTTGGATTTGGTAAGGAATTTAGTGAAAGTAAAAATGTACCATACTTTGGTATTGGTTATACATATACTAGATTTTTAAATGTTTCAACAAATTATCTTGTTAGGAGAAAACCTAAAACTGGAAATATTGGAGAAGAAAACATATTTGAAAATAGTACACAGAAATTAGAACCGAATAATTCATTTGGTATATGGACTGTTGTGGGGGTGAATTTCTCGATATCAGACAAATTTAAAGTCATTAATAGATTGAGATACCAAGCGAATAATTTCTATCTAAACTCCGGTAGAATTCAAGGAGGTGATAAAACTTTTAATTATCATCAATTAAAATTTGAACTAGGTTTATTATTTTAGTAATATAAATAATCACATACCTTTATCAAGATTTCTCGTTAATTATTATAACTATTAATATAATGCTATGGGAATTCTATCATTTTTTCATTCAAATTCTGGTGTAATTGAAACTACTAAGCTTATCGAAGAATATAGTAATTTGTTTATAAATGATGAGATAGTAGATGTGGGGTTCAAAATAGATCATGATACCTATATCTTTACCAATAAAAGGCTCATTATTGAAGAACATAGAAAAAAGGAAGATAAAACTATCGAATATTATTTTATACCTTATTCAAAAATTGAAAGTATCAGTATTGAGGCTTCAAAGGAGTTTGATTCAAAGGCTAGCCTCAAAATTTATTTGGTAGGCAATGAATATCCTAAGGTAAATAAAGAGTTTAATGATTCAGTTGATGTGTATGAAGTACAAAAGATATTATCAAGCTATATGATAAACTGAAAAGGTGACCGAAGCCACCTTTCATTTATTTTTGTTCTTTCATTTCTCGTTCAAGATGCTTCACTAATTTTTCGCAAAGCATATTCATTTCCTCAGCCATAAATTCATCACCAGTAGAATTTAATACGCTTTGTGCCATTCCACCCAAGCAATCAATATAAAACCTTTTCATTTCATCAACAGGCATTTCTTTAGTCCATAAATCGATTCTCATTGAGTTTTTCTGAATATGATCCCAAAGCGATATACTGATGCTCTTTGTCTCTGTCAATTCATTACCTGCATCAGTGGCGCTCCAATTGATTTTCTCAGGTACGTTATCTTTATCTAATTCAATTTCGAAATTAATGTTCGATTTCTTCATTATTGCTCTTCTATCTATATTATACTTTATACTAATTCGGTAACATATTTTTGAAATCCTGATAACTTGCAGGATTTAAAGGGTTTGTATCACATCCTAATTCATCAGCTTTTACATTAATATCTTCCACTCTATCCTCTGGGTTTGGATGAGTACTTAAAAAAGCAGGAAGTCTACCTGAATTCCCTTCATCAATTAACTTTTGAAAAAATGAATAAGCCCCATTGCATGCGTAAGGTGTTTTAGCCAAATATTCAACGGATTTATCATCGGCTTCTTTTTCATAAGCACGAGAAAAAGTTAATCCAGTTGCTGTACCTGCTATTTGGCCTGCTATTTTTGTTAAATCACTAGAATTATTACCTGATATTAAGCTGATTAAAAAACTTAAACCATATTGAACTTGTAAGTTCTTGCTTGTATGTCTTAAGTCCGAATGTGCAACTTCGTGACCTAAAACCCCCATTAAATCATCTTCTTGATCAAGATATTTTATTAAACCTGTATACACATAAATATAACCACCTGGTGTTGCAAATGCATTTAATGTGGAGTCGTCTTCTATAATATGAATATCCCAAGCAAACTCTTCTTTATAAGCTACTTCTCCTGAATTTAATATTTCATCTAATAATCCATTTAAATAGGTATAAGCATCTGCGTATTCTGCCTCATCTAAAACAGGAAATTGTTCAGGATCATTTTCTATTTCGGCTGCTACTTGAGCCCCTAAGTCCACATCCTCTTCAATTGAAAGGAATACAAAATCATCATTCTTGTCTTTACAAGCTTTGAAAATGAATGTACTGAGTAGTGCAATTAAAAATACGCTTACATTTAGCTTTCTCATATTAATCAATTTTCATTTCAGGTATATCGCCTTCAATAATTAGCTTACCAGCTGTGGCTTCTTTTATTTCATCAACGCTAACACCTGGAGCTCTTTCGATTAATTTGAAACCACCTTCTTCCTGAACTTCTAGAACTGCTAAATTGGTCACAATTTTCTTTACACAATTCAAGCCTGTTATTGGAAGTGTACATTCTTTTAAAAGTTTAGAATCACCACTTCGGCTAGTATGTTGCATGGCAACAATTATATTTTTAGCTGAAGCTACTAAATCCATCGCTCCACCCATTCCTTTTACCATCTTTCCTGGAATTTTCCAGTTGGCAATGTCACCATTTTCGGAAACCTCCATGGCCCCTAAAATAGTCAGGTCTACATGCCCACCTCTAATCATGGCAAAGCTTTCAGAAGAATCAAATAATACTGATCCATCGCGCATGGTAATGGTTTGTTTACCAGCATTAATTAAATCAGCATCCACTTCATCTTCAGTAGGGAATTGGCCAATGCCTAGTAAACCATTTTCTGATTGTAATACTACATCTAAAGCATCAGGGATATAATTGGCAACTAGGGTTGGTATACCAATACCAAGATTAATATACATTCCATCTTGTACTTCCTGAGCTATTCTTTTTGCTATTCCAATTTTATCTAGTGCCATAACTTAAGATCTTACAGTTCTTTGTTCTATTCTTTTTTCATAATTTTTACCTTCGAAAATACGTTGCACGTATATTCCAGGAGTATGAATTTCATTAGGATCTAATTCACCTGCAGGTACTAATTCTTCAACTTCAGCAATAGTTATTTTACCAGCTGCTGCCATCATAGGATTGAAGTTTCTGGCGGTACCCTTAAATATTAAATTTCCAGCAGTATCGCCTTTCCAGGCTTTCACCAATGAAAAATCAGCTGTTAATCCAGATTCTAATAGATACATTTTACCATCGAACTCTCTAGTTTCTTTACCTTCGGCAACTTCAGTCCCAAAGCCTGCTGGCGTAAAAAATGCAGGAATACCAGCACCACCAGCTCTTACCCTTTCAGCTAAAGTACCTTGAGGTATAAGTTCTACTTCTAATTCACCAGAAAGAAGTTGCCTCTCAAACTCTGCATTTTCTCCTACATATGAAGAGATCATTTTCTTTACTTGGTGAGTTTTTAATAAAAGTCCGATACCAAAATCATCTACACCCGCATTATTAGAAATGCAGGTCAATCCTTTTACTTTACTATCTAATAATGCAGAAATACTGTTTTCAGGAATACCGCACAAACCAAAACCTCCTAACATCAATACTGCATTATCAGGTATGTCTTTTACTGCTTCACTAGCATTTTTAACTACTTTATTAATCATTTTTTATCTATTTAAAAGCTCCTGATTAAATGTAATCTTACTCTAAGTTAATTAATTTAATGGTTATTGAATATGCTGATTTAAGATTTGTATCGCATTTTCTTTATCTTTCGTTAGCTGGTCACTAAGTTCCTCTTTGGAGTTGAATTTTATTTCATCTCTTAACTTTTTTATGAAAGTAATTTTAATTTTCTCATCATAAATACTGTCATTGAAATCAAAAAGATTAGCTTCAATCCTTTTTGTTTTACCATCTACAGTAGGTCTGTACCCAATATTAAGCATTGCATGATAGGTTTTGTTTTTTACAGTTGCTAAAACTGCATAAGCCCCATCAGCTGGTATTAATTTATATTTCTCTTCAACATCAATATTCGCAGTTGCGAAGCCGAGTGTTTTACCGATTTTGTCACCACTCACCACTACGCCATTTATTTCATAATATCTACCTAAAAAATCATGAGCATGTTGTACATTTCCTTCTTCAACTGCATTACGTATTTTAGTCGAACTGATACCTACATTATCTATAGTTTGTTTTGATATTTCCTCAACATCAAAGCCGTATCGCTTAGCATTATTTTTTAAATGTTCAAAACCACCTTCTCGGTCTTTACCGAAACGATGATCATATCCAATTACTAATCTTTTGGTATGTAAAGCTAATATTATAATTCTTTGAATAAATTGTTCTGAGGTCCAGCGAGAAAATTCTTTAGTGAAATTTACTCTTACCAAATGATCTAGACCTAATTGCTCTAAAATCTCAGCTTTTTCATCAAAAGTGGTTAATAGTTTTAGGTGATCTGGATTTTTGCCTAATACATATCTTGGATGTGGCCAAAAGGTTACTAAAGCAGTTTCCCCATCAACTGATTTAGCCAAATCAATAATACGACTGATTATTTCTTGATGCCCGATATGAACGCCATCAAATGTACCGATGGTGACCACAGCATTTTTTATACCTTCTAAATTTTCATACCCGTCATGGACGATCATTGACGCTTGCTTTATGTTTTTCTACAAATTCACTCAGGTTTTCAGCATCATCAACTGAAAAGTTACCGATTTTTGTTCTTCTTAATTCTGATAAGTAAGCACCTACACCAAGTATCTCACCAAAATCATTTGCCAGGCTTCTAATGTATGTGCCTTTTGAGCAACTAACTCTAAACTTTACTTTTTGATTTTGAAAATCGATAATTTCAAACTCTTCAATATTTACCTTTCTCGATTTTAATTTCACATCCTTACCTTCTCGAGCTAATTCATATGCTCTTTTACCATCTTTTTTAACAGCAGAAAAAATAGGAGGGGTTTGTTCAATTTCACCAATAAAGTTTTCGGTGGCCTTTTTTAAATCCTCTAACGAAATATTTTCAGTTGACTTTTGGAATTCAGGTTCAGTTTCCAAATCATAGGAAGGGGTTGTATATCCAATAGTAAACTCTCCAGTATATTCTTTTTGTTGAGCTTGATATTTTTCAATAGACTTCGTCATCTTACCAGTACATAGGATAAGTAATCCCGTTGCTAAGGGATCTAATGTGCCTGCATGACCAATTTTCTTAACCTTTAAGGTGTATCTTAATTTTTTAACAACATCAAAAGATGTCCAATTTAATGGTTTATCAATAAGGAGTACTTTTCCCTCATTATAGCCATTTTGCTCCTCACTCATATTAACTGGCTTATTATAGCTATACTTCCAATGATCGCACAATAAATAGCGAAATAAAGTAATTTTCCTTCTTTAACAATTTTAATCATGGCTTTGCAAGCAAATAGACCAGCAAGAAAAGCCATTAAAAAACCTAGTAGTAAAGCAAGTGATGAAGTTTGACTTTCCACAGCGGGTTGTTCTAGGTAATCTAAAACTTTTAAGAAAGAAGCACCTAAAATCGGTACAAGGACCATTAAAAATGAAAACCTTGCTGCCTTCTCTTTATTAACCCCTATTAACAAGGCAGTTGCTATAGTAGCCCCTGACCTTGAAATTCCAGGAAGAATAGCGATAGATTGAGCTATTCCAATTACAAGAGCCTGCCAATAGTTTACATTTCCTCCTTCTTTTGATTTTACAGTTTCTGTAAATGCGAGTAAAACTGCTGTTACCAAAAGCATACTGCCAACCAAAAGTAAATTACCTGTAAAGAAGCTTTCAACTTGATCTTCAAAAAAGACTCCTATAATTCCAATTGGAATCATAGACAGCACTATTTTGGATACAAAATCATAAGATTCGTTCCATTTGAATTTAAATAGATCTTGAAAGATATTTCCAATGTCTTTTCGGAAAACTATTATAGTCGATAATGCAGTGGCAGCATGAACTAATACTGAAAATAATAAGCTTTCAGAAGTATGTGCGTTTAATAATACTGCTCCGATTTCTAAATGACCGCTACTGCTAATTGGTAAAAACTCAGATAATCCTTGGATGATACCAAGGATAATAGCTTCTAATACTCCCATTTTAGTGTTTAGGTCGCTTAAGAATTGCAAATATTTCTACTATGAAACCTATAAAAACGATTATAGGACCTAATGTAAGACCAAGAAATCCAAAACCATATTGTTCGGAATCTAATGTCATAATGATAAATCCTGTGATAAGAGTTAAAATTCCAGCAATCATTAAAATATAATTGCTTTTACCAAATGCTAGTTTCTTTTTCTCTGACATAAATATTATTTAATATAATTCATCTAAAGACATTGCCATATATTTTTGCATGGCTCTGTAAGTACTAAAAGTTGCAATGATAATACCGGTTAAAATTAATCCACCAAAAATTATCAATTGCATTTGTTGGTTTTGTAATTCTGCTAAACCTTCCAATTGCTCGCTACCATATGCTAATAATCCATACAATAAAGCTGCAGCAATTGTGGCAGAAACTATTCCATGTAAAATGGAACGATAAATAAATGGTTTTCTGATAAAACCTTTAGTTGCGCCCACAAGTTGCATACTTCTTATTAAAAATCTTTGTGAAAACAATGCTAATTTTATTGTATTGTTAATCAAAATACCGATCACAATAAATAGTAAGATTGAGATACTTAATAGCACAATACTAATTTTTGTGATGTTTTCATTGATACTTTGTACCATGTTATTGGTGTAAATAACCTCAAAAACACCGTTAATTTTCTCTATGTCTTTTTGTACTTCAAGCATTTTTTCAGAAGAATGAAAATCTGATGAGATTTTAACGATATACGCATCTTTTAGAGGGTTATCACCCAAGAATTCCATGAAGTCTTCACCAGTATCTTCAATAAATTTTTCAGCAGCTTCTTTTTTGGAAATAAATCTCACTGATTCAATATCTTCTCCCTTAAGAATATAAGCTTTTGAAGCTAATGATTTACTTATCCTTAACTGTTGCGGTTCAGATAAATTTGAATTTAAATATACTTGCATCTCCACATTTTGCTGAATCACTTTTGTTAGAGAGGAAGTGGTGGTAATTAAAAGTGCGAATAAACCTAGAATAAATAAGGCAAGCGTCATACTTAATATGACGCTTACAAAAGGATAGTGCCCAAGCTTTTTCTTCTTTCTATATTTTTTTTCTTTGCTCATAAATCAAAGCCCAAAAATAAGAATTTATTTATGCTTAGCTTATTAATTTGATATAAAAACAAAAAAGGCTTTCCAAAAATTGAAAAGCCTCATTTATTATTGTTTAAACCTAGTAGTTAATCTTCTAGAATTAGGTCTATTTCCATTTTTAATAATTCATCATCAAGTTTTGATAATGGTGTTATATCCGTTGTATTATCTTTTATAATAAATACATCCTGATTATAGCTTAGGAACAATTGTTTCCTTCCTTTATCATTTAACTCAATGATTTGGTAAGGCATCTTTTTGAAGTCCCCATATAAATAAAGCTTAGAGTTATAATATCTGTAATGGAAATTGTCTTGAGAATCAATTCCTTCAAATAATTGTATTTCAGTCTTGTCAGCTCTATTAAGCGCAATATCCTTACTAGAGATATTCTCTATTTCCTCTTCATTATGCTCAGAAAATATTTTGTCGTCTTCATAAGAAATTAAAGACTGTGGTTTTACCTTAGCAGTATTTTCTTTTCTCTCTTCTTCTTTAATTTTTTCTTCAACAAGCTCTATTGAACTTGGTTTTTCAGCTATATTTTTTGGAGTACTTGTGATTTCTCTTTGAACTGTTGGGATTTCATCAAATTTTGGACTTTTAAATTCCATAGCTTGAGCAACATTGATGTCAAGTGGTTTAATCACTTCATTAAAATTGTAAAGTGACCAATAAAGAACACTACCAAATAAAGTTACTCCAGTAATAGTGCCTGCTAGCCATTTAACTCCACTTCCACCTAAAACTCCAGCAGTTGTAGGTAAATCAATTGAAGCTAATCTTGATTTCAATTCTAGTTTTCGTGTATTAGCTATTCCTTGAATGATGTTTTTTTGTAAATCAAATTCAGCTTTTACTAGCGGATCAGATTCAATTTTTGCTTCAAGCATAGCTTTCTCATTAGGGGAGATAGTCCCCTCAAAATATGCTTCGATTAAGCGAAAGTAATTGATTTCACTCATAATTGTTAGTCTAAAAAGTCGCTGGCCTGATATCTTGATCTGATAAGATCATCCAGTCTTTTTTTACATTTATACCTTTTTGTTTTAGCTGTATCACTATTAGCCAGTCCCATTTTTTTAGCTATTTGATCCATTGACAGACCATCAAAATAGTGATAGTTTAATATTTGTTTACACGAGTCTCCTAATTCATTAATACATTCATGAATTATTTTAACCATTTCTTGATTTTCAAATTGGTTATGCTCGCTTTCTTCTTTATCGCTTTCTTCAAAATTTTTCTTTCTATCTAATTCTTTTCTCCATAAGTTCTTACATATACTAAATAAGTAAGTACTTATTTTTGAAGTTAGCGTAAATTTTTCATCCATTGCTTTTTGCCAAAATACAATTAAGGCATCTTGGAAGATGTCCAAAGCCTCTTGCTCTGAACCATTATTTCTGAGAACCATCCTAAGCATCATTTTATAATGCTGCTTGTAGAGATAATCTAAAGCAGATTCATCGCCTAATTTGATGCGGTTTAGTACTTGTTCGTCAGTTAATTTCATTTGTTAATACTTCTTAAGGCTTTTAGGTAACCCCAAGATTTTTAAATAATTATAATTATACGGAAAAAATTATAAATAATTGAATATAAAAACAGCGAATACATTACAATTCAATAGTTTCAGATAATTTGAAATTAATGAACGGAAAGTTAATGTTTGTTTAATTTTATTTCTTTAACCGAATTATTAAGTGTTACAAAAACAGTCTCTTCTTTTGAAGGACTGATTTTGGCTAATCCAGTTAATTTACCAAATGCAGGTAATATCAATTGATTTTTTTTATGATAAAAACAAGGTAGTTTTAGGTAGGATCTTCCTTTAGTTTTTATAGAAAGGCCTGGATGTATATGTCCGCAAAGATTAATATAACCCTCTTTTAGTTGAGATTTTATTAATGGATGATGACTTAAAATAAATGAATCTAATTGAAATGGCTCTTCTTCTATAATCAAAATACTTTGATCATAGATAGCTTTTGGAAGAATGTCATGATTGCCTTTAATAAGAATAAATTCAACTGTAGAATTACGATTTAAGAAATGATCAAATAGAGTCCATTCATGATTTAAATCGCTATGAAATAAATCACCCAAAAAGAAAACTCTTTTAGGGTGATACTTTTTAATTAAAGCTTCAAGTCTTGCTATTTCAGCGTCAATAATTCCAGTGGGAATAGCAATTCCAGATTTTCTAAAATGACTGGTTTTGCCTATATGTAAGTCCGCAATAAATAATACTTCTTTATCGGACCAAAAAATAACTCGGTCTTCTGAAAGTTCTAATTCTTTGCCTACTACTTTTAATATCAAATGATTAGTCTGCTTTTTTCCAAGTTTGAGTTCTATAGAAAAAGGCTACATATCCTCTTACTTTAAGATCATCACCCTCTCTCCAGATTACACAATCATAAGTTTTTCCATCTTCAGGATCAAGAATTTCACCGTCTTCCCATTCTTCATCATCTGCATCCCATTCCATATCACGAATGATTTCCATTCCTATGATTTTTTTATTTTTTCTGTCACCAGAACATTTATCACAAATAGGGTCCTGATCTTCATTAGGTTCGGTAAATATTTTTAAAATTTTTCCATAAAGCTCTCCATCTTTTTCATATATCTCAACAATACTTTTTTCTTTTCCTGTCTCATCATCAATTGTTTTCCACTTTCCAGTGACAACGGATTGTGATATTGCAGTGAAACTTATCCCTATAAATACTAATAGTAATGTAAATCTCTTCATTTTATTTTAAATATTACAGCCTTCAAATCTAAAGTTAAAATTATTAATTTTCTAATTGTATCTGCATTTTCGCCACTCTTTCTTCCAGACTTTCTGTTGAAAATTTTTCCCTTAATCGATCCACCATAATAGGGAATGCAAAAGGTGAGGGTTTTAAAGTTTTGTTATAAATTATTTTTTGTTGATTGATTTTCCGCATCGATTCAATTAATCTTTCTTCCTCCAATTGTTGCTCAACTACTTCTTTATGAGCTTGCTTTAACAACAGATTTTCAGGTTCATATTCAGTAAAAACATCATATAAAATAGAAGAGGAAGCTTGAATGTGTTTTTCCTTTATATTCTTTCCTGGAAACCCTTTAAAAATCATGCCCGATATTGAAGCTATATCTCTAAATTTTCTTTTAGCCATCTCTGTTTCATTTATTCCCAGCATAATATCTTCTTTAATATTGTTTAGTGAAAATAAGTCAAGTGATAACATTTCTTCAAAATCAAATTCTTCATCCGTGAGTAATTCAAAGCCATAATCATTCATTGCAATGGAAAATGTAATGGGTTGAGAAACACTTATCCTGTAGGCAATAAGTCCGGCCATTACCTCATGTATAAATCGCCCCTCAAAAGGAAATATGAATATGTGGAAACCTTCTTTTGATTTTACAGATTCTATTAACAATTCGTCTTTGTTTGGAATGACGGATAGTTCTAGTTGTCTATTTATTAGAGGTTGTATTGTAGATAATTCTATTTCATCTAATTGATTGTTTTTTATTTTTTCAAGTTTTTCCTTTATATGTAGTGACAGTTGTGAAGATAATGGCATTCTACCACCCATCCACTGGGGAATTAAGCCGGTTTTCCTTTTACTTTTCTTTACTTGAACTGTCATATCTTTTAGTCTAACATATTCCAATGCTTTACCAGAAAACCAAAAAGTGTCACCAACTTTAAGTTTGCTGATGAAATACTCTTCTATTGTTCCTAAATGACCTCCTTTTACATATTTTACATTTAATACCTGATCGCCTACTATGGTACCAATGGATAACCTATGGCGCATTGCAATTCTTCTGTTTGTCACTTTAATAAGGCCATTTTCTTCTGTAGTTTTTTGATATTCATCATAAGCTGATAAGCTTTTACCACCTGTTTTTAAAAAGTCTAATAACCAATTCCATTCTTTTTTGGATAAGTCTTGATAACAATAGATTTCTGTAATTTGCTTAAATAACTTATCTGCATCAAAACCATCACTTACTGCTAAAGTGGTCATAAATTGAAGCAGTACATCCAAAGCCATTTTAATAGGGATTCTAGCTTCGAAATCCTTTTGTTTAATGGCTGATCTTAAAGCCGCACCTTCAATTAGTTCTAAAGAGTGAGTAGGAAGGAAGTATATTTTACTGATTTCACCTGGCCTATGCCCACTTCTCCCAGCTCGTTGTGCAAATCTTGCTACTCCTTTTGGTCCACCAACCTGAATAATGGTATCAACTGGTCTGAAATCAACACCTAAATCCAAACTGGAAGTACAAACCACAACTTTTATCTGGCCAGAATGCAAAGCTTCTTCTACCCAAGTTCTGATTTGATTATTTAATGAGCCATGATGCATGGCAATAGCTCCAGCTAGATTAGGATCTTTATTCAGTAATTGTTGATACCATATTTCAGTTTGGGATCTCGTATTTGTAAATATTAAAGTAGTTTTATTCTCATTTATTATGGGTAGAACTTTATCAATGAGTTTTATTCCTAAGTGTCCCGCCCATGGATATTTTTCTACTTCATCGGGAAGTATGGATTCAATTTTTATTTCTTTATCAAGTTTTGCACTGATGAAAATACCATCTGAATTATTAGGTCCAAGCAATACTTTTTGAGCTTCAGGTAGATTACCTATAGTGGCTGAGATCCCCCATATTTTAAGTTTGCTTTTGCTGAAAGCTTTAAATGATGATAGAGCTAATTCTACCTGAACACCTCTTTTACTTCCTAATAATTCGTGCCATTCATCTACTACCAAGGCTTCAAGATTTTTAAAATAGCTGGTAGAATTTTTTTGACTCAAAAGTAGATGCAAACTTTCAGGAGTAGTGATTAGGCAATCAGGAGGGCTTGTTTTTTGTCGTTTTCTATCTTTAGTTGACGTATCACCTGTTCGTATTTCAATTTTCCAATCAAAACCAAAATCATAAGCAGCTTCGTGAATTGCAGATTGAATATCCTTTGAAAGTGCTCTTAAAGGTAAAACCCATAAAAACTTCAATCCCTTTTTTGGTTTTTTATTTAAGTTGGAAAGTAAATAGCCAATCCAGATTGCATAGGTTTTTCCACTGCCAGTTGGCGCATTAAGTAGGCCAGAATTACCATCAATGAAGTGTTTCCATGTTTCCAATTGAAAAGCAAAAGGGTCCCAACCTTTTTTCTTAAACCAATTAATTCCAGCTTTCAATTGATCATCCATATTTTTCTAATAATTCCTGTAAATCAATGAGTTTATTAGCTTCAGATATGGATTTGTCTTTTCTCCATCTTTTGATTCTTGGAAAGCGTAGAGCAATACCTGATTTATGTCGCTTTGATTCTTGAATGCCCTCGAATGCTATTTCAAAAACCAATGCAGGTTTCACAGTTCTGACAGGACCAAACTTTTCTTTTGTATTTTTTTTGACAAAAGAATCAACTTTTTTCATTTCGGCATCTGTCAGTCCAGAATAGGCTTTAGCGAAAGGTATTAATTCATCCTCATGCCAAACAGCCAATGTGTAATCTGAATATAAATCTGCTCTTCTGCCATGTCCTTTTTGGGCATAAATCATTACGCCATCTATAGTTAATGGAGCAATTTTCCATTTCCACCAGCTTCCTCTTTTTCTACCAGCTTCATAAACGGAATCTAGGTTTTTTAGCATAATGCCTTCAGTTTTTACTGAACGAGATTTTTTTCTAATCTCCTCTAATTCACTCCAATTATCAAACCTTAAACTTTCAGAACTGATTAGCCGACTATCTGATGTTTGCTGAATGATATTATCTAATTCAGCTTTTCTAGTATTAAGTGGTCGATTTCTATAATCCAGCCCGTTAAACTCAATTAAGTCGTAACTGATAAAAACAACAGGAGCCTTTTTTAATAGATTCTTAGTGACATTTTTGCGTCCAATCCTTGTTTGTAAAACTGCAAAAGATAAAGGTTCGCCATTTTCAAATGCAGTGATTTCTCCGTCTAGAACAGTACCATTTGGTAATTGGTTGGCCATCTCTTTTAGTTCTGGAAATTTATCAGTGATTAACTCTTCCCCTCTGCTCCATATGAAAACTTCCTCCTTTCGTTTAATGATTTGGCCTCTTATACCGTCCCATTTCCATTCTGCTTGCCATTCTTCCGGTTTTAGCTTTTCTTTTATTTCATTGGTTTCAATTGGGTGTGCCAAATAAAAAGGGTAGGGCCTTGATGCTAAATCTTTGCTATTTTCTTCAAATATCAGTTCTTCAAAACTTAATTTTTCTGGAGACCAATCTCCCATTAATCTGTGAGCAATAATAGTTTTATCTATATTGTAAGTTTCACTAAGTGCTTTAGTAATTAAGTTTTGAGATACACCAACTCGCCAGCCACCTGTCATGATTTTTGTGAATACAAATCTCTCTTGTTGATCTAATTCTTGATAAAGAGTATATAATACTTGTTTTTTTTCAATCAGATCTTCATTTCTGATTCTGTTCAAAGTGTTGATATAATAGGTGAGGGGTTTATCCTCAGCATTAGATTTACAATCTATATTAGCCAGTAGAAGTGAGATTGTTTCAGCTAAATCACCCACTACATGATAAGATTCCTGAAAAAGCCATTCAGGTATGGAGGTCCATTCCATTACCCATGCTTTTAGTAAGGATGTTTTGACTGCTCTTTTGGGTCTACGATGAGTAAAAAGTGCCAAAGTCCATATTTTATCATGGTCCTCAGCCCTTTTGAAATAATGCTTTAGCGCCTCAACTTTATCGTTTGTCTTGTTGGTTTGATCTAATGCCGTAATGAGTTTCGAAAATTCTTTCAAGGCTATAGCTTTAAAGAATTATAACCAGCATTAAATTATAATGTTATTGAAAATTCTCTTTCTTGATGAAAATACACGCAATTTTAGCAGTATTACCTGATTCATCAGAAACTGGAATACAATGAGCAATAATAGGAATTTCATTACCGCTTTTACCAATTAAAGTGCCAGAAGCACTCAATGACATGCTGTCTGTAATTTTATTCCAAGTTTGTGTCCAATCAATATCTTCATCATATATGATTAGCCTCTTTCTATCTAAACCTATAATTTCGTCATTACTCCAACCTGTTTGAATTTGTAATTGATTATTGATATCTAAAATCTCACCCTCTTTATTAAATTCAGCTACCATAGTTGAAACGCGAACTCCTTGATTAAAGGCCCCCATTTCTTTACTTTGCCTCTCCATTTCCTCTTGAGTAGCTTCAAGCTCTTCAGCATTTTGTCGCATTTCTTCTTCTTGAGCTTGTAATTGTTCTGCCTTCATTTGAGACTCTTCAAGAAGCTTTTTAGTTTCTAATGATACTTGAAGGCCTTGAATAGTTGAGGCAATACTTTCACCCACTTTATCAATGAAATTCATATGATATTCTTCATATGGTTGGAATGATGCTAATTCAATTATTCCGAATATTTCTTCATTCAATTTCATTGGGCTAATTAAAATGTGAGTAGGGGATGATTCACCTAAACCAGATCGGATGCTAACATAATTTTCAGGTATTTCAGATAAATAGATGTATTCTTTTTCTAAATAACATTGTCCAACTAAACCTTGACCAGGAGCTAATTCTTTTTCAATGAATTTTTGTCGATGGTAGGCATAAGCTCCCTTAAGAATGATTTTAATATCATTTTCATTTTCTTTATCAACAATAAATAATGAACCTTGAATAGAATCCGTATATTCTACTAGTTCAGATATTAAGCTGGATGAGAGATCCTCTATACTGCTATCATTTTTACGTAGAATATCCCCAAATTTTGCAACTCCCTCATTAAACCAAACTCTTCTTTTATCCTGTTCCGCAACGGTTTGCAGTTTATTGCGCATGTCGGCTAAAGACTGACCTAAATGACCTTCGTTATTAAAAACAGATATTTTCGTATTGAAATCACCTTTACCAACTTCTTCAGCAAATCGGGTTATTCCCTTTAAATTAAATATTAATTCATTGATACCTTTGATAATGGAATTCATTTCATCTTCCGATTCTTCTAAATTATCTGGAAGATTACCTTTAGAAAGTTCTCTAATATTTGATTTTAGGAAGTTTATTCTTTTCAGAACTGATCGAATAATAAATACAGCTATAATGCTACTGATAATAGAGGCTATTATGAATTCAATTATAAGCATTAAAGGAATGTTTCTTTCTGCGTCTTGAATATCTTGAATAGCTTCTTGCTCAGCCATTTGTAATCTATCTTGAATATTTTCTCTTAAAAAAGTTAAATGTAAGATATCGTCTATCGTTGAATCACTATTCAATATTGAATAGTTAAGATTATCAATAGCTTCTTTTTGGGTTTTCTTTATTTTTGGAAGATGTTCTTTCAGCTCTTCCGTATAAGTGATTACATTTTTGTCTCCATATTCTCTTACTAAGCTATCGAGTTCATCAACTTTAGGGTATAGTTCATCAGCCCACCATCTTTCTAGGTCATTTTTGTAGAAATCATCTTCTGTACTGACGTAACGAAAGGTTAAAATAGTGGTTAAATCAACCAATTGTTGAACCTCAGCTACTAGCGTATTACTGTTTTTATTTAAAGCAATTAGATTTTTACCATCCTCAATTTGGTTTTTCCAAGCTCTGTTGCTGCTTACTAACATAATCAATGCGAATGCACCAATTATAATAAAACCTATAGAAATTCTGCCTTGAAGGGTTTTAAAATCAATTCGAACGTAATTTTTAATATTAAGCTTTCTGTTCTGTTCTTGATTTCGAGAATTTTTATCCGCCATTTGATTACTTTTTCTAATGCTTCAATTAATTAGCAAAATAGAAATGATTTACTGTAAATACAATAAAAGGTAAGTGAATTGATTTCAGAATTCAGAAAACAATTTTAACAAAAAAGGTTAGTTGGATGACCAACTAACCTTTCACAAATCATTTAAAAAAGCTTATTTCTCAGCTTGAATCACTTCGCTTTTTTCCACTACTATTTCTTTAACCTCTTTCTTCACTTCTGCAGTGCTATGGTCCTTAACAGAAATGTGAGGAGCGATAACTAATGCTACAATAGACATTAATTTAATTAAAATGTTCATAGATGGGCCAGAAGTATCTTTAAAAGGATCACCAACGGTATCACCAGTCACTGATGCTTTATGAGCTTCAGATCCTTTATACTCCATTTTGCCATTAATTTCTACTCCTTTTTCGAATGATTTTTTAGCATTGTCCCAAGCACCACCAGCGTTATTCTGGAATATTCCCATTAAAACACCTGAAACGGTAACACCTGCTAATAATCCACCTAAGATTTCTGCAGAAGAAGTATCTTCAAATACTCCTTTTAAACCAAATCCAACTAATAAAGGAACGATTAACGCAATAGCACCTGGCAAAATCATTTCACGAATAGAGGCTTTAGTAGAGATGTCTACACATTTTTCATACTCTGGTTTAGTTGTACCTTCCATAATGCCAGGCATTTCTTTAAACTGTCTTCTTACTTCTTGTACCATATCCATTGCAGCTCTACCTACAGCAGCTATTGCTAATGAAGAGAAGATGAATGGAATCATACCCCCAACAAATAAAGCAGCCAATACAGGAGCTTTGTAAATATCAATTGAGTCAATGCCGGAAATACCAACGAAAGCTGCAAAAAGAGCTAATGCAGTTAATGCAGCAGAAGCAATAGCAAAGCCTTTACCCGTTGCAGCAGTAGTATTACCAACCGCATCAAGATTATCAGTTCTATCTCTTACTTCTTCAGGTAATCCGCTCATTTCTGCAATACCACCTGCATTATCAGCAATAGGACCGAAAGCATCAATCGCTAATTGCATAGCTGTAGTTGCCATCATACCAGCAGCAGCAATTGCTACACCATATAAACCAGCGAAAGAATAAGAAACTACTATACCTACCGCTAAAACTAATATCGGCAATACAGTTGACTGCATACCGACTGCTAAACCACCAATGATGTTTGTAGCAGAACCAGTACTTGATTGTTTCACTATAGATAATACAGGTTTTTTACCCATAGAAGTATAATATTCTGTTATGATACTCATTAAAGCACCTACAATAAGACCTGTAAATATAGCCCAGAATACATCCATACTACCAAATTCGAATCCACGGATAACAAGTGTTTCTGGTAACATGTAGTCCACTAAGAAATAAGAAGCTATAACGGTAAGAATGATCGAAGACCAGTTTCCCCAGTTTAGTGCCTTTTGAACACTATCAGTTTCATTTTGAACTCTAACGAAAAGAGTACCTACAATAGAGAATACTAATCCTAAACCTGCAATTATCATGGGTAAAAGGATAGGTGCAATACCACCAAACTGATCTTCAGAGATGATTTCTCTACCTAATACCATTGAAGCTAAGATAGTAGCTACATAAGAACCAAATAAATCGGCTCCCATACCTGCAACATCTCCAACATTATCTCCAACATTATCTGCAATAGTTGCAGGGTTTCTTGGATCATCCTCTGGAATTCCAGCTTCAACCTTACCCACTAAATCAGCACCAACATCGGCAGCTTTCGTATAGATACCACCACCAACTCTGGCGAATAATGCAATTGATTCAGCTCCTAAAGAAAAACCTGCTAACACTTCTAATGCTTTTTCCATTTCCAAACCGTTTACATCACCACCAGTTTGTAATACATAAAGGTTATAGAAGAAAATAAATAGAGTACCCATTCCAAAAACTGCAAGGCCTGCAACACCAAGCCCCATTACAGTACCACCTGAAAATGATACTTTCAAAGCTTTTGCTAGACTAGTTTTTGCGGATTGAGTAGTTCTCACATTCGCTTTAGTAGCAATATTCATTCCTACGTAACCTGCAAATGCTGAAAAAATAGCACCTATAATAAATGAAATTGCAATTACAGGAGATGATGTTTCCACTAATGTGCCAGAATATGCCAACAATATACCGGCAATGATCACAAAGTAGAACATTACCTTCCATTCGGCTTTTAAAAATGCCATAGCACCTTTTGCTATGTATCCAGCTAATTCTTGCATCCTCTCATCACCGGCATCTTGCTTCGATACCCATGCGGATTTGATAGCCATAACAATCAGTCCCACAATCCCGAGAATCGGGACAATCCAGATAATATTGCTCATAAGTTTTAGTTATTTTTTTGAAACCCTGCAAATATAGAGGGATGATTGGTAAATGGAAATAAATTCCTCAAAGAAAATGATGAATTGTTAATCTACTTCATTTCCATAATTCATTTGGTAAATAATAGATATGAGGTATAAATGAACTATAAGCTCATAAAAATAGAGAAGACTATTGTTTATAAGCAATCGGATAAAGCAATATGTGGTCTTAAATAAAAAAAGTTCTTTAGAGTACTAAAGAACTTTTTAGTTTATGCTATTAATTAAGAATTAGCTCGCTTTCCAAACCACTTCTTTGTGGTCATTTCCAGCTTGTAAAACTATTCTTGTAGGTTTTGGAGCTAATGCTAATGTAACTTTAGAGCTGGCGAAATCATCAGCTTCAACTAACACTCCATGGCCTGGAGCTACATCTATTGTATCTTCAGTAACAACATATTCATCAGCTAAATAGGCAATCGGAAGCAAAACATCATTGTCTGGGCAGAATTCATCATGAACGTCTGCTAATGCTTCTTCCAAGTATTCACCATAATTTTCTTGGAAATCATCCTCTAAATCATGAAGTTCTTCTTCGATTTTGTCATAATCATTATCAGCATAAGTCAATTTACTTAAAGCAATTTTTGCCTTTACCAATGCTGTCAAATCTTCATCTAACTTTTTAATATCTATCATGCTATGCGCTATTGTTTTCTGAATGTAAAATTCTTTAGATTGAAATTAACTTCCAAGTAATACGAGCACTATTTAGTAATAGTTTTGGATTTAATTTCTATAAGTGGTCAAAATGCATAATTTTGAATATAATTAATTTTAAAATTGATTTAAAAGACTATGGAACAGGATTTTTTGCCTATAAATGGCACCGATTACATTGAATTTTATGTTGGAAATGCTAAGCAATCAGCCATGTATTATCAAACGGCTTTTGGTTTTGAGTTAAAAGCCTACGCTGGTCCGGAAACAGGCATTAAGGATAGGGCTTCATATATGTTGCAACAAGGCAAGATCCGTTTGGTATTAACTTCTTCCTTAGAGCCGGATTCCGAAATTGCAGAACATGTTAGATTACACGGAGATGGAGTTAAAGTATTAGCACTTTGGGTTGATGATGCTGAGTTATCTTTTAATGAAACCACTAAAAGAGGGGCAAAAGCACATTCTGAACCCAAAACTATTAAAGATGAGCATGGAGAAGTAACAGTAGCTTCTATTCATACTTATGGCGATACACTTCACACATTTGTTAACAGACAAAATTATAGTGGGGTATTCTTACCTGGCTATGTTGAAAAAACAAGTGAATTACCTGCAAGCCCTATAGGTTTAAAATATGTTGACCATTGCGTAGGTAATGTAGGATGGGGTGAAATGAACAAATGGGTTGATTTTTACAGAGATGTTATGGGCTTCAACTTATTAATCACTTTTGATGATAAAGATATTTCTACTGATTATACTGCCCTAATGTCTAAAGTGGTTTCTAATGGGAATGGATTTATCAAATTCCCTATTAATGAGCCAGCTGAGGGTAAGAAAAAATCTCAAATTGAGGAGTATATAGATTTTTATAAAGGAGCAGGCGTTCAGCATATTGCCATTGCAACTGATGACATCGTGGATACTGTATCTGAAATGAGAAGAAGGGGGGTTGAATTCTTGAGGGTTCCTGATGTTTATTATGACGATTTATTCGAAAGGGTAGGAGAAATAGATGAGGATATAGAACCCATCAGAGAAAATAATATTTTGGTAGATAGAGATGATGAAGGATATCTACTTCAAATCTTTACAAAACCAGTTCAGGATAGACCAACTGTCTTCTATGAAATTATACAAAGAAAAGGAGCTAAGTCTTTCGGTAAAGGTAATTTCAAAGCCTTATTTGAAGCAATTGAAAGAGAACAAGAGCTAAGAGGGAACTTATAGTAATCTGCTCATAAGAGCAATTAAAAAATAAACCAAAAAACCACAGGCTTTTTTAGCTGTGGTTTTTTTATGCTTAAAGCGCTTTAAAGACAATTTTTGTTTTTTGCTAGCACATTATTCAGTAATTTAACTTTCATTATTATTTGATTATCTAAAAGATTTGCAGTGAGAATCAATTCTAATCTTAAGAGATCATAATTAGTCGTTATTCAGATTTTATTAATTAAAAATAAGAACCATCATGACAAGTCAGGAAAAAGCCCAGCAGTGGTTAGACAGTAAAGCTGTGGATGAGGCTACTAAAAAACAGATAAGAGATTTACAGGAAAATAATAAAGAAGAATTTGAAGAATCTTTTTATAAAGATTTAGAATTTGGAACTGGTGGTTTGCGTGGCATAATGGGAGTTGGGAGTAACCGTATGAATAAATACACCTTAGGGATGGCTACTCAAGGTTTAAGTAATTACTTGAACAAAACATTTAAAGAACAAGGTGTTTCTGTGGCAATTGCTCACGATTGTAGAAATAATGCAGATGAATTTGCTAATGTTGTGGCAGATGTTTTTACAGCTAATGATATAAAAGTATTCTTTTTTGAAGCTTTAAGACCAACGCCAGAATTATCATTTGCTATTCGTCATTTAGGCTGTAAAAGTGGTGTAGTGTTAACGGCTTCGCATAATCCGAAAGAATATAATGGTTATAAAGCGTATTGGACAGATGGAGCTCAAATGGTTGCTCCTCATGATATTAACGTTATGAATGAAGTTCAATCTATTTCTTCCATTGATGATGTTTCCTTCGAAAGGAAAGATGCCCTTATTGAATTTATAGGAGAAGATTTAGATGAAGCTTATTTAGAAGAAATCAAGAAATTGAGACTATTTCCTGACGCCAGTGAAAATGATAAATCAATTGATATAGTATTTTCTTCCATTCATGGAACAGGAATTACACTAGTGCCTAAAGCTTTAGAATCCTTCGGCTTTAAAAATGTACATATCGTAGAAGAACAGTCAGAACCCAATGGAGATTTTCCTACTGTTGTTTATCCTAATCCTGAAGAGAAGGAAGCCATGTCTATGGCATTAGCTAAAGGAAAAGAAGTTGATGCAGATATTGTGATGGCTACAGATCCGGATTCTGATAGGGTAGGGATTGCCATTAAAAATGGGAATAATGAATTTGAATTGCTTAACGGGAATCAAACAGGCTCACTATTAATCTATTATCTGTTAAGTAGATGGAATGATTTAGGAAAATTGGATGGCAATCAATATATCGTTAAAACCATAGTTACTACAGAACTATTTAAAAATATAGCAGAAGCCTACAAAGTAGATTGTTATGATACCCTCACTGGTTTTAAAAATATCGCAGCTGTAATTAGAGAATTAGAAGGTAAGAAAACTTTTATAGGCGGTGGTGAGGAAAGCTATGGCTATATGATTAGTGATTATGTACGCGATAAGGATGCTATTGCTTCCGTTGCAATGATAGCTGAAATGACCTCTTACGTTAAGTCAAAAGGAAAGACTTTATATGATTATCTTATTGAGATGTATCTTAAATTCGGTTTTTATAGAGAAGATCTAGTTTCCATTACTAAGAAAGGTAAATCGGGTAGCGAGGAAATTAAGGCTATGATGACTAGGTTTAGAGAAGAACCTCCTAAAAGCCTTGCAGGGACAAAGGTTCTAAAGGTAAGAGATTATCAGAAGTCAACAATTTTAGATTTAGAGACTGGTAAAATGTCAAGATTAGATTTTCCAGCATCTAATGTATTACAATTCTTCCTGGAGGATGGTAGTAAAATTTCTGCAAGACCTTCTGGCACAGAACCTAAGATTAAATTTTATGTGAGTGTGAAGGGGAGCTTAAATTCAAAAGATAGCTTCGAAAGTGATTTTGCGGAATTAGGGAATATCATTAAAGCCTATTTAGATGATTTGGATTTGTAACGCGTACTGAAACTTCGAGTCAATAGGATAAATCTCTTTCTTCACAGAAGTGACGCCCGAGATTTAGTTAGTAGATTTAGATATTTGTTATCATTTGATCTAAGATCTGTGCGTCATTCCTATGAAGACAGGAATCTGTTTATTTTAACCAAAGGTTAAAATACCTGTTCGTTTTGAGTTCTTCTTAAGCTGTTACGACAAAAATAACTACCAATTTATGAAAATAGGTCTTATTTCCGATACCCATAGCTTTTGGGATGATAATATTCCCAAATATTTCAAAGATTGTGATGAAATATGGCATGCTGGAGATATAGGTGAAACTGGAGAGATAATTGAAAAGCTAGAACAGGTCGCTCCAACATTAGCAGTATTTGGCAACATAGATACCCCTGAATTTCAAAATATATATCCTGAAGATTTATTTATTGAGCGAGAAGGAGTGAAAATTTTTATGACTCATATAGGAGGGAAGCCTCCAAGCTATAATCCAAGAGTTCGGAAATTAATTGAATCTGAAAAACCAAATGTTTTTATATGTGGTCATTCCCATATTTTAAGAGCGATGCCTGATAAAAAGCGTAATAATTTACTGTACCTAAATCCTGGAGCTGCAGGTAATCAGGGTTTTCATAAAATCAGAACAATGATGCGCTTTGAAATTAACAATGGGAGAGTGGAGAATTTGGAGGTAATTGAATTAGGTAAAAGAGGATAGAAGCAATTTAAAAACAATATTTCAGATTGAGACCTAAGCTATGATATCTAACAGAACTTGTATAGGGTCCATTCCCGCCTGAGTTTATTATCAATATTCTGCGTAAGTATGACAGTCCTCTATCATAATTAAGACCTATTGAAAGTTGTTCATTCAAAAGGTAGTTTAATCCTATGGTTCCTAATAGGTTGAAATTTACCCCTTCATCAATGACATGTGTTCCATCGAAAGTTCTTCTTTCAAAAAAATGTTGAAAGAAGTAGCGTAATTCTGTACCAGCCAAAATTTTCCATTTCTCTGTGATATTAAAACCTAGTTGAGGTTGCACACCTATGAAATATCTAGTTATAGCCAAAGATTGATCTATGAAATCGATCTCATCGTAATATTTAAGAAAAGTGTCTAAACCCGAAACATTACCACTATTAAAGTATGCTTGCAATCTATTTTTGTATGGGATTCCTAAAATAACGCCTCCCTTGATACCAAAAGAAATATAAATAAGTTTGTTTAAATAATAATCAAATCCGTTCTCTAATTGAAATTCTGAGGTTTTATAATCTTTAATATGTAGGCTATTTTTAAAATCAACCACTTTGTACTTTATCGTAAAATAGTTATTGATGGCTCTATTTTGACTTTTCAAGGAAGGGAATTCTTGAGATAATAATTGAAAACTCAGAAGAGTTAAAACGATAAGGTTGAAATACGTTTTCATATAATATTGTATATAATGAATTTACAATAATTTGAATAAAATAAAAAAGGGAACCCAATGGATTCCCTTTTAAATATTCGTTAAAAGAAGTTTGAATTACTCTTCAGAACTTCCTTCTTCAGTATCTTCTTGTAAACCTTCAATCAATTCAGAATTTCCTTCTTCAGATGAGGTTCCTTCAGTGCTTTCTTCGTCCTCAGTAGCAGGTAATAAACCTTCTTGTCCTCCACTTTCCATACCAGGAAGTAAAGTCTCATCTTGTACTTTTTCCATGTTAGGACTAGTAAAACCAGTATCGACAGAAGTACTTTTGATAACAAAAGAAGAAGCTAAACTTAAAACCACTAAACTAATAGCTAATACCCAAGTGATTTTTTCTAATATATCTCCTGTTCTTTTTACACCTACAACCTGACTTGCTCCTGATCCTCCAAATTGGCTAGATAATCCACCACCTTTTGAATTCTGAGCTAATACTACTAATACCAATAAAATGGCAACTAAAATGATTAAAGTAATTAATAATGTTAACATGTATTTATGATTGTTTTTTTAATTCATCAATAATTTCGACAAAGTACGTCTTTTTTTGTGGAAATTTCCAAATTAATTTCTTGTAAATATCGATGGCCTTCTGCTTTCTGCCTTGTTTTATCATCAATTTTGCCAAAGTTTCAGAAACTACATCATCAGAAAGGTTAGTACTGCTGGCTGAAAGGTCCTCTGCTTCTTGTTTATTTGATTGATTATCAGAATCAATTCTTCTAGTTAGAACAGGTTCATTTTCAATAAAATTGTTAATGATATCTAATTGTTCTTTCTTATGTGAATCACTAATTTTTAATTCCTTTCTAGCTCTAATTTCTTGAATTAAATCTACCTCTTCATTTTTGTTTTTTTTTGTTGTTTCGCTTTCAGACTTTTTAGTAGATGACTTTGCCTTTGCTGAGCTAGTTTTTTTTTCTTCAACGCTAGGTTTCTTAGATGCAGTAGTTTTTTTAACCGTTGAGGAGGTTTTTTTAGCAGTATTGCTTTTTGCAGATGTGCTTGCTGCTTTAGTTTTTCCAGTATTGCTTTTCTTTGCTGCGGAGGTTTTCTTAGCAGTTGTTTTTTTCGGACTAGAAGCTTTTTTCGTAGTATTTTTAGTCGAACTCGTCTTCTTTGTCCCCCTGGTTTTTGGTTTTTCTTCCAGAGATTCTATTCTTTCTAAGGTTTTAAGATAATTTTCCTTCTCAGCTTTCAGTTCTTCCATTTCTTTCATCAGTTCAGAAAAGAATGAATCAGGTAAATGAGAATCTATAGGGGGCTCAGTCGCTTCTATTTTATTTTTACCCTCAGTAGGAGAAGTAGGAATTACTTCCTTTTTAGTTTCACTATCAGAATTAGTTTTTGGTTCTTCAGTATGACCCTGAGGACTTTTTGTTTTTAATTTTACTTCTTTAACTTCAGTTTCATCAGTATTTACTTCTTCAAAATCGGTTGTTAAAAATTCCTTAAGAAGCTTTCTTTCTAAAACACCAATAGCGGCTGATTGTGTGTATTTTTTTTCCTTTGCAGGAGCAAATTTTTTAGAACCTAATGTAATAAGAGGAAATATCGCTTGGAAATAAGGAAACTCTTGCTTCAATTTCAATAAGGAATTGAAGTCATTTTCATCTAATTTTTCTGGTTGATTAATAAGGGTTGTAAGCCTTTGTTTTTCCACTTGGTTCTATTTTAAAGAATTTAAATTAACAAAAAATTACCAATTTGCTACAGTTGCGTTAAATATATCTATAATGATTTGATCTGAGATTGTCTCAATTAGTTGGTCTTCTACTGCAGTTAAAGTAGTTGAAGTAGCATCAAAATCTTCATAGAAGGAGAAAGACTTATTATTGAAATTAAACACTTCATCTTTTGTATTTACATATGTAACGGATACCGAAATGGTCAACCTTTGTGCTCCAGCTGCATCCGCTAGATTAGGATTGCCTGATGAAGTTACGGCTATTGGTTGTACTCTATAACCTGTTATGGAACCTTCTAATTGTAAATCACCATTACTTTCAACTAATTCTAAGCTTGTATTCTGTTGGTAGTAATCTCTAATTTCTTCTGTAAAAGTTTGCTGCAGATTTGGAGGTCCATTTCCAGAATCATTATAAAAATACTGGATAGACATAGTTTTTATGTCAGGTGAAATAGATGCTCCTGTAAAGCTGTATACCACACAGCTTGAAGTAAATACTGCTATGAAAATGAAGATTATTAAACTCCTAAAGGTCATATTGTTTGATTTTTCTGTATAACGTACGTTCAGATATCCCCAAATCTCGTGCCGCGTATTTTCTTTTATTTTGATTTTTAGATAGTGCCCTTTGAATCATTTCTTTTTCCTTCTTTTCTAAGGATAACGATTCTTCCTCTATTTCATGCTCTGCATCCTGATATTCTTCTAAATTATAACTATCGGATGAAGAATCATCATGTTTGCTACTATCTAACAAAAATGGCGTTCTGATGCCTTCTTCATTTTCCTTAAACTCATTTGGTTTCACTTCAAATAAGCCCTCATGATCTTTTATGATCTCTTCTCCATAATTTTCATTCTTCAAAACATTATGTACCAGTTTTTTCAGTTCTTCAACATCATTCCGCATGTCAAAGAGTATTTTATACAAAATGTCGCGTTCTGAAAAATTATCTTTACCACCAGATGAGCTATCATTGCTTTTGTAAATAGCAGGCATCATATTCCCTTCTTGAGGCAAATATTTAAGCAATATTTCTTTATTGACTTCTCTTTCCATTTCGAGTAAAGAAATCTGCTCAGCTATATTTTTTAACTGTCTGATATTGCCAGGATACCTAAAGGCTAATAATGCCTCTTTAGCGTCTTCAGTCAGTTTAATTGGGTTTACGTGATGCTTTTCTGCAAAGTCAGAGGTGAATTTTCTGAATAATAATTCAATATCATTTCCTCTCTCTCTCAAAGGAGGAACAAAAATAGGGACTGTATTTAATCGATAATAAAGGTCTTCTCTAAACTTACCTTTTTCCACCGCCTGAATAAGGTTTACGTTGGTTGCTGCAACAACTCTAACATCTGTCTTAACTACTTTAGATGAACCTACTCTAATAAATTCACCATTTTCTAAAACCCTTAATAATCTTGACTGAGTTGGAAGTGGCATTTCTCCAATTTCATCTAAAAAGATAGTTCCTCCGTCAGTAACCTCAAAATAACCTTTTCTTGAATCATAAGCTCCAGTAAAAGAGCCTTTTTCATGGCCGAATAATTCTGAGTCAATAGTACCTTCAGGAATAGCTCCACAGTTTACTGCGATGAATTGTCCGTGCTTTCTTGCGCTTAGCTGATGAATAATCTTAGAGAATGATTCTTTACCTACACCACTTTCACCTGTAATTAATACAGTCATATCCGTAGGGGCAACTTGCATCGCTACCTTTATGGCAAAATTTAGGTGATCAGAGTTGCCTATGATACCGAATCTATTTTTGATAGTTTGTATATCCAAAGCTTAAATATTTAAACCGCTTTACCAATTAAGGTGGCTCCAGTACATTCTTCTACAAATACATTTACATAATCCCCTTTTTTGTAATTTTCTCTTGGGAAAACCACAACTTTATTGGCTGAATTCCTTCCTTGTAATTGTTCTTCAGATCTTTTGGAAGTTCCTTCAACTAGTACCTTGTGAACTTTATTTAAATCAAGTTTATTTCTCTCTAAAGAATGCTGACTTTGTTTATTAATAACTTCTTGAAGCCTTCTTTTCTTGGTTTCTAATGGAATATCATCCTCATATCTTTTTTCTGCTAAAGTTCCTGGTCTTTCAGAATAAAAGAACATATATGAAAAGTCGTATTTTACATAATCCATCAAGCTTAAAGTGTCTTGATGTTCTTCCTCAGTTTCTGAACAGAAACCCGTGATCATATCTGATGAAATACCACATTCTTCACCTAAGATATCTCTAATAGCATCTACTCTGTTGATGTACCATTCTCTATCGTAAGTACGGTTCATCATTTTAAGAATACGAGAATTACCACTTTGGGCAGGTAGGTGTATATAATTACAGATATTCTCATACTTCTTTATAGTATGTAAGACTTCATCCGTAATATCTTTAGGGTGAGAAGTTGAGAATCTAACTCTTAAATCTGGTGATACTTTAGCCACCATTTCAATTAGATTGGCGAAGTTAATGATTTCAACCTCTTCTTTTTTCTCTAGTTTTTCTAATCGAGCCTTATTATTTAGTTCTGGTGACCATTTGTAAGAATCAACATTTTGACCTAATAAGGTAACTTCTCTAAAACCTCTGTCAAATAAATCCTGAGCTTCCTGAACTATTGAGTACGGATCTCTACTTCTTTCTCTACCTCTTGTGAAAGGTACTACACAGAAAGAACACATATTGTCGCATCCTCTCATGATTGATATGAAAGCTGTTACGCCATTAGAATTTAATCTTACTGGGCTAATATCTGCATACGTTTCTTCTCTACTTAAGAAAGTATTGACTGCTTTTTCACCTTCATCAACTGTCTTAACTAAGTTAGGAAGATCTCGATATGAATCAGGCCCTGCTACGATATCTACTATCTTTTCTTCCTCAAGTAGCTTGGTTTTTAATCTTTCAGCCATGCAGCCTAATACGCCAATCTGCATTTCAGGCTTTTTAGCTTTGATTTTATTGAATTCTGTAAGTCTTTTCCTAACGGTTAATTCTGCTTTCTCACGAATTGAACAGGTGTTAAGAAAAACAACATCTGCTGAGTTAAAATCATTGGTGGTGTCAAAACCATTATCTTTCATAATGGAGGTCACAATCTCACTATCAGAGAAATTCATTTGACATCCATAACTTTCTATATATAATTTACGGCTTTTGCCAGTATCTTCTTCTTTTGAAACTTGAACTGCACAAGATTCATCCGTTTTTGTATCTTCAGAAATGATGTCCAAATCTTTAATCAAATCACTCATATTTACTATTTCTAAAGGGTTTTTTTTGTAAAATTTTATAAAAGGCAAAGGTAGCCAATTATTCTGGAAAATGACATAATGGCAGTGGATTTTCGGTTTCTTTTTATGAAAAATACTGCATTACAGTTTTAAGGTTCTTTCAATAGCTTTTGCTTTCAATAAGCATTCATCATATTCAGCCTCCGGATCAGCATCATAGGTAATGGCACTTCCAACTTCATAATTGAGCTTTTTAAGCTTTTCATCATAATAGATACTTCTTATTAGTACATTGAAATCAAATTCATTCAAACCATTGAAGTAACCAATGCTTCCAGAAAAAACATTTCTTTTACTATTCTCATAATCCTCTATTAGCTGCATGGCTCGAATTTTTGGTGCACCTGTCATACTTCCCATTGGAAACGCGTTTTCAATGACTTTAACAGGATGAATTTCTTTTTTCTTTTTGGAGGATATTGTACTGATCATTTGATGAACCTGTTGAAAGCTATAGATACTAAATATTTCATCTACTTTTACTGATCCACTTTCTGATGATTTAGCCAAATCATTTCTGACCAAATCAACTATCATCATGTTCTCAGCTCTTTCTTTTTCACTTTCAAACAGCTGTTTTTTAAGGAATTCATCCTCATTTTTGGTAGTCCCTCTTTTTGCAGTCCCTTTAATGGGTTGGCTAATTATTTTTGAGTCCTTTAATTTAATAAATCGTTCTGGCGATGCTGAAATTATATATTGATGATCCAGTTTTAAAAATGAGCCAAAGGGTGCTGGAGAGTTATTGCATAATTCATTAAAGACATGAAAGGGATCTAAATCTTTTACATCTACTGAAAAGTTAATGCAATAATTAATTTCATAAATATCTCCCTCTTCGATATGTTTTTTTAGTTTCTTAACTGTGTTTATATACTCATCTCTTGAAGTCCAGCTTTTTAATTTCCCAACTAAAGATCCATGATATTGAGGATCAATATCCTTTTCAATACTTTTTTCAATTTGCTCTTTAAATCTTTGAGCAAATTCAGATTTAATTAGGATTTCGCCTTGATGGAACTCAATAATACAATCAGCTTTGAAAAACTGCATGGGAAGCCAGTCAATAAAAGATTCATTTTTGCTTTTTAAATTCTCTAATTCATTTTTCAAATCATATCCTAAATAACCATACAATTTATGAGATGGATTATTAGTAAGATACTCTTCTAGTGATTTGAAATAGGGTGCCGATAAATTAAGTTTTTGATTTCCAACTGCGATGCATTTTGGAAACGCCCCAAAAGGATATTGCTCAGTCTGTTGAGGTAGAAAAGCTGCTACATATTTAAATGATTTGCTCCATTCTAATAGCTTCAGCCAAATACTTTTATCGTTCTTTATTTTTATTCTAACTTCTTTCAACCAAACTATTTTTGGCAAAATTGCATAAAAAAAGGCTGCTATAAAATATTAGCAGCCTTAACTATTATTAATTTATTGTTGAATTACATGCTTTCAGCAGAAGCATCAACATTAAATCCAACTCCAACCGTATTATAAATAAATCTATCTTTTGCTTTATCTACAGCCTGAGATTCATCCCCGTACATTAAACCCCATTTAGTTCTATCAATGCTGAAGTTAGTAAATGCTTTCACACCATTGTCAGAAACTTCAACTTTAGCAGGTACAGTAATAGCTAATGTTTTACCTCTCATTGTTAAATTTCCAGTTACCTCATGAGTAGCACCTTCTAACTCATACTCAGGTAGCTCCATAATTCTTTCGTCTTCTCCTGGCTGTTGCATATCATTTTGATATGAAGTATAACCCGCAGCTGCTTTTTCGGTAGCTAATGGTTTTACAGATACTAATTCGAAAGTAACATTAGGATGATTTGCTGCATCAAAAAAGTCATCAGATTGTAAGTGACCAACTAATTTTTGATGATTTTCTTCATCATCTTTTAAGTCTGCAACTGTAATTTGATTCAAGTCAAATACAAATTTACCTCCAGTTATTTCACCATCTTTAACTGTAATTGAACCATCAGTTAATGCAATATTTCCATAGTGTCTGCCTGTTGGCTTAGTACCTACGAATTCCATTTTAGCTTGATCACCAGAAACTTTGATATCCATTCCTTGAGCTTCTTTTACTTCTTCAGCTTCGCTTACTTTGGCTTCATCTCCTTTTGGATTTGAAGTACATGCTACTGCCATTACAATGGCTAATGCTAATGCGCTTGTTGTTTTTAAAATTTTCATAGATTAGTGGTTTTTAATTGATTCAACCGAATAACGATTTAACTTTTATAAAGTTTATGATTTTTTCAAAAATAATACATAATCATTAAATGTGTATACATAGATAAAAATATAACAATAAAAAATGGGTATAATTAAAGAGTGTGAAGGCAAAACTCCTAAAATTGGAGAGAATACTTACATAGCGGATAATGCCGTAATTGTAGGAGATGTTAAAATCGGTAAAAATTGTTCCGTATGGTGGAGTGCTGTGATACGAGGCGATGTTAATTCAATAGAAATAGGAGAGGAAAGCAATATTCAAGATGGGGCAGTCATACATTGCACGTATCAAAAAGCAGCAACAAAGATTGGTAATAAGGTATCAATCGGTCATAAGGCTATTGTACATGGCTGTACTGTAGAAGATTCAGCTCTTGTGGGAATGGGAGCTATCGTTATGGATCATGCAGTAGTACAGACAGGATCTATAGTGGCAGCTGGTGCTGTAGTGCTTGAGAATACAATTGTAGAATCAGGTTATATATATGCAGGTGTTCCAGCAAAGAAAGTAAAAAAAATTGAAGGGGACTTGTCACAAATATTTGATAGAACAGCCAAAAATTACACCTTATATAAAACATGGTTTGAAGATTAAGCCTCAGATACATGAGGTTAACATGTAAATACTCTGCATGACTACTATTTTTGACAACAATTCAATATTGCTCTATATTGGAGCGCATTTTGATCTTCTGTGGAATTTTGAAGTGCGTATGGAAACGAAAAAATATAAAAATGAAAAATTCTAAAATAGTAGGTTTAGGTCATGCTGTGCCTCAAACAGTAGTGACTAATGATGATATTGCTAGTTGGATTGATACTACAGATGAGTGGATTACTGAAAGAACTGGAATTAAAGAAAGAAGGTTTTTTGATCCGGAAATAGAAGAATCTTTAGCGAAAATGGCTAAAAAAGCTGCTGATATGGCGCTTAAAAATGCAAAAATGAATAAAGATGATATTGATTTTATAATTTTTGCCAGTATTACTCCAGATTACTTTTTTCCAGGCTCAAGTGTTTTGTTGCAGCGTGAACTGGGCATGGGAACAGTGGGTTGTCTGGATATTAGAAATGCATGTTCTGGTTTTGTATACAGTTTATCCGTTGCGGACCAATTCATTAAAACGGGAATGTATAAAAATATCATGGTTGTAGGGGGAGAGATTCAATCGACAGCTATCGATATGTCAGATAGAGGAAGGTCTACAGCTGTTATTTTTGGAGATGGAGTAGGGGTTGCCATTATGAGTGCCACTGAGGAACAAGGAGTTCTTTCAACTCATCTGCATGCTGAAGGCACTTATGCAGAGGAATTATATGTGAAAGATCCGGGAAGTAGTAGACCAAGAGAGGAAAGACAGCCGGAGCAAATATTAGACACATCTGGATATAAAGTATACATGAATGGAAACATGGTATTTAAGCATGCTGTGGTTCGCTTTCAAGAAGTAATTAATGAAGCTTTAGAGGCTAATGGGCTGAGTGCTTCAGATATTGATATGTTAGTTCCTCATCAAGCAAACTTAAGAATTTCTAAGTTTATTCAGTCTAAAATGGGGTTGTCTGATGATAAAGTGTTTAACAATATTCAGAAGTATGGAAATACAACAGCCGCTTCTATTCCCATTGCACTAAGTGAAGCTTGGCATGAAGGCAAAGTGAAAGAAGGAGATCTTGTATGTTTAGCAGCTTTTGGTAGCGGATTTACTTGGGGCTCTGCTTTAATAAGATGGTAATATTCTTAAAATAAATATTATTAATCTATTGTAAAATTATTAGATTTAAGAAAAATCAAGAAAGAATATGATTACTCAGCAATATAACCCAAGTCAACTTGAGGTGGAAATAGCTAAAGCTATAAAAGAATTAGCCCCAGAAATTGAATCAAAATTAAGCCAATTTAAGGTGGTATCGGTTGATGATAATATTCATGCTGATAACCCTGTGGTCAAAATAAAATTTAATGATAATGATAATGATCCTCATGAGGTCATTCTGAAAATCATTCAAAAACCTGATCAGCAATAAATCGATTGCAAAGGTGGATTAATTTAATTCACCTTTTTTATTATGTCATTATTTACAACGCAAGAACTCGACTTAGCATCAGACCCTACTATTCTTCTTATCAAATATAGGATGATGGAGAAAGTTTGGGATTACCTTGAAGAAATTCACAAGGAGTTTCGAACTCATTTGAAAAAAATATCAACTCATATTCCAAAAGAGATTAATTTAAATCACGGCAAAATTTCTAAAGGCGAAAATTATAAACGATTGCCTTATTCCATTTTAGATTATCCAGCTTATTTTTCTAAGGAAGATATTTTTGCCTACCGGACTATGTTTTATTGGGGGAATTTTTTCTCGTCTACCTTTCACTTGCAAGGTGAATATTTGAATAAATTCGGAGATTTATTCATAGATCATTTTAAATCTGACGAATCTACTTACTTTTGTATCAATAGGAAGCCGTGGGATTACCATTATGAAAAAAGTAATTATGTTAAATTCCATACTTTAAGTTTAACAGAGATATCTGATCATATAGATGAGACTGGCTTTATTAAAATCAGTAAGAAATTTCCTGTAGAAGAGATGCCAGAGAGAAAAGAAGATGTTTTAAGTTTCTTACTAGAAGGACTTGAGTTATTTAAAACAAATTGAAGTTGAGTGGGTTTTTCAAACAAATTTAAAAAAGAAATTATGTTTGGATTATTTAAGAAGAAGTCTGAGAAAGAAAAGCTTAACGATCAATACAAAAAGTTGCTTGAAGAATATCATAAATTAAGCACAATTGATAGGAAAAAGGCAGATATGAAAATGGCTGAAGCTGAAGAAGTAGCCAAAAAAATGGATGCTATTAAAGATTAAATAATAAATGAAATTAGTAAATGCACCTTTTTACCAAGGATACATCGATTTAATTCAAGGTGAGATTGGGAAAGCTCTTGAAGCACAAATTCAAGAGCTTACCATTATGATTAGTAATATTCCTGAAAGTAAATGGCATTACAAATATGAAGCTGGAAAATGGACTGTAGCTCAGCTAATCCGACATTGTATAGATACGGAGAGAATTATGGCATTTCGAGCATTATCTTTGAGTAGAGATGAAAATGCAATTTTGCCAGGATATGCTGAAAATGATTATGCTGCAGCTTCAGAATATTCTAGCTTGAATCAATTAAAAATGGCAGATGAGTATTATCATTTAAGAAAATGTAATTTGTCCTTATTTCAAACAATGCCTAATAAGATTTTATCAATTGAAGGTGAAGCTGATGGCAAACCAATTTCGGTTTTAAGTCTATGGTATATTATAGCTGGACACTGGAAGCACCATCAAAATATTTTAAATAAAAGATATTTGTAATCAAATTTTTTAACAAGATGAATTTTTTAATCAAACTTTTATTATCATCATTATCTGTAATTGTAGCATCATATATACTCCCAGGAGCTTATGTAGATGGCTTTTTTGATGCTCTTGTGGTCTCTTTATTTTTAGCTCTTTTTAGTGCTACCTTAAAACCACTATTAGTTATTTTAACTATTCCTGTAACCGTATTCTCCTTAGGATTCTTTTTACTGGTAATCAATGCGTTAATGATAATGCTAGCCGATTATATTGTGGATGGATTTCATATTGATGGATTCTGGTGGGCACTTTTATTTGGTGTCATTCTGGCAATTGTAAACAGTATTTTTGAGGGTGTGAGTAAAAAAGATGATTAATTTTATATTTATTGTATTTTTTTAAAAAAAATTGTAATTTATTTTTTCAAAACTAACCACAAAACTATGGGTGCTCTTAACCAAGGCTTTGATGCCACACAAATAGAAAATTTAAAGCAAGAAATAGCTCAATCAAATAATAGCTTCGTTTTAGTGGATACAGAAGATAATAACGAAGAATATAAACACTTTCGTTTTGTGGGAATGTATGAAGGTAAGGAGGTGATTTATGATGCTGTTATTTATACTTTGAGATTACACCATGCAAGTGAAGTGTATGAGTTAGCAGAACATAAAGCAGCTCAGAAATTCCCCAATTTTAAACCTATCAAGTTCCAGGAAGATGAAAATGGTGATTTGAGAACCTTAGATGATGTTGAAGAGGAAATTGGCCTTTACATTGCTGAAATGATTGATGAATTAGAAGATGAGGAATTAGTAAAAGTCCAGGAACATGTTGATATGGATAATGGGGGTGAGTATGGAATTGGATTGGATATAGGTTTGAATGTAGATGAAGTGACAGACAAAGTGATGAATAAATTTGTTAATGATTTCAATGAAGATAATCTTAAATTGGATGATACCCTTTATTCTTTTGTCTCAAATGAAGAGGAATTTGATTTAGATTAATAATCTGATTTTAAAATATAACAACAACTAGCTATTAGTGTTATTTTTGTCGAATAACACTTTTTTTATGCTCAAAATCGCCTGGAGAAAAGAATATACACATCCTTTGCCCGAAAATCATAGGTTTCCAATGGAGAAATATGATCTCTTACCAGAACAATTGCTGTATGAAGGCACAGTTTCTGAGAGTAATTTTTTCTCACCTGATTTTCTCTCAGAGCAGGATATTTTACAAGTTCACGATGCAAATTATTGGCAAAAACTTAAAAGCTTAAGCCTAAGCAGAAAAGAGGAAAGAAGAACGGGTTTTCCACTTTCTCAGGCCTTAGTAGATAGGGAACGGATTATTAATCAAGGGACTATAGATGCTGCGAATTTTGCCCTTCAGTACGGTGTAGCTATGAATATCGCAGGCGGAACCCATCATGCCTTTACAGATAGAGGTGAAGGCTTTTGTTTGTTAAATGATATTGCTTTAGCTGCTAATTATTTATTAAGAGAAGGTAAAGCAAAAAAAATATTAGTGGTAGACTTAGACGTACATCAAGGAAATGGTACTGCTGAGATATTTCAAAATAATGCTTCTGTTTTTACATTTAGTATGCATGGAAAAGGTAATTATCCTATGCATAAAGAAACATCAGACCTTGATATTCCACTAGAAGACGGAACTGATGATAGAAAATATTTAAAAATTCTTCGAGAAACATTACCTATGTTACTTGATGAACAAGAACCGGATTTTATTTTTTTTCAGTCAGGAGTGGATGTTCTATCAACTGATAAATTAGGTCGATTAGGAATGTCAATTCAGGGATGTAAAGAAAGAGATAGGATAGTTTTTGAACATTGCATAAAAAATGAAATTCCTGTTGTAGCGAGTATGGGGGGTGGTTATTCTGAAAAAATAGCTCATATTATTGAAGCTCATGCCAATACTTACCGCTTAGCTCAAGACTTATTTTTCTAATTTTCAATCATTTCTGTGGATTTTCGTATATTTAACTATGTCGAAAGAAAAATCCCTTTTTAGGCAAAGTGTAGTGTTTGGTAGCTATATTATATTAGCACTTTGGCTTGTAAAGTCCATGGAATGGGCATTTGCTGCTAATTTTGCTCATTTTGGGATTATGCCTCGTCATCTTCTGGGTACCATTGGTATTTTTACTTCACCTTTTATACATGGTGATTTTTTGCATCTGTTATCCAACAGCTTTTCATTAATGCTGTTAATAATCATCCTATTTTTCTTTTATGATAAAATAGCACTTAAAGCACTATTATATATATACATCAGCACAGGTATTTTTGTATGGATCATTGCCAGAGAAGCCTATCATATTGGAGCAAGTGGAGTTATATATGGAATAGCCTCTTTTATTTTATTCAGTGGACTGTTAAGAAAGAATCAATCATCATTAGCATTATCATTTGTAATACTATTACTCTATGGAGGTATGTTTTATGGTGTTCTTCCTCAAGATGGCCATATATCATGGGAATCACATTTAATGGGCTTATTAAGTGGCTTATTAGTGGCAATTGCGATGAAAGACGAATTTGCAGGGCAAGCTGAACTAGAATTGTATTTTGAGAAAAACTTCGATGATGATGAATATCAGGACGATGGTACAAATTTTAACTTTACCAATCCAGAACAGGAGTTTTCTTATGAATATAAATCAAAAGAAATAGATGATACTCCTGATCCTAATAAAATAGATTAAAATCCCTTTTTTGTAGGCTTTGCACTTTAAGATGTTTGATTAACTTTGCAAGCGTTTGTAAAATCTAATCAAAATATAATTACACGTGAAAAACTTATCTATAGTACTTAATATCATTTTAATTGTAGCTGTTGGTTATTTGTTTGTTGATAAATTCAGTGAAGCAGGGGAAAGTGAAGAAACTGCAACAGAAGA
Source organism: Marivirga arenosa (assembly GCF_030503875.2). Lineage (NCBI taxonomy): Bacteria > Pseudomonadati > Bacteroidota > Cytophagia > Cytophagales > Marivirgaceae > Marivirga > Marivirga arenosa. The sequence continues at coordinate 2,762,264 of NZ_CP129968.2, read as the reverse complement.
ACAATCAAATGATAAAATATATGAAAATGTAGCCATTGCTTATGTGCATTCTGATTCACTTTTAGCAAAATATGATTACATGAAAGAAATAGAATCTGAGCTTGCTGAGCTTTCTGAAAAATATGAAGGTGAATACCAAAACAGAGCCCAAGGTTTACAAAAAGAAATTAGTGATTTCCAAAGAACTGCTCAGAATTTAACGGTTGCTCAAGGGAAAGCATTAGAGGAAAACCTAATGAAAAAGCAGCAAAATTTAAGAATCTATCAAGAAGACTTGTCTAGAAAGTTAAGACAAAGAGAGATGGAATTAAATAATGAGTTATATAAATCAATTAGTGATTATTTGAAAGAATATGGTGATAAGAATAATCTTCAATTAGTATTAACTTACTCAAGAGGAAGTGATGTTTTATATGCTAATGAAGGCCTTGAAATCACTAATGATGTAATCAAAGGTTTGAATGAAGCTTATAATGCTGATTCTGCATCTGAAGAAGAATAATTTTATTAAAATTTAATAAATCAGCCCGTTCCTTAAATGGTGCGGGCTTTTTAATGTTAAATAATTTAAAACAATACTAAAGATTTACGGTATTCTTAATACTTTAATTCATTTAATTTGAATTAAGAACGAATCCCATTATTTTTGACAAGTTTAATTTGAAATAGACATATATGGCTGAAGTAATAAAAATGCCCAAAATGAGTGATACCATGGAGGAGGGTGTAATTTCCTCTTGGTTAGTGAAAGAGGGCGATGAGGTATCATCTGGAGATATATTGGCTGAGGTAGAAACCGATAAGGCCACAATGGAATTAGAGTCTTATGAAGATGGTGTAATTTTACATATTGGTATTGAAGAAGGAGACGCAGTGCCCGTAAATGGAGTAATAGCCATTATTGGAGAAAAAGGAGAAGATATTGAAGGCCTATTAAAAGATATTAAAGAAGGTGGTGGTGATAGTGGTAGTAATGATGATAGCGGTTCTGATGAAGAAGAATCTAGCGATTCAAGCTCTGATTCAAATGAGGAAGAAGTAGATGCATCGGATGTAAATGCTAACCTGATCACCATGCCTAAAATGAGTGATACCATGGAGGAAGGTGTAATCGCTTCATGGTTGAAGAAAGAAGGGGATAAGGTTGAGGCTGGAGATATATTAGCAGAAGTTGAGACTGATAAAGCTACTATGGAGCTGGAAGCCTATGAAGATGGTACTTTATTGTACATCGGAATAAAAGAAGGTGATGCGGCCCCAATTGATGGTGTTATTGCTGTTATCGGTGAAGAAGGTGCTGATTATGAGAAATTATTGAAAGCGCATGAGCGGAAGAAATCGGGATCATCATCTAATAAAGAAAGTAAAAAAGATGATAAGAAAGAGGAGTCTTCTTCTAAAAAAGAATCATCTTCTCCAAGTCCAAATGCTTCAGCGAATACTCAGTCAGAAAATAAAAAGGGAGGAAGAATTTTTGCTAGTCCTTTAGCTAAAAAGATTGCTCAAGATAAAGGTATTGATTTAGCTGAGGTAGAAGGTTCTGGTAATAATGGAAGAATTATAAAAGCTGATGTTGAGAACTTTACTCCTAAAGCAAAATCCAGCGAGGCATCTCAAAAACAAACTAGTACTGAGCAGTCTATCAATATACCTAAAGTAGTAGGAGAAGAAAGCTATGAAGAGGTGAAAGTTTCTCAAATGAGAAAAACGGTAGCGAAAAGACTTTCTGAAAGTAAATTCACTGCACCTCATTTCTATTTAACCATGGAAATCAACATGGATAAGGCTATGGAGGCACGTAAGAGCATGAATGAGATGAGCCCTGTGAAAATATCATTTAATGATATGGTTATTAAAGCGGTGGCTGCTTCATTACGTCAGCATCCTAAAGTTAATAGTTCATGGTTAGGTGATAAAATCAGAAGAAATCACCATGTACACGTTGGAATGGCCGTAGCAGTTGAAGAAGGTTTATTAGTTCCGGTTATCAAGTTTGCAGATAATAAATCATTATCACACATTGCTGCTGAAGCAAAAGATTTTGCTAAAAAAGCCCACAATAAAGAACTAGAACCTAAAGATTGGGAAGGTAATACCTTTACTGTATCAAACTTGGGTATGTTTGGTATTGAAGAGTTTACAGCCATTATAAATCCGCCAGATGCTTGTATTTTAGCTGTGGGAGGAATCAAGCAAACTGCTGTAGTAAAAGATGGTGAATTAGTGCCAGGCAATGTAATGAAAGTTACCTTATCGTGTGACCACAGAGTGGTAGATGGAGCTGTAGGTTCAGCCTTCTTACAAACGCTGAAAGGCTTACTAGAAGATCCAGTAAGAATATTAATTTAAAAATATATCTTAACCTCATTTATAAAGTCTCGTTGTTCTATAGCGAGACTTTTTTATTCATAAAATAAATTAGAACATTCAGATGTCAAATATAAAATCAACAACGGTCTGTGCAGTAGTACATAAGGGTGAAGTAGCCATTGGAGCAGATGGTCAGGCAACGATGGGAAATACAGTAGCCAAAAGTAATGTAAAGAAGATAAGAAAATTGCAGGACGGTAAAATAGTAACAGGTTTTGCAGGTTCAACAGCAGATGCATTCAACTTACTTGAAAAGTTTGATGAAAAGCTAAATGCTTTTGGCGGTAACATGAAAAGATCAGCTATTGAGTTAGCAAAAGAGTGGCGGACAGATCGTTATTTAAGAAAGTTAGAAGCTATGATGATCGTAGCGGATAAAGATGAAGTGTTAATTATATCTGGAACAGGCGATGTATTGGAACCTGATAATCAAATAGCCACTATTGGTTCAGGTAGTATGTATGCTCAATCTGCTGCTACGGCTTTAAAAAAACATGCAGGCGATAAATTATCAGCGGAGGATATTGTAAAGGAAAGTCTGCATATTGCAGCGGATATTTGTATCTATACAAACCATAATTTAGTTGTAGAGACTATTAAATAGTTTTAAGAAATCATTCTTTTTATTATTTTTTAATGAACCACTAAAAAATTTTTGAACTATGGAAATCTATCATAACCCAAGATGCGGTAAAAGTAGAGAAGCATTGAAGCTTTTAAATGAAAAAGGTATTGAACCCGATATTAAGCAATATTTAAAGGAAAAACCTACTCATGCTGAATTAGAAGATGTAATTAAAAAACTTGGTATTTCTCCTCAAGAATTAATTAGAAAAAATGAAAAGGTTTTTAAAGAGATATATAAGGGTAAAAAGCTTTCTGATTCTCAATGGATAGAAGCCATGATTGCAGAACCTAAATTAATTGAAAGACCAATTCTTATAAATGGTGATAAAGCTGTGGTGGGTAGACCACCGGAGAAAGTATTAGAAATTATTTAATAGTTATATGTAAAGTACTTTTACAGGCGATGTGAATTATATTCCATCGCCTTTTTTATTGTATTATAAAATCAGATATATATCACTTTTGTATAATTTATAACAATCAGCTAATAGCAGTGTTGAATTTATGATTAAAAACTATAAATATTTTTAATTTTTATTAATTATCTATAATTTATATAGGTTACTGGCTTGACTCACTATTATAGCTTTTGATTATGACTATATAAAAATTATAGATTTTCATTATATTCTTTTACTTACTATATTACAAAAGAATCTAACCTAAACACTTTTTTTATTATGGAACACATGAAGAATAATCTTGGAGATGTAGGAAAGTGCCCAGTGATGCATGGTGGTAATACTACTATCGGTGGACAGGGTACTATGAACAAGGATTGGTGGCCTAACCAGCTCAATCTTGGAATTTTACATCAACATTCATCTAAATCAAATCCCCTAGGAGAAGATTTTGTCTACGCAGAGGCTTTTAAGAAAGTTGATTTAAAGGCACTGAAAAAAGATATTGAAGAGGTACTTACTACTTCTCAGGATTGGTGGCCTGCCGATTATGGTCATTATGGTCCTTTTATGATTAGAATGGCCTGGCATAGTGCTGGTACCTACAGAACAGGTGATGGCCGTGGTGGTGCTGGAACAGGCAATCAAAGATTTGCCCCTATCAATAGCTGGCCTGATAATGGTAATTTAGATAAGGCAAGAAGACTGCTTTGGCCTATCAAACAAAAATATGGCAATAGTGTATCTTGGGCGGATCTGTATATTCTAACAGGTAATGTTGCCTTAGAATCAATGGGATTCAAAACTTTTGGTTTTGCTGGTGGCCGTGAAGACATTTTTCAACCAGAAGAAGATATTTATTGGGGTGCTGAAGAAACTTGGCTAGGAAACAATAGATATACAGGCGAAAGAGATTTAGAAAATCCATTGGCAGCTGTTCAAATGGGATTAATTTATGTAAACCCTGAAGGGCCAGATGGTAATCCTGATCCTTTAGCTTCTGCAAAAGATATTAGAGAGACTTTTGCTCGTATGGCCATGAATGATTACGAAACTGTTGCTTTAACTGCAGGTGGTCATACATTTGGTAAAACACATGGTGCTGGTGATGCAGCCTTAGTTGGTCCTGAGCCTGAAGCAGCCCCTATTGAACAAATGGGTTTTGGGTGGATCAGTAAGTATAAAAGTGGAAAAGGAAGAGATACCATAACCAGTGGTTTAGAAGGTGCATGGACCCCAACACCTACTACTTGGGATATGAGCTACTTTGATGTTCTATTTGGTTATGATTGGGAATTATCAAAAAGTCCTGCAGGAGCGCATCAATGGGTGCCGAAAAATCTTAAGGATGAACATAAAGCTCCTGATGCTGAAGATTCATCTATGAAAGTAGGGATTATGATGTCTACTGCCGATATGGCCATGAAAGAAGATCCTGAGTACAGAAAAATCTCAGAACATTTTCATAAAAATCCAGATGAATTTGCAGATGCTTTTGCAAGAGCGTGGTTTAAATTAACACATAGAGATATGGGGCCTAAAGTAAGGTATTTAGGACCAGAAGTACCAGAGGAGGATTTAGATTGGCAAGATCCAATTCCTGAGGTGACTCATGACTTGGTAAATGATGCTGATGTTAAAGAATTAAAGGCTCAAATCTTAGAATCCGGTTTATCGGTTTCTGAATTAGTTTATACGGCATGGTCATCTGCCTCAACTTTCAGAGGATCAGATATGAGAGGTGGTGCTAACGGAGCAAGAATTGCATTAACTCCAATGAAAGACTGGGAGGTAAATCAACCTGCTCAATTATCAAAAGTAATTGATACTCTTTCAGGAATTCAAATGAAGTTCAATGATGCTCAATCAGGCAACAAGCAAATATCTTTAGCTGATATGATTGTGTTAGGCGGATGTGCTGCTGTTGAAAAAGCTGCTAAAGATGCAGGTCATAAGGTTGAGGTTCCATTCTCAGCAGGAAGAGCCGATGCTTCACAAGAATTAACTGATATTGAATCATTCAATTGGTTAAAGCCTGAAGCAGATGGTTTCAGAAACTATAGAAGAGCGGCTTTCACGGTTCCTGATGAGGAAATGCTAATTGATAAAGCACAATTATTAACTCTAAGCGCTCCAGAGATGACTGTATTAGTCGGTGGTTTAAGAGTATTAGATGCTAATTATAATAGCTCTAAGCATGGTGTTTTAACGAATAATCCAGGGAAGCTCTCAAATGACTTCTTTGTTAATATCACAGATATCAATACGAAATGGGAGCCTTCCAAAGAGGATGATATTTTTGAAGGAAAAGATAGAAGCTCAGGTGAAACCAAATGGACAGGTACTAGAGTTGATTTAGTATTTGGTTCTAATTCTCAGCTAAGGGCAATTTCTGAAGTGTATGCTCAGAATGATGCAAAAGAAAAGTTTGTGAAAGACTTTATAAAAGCTTGGGATAAAGTAATGAACTTAGATCGATTCGATTTAAAATAATAATAGCTGTTATATCATAAATAGAAAAGGCATCCGCTAATCAGCGGATGCCTTTCTTCTTTTATAATTCTTCTAATTAAGAATTATTTCAAAATATCTTTAAAAGTCTTAGCTACCTTTTCAATTTTAGGTCTAGATACGTTTACTATATATCGATTATTAGGGTTTTTCTTTTCGAAATCCTGATGATAATCTTCAGCCTTCCAAAACTTTGTAAATGGAGTTAGTTCAGTTACAATCTTATCTTCAAATTTTGGCGCTAATTCATTCATTTTCTTTAACGCGATATTTTTTTCTTTAGAATTTCTGTAGAAAATAGCGGATCTATATTGCTTCCCCACATCTGGTCCTTGACGGTTTAACTGCGTTGGATCATGAGCAACAAAGAAAATATCGAGTAGTTTTTCGTATGTGATTATATTCGGATCATATAATACCATGACACTTTCCGCATGATTGGTTTTTCCATAACTCACCTCTTTATAAGTAGGGTTTTTCTTTTCTCCACCAGAATAGCCTGAAACAGCTTCTTTTACGCCTTTAATTTGTTCGAAAGAGGCTTCTACACACCAAAAACAACCACCAGCAAAATAAGCGGTATCTATTGCTTCTGGATTTTGAATGATCTCTGAGGTATTCTGAGTTTTTTCCTTTTTTTCATTTTCCGCAGCACAGGCGAAAAATAGCATACTTAAAATTACAATGCTTATATTTCTTATCATCATAGTTATTAGTTTTGGTTTATCAACGACTTAGACTAGTTTTTAGTTTTAGCCAGTTGATGATAGTCAGGGACTTGCTATTTTATATTAATTGTATTTTCCTTCTCGTAGGAAGCTATTTCATTTCTAAGCCAATCAGGAATTTCTATTGTGGTTTTGCTTTTAGTATCAAACATTACTTGAATAGATGTACCTACAGTATGAACATTTTTATCATCAGTTGTGATCATGTACTCGATTACAAAACTCTTCTTTCCCATTTCCTTTGTTCTTACCCAGCATTTGGTTTTGGGCATGCCAATTTTTAATTCCTGTAAATAATCGCAATTGATATTGGCCAATAAAAACATGTCTTTGTGCCAATCCCAGCTAGGAGCTGCTTCCAACATATATCTACCTCTAGCTATTTCAAAATACTGTATATATATTGAATTGTTTACATGGGCTAATGGATCCAAATCAGTCCATCTTACCTGAATATTTTCTGAGAATTTAAAGTTATTAGGGTCTACGCTTGGTTTCATAAGAAGATTTTTAAAAAAGGTGAAATTACCATTTTAATTCAAAAGACAACAGTGAATTGCTTATTAGGTTTTACCTTAATTTTAGAATCTATTATTGAACGGTAAGATCTGTTTATCATTAGATCTTTCATCATAAATAGTTAATGATATGTTTGGATTGATAAGAATTGTTTTAAAAAATAACCCATTTTTTTTCTCTTGAGGATTGAATTGCTTTTTCAATAAACTGCATGCCTCTTACGCCATCATTTATATTAGCCTTTACGAATTTGTCATTATCATTTCCATGTTGGATGGTGTCATAAAAACCATCGTAAATTCTTTGAAATGCTTCTGTAAAATATGGTGAATGTCCTGGGATATGAATTTCATGTGATTCACCTAATTCATGATCAAGTCCTTTTATTTTTTCCTCTTTAAAATCAGGGTATTTGATTGTAATTTCATTGGGTTCATTATGATTCCAAATTAAACCAGCCTTACTACCATAAATGTGAAGACTTAAATCTTGGTCTTCCCCTGTGCATATTTGACTACAGGATAGATATCCCTTTGCTCCGTTATCCATTTCTAAAAGTACATTGGTGTCATCATCAATTTTTCTTCCATCTACTAGGATTGAAACATCAGCCATTAAACTTTTCACTTTTAATCCACTAACAGATTCTAATAAGTTAAATGCATGAGTTCCAATGTCTGCAATAGTACCGCCAACACCCGATTTTTCTGGATCAGTTCGCCAGCTGGCTTGTTTGTGACCTTCGGCTTCAATTAATTGTGAAAGCCAACCTTGAGAGTAGTCTACTTTTACTTTTCTGATTTCACCTAAATGACCAGAACTAATTAATTCTTCCGCCTTTTCTAATAAAGGATAACCTCTGTAGGTATAAGTCATAGCAAATTGAGCCTTGGTGTTTTCAACTACTTTCTGAAATTCTTTGGCTTCATTATAATCAAAGGCCAAGGGTTTGTCACATATCACATGAAAACCAGCTTCTAATGCAGCTTTAGCTTGTTTTACGTGTAAAAAGTTTGGGGTTACAATGGCAACAAAATCCATTCGGTCTTCCGGACTTAGAAGTGATTCCTTTTCAATCATTTCTTCATAACTGCCGTAAATTCTTGAATCATCTAAACCTAAATCTTTTCCTTTTTCTAATGATTTCTCTTTCGTAGCGCTAAAAGCTCCACATACTAGTTTAGCTTTTTTACTGGCAGTAGCGGTTATTCTATGTATATCTCCAATCATAGAACCCGGTCCACCGCCAATCATTCCCATTTTTAATTCTGAACTCATACTGAAATATTTTGAAGTTTTTATCTATCTAGGCTGATGGATTAATTCCACCATTTATAAAATCTTTAACTGAAATCATTTCTGATTTCTTGAAACTAAACAATAACTTAGTTATTATTAAATTTGATATCGAAAAATTGAAGAATGAATAGAAGAGAAGCTATTAAAAAAACGGGCTTGGCATTGGGATTTGCGGCTACTTCGCCCTTGTTGATGCATTTAGTTCAATCCTGCGAATCTAAAAAGCCACTAGGATGGAAACCCAAGTTCTTTAATGAAAAACAAGCCTTATTAATAGCGGCTTTAGCGGATCAAATTTTGCCTAAAACGGACACTCCAGGTGCACTAGATGTTGGAGTCGATTCTTTTGTTGATAAGATGGTGGCTGAAGTATATAATAAAAAAGAGCAGCAACAGTTTGTAGAGGGTTTAGATAATTTTGAAAAAAATTGTGAATTGAAAAACGGCAAGATATTCACTGATCTAAATAATGAAGAGAAATATGATGCTCTTTTTAGCTTGCAAAGCGAAATTAAATATTTGTCATTTGAAAACGATCCTAATGAAAAGCCTTTCTTCTTAATGCTTAAGGAGCTAGTTTTATTAGGATATTTCACATCAGAAGAAATTATGACTAAGCATCTGGACTATATACCAGTTCCATCCCAATTAATTGGATGTGAACCTATGGAATCAAATCAAAAATTAAGGGTAGGAAATTATTTTCAGGGATGAGTAAAAAAAGTAATGAATTTGATGCTATAGTGGTAGGATCAGGTATTTCTGGCGGATGGGCAGCAAAAGAATTGACCGAGAAAGGATTAAAAACTTTAGTATTAGAGCGCGGTAGGAATGTTGAGCATATTAAAGATTATCCTACTATGAATAAAGCCCCTTGGGAATTTGATCACAGGGGGAAAGAATCTCAGGAAGTACAGGAGGAATATTACGTACAAAGCAAGACTTACGCCTTTGATGAGGCTACCAAGCATTTCTGGGTAAACGATAAAGAAAATCCTTATACTACTCCAGATAACAAAGAATTCAGATGGATTAGAGGAAATCATGTAGGAGGTAGATCCTTAACTTGGGGACGACAAAGCTATAGATTGTCGCCTATGGATTTTGAAGCCAATGCTAAAGATGGTATAGGGGTGGATTGGCCTATCCGCTATGAAGACTTAGCCCCATGGTATGATAAAGTGGAAGAGTTTATTGGAGTTTCTGGAAGAAATGAAGGTTATGCCCAACTACCAGATGGAAAATTCCAACCTCCTATGGATATGTATTGCGTGGAGGATAAGGTTAAAAAGGCTATCGAAAAGAATTGGGATGACCGTTTCATGACTATTGGTAGAACTGCAAACCTTACAGAAAATAAGCATAATAGATCCAAATGTCAGTATAGAAACCTGTGTAGTAGAGGTTGTCCATATGGGGGGTATTTTAGTAGTAATTCATCAACCTTACCCGCTGCAACGGCTACAGGGAACATGACTTTAAGGCCCAATTCTATTGTAGAATCTGTAATTCTGGATGATAGTACCAATAAAGCAAAAGGCGTTAGAATAATTGATGCTGAAACCAACGAATATCATGAGTATTATGCAAAAGTTATATTCCTTTGTGCTTCTACCTTAGGTTCTACTTGGATTATGCTGAATTCAAAAAGTGACCGATTCCCAGAAGGTTTAGGAAATACAAGCGGAACATTAGGAAAGCACTTAATGGATCATCATTTTGAAGTTTATGTGAAGGCTCAATTTGATGACTTTAATGATAAATATCATACGGGTTATCGTCCAAATGGTATTTATGTGCCTCGTTTTCAAAATATTAAAAGCAAACATCCTGACTTTATTAGAGGTTATGGCTTCCAAGGAGGTGGAAATCGAGCTGGATGGGGGTATGGGAATCGATTAGCAGGTTTTGGAGCTGAATTTAAAGATGCTTTATTAAAACCTGGTCCCTGGGAAATGTCTTTTATGCCTTTTGGGGAAACTTTGCCTTATGAAGATAATCAAGTAACCCTAAATGAAAATGTAAGAGACAAATGGGGCTTGCCTACCTTGCATATTGATTGTGAGTTTAAAGAAAACGAACATAATATGCGAAAAGATATGATGAAAACAGGCGCTGAGATGTTAGAAGTAGCTGGCGGGAAAAATATTGAGACTGTGAATATGAAAGCAGTGCCTGGTTTTGGTATTCATGAAATGGGTACCGCCAGAATGGGGCGTGATCCTAAAACATCCATGTTAAATAGCCATAATCAACTTCACGAAGTTCCCAATGTATTTGTTACCGATGGTTCTGCTATGACCTCATCAGCATGTCAAAATCCAAGTTTAACTTATATGGCGCTAACCGCTAGAGCCGTTGATTATGCAGTTTCAGAATTAAAGAAAATGAATTTATAATGGAATGACGATTTCCTTAACCACACCAGCTTTATTATTCCCAGCGATTTCTTTGTTATTGTTGGCTTATACTAATCGTTTTTTAGCTATAGCGAATCTAATTAGAAGTTTACATGCCCGCTATATGCAGGAGAATGATGTGAAAATTAAAGCTCAAATTTCTAATTTAAAGAAACGGGTTCTTTTAATAAGAAATATGCAGTTATTAGGTATATCATCCTTATTCTTTTGTGTGGTGAGTATGTTTACGATTTATCAAGAGTATCAAATGGCAGGGAGTATAATATTTGGCTTTTCATTAGTCCTATTGATGATTTCACTTCTCTTATCTATTATCGAAATACAAATTAGTGTAAAAGCACTTAATATTCAGATGGGAGATATTGAAAAATGATTTTATGTAAATTTATTTAATCAATTTGCCTCATTATCTGTTTAGTTAGTTGTGAGCACTACAAAACTTAAATACCCAAATACCGAATTGGCTCTTGCTCGAAAGCAGGGCGATGAGTTAGCAGATAAAACTGTAAAGATTCTCTTCGAAACCGGGTTTAATCCGCTAAAATCTAATTCATATAATCAATTGATCTATAATAATCAGGCTATTCCTAAAGATTTTCCTGATGTTTTAACTACATATTTTTCCGATATTAAATCATCTAAGGTAGATGAGGTTTTAGCGGAAAATGGTTCTGCCTTTTACTTAAAGCATGCAGCACCTGTTATGCTTTGCCTAGGTATGCTTTCACTTCCATATTGTTATGCTGCTGCTGAAGGCGCCAAAGTGCTAAGCTTCTCAAAGAGAATATATGAGCAACCCGAAAAAAGATTAACTGAAACAGCGGAGTTTGTTTTTGATGTGTGTAGTCCTGAAGCATTTCAACCTAATGGAAAAGGATTTATAAGTATTGCTAAAGTGCGTTTAATGCATGCTGCAATTCGTTACCATTTATTGAAAAGTGGAAAGTGGAAAGATGACTTTGGCTATCCAGTGAATCAGGAAGATATGGCTGGAACTAATCTTTCATTTTCATTAATAGCAATTCGCGGACTTAGAAAATTAGGTTACACAATAAGTTCTGAGGAATCTCAAACCTATATTCAATACTGGAATATGATAGGTGAAATGCTAGGTATTCAGAATGCTTGGTTACCGGATACTAATCAAGATGCCTTTATTTTAGAGAAAAAAATAAAGCAACGTAATTTCAAGTACTCTAAAGAAGGGGAGATGCTGGCAGTCAATCTCCAAAATTATATTAAAAATCAACCATTGCCTTTTCCATTTCCTTCTACCACTATGATGAGCTATTTATTAGGAGAAGATATCTGCAATATGATAGGATTACCTTATGATAGAGTGGATGTTGATTTAATAAGCAATATCAAAAATGTTAATGCGATTAGAAATGCGTTTCCAGCAAATTACCAAAAGGAGTTTATTCTTTTAAAGAAGCAATTCGGTGAGCGTAAATCTGAGAGTTCACCTTTTCAATTTTTATCAAAACTAGCTTCTTAATTAAACCAAGTAAAGTTCTTTAAATTTTGGATGAGTTCATAAAAATGGTTTTCTATTTTTGGGATAAAAATTTCTAATTATTAGTTTTATCTTCTTATAATTTTAAACCAAACCTTGCATATGAAAAAGTTATTATTATTATTAGTTGGACTAGTAATCTTGTTCTCTATAGCTTGCCGAGAAGAATATGAGTTTTATCACAAAAAAGAGGATTTAAATGTTGCTGTAAAGATAGATAGCGATACTTTACTTAAAAGTATGGTTAATAGTTTGATAACTAGTGAAAATCAAAGAACATCGAATTTTGAATTTAACACTGAATTTGGGACTCTTGATGTAGAAAATATCATCAGAAGGATCTCGGAACAAAATCCGAAATATCCAAATTATACTATCAAACTAATACCACCTATTGACAGTATTCAAACTGTAGAATATTTGCTTTTGACTCCAAGGGAGGATCAATATTATGGTTCTATATTGCAATTTCAATCAGATAAAAAGGAATTCACTGAAAGCTATTTTCAAGATTATACAGGTGTAATAAGAACATTAAATTTAGAACGAAATATTTTGGCGGAGGAAAGATTTATTCAGGGAGAAAGTTCAACACATAGTGCTGTAAATGAAAGATCTACCTCAATTGATGCCTGTAATTGTTATTATGTACTATCTCCTGTATTAGGACCTATAACAGGTGACGTTATTATGTATGATCTTGTAATGCAATGTGACTGTACTAGTGGCGGGGGAAGCGGTACTCCAATTGGTGGCCCGCCAATTTCAGGGGGTACTAATGATCCTAATTACGGATTATCAGAACTTGATCAGAAAGAATTGCTGGAAATGACAATCGAAAACTTGAATGATCCTGATGAAAGAAGGTCTGCACAGTTATTATATATATTTAAACACAATGGACAAAAAGGAAGAGATTTCTTTCAAAACATAACTGACCTGATTAATACCCCAGGAATAAGTGTAGGTGAGGTGTATGATATTAATTTTATTGTAGAGGATTATTATTAAAAGTTAAAGGGCGAGTATTTTATTGCTATTTATTATCCAGTTGCGGAAGCTGCTAAACCTTTCATAGAATTAGCATTAATTGAAACAGGTTCTGGAGTGCTTTTTCAAGCTGTAAAAGGACTATTGAGTGTAAAATGGGGAATAGAATTAGCTAAAATAGGAGTTAACACTTCATCCATTGCGACTGTAGTAAATAGAATGAAGTCTGGTTTATCTTTTGCTTCAAATAGAACCTCATTAACTTTGAAAATAGCAGAGAGGAATTTATTAGGAACAGCGAATGGTTCTAAAACCGCTTACAGCTTTAACGGGGTTTCTGCATCTGAGGCCGAAGTTATTTTTGCGGATATGGCAGCAGGAAGACAAGTGAAGACCATTACCACACCTAAAGGCCCCATAAAAAATATACAGCTGGAAGGCGGAGAGTATGTACAGTTTAGAAAATGGTCTTCAACAAATTCAGGTGAGGTTACAATAGAATTTGAAATCTCTTCCATAAGAGATATTCGAATTGAACTTAAATTCTTTCCTTAAACAATATGTATTCAAAAGATATAAAAGGTTTATACAATATCCTGGCAAGTAGCTATGATGATCCAGGAACTAGTGGTTCTTCTATTTCTGGCATGTTTTCACAAATAGCAAATGAAAACCCATTTTTTACTGAATCAAAACGAACCGATGTCTTTCTCGAATTAGTTGAATATATCCTCAAAGAGAATATGGCTAATCTTTACGGTGCCTTCGATAAAAAAAATGATAAAGAAGTAAAGTGGGAAGGATCAACGGATGAAGTAATAAATATGCTTAGAAATTTTATTGAAAATCTTACCCCAAAAAAACTTCAGCAAGCACATATTTATTTTTATGAGTTTGAATATTGTTTCCTAGTATGGAAAATAGAGTGGGTGGAGTTGCTTAAAAGATTTAATTTAAATAAGGATTACTAATTGTCATATGAAAAAAGTAAATATTGGCAGTGGTAAATATCGAGAGACATTGTTTTGGAGAGACTCAAATGGAACAAAAAATAGTATTACGTTTCGTAATTATTCATCTAGTGGACAGACCGGTGAACCAATTATTGATGTAAATATGCCATCAATAAGAAATGGAATAATTGAACTTAAATTTTATCCGTAGATGAATCTATCAGACATAGAAAATGTAAAAACAATCATATCAGAGAGCCATAAGGAGGACGGAGATTTTATAGAAAATATTTGGTTTGATATTTCGAATTCAAACCTGGGATTTACGCTCCAGAAAACATTTGAAGCTTTAATTCTAATTCTTCAATTTATGATCACGCATGACATTATCTATTTAACTGGTTATGACAGCAAAAAGCAGGAACAAATAAGCTGGGATGGTAGAAATGGTGAAGATGAATTAGAAAATTTGAAAAAGTATCTATCAAAATTCAATAGTAAGGAGGTAAAACAAAATCCTGCATCTCTTGATGAATTTAAATATCCTGGTTATAAATGGAAAATTGAATATCCAATTAATATGGAGAAATATAAATTATAAGGAAATTCTTTCATCAAGCTTTTGAATTACAATTAAAAAGACTTAGATCAGTTAAAATATATCAACGAGATTCAAATCAAAATCGACAAAATTTGAATTCAGTGGGGTCAAATTGATATTTATAATTCCAGTGAGTTTGGACATAATGTCTATGCTGAATATTCTAAATATATCGAATATGATGAAAGTAATCAATTGTATAGAAAAACTGTATTATTTATTTTGCCCTATTGTTATGAACACTTCTGGTTTTAAAGAAAAAAGAATACCATTCTGCAGTAGTTAACGTCTATTGTTGACATTCTAGGAATTTTTCGTTTTTATAAAATAAGAAATGAGGAAGGTGACAGTTACTATTCCTGGAACCTATAATTATGGAAAAATAGTTACCTTCCTTAAGAATTACTAAACTATGAATATTAAATCTAATATTAATTCTATTTTAATGGAATGGGACCCTATTGGGATAAAAGAACATACAGATATTGAAAACGAGAAATTGAGAGATTTGATTTATGAAATTGAAGAAACCCGAATAGGGTTCTTTTTTACAAATGATCAAGAGAAAGAGTTCGTTGTGGAATCAATATTTAAGCTTAACAAATTGAAAAGTGGACTATAATCACCTTAAGAAATTAAATGGCCTACAAACACAGGTGAATATAATTTTGATAAATTGGGACCCTTTAGATATTCAAAAAGCAAGTAAATTCGCTCATAATGTTTATTTAGAATATACCCGCTATGTTGATGATATTATTGTTAGACTTGGAGATATTGAATTATTAACAGACTATCTATGGAATTTAGCAATTGATATGACGGGACAAGATAGAAACAATTTATTTTTAACTCGTGAAATAGATCAAGTAGTCAAAAATTTAGAAACACTAAAAAAAGACATATAAATAATAATTGGGACTATCAAAAAAGATAGAATGGCTAATATTTTATATTTTTTGAATAAATAAAGTATAATTAAATATATATACATACAGTAATTTTTATCAAAACTAGCTTCTTAATTAAACCAAGTAAAGTCCTTTAAATCTGATTCTCTATAGGTTTAGTAGATTTATAGAATTTCATTCTATATTTGTGCTGGCTAAACCTAAACTATGGATTTTCAAACTATTGCAACTCTTGCCATTATTTTATTGGCAATCATTCTTTTTGTAACTGAAAAGCTGTCGGTAGATTTAATCGGACTCGTAATCATTTGTGCTTTGGTTATAACGGGAGTGATTACTCCAGTAGAAGGGATTAAAGGATTTAGCAATACCGCTACCATTACAGTTGCTTTTATGTTTGTAATGAGTGCTGCATTATTAAAAACAGGAGCGCTTCAATTTGTTGCCTATAAATTATCAGACATTTTTAAGCGTAATTTTAGGCTTGGCTTGGTTCTTATGATGTTTTTAATTGCTCTTATTTCAGCATTTATTAATAATACTCCCGTTGTTGCGGTATTCATACCAGTAGTGATTCAAATCGCTAAAAGCACTGGAAGGAGCCCTTCTCAGTTATTAATTCCATTGTCATTTGCCTCTATTTTTGGAGGAACTTGTACTTATATCGGTACTTCAACCAATGTGTTAGTGAGCGGTATTGCTCAAGATTTTGGTTTTGAAGGGTTCTCAATGTTCCAATTATTACCTTTCGGGATTATATTGGTCATTGTTGGTACGATGTACATGATGCTGATAGGGTCACGAATCTTACCTAAAAACAGAAAAAATGGTGAAGACCTAGAAGAAAAATTTGGGATGCGTGAATATCTGACTGAAATAGAATTACAAGAGAATACAGATTCTATTGGTAAAACCATTATGGAAAGTTCTTTAGTGAAGGATTTACGGATTGATATATTAGAAATCAATAGAAGTGGAACTCGATACAATTTACCTCAGGGGGATTTTATATTAAATGCAGGCGATGTATTGAAAGTGAGATGTAATCTCTCAAACATCAAGGAATTAAAAAGTAGAGCAAAAGTATTGGAAGGATCATCGCTAAAAATGGCGGGTGATAATCTAAAAGGCACAGGTTCCTCATTAGTTGAAATGGTGGTGAGTGCTAATTCCGAATTTGATGGTAAAAATCTTTCGGAATTGGACTTTAGAAGACGGTATAGAGCATCTCCCTTAGCGATTCGGCATAGAGAGGAAGTAATTCATGAAGATTTATATGATATAAAGCTAAAAGCTGGGGATGTACTTTTAGCAGAGGTGAAGTCTCATTATGTGAAGGAACTTCGTAAAAAAGAGATGAGTCAAAACGCGCCATTTGCTCTATTATCTTCTGATCATATGGTAGATTTCAATAAAAAGCAATTTATGCTAGTCACCAGTATATTGGGGATTGTGATTGCTTTAGCTAGTTTTGGAATACTAGATATTGTGATATCAGTTATGGCTGGTGTAGTAGCTTTAGTACTGTTAAATGTGCTCAGCATGAGAGAGGTATATAAAGCCATCAATTGGAAGATAGTTTTTCTTCTAGCTGGTGTTTTAAGCTTTGGTGTGGCTTTGAGTAATACCGGATTAGATCAGAAAATAGCAGGAGGATTAATTAGTCAATTAGGCGGATTTGGTCCTGTAATTGTTTTAAGTGGGTTATATTTAGCTACTTCATTTTTAACCGAATTAATGTCTAATAATGCAACTGCAGCTTTAATGGCACCTATTGCAATTGCTATCAGTACTCAGTTAGGTTTAGTTCCCACCCCATTTTTGATGGCAGTTACTTTTGCTGCATCGGCTAGTTTTATGACTCCAATTGGTTATCAGACTAATACCATGGTTTATACTTCTGGTAATTATAAGTTTACTGATTTTACAAAGGTAGGGGTGATGTTAAATCTTCTTTTCTGGATTTTAGCGACTATCTTGTTACCGCTCTTATTTCCTTTTGAGAGCCTTTAAATGGTGCCCTGCAAAAAGCAATCTAATCCATCAGTAAACATATGAAATAGCAATCCTATTGCGACCAATCTGCTACGTTTTGGGAAAAGGAGAAAGAAATATATGAGAATAGCGTAAAAGGAATGCAGTGGGTGAAAACCAATGCTACATCTGTTAGGGTCGAATATAGGAGAAGCAAGTAGATGATCTAAATCCACCAACATAGTGCCTAATAAAACAATATAGGCTTGCTTCCAATTTTGCTTATTATACAAGTAGGCAATTCCTAATGGTGCAATAAAATGTAGGCTATAATGGATAATGTTTTCAATCATAAGTGACCAAATTAAGCATGACCTATCATATTTAATAAGGATTCATACATTTTATCTTGTTTGATAGTGTTAGGGTTTCCTATTATAATCAATTTTCTTTTAGCTCTGGTTAATGCAACGTTTAATCGTCTATAATCCCTGAGGAAGCCTATATTTCCTTCTTGGTTTGATCGAACTAGGCTAATTATGATTACTTCTTTTTCACGACCTTGGAAACCATCTATTGATTTAATTTCAATATGATAATCTCGCATCTCTGATTTTAAGCGAGATACTTGTTGATCATAAGGAGAAATGATTCCTATATCATCAGGAAAAAGCCTAGAGGAAAGTAATGCATCCGTAATCTTTTTAGTTAGCTTAATCTCTTCTTTATTGTAATAGGAGAAACTATCCGTTAATTGCTCCTCTACTCCTTCTTCACAGGGGATAAATACTATGGGTTTTGATGCTTTTAAAACATCATCTATAATAGGATCTATGTAAGGATAGGGTTCGAAACCCAGCATGTCTTTTAAATTATGATGAGCTACAGAAGGATGAGCTTTAAGGCGATTAGAATAGAAGTGTTCATTTGAGAACTTCATTATTTCTTTATTCATCCTGTACTGAATCGTTAGAATATCCATTCTATCTTTTGGCAGTTCAGATTGAAATCTTTCAAACAAGCTTACATTAAGTTGAGCAGCTTCTTGTGCTTTTACGGTAGGGGGAAGTTGTTTATGATCACCTGCTAAGATCCATTTTTTTCCTTTTACCAAAGGAATTAATACTTCGGGTTCGGTGGATTGAGTGGCTTCGTCTATACAGACTATGTCAAAAATAATGTCCTTCAATAACTCGCTTCCAGCAGAAGAATTCGTAGTACAAATAACATCACTTTTCTCTAAAATACTTTCAATAGCATTGGCTTGTAAAGCATTGGCATCATCAAAACTTTTATTAATCTGTTGCTGAATTTGTATCCACTTTGCCATCTTTCTAAGCTTGGATTGATGGATACCTCTATACAGTTTCTTGCTATTTGCTAATTGTATTATTTTATGATCGCTCAGACCTCTTCTGTTTTGCCCAGTAGCAGGAATATAGTCTTCTTGTTCTTTTTTTAAGATCTGGATTTTATTCCAAATACTGTTAGCTTGTTGGAAATCTGGGTGGTCTTGTAATTTCACATCTAAGCTTAAGCTTAGTAAATTTTTATCCATCCTTACAGGATTCCCTATTCTGGTAGAAGGTATATTTAAGGAGTGTAATTTATCTAAAATATTATCTACAGCAGTGTTCGATGGAGCGCTTACTAAGATTTTCTTTTTCTGATTATGGAAAGCTTTTATAAGATAGGATAGGGTAGTAGTCTTTCCAGTTCCGGGAGGGCCATGTATTAGAAAAATATCATTTGAGCTATTCGCTTGCTTGACAATATTAACTTGTTTTTCATTTAGCTTTTTGTCTAATTCTATACTAATTTCTGATTCATTAGGATCTTTGAAAAAGTCAATATTAGATTTTAAGAATTCTTGAATTTTAGGGTTCTTTTCTGCTACACTTAAGGCTTCGCTCATTCTTTGAAAAGTAATATCATTTGAGAATAAATCTAGTCGTAAATTTTTACCATAAACTACATATGGGGGAGTCTTATTATACCCAATCGTAATGCTTCTTTTAGTCTTACTAATTACCGTAGCTTGATCTTCTGTTCCTGTTGGTTTCTCCTTTGAAATAATAACGATATCCCCATTAGAAATTTCATTGTCAGAGATCCCGGAACCCTTAACCAATTTAACTAAATACATACCTCCAATTCCAGTCCCAGCATCTCTACCATTAAGTCCTAATATGGCCCTTCCTTTTCGTTCCCTTTGCCTGCCGTTTAGCATTAAGATTTCGTTAAGATGAAAATCCATCTCCGCTTTTCTTTCAATCTGGATAAGGTGTTCGAAATGCTCTCTGTACTTATGGATGTTGCTAAAGCTTTTCATTATAGGAAATATCTGTTCAGTTGCTACAAACTTACTGAATAGGAGTAGGGTTTTGTAAAAATTAATTTTTAAAGTCTTCTCTTAAAATAATTATATAGGATATGATCTAGAGTCTGAGTTCAAAAATCTCCCATATTAATTAATCATACATTTTTTACTACACTCCTGTATGTGTTGTAAGTATTTAGTAATTGTATTTTATAGATATGGATTGAAATTCGGTAAAACTAAATCGCTTTATAAAGGATTTTCATATTGCCTCCCTTGAGTATGCTCTCAGAAGAAAATTTGGTCAGCTTATTAGTATTCAAGTTAATGATTAGTTAAGGTCTTATAAATTATTAATAATGAGATGTTAATATTGTTTTAATAAACAATAAGTTTAATTATGAACTTGAGTAATCATTTAGTTTTTCATTCCTGTGCAAAATATTGTTTGGAAGACGTTTTAGTAGTGTGATTGGCTATTTTTAGTCCCTATTGTAATGTTTTTACAATTTATCAAATTGATTTTTATACTCTAGTAATATTACTAATCTTAGGAGTGAATATCAAGTAATTAAACCTCACAGATGGTTTTATTACTATAACTAAAATGTTTTCGCGGAGATTTATTTTAATTATTAATTTTTTATTTCTTGAAATAATTAAATCAATATATTTTGCTTTTTTATGTTCATCTGATTGGTTTTTATAAGATGTGATTCTTTTTGATTAATATCGTTTTATGAAAAAGATATTATTAGGCATACTCGCACTTCTATTAGTTAGTCTTGTGGTTTTTTATTTTTGGGGTAGCTCAAGCTTTTCAGATGAAAAGAAATATGACCAAGTTGTAAATTATGATGATGAGATTTTGCACACTTCCGATACCTTATCAATAATGACTTACAATATTGGCTACTTATCTGGGATGACCAATAATCTAGCAGTTGATAGATCTGCTTCTCTTTTTACCAACAACTATAATAGAGTTGTCAAAATCTTGGATAGTGCTAATTATGATTTTATTGGTTTGCAAGAAGTAGATTTTAATTCCTCTCGAAGTTTTAATATTAATCAGTTTGATAGCCTAGGAAATCATTTAAAATTTCATCAAGGGGCTTATGCTGTAAACTGGGATAAGTCCTATGTCCCATTTCCATATTTACCAATTCAAAATCATTTTGGAAAGATGTTGTCCGGGCAAGGTGTTCTAAGTAAAATGCAAATATTATCTAATGAATTTGTCACATTAAGAAAGCCAATTAGTGCACCTTTTTACTATAATGCTTTTTATCTTGATCGATTATTGCAAATTACTAAAGTGCAATTAGGTTCAGATACTTTGATTGTTATGAATGTTCATTTAGAGGCTTTCGATAAAGAGACAAGAGAGTTACAAGCTAAAAAAATATATAATATTTATAAGTCTTATACTTCTGATTACCCGACTCTATTAATTGGGGATTTTAATAGTCGTCCACCCTTTGCTTCTGATATAGTGGAAGAGGAAATAACGATTGGTTTATTTTTAATTGACCCTAATATTGGAGAGGCTATTGAAAAGGATAGATATCTAAGAAATGAATCTCAATTTTTTACATTTAATACTGAAGATCCTTACGAAAGGTTAGACTATATTTTTTATAATAAAAACAAGATTTCTAAAATTGACTCAGATGTGTTAAAAGTAGCTGGAGACATCTCAGATCACCTGCCTGTTTGGATGACTTTTAGTCTTAAATAATTCTTCATAATAAAATTTTAAACCTATAAATTGGCTTAGTATAAAACTATAAAATTATGCATTCAAAAATTCAAAAACATTGGGAGCGCTACGAGAATGGTAAACAATATTATGATGCTTTATTAAAAGTATTTAATGATGAACAATTGAATTTCAAGCCCAGTGAAAATGCCTGGTCAATGTTACAAGTTATGCAGCATCTTTACACTTCAGAATCCCTAAGTTTAAAATTTCTTCAGAATTTTGATTTCAACCGTAAGGATGAAAAGCTCGGATTAAAGGCAGAACTGAAAACCATGCTGTTAGTAAATCGCTTGAATTCCAAAAAGAAATTTAAAGCACCCAAAGTATTATCTGATAATAAATCTAATCTTGACATCAGTGATGATGCTCATGAATTTGGGCACCAATGGCAAAAGTTAGATCAAGACTTGTTAAGCTTTTTGCAGGATTTCCCAACAGATAAAATTAATCACTTCTGCTTTATGCATCCTGCGGTAGGTAAACAAAATGTAATTCAATGCCTACAATTTTTTGTTTCTCATATGAAACATCATCAGCACCAGATTGAGGCGATTAATCATCATAAGAATTTTCCAAAGTAAAACTGTCATTAATATGATATTAATATGTTAGTCTCCCTTTATGTATATGAAAATTTTTGATATTGCTTTGTTATTTTAAACATTACATTTTATGTTTGTTTTTTATGTTAATTATTTAACTAATTGTTTTAGCCAAAACTTTACCTATTGAAGTTCAGTATAACATTTAAAAACCTATTTTTTATCCTTGTGTTCTATTTGTCTTTGGGTATAAACCTCAAGATAAAATCGCAAAACTTAGAGTCAATAGGCAAAGAAAATCCGATCACTGTATCTGGTGGTGTTTCACTAAATCAAATCTTTTATGGTAATAATGGACTAGAATCTCGTAGAGATCCATATTCATTTTTTGCAAGTGGAAATATCAATTTTGACTTATACGGTTGGAGTGTTCCATTATCATTTTCCTATTCAAATCAACAGGTAACATTTCAACAACCATTTAATCAGTATAGTATTAATCCAACTTATAAATGGATTACAGGTCACTTTGGTTTTTCAAGCATGAATTTTTCACCTTATACTCTGGGTGGGCATAATTTCTTGGGAGCTGGCGTTGAAGCAAGGCCCGGGAAATGGCAGGTAAGTGCCATGTATGGTAGACTGTTAGCTCCAGTTCCGCCTGATTCCACATCTGACAATCGTGGAATCCCCGCTTTCAGGAGAATGGGATGGGGAATAAAAGCAGGGTATACTGATGGTCAGGATCAATTACATTTGATTTTATTTAATGCAAAAGATGATATTAACTCTATTGAATATGTACCGGAAGAAGAGGATATTTTACCGGAAGAAAATTTAGTAGTAAGCTTAATAGGGAGTAAAAAAATATTGGATCATTTTGTTTTAGAAGCTGAATATGCCATATCTGGTATAACTCGAGATATTAGGACGAGTCGAATAAATCCCGAAAGCTATAAATTTTTCAATAATGTAGGGAATTTATTTCAGCCAAGAGTGAGTACTGGTTATTATAATGCTTTCAATTCGAATCTAAATTATCAGGCAAGTGTATTTACGATCGGTGTAGGAGTTGAAAGAATTGATCCTGGTTACAGAACATTGGGTGCTTACTTTTTTAATAATGATTTAATTAATTATACAGTTAACGGAGCTACTTCATTCTTTCGAGGTAAGATAAATTTATCTGGAAATATTGGAGTTCAGGAAGATAATCTTGATAAGGAAAAAGTAAGCACAATGAGACGGACTGTTGGTTCTGTAAACATAGGGATTGCTGCAAGCGAGAGAATTAATTTATCGACATCCTATTCAAACTTTACTTCTTTTACCAATATTAGATCTCAGTTTGTAGATATTAACCAATTAACGCCTTATGATAATCTTGACACCTTAAACTATACTCAAATTTCTCAAAATGCTTCGGTAAATGGTAATTTCATTATTCAATCTAGTGAAGATAAAAGGCAGAATTTAAATATAAATTTATCATTTCAGGATGCTGCTGATCAACAAGGCGGGGTAGAACAAAATAGTGGATCTCAATTTTATTTAATGAATGCTGCTTATAGCTTGAGTTTAGTGCCTCAAAACATCAGTATTTCTGGGTCTTTCAATTATAATGAAAATAAAACGATAAATACTAAAAGTAGAACATTAGGACCTACCTTATCAATCAGTCAAAGTTATTTAGAAAAATTACTACGAGTGACTTTATCTAGCTCTTACAATAGCTCTTTTTCAGAAAATAGTAACACAGGGAATATATTAAATCTGCGACTGAATGGAAGTTATAAAATTAAAAAGAAGCACAATATTAATTTGGGATTAGTGATGGTTAATAGACAGAGTAATAGGGAAACTGCAACAAGCGATTTTACTGAATTTACAGCAACGCTGGGTTATAATTATAATTTTAGCTCTCGATAGAAAAATGAATAAAATAAGAATTTACATATTAAAATCCCCGAAAATCAATAGTCAATACAGTTTTGATATAAAGGGCAATCGAATATTAATGCCTTATTATGCTTTAATAATGACCAATCAAATACCGAATGCTTAAGAAAGTTTACATATATCTCTGTCTGCAATTACTGTTATTGGTAACAGGATCCTTATTAGCACAAACCTTCCCAGTTACGGTTTCCACTAATGTAACGCCACCTTATTCGACTTACCTGGCTGATTATGTAGCGCCCGGCTCTAATCGCATAGCGCTAAATGTTTTTTTAAATGATATAAACAGATCGGAATTACAAGTTAGGTTACGATTAAAAATTGAAGGTCAAGGGATATTGATTGAAACCAAACCTGAATATCTGCCTGCTCCATTAAATTTGCAAGGGGGTGTGCCTGAAAGACTAGTCGCAAGTGACTTAGCACCTTATTTTCAACCACAGAACCTTAATTTTAATGGCCTTACCCGTCTTCAATTTGAAAGAAGCGGACAATTACCAGAAGGACTTTACCGAATCTGTTTTGAAGTTTTAGAATACAATAGAGGAGCTAAACTGTCCAATACTGGTTGTGCTATGGCTTGGCTCATTCTTAATGATCCACCATTAATTAACCTACCAAGACAGAATGAGAAAATAAGACCACAAGATCCACAATATGTTACCTTCCAGTGGACTCCACGCCATACAGGATCTCCTAATTCAGCTTTCAGCACTGAGTATGAGTTTACTTTAGTAGAGCTATGGCCTGCAAATAGAAACCCCAATGACGCCATATTGACTTCGCCTCCTATTTACCAAACTACAACCCAGAGCACAACCCTAATCTACGGACCTGCAGAAACTCCACTTGAGCTTGGCAGACGCTATGCGTTTCAGGTAAGAGCCAAAAGTGTTACAGGGGCCGAAGAACTAGATCTATTTAAAAATCAAGGTAGAAGCCAAGTACATACTTTCCAATATGGCGATGAATGCAATATTCCGCGGAATATTTGGGCTCAGGCTAAAAATAGTGCAGGCTTTAGGGTTACCTTCGATTCAAACCCTAACCATTCTGCTTTTAGCTTACGCTATAGAAAGGCTAATAATCCAAATGCGAGATGGATTGAAGTAGACAGCTACTTTGAAGAAATCGAAATTAATGGTTTAACTGCTGAAACAGAATACGAATATCAATTAACAGGTGGTTGTGGTCCTTTTACTTCCACTTATAGTCCTGTAGCCACCGTTACCACTGATCCTGCACCCGAGATAACTTATGTATGCGGCTTGCCTCCTGATGATATCGACTTTGGTAATAATCAGCCTCTTCCAGCGCTAAACGCAAATGATATTTTGTATGCAGGAGATTTTGATGTGAAAATCTCTGAAGCCACGGGTTCAGCCGGTACCTTCACAGGTAAAGGAACTGTTATGGTTCCTTATTTAGATAACCTTCCCGTTTCGGTAGAATTCACCAATATTACAGTTAATACAGACTATAGAATGACGGCTGGTAGTATGGAAGTGAAGAGTGTAGGGCTAGACGTATTGCCGGATAGTTTTATTGATTTACTGGATGAGTTGGATGAATCATTGGCCAGTGTGGAGGATGTATTGGATGAGGTAAGCGATGGTTTAGATTTAGCAGATGAAATTTCTGATGAAGTAAGAGATTTAGCGGATGATATTTTAGATAACGGTCCTTTTACAGATGATGAAGAAGAAGAGATGGAGGATTATACCGTAGAGGACTATGAAGATGCTGCAGAAGAAGCCTTAAAAGATGCTGCGGCCACTATGGCTAATGGAGGGGCAACAACGCAAAATATTAGTAATGCAGCTACCAAAGTGGCAAAAGCTACAGCTCTAAAAAACAGAGCGAATAAATTACAGAACATCTATAACAATTCAGATACTCTTGATATCAGAGCTGTAGAATTTCATGAGAATTTGACTGAATTCAATGGGGATAAAATGGGATTTGATGCGCAAGCTCATAAAGCCCATCGCTTGCATTATAATATCATGATTTTAGCTGATGAAACGGTAGCGGTTCCTTGGGTGGCTACCAAAGCGGGTGAAGAAGGAAGTGTAAAGGCGAAATTTTTACCTACCGAAAAGGTGGAGAAAGAGAAGGTCAGATTTAAATCGGGTGTAGATGGACTGGATTTGGATGCGCAATTAAATGGAGAGGAATGGACGGTGACTCTACCGGCTATTCAAAAGGAACAGCCGCTAGTGGTTAATGCGATTGATCAGAATGGAGAAACCATTGGCAAACTCAACGCCATTGGCTATGAAGAAATAAAGAGAAAAGTGCATATAGTACCGGTAGGGAATACCACCGCTAATTTCTCCGATGGCCAATTAAATACTTACCTTAACCAAGTTTACGCCCAAGCAGGAGCTACTTGGGAGGTTGAAATGGAAGATGCTATTACTGCGGATGGCTATAATGGCACTTTGCAGGATGACGAGCAGCAAATGCTTTCAACCTACAGTGAAGGCATGAAAGCCATTATCAAAGCCTATAAAAATCAAGAAGGCGTAAGCATAGAAGATAATGAATTTTACTTATTCCTAGTAGATAAATCCCAAACCGGCAAAAGTGGCTATATGCCAAGGAAGTACCAATATGGCTTTATCTATATGGGGGAAAGCGGTGATAAGCTGCGCACCATTGCCCACGAATTAGGCCATGGCGCCTTCAGATTGCAGCACCCTTGGGAGGAATACCCAACCATAGCCCAAAGTAGCACGGATAACCTGATGGATTACGGCACGGGTACCAAATTGCGCAAATACCAATGGGATTTAATTCACAACCCGCCAGTTGTGCTTGGCTTTGTCGAGGATATTAATGAGGGTTCATTAGCCACAGCTAAATGGTTCACTCCTGATTGGAAGGTTTTCAAGGTGAAAGAATCTAAAACGATTTATGGTTCTACAATTGAACAGGTACCACAAGGAACCATTCCTGGTTTTACGGAAAATGGAGTACAGTATAAAGCAACTTTTGAAGGAGAAATATTTAAAGGATATTTTTCGGACAATGGTGCTGAACCTACTAGCATCGTTTATTTTCCTGATTCAAAACCAACTGATGAAGTATATTTATTTGAGAACTGGGGAGGTTGCGATCAAAATAAATATTACCGGACAACAAAAGAGTATGCTCTCAATAATAGGAATAAGACTACTTTCTTTTCTGATATAGGTGAAGGTAAGATAATTGAGTGTAAAGATGAGATTGATATTAGTGAATTGTATTACTCTGCTGGAATAATTGAAACAAATGAAGAATTGACCTGTGAAGATTTGCTGGCTGAATTTCAGAAATCAGAGTTAAGCAATAGCGATGTTTTAAGTAAAGCGATTGAGAATGACCCTTGTATATTAAAGACGTTAAGACCGGTAAGTGAAGGTTTAGGTTATCGAACGGAATGGATGAATGAATTCGATCAAGTGATAGCTGGCTTTTCTTTTACATTTATCGGAATTGCAGGTACAACAGTTTTACTGCCTCAGTTGGTGGAGATGTCTTCATACATATTGGAGCAAGAGACTGGAAGAAAATTTATGGAAGGGGCTTTATTCGAAGCTTTTAGTTATCGGTTAATACATGAATATTTTGGAGAAGGTGAACCTATTGACCCTTTGGACTATTCGACAGATGTACTAATCGCTGGAATTAGAAATGTAGTGAAATATGAAAAGACGCCACAGGTAGTAGCAGCATGTATTCAAGGAATGAACTTAAATGACTTCTATGAAATGATTCAAAAAGATACATACCCTGATGGAGAATTAGTTAAATTAGGTGCTGAATGCGTTATTCCTGCGTATTTAGAGTGGCAATTTGGAAGTGGAGTTTCTAATGAACTGGCTACTCAAATTCAAAGAAGCGGTTCCAATAAGTTATTAAGAGTGTTACGAAAATACAATTTACCTAAAGAAGTAGAATTTGATGTTATCGCTTTTATTTTCGACTTTGATGGGGTAGTAGCTAAGAGAGGCAATTACTGGAAAGAAAAAATGGTTGAACTTCTTCCTACGGAAAATGGATCTAAAGCTTATGATGTTTTAAGAGAAGCTAATTTTGATTTAGGTCGATTGTCTTGGCGAAATTTTGAGCGTTTGAACGCTATTGTAGCGAACAACGGTACTGCTGGCTTGAAAGAATTATTTGAAGGGACTAAGGATGTAAATAGAATGTTAGTCTATTTACACAAGACTTCTTCTAATTATCAGCAGTACATTACAGCTATGAATAAGATTAAAACGGAAGGTTTATTTGAGGGCACAGTCACCATCAACGGAAAACCCATGAATACACAGGATTTTTTCGAAAATGAAGTGGCAGGAAGTACTTATTATTATTTAGATGGTGGAGGAACTACGATTAGCATATTGAAAGCTTTCGAGGCAAGTGATTTAGCCATAGAAATGATAGTGGATAAAACAACCAATACAATAATATCGGTTGATCAAGGTGCATTTGGAGCTATGAGTACTGGTTACATTTTAGAGATAGTTACTGATGATGAAGAATAGATGGTTAATAAGTAGTTTCTGGCTTTTATTATTAAGTGGATCAATTTATGCTAAAATAAAACTTGCATCACTCTTTGTTTGTGAAAGGTCATTACCGCTTAATGGTTTAGAGTCATGGCTAGTAATAATTTTTACAGTGTTTTTTTTACATAGATTCCTTTTTTCAGTATGTGTGAAATTAAATAAAGACCGTAAAGTCCAGCTGTTCCTTTTATTAACACTTGTCTATTTCGCTATAGTTTTAAAGATGGAAAATAAAACTGAAATTAATGATTTAAAAGAAAAGGGTGGAGTTGTGATTTCTTCGAAAATTCTATCTAAACATTCTTCTAAAAAGGGCAGGGGGCACTTTACGGTCATATATAATTATCTGGGTAATTCAGTTGAGAGATTTATGGAAGTAGAGGGTGACGATTTTAAGAAAAAAAAGGAAGGGGATAAAGTGTTAGTTTTGTTTTCTCCGACCTGTCGTTCTACAATTATAAAATATGATTTTTATCCTTCGAAATCGGATATTAAAAAATGCTTGAATGGCTGTGAGTTTGAGTACGGTAAAAAAGGATTAAGTCCGATAAGAAGTAAAAAACAAAAGACAAAAGACTAACCAATTTACCGCAACCAAAACAAAATATTTAATTAGGTACTGAAATATGAAAAAAACTTTACTGATATTCTTTATTACACTAAGCGCTTTAGGACAGCTGCTGGCTTTTTCTGGCAGTACAAGCACCGATATTCTAGGCCTAAGCAGCAATAAAGCAACTGATTTAGTAATTTTCCCTTCTGAGGACACTGCTTTAGTTATAAATGGTCATGATTTATTAACTAAAAACGCAGAAACTCCTCCGCTAGACTCAGGTAATATAGCATCGACTGTTAATCCACGCACTCCAAAAAACCTAAATACCAATAACCATTTCCCGATTCCCAATAGCCGATTAGCTAATTATCAATCTCCCAATGACCAACCCGGTACCTATCGTGGCCAATCCTCTAATGTCTCACTGCATCCCGAAGGATTAATCCCTTCTTCTGATCCTATAGACTCTGTTCAGTATTACATAGCTAAAGCGCAATCGGTTATTCAAGAGGTTCGTGATTTAAATAAATTTGTGGGCTACTTGGATGGGGAAGCATTGCAATCTCTACCTGTGGGTATTCACAAAGAAATAGGAGGCTTAGATTATGACATTGCAATTTCAAGCATTAAGCTCAAGCCTCGCTATGCGGAACTGGAAATCTTTATGAGTTTTGAAATGCCACAAAACGGTAAAACCCTTACTTTCATGGCAAAAGGGGTGAAATTTACAAAAGCAGGTGCTATTGTTGGAGATGCCAGTCTGCAACTTCTGGGCGATTATGCCATCAATTTACAAGGGGATAAATCTCAAAT
Source organism: Marivirga arenosa (assembly GCF_030503875.2). Classification (NCBI taxonomy): domain Bacteria; kingdom Pseudomonadati; phylum Bacteroidota; class Cytophagia; order Cytophagales; family Marivirgaceae; genus Marivirga; species Marivirga arenosa. The sequence continues at coordinate 2,731,930 of NZ_CP129968.2, read as the reverse complement.
TATTCTAAAAGAAGGCACAAAAGTTGATTTTGATTGTAGTGGCTTTTTAGCCATGCAGTTAAATGCCGATATCAAATTTGCTCGTAGTCTTATTGTACCTGAGAATCAAGCCGGGGACACCATTTCAGGAAATGTGATTACTAGCTTTGAAACCACGCTTCAAAACTGGAATGATTTGGTAATAGAAATGGATATGCCTCCTTTTCAGTTAGCATCTTTAAAAGGTGTAGGCTTTAGTGCCCAAAAAGTAGTTTTCGATTATTCAGATTATAGAAATGCGGCTAATGTTCAATTCCCGGATGATTACCAGTCGCCTGCAATTATGGCTGGTCTACCCAATCTTTGGAGAGGCTTTTATATGCGAGAATTAATGGTAGCACTCCCACCTGAATTCAATAAGTCGGGAGCCAGCGAGCGTACGCAATTCTTTGCTCAAAATGTATTAATTGATGACATGGGATTCAGCGGTTTGTTAACGGCAACTGAGCTCATCAATAAAGATAATGGAGACATGAATGGCTGGGCTTATTCTATAGACAGCCTTCAAATAGATATTATGGCGAACAGTATCCGAAGTGGTAGTTTTTCAGGAGGTATTATCATTCCCATTTCAGGTGAAGAAAGGCCATTTGATTATTCTGCCTTAATCCAGTCAGGCAGCGACTATGTTTTCAACGTACAAGCCCCAGACAGTTTGGAGTTTCCGATGTTTAAAACCAGCAAATTAGAGCTTTATCCTAACTCTTACGTGGAAATAAAAGTGGTGGATGGGAAATTCAGGCCAAAAGCCAACTTACATGGTAAAATGAATATTCAGGCTCAATTGGGTAATAATGAAAACAAAAAAGGGGTAGAATTAGCCGATATTACCTTTGAGAACTTACAAGTGCAAACTGTTAAGCCTTTCATTCAAGCTGGGAATTTCTCCTTTGGTTCAGAAGCAGCGCAACAAGCCATGGCTAATTTCCCGGTAAGCATTAACAATATTGGGATGAAAACCATTTCGGATACAGAGGTAGGCTTAGAATTTGATTTATTGTTAGGTTTAACGGGTTCTGATGGAGGCTCTTTTGGAGCGGATGCTGGATTAACTATTGTTGGAGAATTACCAGAAGGAGAAAAAATAAAAAAATGGAAATATAAAGAAATTCAGGTTCGTGATATCGCTATTGATATAGATGGCGGTGCCTACAAATTTAATGGACAGCTTACTTTCTTTAAAAATGACCCAATGTACGGTGAAGGTTTTAATGGACAAGTGCAAGCCGAATTTAAGCCAGGTATTAAACTTCAGGCCACTGCAATCTTTGGTAATGTAGAGGGGTATCGCTATTGGTATGCCGATGCCTTGGGGTCGTTTTCCGAAGGGCTTCCTATTTTTACTGGAGTGGGTATTTACGGCTTTGGAGGTGGTGCTTATTACCGAATGGCAATGGACACTAAGGGCGTAGGAAGTTCACTTGGAGAAACTGCTTCAGGTGTAGTTTATGTACCGAAAGAATCAGCAGGTTTAGGACTTAAAGCCACGGTTGAATTAGGCTCACATCCTAAACCGGAAGCCTTTAATGGAGACCTTACCTTTGAAGTAGCCTTTAACAAGGGAGGCGGTATGCGTTATGTTTCATTTAAAGGCAATGGATATTTAGCGACTCCGCCAGCAGAAGGGACTTTAGCCAAGATTAAAGAGAAAACGCAGAAGCTGGCTTCTGTAGTAGCTAAAGCAGAAAAAGTAGCAGGAAATATTCCTGGAGGTGCACTTTTAGCAAAGAATGCGGAGGCAGATCAAAGTGTGACTCAGATTTATGGACAAATAGGGGCAGCTGCTGGAGAAAAGGGGCAAATTTCTGCCAGCGTATTTATTAGTTATGATTTTAATAACAAAGAATTACACGGCAATTTTGAAACCTATGTCAATGTAGCGGGTGGTATAATCAAAGGAAGCGGGGCTGGAGGTAGAGCTGGTTGGGCAGTATTGCATTTTGCACCTGACGATTGGTATGTATATGCCGGAACGCCAGATGACAGGATTGGCTTAAGTATGGGAGTTGGACCAATTAGGGCAGAAGCCACTAGTTATTTAATGGTGGGTACGGACATAAAAGGTAGCCCGCCACCCCCTGATAATGTCAAGAATAATTTAAAGGGGGTAGAATTGGATTATATGCGTGATATGAATGCATTAGAGAATGGTGGGGGTTTTGCGTTTGGCTCTGCTTTTTCTATAGATACTGGAGACTTGACGTTCTTGATGTTTTATGCAAGTCTCTCAGCTGGGGCTGGTTTTGATATTATGTTAAAAGATTATGGAAATGTGACGTGTGCAGGTAGTTCCGATCCTTTAGGTGTAAATGGATGGTATGCCAATGGTCAGGCCTATGCTTATTTTGACGGTAAAATAGGAATTAAGGTGAAGCTATTTGGTAAAAATAAAAAGGTGGATATATTGAATTTAGGTGCAGCAGCGGTATTGCAGGCTAAATTGCCAAATCCATTTTGGATGCGAGGGATAGTAGGAGGGAGCTTTAGTGCTTTAGGTGGGCTTGTAAAAGGTGATTGTCAGTTCGAGGTCACAATTGGTGAAGAATGTGATATGGAAGGTGGAAATCCTTTGGAAGGAGTTCAAGTTATTGCTGAACTTACCCCTCGAGATGGGGAAAAGGATGTTAATGTATTCAATAATCCCCAAGCCGTATTCAATATGGCGGTGGACGAAATATTTGAAATGGTTGATGAAGATGAACAAAAGAAGACTTTCCGTATAAAATTAGATGAGCTCAAAGTACTAAACGGTACTACTGAAATTGCTGGCGATCTGAACTGGAATACTACGAATGATGTGGTGGCCTTTGATTCATATGATATTTTTCCTTCCGAAAAAGAATTAACATTTAGAGTAAAGGTAAGTTTTGAAGAGAAAAAAGCTGGTGCATGGAGTCCCGTAATAGTCGATAATAAGAAATATATCGAAGAGAAATCCATCAAATTCACCACAGGAATAGCTCCTGATTATATACCTCAAGAAAATGTGGAATACTCCTATCCTATTGTAAATCAGCTTAATTTCTATAAGGACGAATATAATAAAGGATATATCAAATTGGATAAAGGTCAACCTGAGCTGTTTCAAGTAAGCAGCGAATGGACGCAAAGAGCTAGATTTACGCCTTCAGGTGGAGAAGGCGTCTACCTAAATTATTCGTATTCCAACTCCAGCAGGGAAGTTACTTTCGATATACCTGCAAATTTGAGCAAGAACAAAATTTATCAGTTTGAATTGGTAAATCTTCCTGCAAAAAAGGCTGAAGCCATAGATCGAAACGTCAGTGAACGTAGTGATAAACTAACGGTAGGAAATAACAAGCTTGATACTGAAATCAGAACTAAAACAGCAGAAGGTACTATAGACCAATTGCAGGAAAAGCAGGTGTTTGGAATGAATTTCAGAAGTAGTAAGTATTCTACCTTTGGAGAAAAGGTAAATAAAATGAGTTTAAATAAGGGATACTCTTCAAGTGTGTTGAATGGTATTGATGAACTTAAAACTGATCCGGATTTGGATGAGGCATTTGGAAGTCATGAGATAGGTAGTGGAACGGAAAATCTGGTGGTAGTGAAAGCCAGAACGGATAACAACTGGTATCAGAATGAGGTCTATCCTTTAGTTTATGATGATTATCCTATCCAGGGAAAAATGAAATTTACCCACAGGAATACAAATGTCTTAGGGACTATACCTTTAAAAGCCATAAATATTATCCAGAGCCCGGATGATTTAACAAGTAGGAGTGCTAGTCAGACTATTAATTCCTTAAAAATCATATATGATCTCCCATTTGAGATGAATGCAGACTATATGAATTTAATAAATCAAGCTGCCGATGCTTCCGTAGAGCAGAATACTTCAAGAATCAATTACTTATTTAGTCGCCCTTTTCCATGGTTGAAATACGATGATTACAGTGTTGAATTTCTCTATGTACTACCGGGTGAAAAGTCGGTTAATAACAGTGGAAACAAAGTGATTGATTATAATTATTAACTTATGAAGTTGACAAGAATTTACATACTTGCCGTAATTTACTTTGCCCTTGTTCATTATATAAACGGACAAGCGTTTTCTAGAGATAGTATTTTAGTGAAAGCCAAGGTTTATGAGGATTCAGTTTCACTAAGATGGGCTCCTTCCAATCACATTTTCTGGCAGAAACTGAATAGGACGGGGTATGCTATTGAGCGATATACAATTATAAGAGATTCAGTTTTGCTCGATGAAAAGCCTAAAACAACACTATCTTCACTGGTGAAGGCTTTTCCGCTTGAAAAATGGGAGAGTTTTGTAGATGCGAACGATTATGCTGCAATTGCAGCTCAGGCACTTTATGGAAGTACCTTTCAATTTTCAAATGAATCTAGTAATGACATTGCTAGCATAGTGAACACCTCCAAGGAGCAACAGACCCGTTTTTCCTTTGCTTTATTTTCTGCCGATATGTCATTCAAGGTAGCTAAATATGCTGGTCTAGGCTTTTCAGATTTGAGTATTAAAGATAATGAAACCTACCTCTACCGCATAATAGCTAACAACATGGATACTACTGATTATCAATACGGTTTCATTTATGTGGATGCAAGGAAAATGAGTCAGTTACCTCCATTACAAAAACCTGAAGCAGATTTTGGAGATGGTAATGTGATGTTATCCTGGGACATCTATAAATATAAAGATTTTTATACCGGATATTTTGTTGAAAAATCTTATGATTCCATCAACTTTTTCAAAGTGAATGATAAGCCTTTTTTGTCTCCAGATAAGCAGGGCTTTATCTACCGGAAGAGTGATAGTCTTAGAGCGAATAATGAGAAGGTCTATTATCGTATTGTAGGAGTCGATCAGTTTGGCGATTTTGGCGAACCTTCCGAAATAGTATCAGGAAAAGGACAAATGTCCATGGTCGAACGTGCAGTTTTAAGTGAATATGAAATTTCAGAAAATACAACAAGGCTAAAATGGACTTTTCCGATAAATCAGGAGCAAAATATCAAGGGGTTTTATATTGAACGGAGTGATAAACAAAGTGGCCCCTTTAAAAGAGAAAATAATGATTTGATTGAAAAGTCTGTTAGGGAATATACTGTTAAAGACAATTTCAATACCTCCTACTTCAGAATAACTACAAAAGGTGTAAATGATATTGAACAACAGTCATTTCCAATTCTTGTACAGAAGATAGATAGTATTCCTCCTGATAGCCCTTCGGAATTAAAGTATGTTGTTTCTTCTGAGGGTGAAGTGTATCTGAGTTGGGGAGAAAATAAAGAGGAGGATTTACTTGGATATCGTATTTATAGATCCAACTTTGAAAACAGTGAATTTTCTGAAATAACCAAATCACCCGTTTTAGGAACTACTTTTACAGATCGCATTGAAATAAAAAATTTAAGTAAAAATATATATTATAAATTAAAAGCCATTGATAACAGGTACAACCCCTCTGAGTTTAGTGATATTTTGAAAGTAAAAAAACCTGATTTTATACCACCTGTCCCACCTGTTTTAAAAAATTATGAGTTTACAAATGATGGTATAAAGATATATTGGGAAAAAAGTTATAGTTCAGATATCAATAAGTATATAATTTACAGAAAAAGAGAAGAAGCTTTAGAATGGACTGATATAGGAACTAAAAATAGAATGAGTGAATCGTTTCAGGATGAGAATATTCAAAATAATAAGAATTACTATTATATGGTTGTCGCTCAAGATTCCATGGGATTAAGTTCTGAGTCATCGAATATTATAAAATTAAAAACGCAAGATAAATTTTTTTCTTTTCCAGATGAATTCTTTACAGTGCTTGCAGATGAAAAAGGGTTTATTATAAAATGGCAGCTTTCTGATGATTTCATTGGCGAGAAAGTTTTGATTTATAAATTAATAGAAGACAATGTGGTGCTATATGCAACGCAGGAATTTGATGAGTTTGAATTCTTAGATCTTTCAAAGTCTAATGAGTTTTTATATTACTTACAAATTAAGGATAAATCTGGAAAGTACTCAAGCATGAAAAAGTACGCTAAATAAGTGTTTTATGAAATATAAATATATTAATTTTATCGTAACCCTTGTATTCTTATTAGGCTTTGCAAGTAGTAGCTTTGGTCAAGATAGAAGATTTACAATAAATGGGGCAGCAGAGAAGTGTCCGAGTTCCGAAATATCTTATAGTTACACTTTTAATCCTTTAATAGGTGAAGAAGGGTGTACATATAGTAGCCGGAAGTGGAATGTAACAGGTGGGACAATTGTAGGGAATGATAATGGAGGCACAGTATTGGTTAGATGGGGAAGTGGTGCAACTGGTACAGTTTCTGTAACATTTACCGGTAAAAGCGATATTTGTATAAAAAATGGTGATTATGCTTCTCTCACGGTTACATCAAAAATACCAACAACAGCACCAGCAGCTCCTACAGGTATTACAATTGATAATCCTGTCAGTAGTTTTTGTCCTAGTGATGTAATTTCTTTGGAAGCCACAGTGGATCCTGATCTTAATGCAGATGGAGATAGCAAGAATAACGTAGATTATATTTGGGAAAGAAAAATTGGAGAAGGTAGTTGGGGAGGTAGAAGAAGGACGTCAAGTAAAACTTTGAACTGGACTGTGCCCAATTTAAATATAAATACCGATGATTCAGAAGATATAGTGTTTCGGGTTAAAACTGTTTATCGAAATTGTTCCAGTGGTGCAGTAGAATCTGCTTTTTCTGGCGAAAGTGCTACCTCATTCATAAATATCCGACCACCACTTCCAGATTATGATATTATAAACAAGTCATGCAATTCAGAATCTGGAATTAGAATCAATTCTATTGGAGGTGCGGGTGATCTACAAACTGAATTTAGAATTCAGGATTTCCCAGGGTCAATGCCAACATTTAAAAGATCAGATTTACCACTAAGGCTAAATATAGATCCGGGTTCATATGTTTTAAAATTACAGTACAAAAACAATCCTATTTGTACGCGAATTCTGGATTTTAATATTGAAGATGAAACTGTAGATCTTACAGTCAGTTTTTCTAATATATCGAATGTATCATGTTTTGGTGGAAGTGACGGAGCAGCTACTATCAATGTAACAGGTGGGAGTGGATCGTATACATATAAATTGAATGGTAGTGCTGTCACAAGCAACATCAGCGGTTTAGCTGCAGGTTCTTACACTGTCGATGTTAATGAAGGAATTAACTGCGTTGGACAAGAAACATTTACTATTTCCCAACCCGATGCAGCCCTGGAAATAACAAACGCTTATGCCTCTAGAGATGATTTAAATGGTTTTGATATTTCATGTAAGGGTGGTAGCAATGGTCAAATTGCAGTAGAGGCAATAGGGGGTACCCCTCCTTACAGATACAGCATAAATGGTATCACCTATACAGGTAATCTTACTGGTTTAAGTGCAGGAACTTATAATGTCTATGTAAAGGATGATAAGGGTTGTGTGGCTACCTATTCTGAAACAGTGACATTAGTTGAACCTGATCAAATTACAGCAAGTATTACAAAAACTAATCCGATTTGTGCCTTTGACAATAGCGGTGCTATAACAGTTAGTAATGCGACAGGTGGCACTGGCACCTATATGTACTCCCTTAATGATGTAGACTATCTTACTACAAACACATTTACAGGAAGATCAGCTGGAAGCTATACCGTCTGGATAAAAGACCAGAACGGGTGTAAAAAATCATATGCGGTCACATTGGAAGATCCAGAGGAGATAACTTTTGGTGTAAGCACAATTAATCAGAGCTGTCCATCTAACCTGGATGGTTCTATTACAATAGAGAATGTAACTTATGGAACTGCTCCGTACCAGTATTCAATTGACGGGGCATTCTTCAAGAGTGATAATACATATGATTTTCTCGAAACTGGTACTTACCCTGTAACGGTTCGGGATGATAATCAATGTACGAAGACCATAAATGTATTTGTAGCCATTAATGATCCTCTGGAGCTTACTCCGGTTTTTTCAAGCTATAATGGGTACGAAATTTCTTGTTCTGGTGCTGAAGATGGTAGTATTGAAGTAAATGTTGCAGGAGGCACTGGAGCTGATTATACGTATTCCTGGAGCGGTTTTCCAGACAATACAAGCAATCGTCTAGAAGGTCTTGAAGCGGGCACTTATACAGTTGAAGTGACGGATGGCAGAGCCTGTTCAATTATAAAAAGTTATACGCTTACTGAACCTTCTCCACTTCGAGCTGATGCTTTGATAAGCGATTATGATGGTTTTAATATAAGTTGCTTTGGATTTAATGATGGTGCCATTCAAGTGGAAGCCACTGGTGGCACCACTCCTTATTCTTACTTATGGTCTACCGGAGAAACTACACCAAATATCACTGATTTAACTGCCGGTGACTACAGTGTAGAAATTACGGATTTCAATGGTTGTTCTATAACTGAAAATTATTCGCTTACTGAACCGGATCAATTAAATTTTCTTGAACCTCAAATTACTGATGTTGAGTGTTTTGGTGATGCTTCAGGTCAAGTAATTTTATATACTTCAGGAGGAGTTAGCGATAAACAATTTTCAATGGATGGGATTAACTTTCAGAGCGAAAATGTTTTTAATAATTTAATGGCAGGTGATTATACTTTCTATGTAAGGGATGCAAATAATTGCGCTGATCAAATTGAATTGAATATTTCACAACCAAGTAGATTGAATGTTTCAATAGTTAATGCCGGAAACGCTCGTTGTGGCGATGCAGTGGGTTTTGCTAAAGCTTCTATTGAAGGAGGAATTGAACCGTATAACGTACAATGGGTAAATAATGCGGGCGAAGTTGTTGAACAAGGCTTAGAACTTAATAACGTTTTAGCAGATATTTATAGGGTTATAGTAAATGACGCCAATAATTGTGTGGATGAAAGTATTGTTTATATCACGAGTACTGATGGGCCTCAAGTGAGCGTTGACTACATATATCCAACAAGTTGTTTTGACTCAGCTGATGGGAGGGCTTCTATATCAATTTCAGGTGATGGACCGTTTGATGTTAGTTGGGCTAATGGGGAAATCGGTAAATCGGCAACAGAATTAGTTTCAGGTATAAATGCTGCTAAAATAACAGATGTAAATGGTTGTGTTGTTGTTAAACAGATTGATGTCCCTTCACCAGAACCTATAGTTATTTCTATTGTCGAAAGCATCCTTCCTACTTGTTACAACGGAGCGGATGGTTCTATTGAGGTAGATATAACAGGAGGAACTGGAGATTATGATATTTCGTGGTCAAATGGAAGTTCTACAAAATCGATTTCCAATATTGCTAGCGGTACCTACAATATTACAGTTTCTGATGAAAATGGTTGTTCTTTAACTAAAAGTATTTTTATAGGAGAAAAAGAGCCGCTAGATTTGGAAATTATAGAAGTAATTAATCCATCCTGTGTTGGCAGTTCGAATGGAAGTATTGAAGTTAAAGCAATTGGTGGTAATAAAGGCTATACCTATAAATGGAATAATGGAAAAATTGGAGCTAAATTGACCGAGGTTTCAGCTGGTAATTATTCAGTTACGGTGATTGATTCTGAAGGGTGTACATTTGAAGAGCCTATTACCATAGTTGATCCAGAACCTTTTCAGATACAAGTTGATACAGAATTAGAGATTTGTACTGGGTCCTCCTTTATTACCGATTACAATATTCCAGGAGCTGTCAAGTATTTTTGGAGTTCCGAAAATGGTTTTGAAAGTGATCAGCGAATAGTAGAGTTATCAACAGAAGGTACTTATCAATTAACTGTTGAAAACGAAAATGGCTGTATTGCTACTGAGAATTTTGAATTAATTGTATCTGATGATTTATTAAGTGCTGATATGACAATGGCCTCAGAGGCAATTATTGGGGATACCATTGTAGTTATTGATATAAGCTGGCCAATTCCTGATGAAGTAAGTTGGGAAATTCCGGAAGGTGTCACTGTATTAGAAGAAAATAATGATTATGTATCTTTAATATTTAATCAGGAAGGCTCTTTTGAACTAGGTTTAGAAGTAAAACAAGCAGAATGTTTAGATTACTATTCACAAATAATCAATATTTCATCCAAGAGTCAGGAAGAAAATTCCAATCAAAGAAATTTCGGGATTTCAGAGAAGCTAATCAAAAAATTTAATGTATATCCTAATCCAATAGTCAATAATTTTAATATTGATATTGAACTATCTCAAAAACACGATTTATCTGTAAATATTATAGATTTGAAAGGAAATAGGATCATATTCAATGAGAGTTTTAAAGACAAAATTGAGTATTTGATACCTATGAAAGACATACTCAATTCTGGTGTTTATATCGTGAGAATAAATGTGGGAGGTGAAAGTTCTTATAAAAGAATTATAGTCAGATGATAATATTTATTAAAAGTGATATTATTTTGCATTTGGTTGTCACAACAAATAAAGGCTAAGTAATGTTATTTGTAGTTATATTAAATTTATTTATCGAAAATAATATTTTTCTCTCCTTAATCGTGTCAATTATTTCACTGATTATTTATATTGCTGATAAATCAAACAAAAAACTATGATACCAGAACTTCAAAACTTAAATGAGTCTGAAATAGATCTATTAAAAAAAATACCGGCTATGGTGACCATATTAATCGCTGGCGCTGATGAGGAAATAAGCAAAAGTGAATTAAAGGAGGCGGTTAATGTTACGAAGATTAAGCAAAGTAAGGCCAGGAAAGAATTATTAAGTTATTACAAAGAAGTAGCCCCTGATTTTGAAGAGAGTTTAAATGAGTTATTAAATTCATATCCTCAGGAAGCAGAAGTAAGAAGTAAGCAAGTAATAGAGGAAATAGAAAGATTAAATTCAATATTAACTAAAGTGGATAAAGATTGGGCCGTTCAGTTTATTGAATCCATGAAGGATATTGCAAAAAGAGTTGCAGAAGCAGCGGGTGGAGTTTTTGGATATTTATCAATTGGTTATGAAGAATCAAAATTGATTGATTTGAAAATGATTAAAGTACCAGCATAAAAATCATTCATTTTTATTGCCCAATGTAGATTCACGTAATATTAAGGAGGTTTCCATTACGTGGGTCTTATACTGCACGGGTTTATTCTGTTTGCTCAATTCAATTTCATTTATAATTAATTCTACAGCTTTTTTGCCCATTTCTTGGTCGGGTTGAATTACAGATGAAAGGGGAGGATCAATAACAGAAGACATATTCCAATCACTAAATCCCATCACGGCCACTTCTTCTGGAATTTTTATATTCAATTTTTTTAAGGCTTTTATGGCTCCAATTGCAGCTGGGTCAGTAGCGCAAAATATGGCGTTGGGTTTATCATGCTGCTTCATTAATTCAAGGGTGGCGTTATATCCATCTTCTTGTGATACTAAGTTACATTTTTTTATAAAATGATCTTTGAGTTCGAGATTATGTTGCTTCAAAGCAGCTTTATACCCTCTATACCTTTCTTTTGTAGTATGAGGCTCTAATGAGCCTGTGATATGGGCGATTTTAGTTTTGCCAATTTGCACTAAATGCTCAGTTGCTTCAAAAGCCCCTTTAAAATCATCGCAAATAATTTTAGCCGTTTCTAGAGCATTGCTTACTTTATCAATCATCACCACGGGTACATTATGATTTTGCAAACTCCTAAGATGATCTACATTGGTGGTGCTGTCTGATAATGAAATAATAAGTCCATCTATCATACTTCTCTGAAAGGTTTGAACCCCTCTCAATTCTGATTGATAGGATTCATTACTTTGATACAGCATAATGCCGTAACCCGCTTTTTCTGCTTCTGTAATAATGCCATTAATAACATTTGAGAAAAAGTGATGCACGATTTGGGGAATGATAGCTCCTATAATGAAGGATTGCTGATTCTTGAAGTTAACTGCGAATTCATTTCGCTGATAATGAAGCTTCTCTGCTAATTCAAATACCTTTTTTTTAGTGCTTTCGCTGATGTCAGGTTTATTGTTTAAAGCGCGAGAAACTGAGGGGACACTCAGTCCTAATTCTTTTGCTATGTCTTTTAACCTAATGTTATGTTTACTCATTTTTATATTATTTTAACAAAAAAGCCCTTTTTTATTTAGAAAGATTATAAATAAAGTAGAAAATATTTACGTAAACGATTACGTAAGGGACTAAGTGTACAATTTACACTGAAAGTCTTGCAGAGATTAGATGTAATTTTTACATTGATGTTTAATTATTGTTAAACACATTAAATATACAAAGTGTAATGATATAAGTAATAATTGATTTTTATAATTGATTAGCACTTATTGAACAATTAAACGGCTAAATTTAAAAATTCATGAGACACTTTTTACTAATTATCGCAAGTGTATGCTGGTTTTCCCTGGGAAACCTTTATGCACAAGATAGGACAGTTACCGGTACGGTAACAGATTCAAAGACCGGGGAAGGTTTACCTGGCGTTAACGTGTTAGTGGTGGGCACAACAAATGGTGCTACTACTGATTTCGATGGGAATTATAAACTATCTGTACCCTCAGATGCTAAGTTGAAATTCTCTTACATTGGTTACAAACCACAAACAATTGATGTGGGAAGTAGAAGTGTAGTAAATGTTAAGCTAGAGGAAGATGTTGAACAGCTTTCTGAGGTTGTAGTAGTAGGTTATGGCCAAGTGGAGGCTAGAGATGCTACTGGAGCGGTAGAAAGAGTATCGGCAAAAGACTTTAACGGTGGTGTAATTGCTTCACCAGAGCAATTAATCCAGGGGAAATCTGCCGGTGTTCAAATTACTTCAGCAAGTGGTGAGCCTGGTGCAGGTGTAAACATTCGTATCAGAGGTACATCATCGGTTAGAAATGGTAATAATCCACTATTTGTAGTAGACGGTATTCCATTATCTGGTGATGATATTACAGCTGGGGGATTAGATGTAGGTAGTGGAACATCATCACCTAGAAATCCATTAAACTTTTTAAATCCAAACGATATTGAAAGTATCGATATCCTGAAGGATGCATCAGCAACTGCAATTTATGGAGCCAGAGGTGCAAATGGTGTGGTTTTAATTACCACTAAAAGTGGTTCTGGTGCTCAAAATAATTTCAATTATGGTTCATCAGTAAGTTTTGCAACACCTGCAAATAAGTTTGATCTGTTAACTGCTGATGAATATTTGTCTGCATTGCCAGATTATGGAGCAAGTGCTAGTGAATTAGATTTTGGAGATGCAACTGATTGGCAAGATGAGATTACTCGAACTGCTATTTCTCATAAGCACGATTTATCTTACTCTAATGCTTATGAGTCTGGTAATTATAGAGTATCTGCTGGTTATGAAAATCAACAGGGGGTTATTCAAAACTCTGCAATGGAGAGACTCAATGCAAGATTAAATTTAAGTCAAAGATTCTTAGATGATAAATTAACATTTGGTGCTCAGGTAACTTTATCAAGAATCAATGATGTTGCTCCTCCAATCACGAATAATGCCGGTTTTGAAGGAGATTTATTAGGTGCCGCTTATATTGCTAATCCTACTCTTCCTGCTGATCCTGAAAATCAAATCGCAGGATTAAGAAATCCTTTATCAATGTTAGAATATAATCTTGATGAGGCTCAAACGAATAGAGCTTTAATTAATCTTTCATTAGATTATGATATTACCAGCGATTTAAATTTCAGAATTAACACTGGTTTTGACAATTCTAATTCTGTTCGTAATCAAGCAGTTTCTCCAGAGTTAAATATCGGTACTTCTTTCCAACAAGGTAGAGCAGGTATTGCAACTGTTGAAACAAGCAGTAATCTTCTTGAAGCTTTATTAACTTACGATAAGAAATTAGGAGAAGGCAATATTAATGTATTAGCTGGTTACTCTTACCAAGAGTTTAACAGAAGCGGTAATACTTTGCAAGGATTTGGATTCAATACATCTGACATGAACAATATGATTTCTGATTTAGAATCAGCGGGTAACTCAGTAAGAGGTGCAATTTCTGGTGCTTATCAGCAATTTGGTTACGATCCAGGAAATGATCAGTTCTTTGTAAATAGATTAGAATCAGGTTCTGAAGATTTATCTGCTAGACCATCTATTCCTGTAAATGCAGTTGTTGAAGATATATTCGCAAATAAAAATGAATTACAATCTTATTTTGGACGTATAAACTATAATGTTAAGGACAAATATTTATTCACTGCCACTTTAAGAGCTGATGGTTCAACAAGATTCGGAGGTAACAACAAATATGGTATTTTCCCTTCAGCTGCATTAGCATGGAGAATATCAGATGAGTCATTTATTCCTGAATCTATTTATGATTTAAAATTAAGAGCAGGATATGGTGTTACTGGTAATCAGGAAATCCCTCATAACCTTCACCAAAGAAGACAAGATTATGGTGATATAGGATTTAATGATGGTGGTCAAATTATCAGACCAGGATTATCAACCGTTGCTTTTGATAATGAAGATCTAAGATGGGAAGAAACAGCACAAACCAACATTGGTTTAGATTATGGATTCTTAAATGGTAGATTAAGTGGTAGCTTAGATTTCTATAATAAAACTACTACTGATTTATTAATTCAAGTTACATCTGCACAACCAGCACCACAACCCTTTACTTGGTTTAACCTTGATGCTAATGTGATTAACAGAGGGGTTGAATTTGCATTAGACTATGTGATTTTGGATGAAGCTGATTTCACTTGGAACTTTGGGTTCAATGTATCTTATAATAATAATGTTGTGGAAGATTACGAAGGATCTATCGATACTGGTGAAATTTCAGGACAAGGTTTAACGGGTGCATTTGCTCAACGTATCACAGGAGGACAGCCATTATTCGCTTACTATTTAAGAGATTTTGCAGGATATAATGCTGAAGGTGTTGCTCAATATAATGATGGTGATTTTCAACAGTTTCTTGGATTTAGCCCAATACCAAAATATAACTTAGGTATCAATACAACCGCTAGATATAAAAACTTTGATTTAAATATTTATATGAATGGTCAGTATGGTCATTACATATACAATAATACAGCAAATGCATTTTTTACTGCAGGAGCTTTAGGTAATGGTAGAAATGTAACTTCAGATGTATTAACTTCTGGAGAATCTGCGATAAACGCACCAGACGTTTCAACAAGGTTCTTAGAATCAGGTGACTTTTTACGTTTACAAAACCTAGCATTAGGTTATAATTTTGATCTAGCGGATGATGGATTTATTAGCGCTTTAAGAGTGTATGCTAATGCTCAGAATTTATTTGTAATTACTGATTATTCTGGTATTGATCCAGAGGTTAATGTTAATAAGTCTTTGAATGGAGTACCATCTTTAAATATTGATTATACTTCTTTTCCTAGACCGCGAACTTATACAATAGGTTTAAACGTTACATTCTAAAATACAAGTCATGAAGAATATAAAATTATTATTATTAGGTTTATCAGTAGTGGCGTTTAGCTGTACTGATTTAGAAGTTGAGGAATTAGATTCCGTTGTAGTGGATTCACCTTCTGGAGACTTTAGTGGGGTTGATCCAGCGGCTAACTTAACAAATGCATATGTTGCCACAGCTAACTCATTAGGTAGCCAAGATAACACATATGCTTTAATGGAAGTGTCTTCTGATGCTCAATTAGTTCCTACTAGAGGTACTGACTGGGGAGATAATGGTGTTTGGAGAACATTGCACCAACACACATGGGATGCTACTCACCAATTTGTATTAAATGGATGGAATAATCAGAATTCAAATGTATTTACATTAAACCAGATTATTGCACCTGAATCAAATGCAAGTCCTCAGCAATTAGCGGAAGCTAAGTTTTTAAGAGCTTTAAATGTGATGTTGATTTTAGATTTATGGGGTCAGGTTCCATTTAGAGCAGCAAATGATGGTCCAGATGTACTACCTGATGTATTAAGTAGAGAAGAAGCAGTAGCTTTAATTGAAGAAGATTTAAGTAATACTACTATTGAAAATCTACCAGATATTGGTCCTGGTAATGATGCGGAAATTTTGAGAGCATCTAAAGCATCTGCTCATTTTCTTAGAGCTAAGTTTTATTTAAACAAGCATATCTTTTTAGGAAACCCGTCTGGTTCTGCACCTGATAATGCAGATATGGATAGAGTAATTGAAGCTGTTGATGCTGTAACTGCAGCAGGTTTCTCACTAGAAGAAGATTATTTCGAAATCTTTGATCCAGCTCCAGATAATGAGTCAATTTTCACATTAGAAAGAGATGCTGGTGGTAGAATCTGGAATGGTTTGCATTATAACCATAACGAATTCGAAGGTAACGCTGGTGGTGGATGGAATGGATTCTGTACTACTGCTGAATTCTATGCTATGTTTGAAGGACCTGAAAGTAATGCTGAAGGTTCTGGTCAAGAGTTGAGAAGAGGATATGTTCCAGAAGATAGCTTAGGTTTTGGTTTCTTAGTAGGTCAACAGTATGACTTTTCTGGAGATCCATTAACTACTAGAAATGGTGATCCTTTAGTATTCTCTGCTGAATTGCCAGGTCTTGCTGGTAATGGTGAAGCTACTGGTATTAGAATGTTGAAATATCACCCATCGAATGGTGGAGCATTCCCTAATCGTCAGATTTTATTTAGATACGCTGATGCAGTATTAATGAAGGCTGAAGCTGAATTGTGGAAAGGTAATACTGGTACTGCTCTTCAAATTGTAAATGATCTCCGAGAAGTAAGAGAAGCTTCTCCATTAACAAGCTTAGATGCTGATGAAATGTTAGCAGAAAGAGGTAGAGAGCTTTACATAGAGTTCTGGAGAAGACAAGATCAAATCAGATTCGGAACCTTTACGGATACTTGGTCTTACAAAGACAATACTGAAGAATTTAGAGTATTATTCCCAATACCTAATTTAGCAATCAGTACTAACCCGAATTTACAGCAAAATCCAGGTTATTAATATATTTGATAAATTTGTAAAAAGGGTAACGGATTATTTTCCGTTATCCTTTTTTTATACATTTATGGTTATAAAAAACCTCTGATTATATGTATAGAATCAATCTATTTTTTATTACTTCTTTATTCATAACTTTTCTTTTTTTCGGCTGTAATGATTCAAATCAACAGGAATCAATTCAATCAAAAACGAATTCCACTTTTGTACTTCTAGATTCAACTCATACTGGTATTTCATTTTTAAACAGGGTTGAAAATAAAGATAACTTTAACATTTTCTCTTATCGTAATTTCTACAATGGAGGAGGGGTTGGCATTATTGATATCAATAATGATGGCCTTCAAGATATTTTATTTACTGGAAATCAGGTAAGTAATAGATTATACTTAAATAAAGGAAATTTTCAATTCGAAGACATTACTGATAAAGCAGGTATCAAAGGCTATGGTGGCTGGAGTACAGGTGTTAGCATTGTTGATATTAATCAAGATGGTTTTAAAGATATATACATCAGTAATGCTGGGTATGAGGCAGATCAAAAACCCTTCAATGAATTATTTATCAATAATGGAGATAATACCTTCACAGAAAAAGCCAAAGAATATGGATTAGATGATGATGGGTATTCTACCCACGCTGCTTTTTTTGATTATGATGGAGATGGAGACTTAGACGTTTATATTCTCAACAATTCATTTATTCCAGTAAATACTTTAAATAATAGTAATAAAAGAGATCTTTATGCTGAAGATTGGAATGTAAAAGACTTTGTAAAAGGAGGGGGAGATAAACTATTAAGAAATGATAACGGAAACTTTATTGATGTAAGTAAAGAGGCGGGAATTTATGGTTCTTTAATTGGTTTTGGACTTGGAGTAACGGTTGGTGACATTAATGGAGATCAATTGCAGGATATTTATGTATCGAATGACTTTTTTGAAAGAGATTATATCTACATCAATCAAGGAGACGGAACTTTTTCAGAAGATAGTAAAAAGTGGATGGGGCATATGAGCTTGGCTTCTATGGGAGCTGATTTAGCCGATATTAATAATGATGGTTATCCAGAAATATTTACAACTGAAATGATTCCTGAAACAGACCAGTTGATAAAGCAGAAATTGCAATTCGAAGATTTTAATACTTACCAACTTAAATTAAGAAGAGATTTTTATCACCAGTACATGCATAATGCACTACAACTTAATACGGGTGAATCATTCCAAGAAATTGCTTGGTATGCCAATGTCGCTCAGTCTGATTGGAGTTGGGGAGCACTTATGTTTGACGCAAACATGGATGGCTTAAATGATATTTTCGTTTGTAATGGGGTATATCAAGATGTAACCGATGCAGACTTCATGGATTTCTTCGCAAATGAAGTAGTGCAAAAAATGGTCCTTACAGGCAAAAAGGATAAAATGGAAGATGTGCTAAAAAAGATGCCTAGTAATGCGCAAATCAATAAACTTTTCATAAATACTGGAGACTTACAATTTGATGATAGAGAAAAGGAAATGGGCCTTGGCCAAAAAACATTTTCCAATGGCGCAGCTTATGCAGATTTAAACAATGATGGCAGCCTTGACCTTATTGTGAATAATTTAAATCAACTTTCCAGTATTTATAAAAGCAATGCCAAAACTGATAGTACACATTTTTTGAAAGTAGCACTAGCTTATCAAAAACCTAATATTGATGGAATAGGAACAAAGGTTCAGCTGTATGCTGATGGTAATCAATTTTATAGACAAATGATGCCAAGCAGAGGTTTCCAATCTTCAGTAGATTATAATTTACATTTCGGATTAGGTTCAATCAATTCGATTGATTCTATTAAAATTACTTGGCCTAATAATTTAATTAGCGCAATATATAATGCACCAATTGATACTCTATTGAATATTCAATTTGAATCCTTAGATAAACTAGAGCAGGCAGTTCCAGGAAAGATGTCAATAAATTCTGAAGAATACTTCACTCAAGTAAATCATGATTTTATAAGTCATGAAGAAGATCAGCATGTTGATTATTATTATGAAGGTTTAATCATGAGAATGCTTTCTAAGGAAGGACCAGTTCATGAAGTGCTTGATTTAGACGGTGATGGCTTAGAAGATGTAGTGATAGGAGGTGCAAAAGGTCAAAATACACAGTTATATTTCCAACGTAATAATGGCAGTTTTCAACAGCAAAATTTAGAAGATAATGAATTTGAAGTAACTGCAATTCATGCTTTTGATGCAAATCAAGATGGAAGATTAGATTTATACTTTGGATATGGTGGGAATTTTCAATCAAAGGATTACCCAGTATATCATGATAAACTATATGTTCAGTCATCAATTAGATCATTTAAAATCAAAGAAAATTCCATACCAGAGACAGGAAATAATACATCAGTAGTATTGAGTTTTGATTATGATGAAGATGGAGACCAGGATTTATTTATTGGAAGTAGATCCGTGCCCCAAGAATATGGACAAAGTCCTAAAAGTTATTTACTCGAAAATGATGGGAATGGAATTTTTAAAGATATGACCATCAGAAGAGCCAAAGAGTTAGATGGTTTAGGGATGGTTACTGATGCAGTTTTAGTTGATTTGAATAAAAATGGAAATCAAAATTTGATAATTGTAGGAGAATGGATGGGTATTGAAATATTCGAGATTGAAGGTAGACAAATTAAGAAAGTTGAAAATAAAGAACTATCCAATTCTAAAGGTTGGTGGAATACAGTTAAAACTGGAGATTTTAATAATGATGGCTTGATGGATCTAGTGGTGGGGAACAGAGGTGATAATTTCTATTTTTCAGCTACTAATGAGCTGCCAGTAAAAATATGGCTTGAAGATTTTGACTCAAATGGAGACCGAGACAAAATATTGACTAGGACTATTGGAGGTAGAGATATGCCAATACAACAAAAGGGTGAAATGATTAGTCAATTACCAGCATTGAAAAAGCAGAATTTGAAATACGAAGACTACAGTAAAAAGTCTATACAAGAATTACTAGGTAATGAGGTGATTCAAAATGCTGATTATAAAGAAGTCAATACATTCCGAACTAAAATATTGATCAATAAAGGTGGCGGTAGTTTCAGTGAAGCTCAACTCCCAGCTCAAGTTCAATTTTCTGCCATACATTCTATTCAGCTTTTAGACATTAATAAGGATGGTTATCTTGATTTAATATTAGCAGGTAACGAAAGTGATTTTAAACCACAATTTGGAAAATTAGATGCGAATGATGGGTTAATTTTATTCGGTGATGGTAAAGGTAATTTTGCCCTTAATTCTAAGCTTAAGAGTCTAATGATTGATGGGAATGTGAGAGATATGAATTTAATTTCAATTCAAGGTCAAGAACATCTACTCATTGGCAGAAATAATGATACTTCGATCTTATTCAAAATGAATTAAATAATGATTAAAAATCTAAATAGACATATGATTAGATTTATCAAAAGTTCAAAATTACATACTGTACTATCACTACTCTTTTTAGTTTTTATATCATCTTGTTCCAATTCAGATGATTCCTATTTTGAGTTATTGGATTCTAATCAAACAGGATTAAACTTTGAAAATAATCTAGAGCAAACTACTGAGTTTTCTTTTTTTGATTATATGTATTTCTACAATGGTGGGGGTGTTGCAGCAGCTGATTTTAATAACGATAATTTAGTAGATGTATTTTTCACCTCTAATATGGGTGAGAATAAGTTATTCTTAAACCAAGGCAATTTTAAATTTAAGGATGTCAGTGATCGAGCTGGAATTAAAGGAGAGGGATATTGGTCGACAGGAGCTTCTGTGGTTGATATTAACCAAGATGGATTGTTAGACATTTATGTAAATGTAGTAGGTGATCATGAAGTATTAAAAGGAACCAATCAATTATTTATATGTAAGAAAATTGAAAATGGTATTCCTGTTTTTGAAGATGAGGCTATTGCTTATGATTTAGATTTTGCAGGATTTGGTACACAAGCAGCATTTGCCGACTTTGACAAAGATGGTGATTTAGACCTCTTCCAGTTGAATCACAGTATTCATCAAAATGGTACTTTCGGCAAAAGGACTGACTTTAAAGGTGAAATTAGCGATGTAGCAGGAGATAAGTATTTTAGAAATGACAATGGGAAATTTGTAAATGCAACTCGAGAAAGTGGTATTAATAGTTCAGTAATTGGTTATGGATTAGGAGTTGTAGTGGGAGATGTTAATAATGATGGCTATCCTGATATCTACGTTGGGAACGACTTCCATGAAAATGATTATCTCTACATTAACCAAGGAAATGGAACATTCAAGGAAAGCTTAACTGAACAAATAAATCATACAAGTAGATTTTCAATGGGAGTAGACATGGCTGATATTAATAATGACTCCTACAATGACATCATTTCTTTAGACATGCTTCCTTATGATCCTCAAATCCTGAAAAGTAGTTTAGGAGAAGACGCTTTTGATGTATATAGATTCAAAAAGACCTTTGGCTATAATGATCAATTTGCTAGAAATAATCTCCAATTGAATAATCAAAATGGAACATTCAGTGAAATCGCATTATACGCGGATGTTTATGCAAGTGATTGGTCTTGGGCTCCCTTATTTATGGATTTTGATAATAATGGGGATAAGGATCTTTTCATTTCTAACGGTATTCCTAGAAGAATGAATGATATTGATTATATGAATTTCATGAATTCAAATGAGGATCAAAGGATGAAAACACAAATGGGAATGGTGGATAAGGAAGATCTTCAGATTGTAGAGAAAATGCCTAAAATCAAGCTTCCTAATCGATTTTATTCTAATAATGCTGATTTAACATTTAATGATATCAGTGAATCAGTAACAAATAATAAATCATCTTATTCAAATGGAGCGGTTTATGCTGATTTAGATAATGATGGCGATTTAGATATTATTGTCAATAATTTAGAAGATAAACCCTTTATTTATAAGAATAACAGTATTGAAAAAGGGATTAGTGGAACTTATTTGCAGCTGCAATTAACTG
This sequence comes from Marivirga arenosa, assembly GCF_030503875.2. NCBI lineage: Bacteria > Pseudomonadati > Bacteroidota > Cytophagia > Cytophagales > Marivirgaceae > Marivirga > Marivirga arenosa. Next base: position 2,709,898 of record NZ_CP129968.2, on the reverse strand, counting down.
GCTATAAAGGTAATATTAATGCAATTGGAAGTAGGGTTATAGTTAGATTAAAAAATGGCAAAACATTGAGCTATGAGTACTATCCGGTAAAAGGTTTTCAAAGTTCAGTACTGGATGATTTTCATATAGCAATAGGAGATAGTACTCAGCTCAATAAGATTCAACTGATCTGGCCAAATGGTAAATCTCAAGACATTAGTACCTTAAAAATGAACAGCTTACATCAGATATCCTATTCTGATGAGCTAGGTTCCTATGATTTTTCTACGCTCAGAAAATCAAATTATAATTATAGAGCTGTAGAAATACAGGATTCATTAGGGATTGATATAGTTCATGAAGAAAATCAATTAGTTGAATTTATCAGAGAACCCTTAATGCCTCATATGGTTTCTACAGAAGGCCCTGCTTTAGCGGTTGCCGATATAAATGGTGATGGTTTAGAGGATTTTTTCTTTGGATCATCGAAGCGAGTGCCTAGTCAAATTTGGATTCAACAAGAATCAGGACAATTCATTAAATCAGATCAGCATTTCATTCAAAATGATAGTGTATTTGAAGATGTTGATGCAGTTTTTGCAGATGTTGATAATGATGGAGATCAGGATCTACTAATAGCCTCTGGTGGGAACGAATACAAAGCCAATTCAGAATATACTGCTCAAAGACTTTATTTAAATGATGGTTCAGGGGTATTCTCTGAAAAATATACTTTTGAAGGAAGTAATATGACAGCTTCTACAGTTATTGTGGGTGATTATAATGATGATGGATTTCAAGATGTGTTTTTTGGAGGGAGAGCTGTTCCTTATGGATATGGCTTGAATCCAGGTTCTAAACTCTATTTTAATAATCAAGATGCAACATTTAGCTTGGTAAATGATGATTCTGCTCCCTTTTTAAACAGCCTTGGAATGCTAACAGATGCAACATCAGCTGATGTTAATGGTGATGGTAAACTGGATATAGTTTTAGCAATAGAATGGGAGCCTATTCAAGTGATGTTCAATTTAGGGAATGGATTTGAATTGAAATCCATAAGTTCAGAAAGTGGATGGTGGAATACAGTAATGGCTGAAGATTTTAACAGAGATGGTACTCTAGATATTATAGCAGGAAATGTAGGTGAAAATTCAAGGTTTAAGCCAAGCAAGGAAGAGCCTGTTAATTTATATTTAAAAGATTTTGATGGGAATGGACAAAATGATCCTATTTTGACTTATTTCTTAAAAGGAAAAGAAATCCCCTTTGCTAATCATGCTGAATTATTGAAACAATTGCCTTATTTGAAAAAAGAATGGAAATATGCACAGGATTTTTCAAGGGCCAGTCTTGAAGGCATATTTGGAAGTGATCAGTTAGAATCTGCTAAAAAGCTTTCAGCTAATGACTTTTCAAGTTATTTATATTTAAATAAAGGAAATAAAGGTTTTGAAGCTAAAAAGTTACCAATGGAACTTCAGATTTCTACTTTGAATGCAGTAGAGATAGTCAGTAAAGGAAAATCCACAAAGCCGGAACTATTAGGTGCTGGTAATTTTTATGAGAATAACATTGAAATGGGAAAGTATGATGCTCAGTATGGTACTGTATTTTCATTTCAGGATTCTACTTTTACTATTAAAAGTGTCAGAGATTTGAAACTTGATAGTCAGGTGAGAAACATCAAGTCGATAAAAATTAAGGGTAAGACCTTGCTACTTGTGGCATCAAACAATAGTGAATTTAAATTAATAGAATTAACAACTGATAATTAATAGTGATGAAGCGTATATTTTTAATCTTTCTTATTTCGGCAGGAATAATTTTTTCATGCTCTGAAAAGCCTCATCAAAAAACAAAGGTAGAGGCTGCAGACTTGCATTCCCTGATGCAAAAAGTAACAGATATTACTGTTCACGACATTTTTTCACCTCCTGTAGCGAGCAGAGTATATGTTTATCCTTCGATAGTTACCTATGAAGTTTTGGCTACTAATGATTCAAGCTATAAATCTTTAGGGGGTCAGCTTAATGGTTTAACTCCTATTCCAAATTATACCAATGAGGAGGTTAATATTGATATTGCCAGTATATATGCTAATTATTTAACCTCAAAAATGCTGATTTTTTCCGAGGATATGTTAGAAGAATGGTTAGCAGAGTGGAAGTTGAAACTTAAAGAAAGGGGATTGACAGAAGCGGAATGGGAAGCGTCAATTGCTTACGGTAAGCTAGTTCACGAGCACATAAAGGCTTGGGCTAATGAAGATAATTATAAAGAAACTAGAACAATGGCTAAACATCCCTTAAGTGATAAGCCAAATCATTGGGAGCCTACACCGCCTGCTTATATGGCTGCTATTGAACCGCATTGGAATAAAATTAGGACATTCGTTTTAGATAGTGCAGATCAGTTTGTTCCTCAACCTCCATATCAATTCAGCATGGAGAAAGGTAGTCCATTTTATAAAGAGATTATGGAAGTGTATGAGGTAGTTAAAAATGCTAACTCTGAGGAGAAGGAAATTGCTTCTTTTTGGGATTGTAATCCTTATGTGATGAATGTAACAGGCCATGTTATGTTCGCGACTAAAAAAATAACTCCTGGTGGACATTGGATGGGAATCACAAAAATAGCAGCTAAAGCACATGATTCTGATTTAATGGAAAGTAGTTATGCTTATGCAAAAACAACAATTGCTCTTGCAGATGCTTTTATTGCTTGTTGGGATGAGAAATATAGGTCTAATTTAATAAGGCCTGAGACCATCATCAATAGAAGAATTGATGAAGATTGGACCCCAACTTTACAAACTCCCCCTTTTCCTGAATATACGAGTGGTCATAGTGTGATTTCTACAGCTGCAGCTAATGCTTTGACTGATGTTTATGGTGATAATTTTCATTTTGTAGACAGTACTGAACAAAAATATGGCTTACCATCTAGAGAATTTGATTCATTTATGGAAGCTTCCAGAGAGGCTGCTATGAGTAGATTATATGGAGGAATTCACTACCGTAAGGCCATTGAAGAAGGTATTTGGCAAGGTCAGCAAGTTGCACAGGAGATTAGAAAAAAAATAACTTTTAGAGAAAATAATTCAATAGCAATTAAATAAGATGAAAAAATATCCTAACTATTTCAGTCTTTTATTTTTACTATTATTAATCACTTTTTCATGCGATGAAATACCTGAGAATGAGGTTAAGATTAGTAATGAAAAAGAAGATTTTCTAGAATTTTATGATTCTGAATTATTTAAAAGAGTTCAATTAGAAGGCGTATTTGAAGATTCGAAGACCTTCGTTGATTGTACTCCAAAGTCTGATTTTAAGAAAATTAGAATCAGTTACATGGCTGAAAAGAAAAGGAAGGATTTTGATCTTGAAAAATTTGTTTTGAAGCATTTTGAACTTCCTGAAAATCCACAATCAAATTTTAGTTCAGATGATTCAAAGGATATGTATGAACATATTGAGAGTTTATGGCCAGTTTTAACAAGGCCAGCTGACTCTGTAAATAAATCATCTTTAATACCATTACCAAATCCATATATAGTACCAGGAGGAAGGTTTAGAGAAATTTATTATTGGGATTCTTATTTTACTATGCTTGGTCTTAAAGCATCTGGGAAGGATGAACTAGCAATAAATATGTTAGATAATTTTGCATTTCTTATTGATAGCTTAGGTTTTATTCCAAATGGAAATAGAATTTATTATTCAGGAAGAAGTCAACCACCTTTTTTTGCTTTGATGGTTGATGAACTTACTAGCGATAACCGTTCTCAATTTATTTCTTACTTACCTTATTTAACCCAAGAGTATAATTTTTGGATGAGAAATAGCAATCAATTAACTGCCGAAAATCCAGCATCCAAAAGAGTTGTTTTATTAGAAGATGATATCGTTTTAAATCGATATTTCGATGAATATGCAAAGCCTAGACCCGAATCATTTAAGGAAGATTATGAGCTTGTTAAAAATAATAATTTAGATTCGGTAAAAGCTTATCGTGATTTAAGAGCAGGAGCAGAATCAGGTTGGGATTATAGCAGCAGATGGTTTGCTTCTCCACAGCAAATGAGTACTATCCAGACCACGGATATTATCCCAGTTGACTTAAATGTATTATTATATTTCCTTGAAATTAAAATTGCGCAAGCTTATAACTGGGATGAGCTATTAGATAGTGCTGATTATTACCTCAAGAAAGCTAATTCCAGAAAACAGGCGATTAATAGTTTATTATGGGATGAATCTAATAAAAGGTATGCAGATTATAATTATAAGGATAACGAGCATACTGATGTTTTGAGTATGGCTACAGCCTATCCGTTATTCGCTAAAATTGCTCCAAAGGATAAGGCTAGAATGGTATTAAAGCAAGTTAAAGATAGCTTATTGTTAGATGGAGGATTAGTAAGCACTACCAATGAAACAGGTCAGCAATGGGATTATCCTAATGCCTGGGCTCCATTGCAATGGATAGGGGTAAATTCTTTCTTCAATTACGGTCAGCATGAAGAAGGTTTGGATATAATCAACAGATGGTTAAGCTTAAATGAAAAGGTTTACAGAGAGACTGGAAAGATGATGGAAAAATATAATGTAGCTGATACCAGCTTACAAGCAGGCGGTGGAGAATATCCTTTACAAGATGGTTTTGGATGGACAAATGGCGTTGCTGTAGCTATGAAGAAGATTTTGGAAGAAAAGGAAGCAGTTGTAGAATAAAGAAATAGTGAAAGATGAAAATTTGAAGGGATTGGCATGAAATGAATTTTAATTAAATCTATGGAAAGATGAAAGAAATCGGTTTAAGCCTTATTGATGGTGGTATTATAATAGTTTATCTAGTTGGTATCATTTGGTATGGTATTAAAAAAGGAAAACAAAAAACATCAGAAGATTACTTTTTAGCAGGTAGAAACATGATATGGCCCATAGTAGGGATATCATTATTTGCAGCGAATATAGGAAGTAATACATTAATTGGTTTAACATCCGAAGCTTACAATACAAATCTGGCTGTCTACAATTATGAATGGATGGCTGCGGTAGTACTAGTTTTCTTTGCCATTTTCTTCTTGCCTTTTTATTTGAGATCGAAGGTATATACTATGCCTGAATTTTTAGAAAGAAGATACGACAGTAGATCACGATATTATTTCTCTTCAATTACTATTATAGGCAACGTAATTATAGATACAGCCTCTGGTTTATATGCGGGTAATTTGATATTGAAAATCATTTTCCCTGAATTAGATTCTACTATTATTATTTTAATATTGGCGGCTGCGGCAGCTGCTTATACTATTCCAGGGGGATTATCCTCTGTGGTTCATACTGAGGTAATTCAAGCTTTACTGTTATTCGCAAGTTCAATGGTGTTGACCTATTTCTGTTTTTCTGAAGTGGGGGGTTGGTCAGGTATGATGGCAGGTTTGGAAAGCATACAACCACAGGGCAAAAACCCAGATGAAATTTTGAGCTTAGTTCGTCCACTTGAGAGCGAATATATGCCTTGGACAGGTTTGTTATTTGGTGTACCTCTACTTGGATTTTATTTTTGGGCGAATAATCAATTTATGGTTCAGCGTGTACTTAGTGCAAAGGACATTAATCATGGTAGGTGGGGAGCTATCTTTGCAGGTTTATTAAAGCTTCCCGTGTTATTCTTCATGGTAATACCAGGTATTATTGCAATCGTTATTTTCTCAGGAATGGATATCAGCCCATTGAATTATTATATGAAGACCGATGCTGGTGAGGTTTTATGCACTAATCTTGCAGATTGTCCGAACATGACTTATCCATTATTAATCTACAGCTTACTACCTACTGGCTTATTAGGTATAGTGATAGCTGGTTTATTAGCAGCGATGTCCTCTAGTATTAGTGCTACACTTAATTCATCCTCCACACTTATCACAATGGATTTTGTAAGAAGTATAAAACCTGATATGAGCAGTAAGCAATTAGTGAGAACAGGTCAAATTGCCACTTTGGTTTTGGTATTATTAGCAGCATTGTGGGCACCTCAGATTGATAGGTTTGGTTCCTTATTCGATTATTTACAAATCATTTTAGGATTAATTGCACCCCCAATAGTAGCAGTATTCCTAATGGGCTTATTTTGGAAGCGTGCAAATGGTCATGGAGCTATTGCCGGATTAATAGGAGGATTCATGATTTCGGTCTTCATTATTTTATCGAGTGTGTTCGATTTAGTGCCTGCACTAAATGATATTCATTATCTTCATAAAGCACCTTTATTGATGCTAGCAGTAATGCTTATACAAATCATAGTGAGTTTAATGACTGCTCCTCCTGCAGCTGAAAAAACTGATGATATGGTTTGGTCAATTCAAATATTTAGAGCCGAAACAAAAGAGCTTGAAGGCTTGCCTTGGTATAAAAACTACAGAGTATTGTCATTGCTTTTACTTATTGTGACAGCTGCAATTGTCATTTGGTTCTGGTAATAACTAAAAAAAGAATTAATTATTTATGACTTGGTGGAAAGAAGCTATAGTTTATCAAATTTATCCGAGAAGTTTTAAAGACAGTAATGATGATGGTATAGGTGATTTACCTGGCATCATTAGCAAATTGGATTATATAAAATCTATTGGAGTTGATGTAGTTTGGCTGTGCCCCATATATCAATCACCTAATGATGATAATGGTTATGATGTAAGTGATTATAGAGAAATCATGACTGATTTTGGTGAAATGTCAGACTTTGACAAGCTCCTTAATGGTATACATGATAGGGGGATGAAATTGATCATGGATATTGTCCCTAATCATACATCTGACGAGCATAGATGGTTCAAAGCTTCTGCCGAAAGTGAAGATAATCCATATCGTGACTATTATATTTGGAGAAAATCAGAAGATGGTAATCTACCCAATAATTGGCCGTCTTTTTTTTCTGGTAATGCTTGGGAATATAGTAAAGAGACAGATGCTTATTACCTTCATTTGTTCTCAAAAAAGCAACCTGATCTAAATTGGGAAAACCCTAAAGTGAGGCAGGAGATTTATGATATCATGCATTTTTGGTTTAAAAAAGGAATAGATGGCTTCAGAATGGATGTAGTAAGTCTCATTTCCAAAAAACCTGGTTTACCAAGTTCAAAATCGAATGTGTTTACAGAAATCATCTCAGATTATTATGCAAACGGACCTAAAGTTCATGAGTATTTAAAAGAAATGAACCAAGAGGTTTTGCAACATTATGATTGCATGACTGTAGGCGAAGGGCCAGGTATAACATTAGATAATGCGCTTAATTATGTGGGGAAAGATAGAGGTGAATTAAATATGATATTTCACTTTGGTCATATGTATATTGACAATGGACCAGGGGGTAAGTATGATCCCATCCCTTATGATTTGGTAGATATGAAAAAGGTATTTAACCAATGGGATGAAAAACTTAAAGATAAAGGCTGGGGAAGTATATTTTTAGGGAATCATGACTTTCCTAGAATTGTATCTCGTTTCGGGGATGATGGAAAGTATTGGAAAAAATCTGCTAAACTTCTTTCAACGCTTTTATTAAGTATGAGAGGAACTCCTTATATTTTTCAAGGGGATGAAATTGGAATGACCAATGTGGCCTTCGAATCTATTGATGATTATCAGGATATTGAAACCTTAAATAGCTGGAGGGATGCAATGGAAAAAGGAAGTGATCCTGAAAAATTCATGGAATTGGTTCACCAACAAAGTAGAGATAATGCAAGAACCCCATTTCAATGGAATAGTGAATCGAATGCTGGATTCAGTGATGCGAAGCCATGGTTGAAAGTGAATGATAACTTTGAATTAATAAATGCTGAGAGTCAGGAGGAAGATCCTGATTCTGTATTGAATTTCTACAGGAATATGATTTCCGTTAGAAAGAAAAATCCAACATTAGTTCATGGTGATTATAAATGTTATTTAGTGGAGGATCCTGAGTTATTTATTTTCAATAGATGGGATGAACATCATAATTATTGGGTTTTGCTAAATTTATCTGATAAGCATAATTCAGTTTCAATTAGCTTGCCAAATGACATCCAGTTATTGATAGATAATTACCAAGAGACGAATGAAATAAATAAGCTCAGACCATGGGAATCAAAAATCTTTAAAGTAAAGTAATTTCATATTGGTTTTAGAAAAGTTTTTTTACCGTTTACAAAACCAATCTTTTGTTTTTGATGAATTAGCTCTAATTTCCGTCAATGGAAAACGAAAAAGACTTTGAGGACAATCATCCACCAGTTTTAGGAAAGTGGAGTAGATTCTATTGGCTATTGATCATTGTATTGACTAGTCTAATCATTTTGTTTTATTCTATAACCCAATATTTCAAATGAGTTTAATTGATTGGATTGTCCTTTTCGGTACGCTATTATTAATCGTTGCTTACGGAGTTTATAAAACTAGAGGCAGTAAGAATATTGAATCCTATCTCAGAGGGGATAATTCAATGAAATGGTGGACGATAGGTTTGTCCATTATGGCTACTCAAGCAAGTGCCATTACCTTTTTATCTACACCTGGTCAAGCCTTTGAAAGTGGAATGGGCTTTATACAATTCTATTTTGGCCTCCCTTTAGCTATGATCATCTTGAGTATCTGGGTTTTGCCTATGTATTATAAGCTTAAAGTTTATACCGCATATGAGTACCTTGAGTCAAGATTTGATCTTAAAACCAGAATATTAGGAGCTTTCTTATTCTTGGTTCAGAGAGGCCTGGCAGCTGGAATTACCATATATGCTCCTTCTATTATATTATCTACCATTTTAGGTTGGCCATTAGTGTATACAACCGTTATTATTGGCTCCTTAGTTATTGTATATACAGTAAGTGGTGGAACCAAAGCTGTAAGTCAAACTCAAAAACACCAGATGATCATCATGATGGGAGGTATGATTACTGCTGGTATTTTTGTAATTCACTTACTTCCTGATGACATTGGAATTGTAGAAGCTACGCGCCTTGCAGGTCATATGGGTAAGTTAGAACTGATTGATACCGAATTAGATCTCAACAATAGATATACACTTTGGACGGGTTTATTGGGAGGCTTATTCGTTGCCTTATCTTATTTTGGAACCGATCAATCTCAGGTAGCCAGGTATTTATCAGGTAAATCATTAACAGAAAGTAGACTAGGCTTGATGTTTAATGGCTTATTGAAGATTCCTATGCAGTTTATAATCTTATTCATAGGAGCTTTAGTATTTGTTTTTTATCAATTTAATCCGTCACCGGTTTTTTTCAATAATGCAGCCAAAGATGAGGTGTATTTAAATCCAGAGCAAAAGGAGAAATACCAAGTGGTAGAGGAGCAGTATGCTGAATTATTTAAAGAGAAACGAGCTCAGGTACAATTGCTATCAGAAGCAAGAGGTGATGAAATTGAACCAATTAAAGCGGAGCTTAGCAAAATCCATAATAGAGAGGAGGTATTAAGGGATGAGGCGAAAGGAATAATCAAAGCTACCAATGAAGATCTTGAAACTACGGATACGGATTATGTCTTTATAACCTTCGTAATGGATCATTTGCCTAAAGGAATTATAGGTTTATTATTAGCGGTAATTTTCTCAGCAGCCATGTCCTCCACTTCATCTGAATTAAATGCTTTGGCATCCACAACTATAATTGATATTTATAAGCGAAATATAAATAAGAATGGCAGCGATAAACATTATTTAATTGCGTCTAAGCTGTTCACCCTATTTTGGGGACTAGTGGCTATATTCTTTGCTACATTTGCTGGACTACTAGATAATTTGATTCAAGCTGTAAATATCTTAGGGTCAATTTTTTATGGAACAATTTTGGGGATATTCTTAGCAGGCTTCTTTATTAAATATATAAAAGGGAACGCTGTTTTTGTAGGCTCATTAGTAGCACAATCTGTTGTTTTATATTTCTACTTTTTTACTGATATGGCCTATCTATGGTTTAATGTGATAGGCTGTGCAATTGTAATTTTAGTAGGCTTAATCTATCAGTATATTAAAAATAATAGGCAGTAAGGGAATACAGTTTATTGCTCAATAATAATTGAGAGAAGATATTTTATTTTTAGTTTATATTTGGAGGTTTAACTAGCTAGTTGTATTTTTCTAATCTTTATGGAATTGAAAATTAAATTATTTTTTCTTTCACTCTTTAGTTTCTTCGCTGTCAAATCTATGGCACAGGATCCTGAATTAGCAAAAATCTATTTAGAACAGGCAGATCAGGTTTATGCAGAGGCTAAAGACGCTATTGAAATTGCAAAAGATATTTACATTCAAGCAGCAACGGCTGATACAATGAATGTAAGAGCTAATTATATGGCTGGGATCCTTTATCTGGAAACTGTTAACAGAGATTATTCAACGGAATATTTTGAAAGAGTAAAAAGACTTGATCCAAAGTATAGATTTAATATTGACTACCTACTAGGAAGGGGGTATCAATATGGTTTAGAGTTTGAGAAAGCTTTGAAATATTTTAACGCCTACAAACAGAGATTAATGGCCAATAGAGGCTACAGAGGAGGAGATAGAACTTCTGTTTATGATGTAAATGATAGAATAGAGGAATGCAAAAATGCAAAGGAGATTATTGGAATGCCTTCTTCTTATACTATCGAACATGTAGGTGAAGATGTAAATTCATCTTGGCCTGATTATGCTCCTGTTTTAAATAAGGATGAAACGGTCATGATCTTCACTTCTCGAAGACAAGAAGAAAATACGAATGAAAACGTAGATAAAGATAATTTCTATTTTGAAGATATATACATCTCTAAAAGAAAAGGAGTAACCTGGAGCAAAGCTAAAAATATTGGTCAAAATATAAATACCCTATATCATGATTCTAATTTATTCCTCAGTGGCGATGGTAAAACATTATACATTTACTCGGATGAAGGCAATGGTGATATTTATTATTCTACTGAAAATGCAAATGAGGAATGGTCAAAACCTAAGCCATTAGAAGGGAGGATCAATTCTCAAGGGTTTGCAGAACAATCCATCTGGGTATCTGATGATGGGGAATTCATGATGTTTGCTTCAAATAGACCAGGGGGGTATGGAGGATTTGATATATATGGATGTTATAAAGAAGATGGACAATGGAAACGACCATTTAATATGGGGCCAGAAATTAATACGAAGCTAGACGAAGATGGGCCTTTTATGGCAAAAGACGGTGTTACCATTTATTTCAGTAGTAGAGGCCATAAAGGTTTTGGAGGATTTGATGTATTTACGTCTAAATATGATGATAAATCACAAAAATGGACTAGCCCAAAAAATTTGGGTTATCCAGTTAATACGGTAGATGATGAAGTTTATTTCCATCCAACATCAGATGGTGAAAGAGGTTATTTGGCTTCCGTAAGAGAAGAAGGCTTAGGATTTACAGATATCTATATGGTAAAGCATGTAGGAGATTTAGGAATCACTGCTCGAGAAAGAATAGCAGAATTAAAAAAGACTGAAAATAATTTCGTTACTGATGAAGAATTAAAAATAAAGCAATTGATTGATTCAGTTTTAAATATATCTGCTTATCAGGTTTATTTTGATGTTAATTCTATAGATGTTTTACCATCTCACGAAGAGAGATTGAAGGATATGGCAAATTTTGTAAAAGTTCATCAAAACCTAGGAATTCAAATTTCTGCATTTGCTTCATCAGATGGTAATCCTAGGTATAACTATGAGCTATCCAATAAAAGAGCTCAATCAGTGTTGAAATTCTTCTTAGATCAAGGAATCGAACAAGATAGATTAGCAGCCAGGGGGTTTGGGGTGTTAACAGGAATGGTTGAGGATAAATCTCGAAAAGCAGAAGTGAAAATTCTAGATCTATCTCGATTTTATGAATAAAAAAAGGCTTGAGATTATTCAAGCCTTTAAATTATTGTGTTGGGTTCAGGTTTTATAATGAATCAATTAAGTCCTGATTTCTTTTTACATAACCAAAATCACCCGAACTATTTTGTTTTGCTATTTCTATAGATTTTTCTGCAACGGCTTTGGCGGCTTTTTTATCGCCCATTTTAGCTAAAATTTGAGCTTTTAAATGAAGATTCCAGAATTGCTGGCTATTATTTCCTTCTGCTAAATAAGTATCAATCCATTGTAATGCTTGCTTTAAATCTCTGTCGGTTGTATAATAATAATTTGCAGCAGAAATTAAATTTCTTGGATTTACTTTTGTGTTTTGTTCTATTTGGGCCATCACCTGAGCATCATAGGATACCTCAAAAGGAACTTTTACACTAACATTTTCCCATCTAAAATGGATATTTGCTGCAGTATTATCAGGACTAATATCTGAAATTTGATAAGTTAAAGTCTCAACTTTTTCATCCAACACATCAGCATTTACAATTACTGACATTACTTCTTTAGCCTCATCATATAAACCAACGTTACCTCCTAATGATAAATCACTATATAATTTAAATTCCCATTCTTTTTCTCCTGGTGTCATGAAGATAAGGTATTCTCCCGCAGCAACTTTTTTTCCTGCTATTACAGCTTCAGAAGATAATGATAAAATAGAACCAGAATTGGCACCTGCTCTCCATAAAACACCATAGGGTTGTAAATAACCATCACCTTCTCCAAATATTTTTCGACCTTTAAGGCTTGGTCTGAAATAGCTTATTGAAACATCAGTTAAACCTACTGTAGTTTCAACTTTAGCCTTTGGTGAAGGCTGAGGAATGTTAATTTGCGCCTTTAATTCAATGCTACTAATTAATAGCACTGATAGACACATAACAAAAATTGATTTTTTCATAATGTGTATGTTTTAGTTATTTTAATTGATAAAATAGAGATACTAATATTTAAGATGAAAGTTACAAAAAAAAGATTAACTCGGTCTTTTTATGAAAATACTGATGTAGTAGAAATAGCTCAGAGACTTTTAGGTAAAGTGATATGCACAAATATTAATGGAGTTATAAGTGAAGCCATTATTACTGAAACAGAAGCCTATTCAGGTCAAAATGATAAAGCATGCCATGCACATATGGGTAAATTTACAAAACGAACAGCTACCATGTATGAACCAGGCGGAACTGCCTATGTGTATTTATGTTATGGCATTCATCATCTATTTAATATTGTAACCAATGTAAAAGGAACTGCAGATGCAGTATTGGTGAGGGGAGTGGAGCCAATCAGTGGTATTGATTATATGTTGGCGAGAAGAAAAACTTCTAAATTTAAACCTACCGTATTTTCAGGGCCTGGTAAACTTTCCAAATCATTGGGTATTAATAAGGGTCATAATGGTGTTGATATGGTCTATAGCAATGAATTGTATATATATGATTCGAATATAGAAGTTCAAAATGTAATTCATAGCACTCGCATAGGAATTGATTATGCTGAGGAGGATGCATTATTGCCATGGCGATTTTATATATCAGGAAATAAATTCGTTAGTAAGTTTTAGAAAACCTATTTTTTTTTAAATTGTAAATTAAACATAAGTAATATGGATAGATTTTTATGCCCAGTTGATTTTTCAGCTTATTCTTTAAATGCATTAGAATATGCTGCTAAGCTTCTTCAAATCCGAAAAGGAAGCATGATGCTTATTCATATTTTTACTGAAAAAGAGTTTACTCAAGCTATAGAAGGTGAGGAATCTGATTTTAATGATCTGAAGACTCATGCAAAAGAAAAATTAAGAAGCCTTTCTGAAGAAATTGAAAATGAATATGGTTTCGAATGTGATTTTGTTTTATCCATTGGGAATATGGAAAACACAATAAGTAATTATGCCAATAAACACGATTACGACTTAATTGTAATGGGTACACAAGGTCATGGCTACAACAGAAAAACTATTATTGGAAGCAGAACCCTCAGGACACTAAAGCATGCAGCAGTTCCAGTTTTAACTATCCCACTAGATGCAGATTTTAAAGGCTGGAGTTCGGTAGTCTATGCATCAGATTATTCTGATAAGGATAATATAACCATGCAAAAGCTGGTGAGCTTTATTTACCCATTTCGAAGTAGAATTAATTTTGTACATGTAAGTCATTCTAAAAACTTCCTTAGTGAAAGAAGCTATGAAGATTTTAAATCTGAGCTTTCGACCTTTCTAGGATATGAAAAAATTAGCTATTATTTAAAGGAATATAAGAAAGATATTAGTAGTGGCATAGAAGAATTTGTAAGTGATCAAAAGGGTGAATTATTGGTTCTTTTGAAAAGGAAAAGAAACTTTTTTGAGAAAATACTAAGCAGCAGCGTTTCTACTGAAATTTCATATTTAAGCACCCATCCATTATTGATTTATCAAGAACAGGATTAATAATTAAAAAGGTATTAGAGTAATTAAATCTCAAAATTAATTCCGTTGAAATTCTACTATTTTAATACAAGTAATAAAGTCAAACTATTTCTAATAATATTTATATCAGTTTGATAATCTAATTAGATAATTCTATAACTAACTGATATACAATTTAAAAGACCTCTATAATTATTTTATAGCTTTAAGTTGATTTTAGAAAAAAATATAGTAGATTAGCGATGAATAAGTTCTATACTATCGTTTTATTTTTGATAATATACTAAGATTAGGTGTAAGGTTTACATCCAATCACGATTGTAAGAATTATTCAATTGAACTATATTGTATTGTGATAATGCCACCTAAAATGCGCTTTAAAGTACTGTTAACCATATTGCTTTTCTCTCTCACTTTTTCTCTCTTAGGACAAAGTACTCCTCAAGTTATAGATTCACTGGAAAGTATATATGATGATATTTCACCAGTACTGTCAGCGGATGAAAATACAATTTACTTCACTAAAAAGAACCACCCTGAAAATGCAGGAGGGGAAAGAGATCAAGGTGATGTTTGGTTTAGTAGAAAAATTAATGGTCAATGGACTCAGGCTCAGCGTTTGCGAGGACCTGTAAATAATTCAAATTATAATGCAGTTATCGGAATTACGCCTGATGATAATATCATGTATGTAGTTGGAAATTATACCAATCCACGTAAAGGAGGTTTATCTTTCTCTAGACGAATAGGGGATAATTGGAGTGAGCCAAAACCCATTGATATTCCATATTATAAAAACAAATCAGATCATCTATCAGGGAGCTTAAGTAAAGATGGCAAAATTATGGTGCTAAGCTTAGAGAGTTTTAGTACTAGAGGAAATGAAGACATTTATTATACATTTAGAAAGTCTATTGATGAATGGACAGAATTAAGAAATTTAGGTGTAGATATAAATACAGAAGCTCAAGAATTAACACCTTATTTGGCTCCAGATAATAAAACACTTTTCTTTAGTTCAAATGGAAAAGGGGGAAAGGGGAGTAGAGATGTTTTTTACAGTAAAAGGCAGGATGCCACTTGGACTACCTGGTCTGAACCAGAAAATCTTGAAAATGTAAATACGGAAGGGGCGGATTGGTATTTTAAATTATTCAATAATTCTCAAGATGTAATGCTTGTCAATACAGTAAATAGTATTGGATTAGGGAACATTATGCAAATGAATACTCCTCCTGAAGTGGAGGTAGAACCAGAAGTTGAAAAGAGCATGACTGCCTCATCACAATCTGTTTTAGCAATAGCAACAAATTCAAACCAGTCTAATAAGAAAGCAGCCAGGGAAAAGATTCAAGTTAAATTCCAAGTGGTAGATGGATTCACGGGTGCTGAATTAAAACCACAGCTTTTAATTAAAGGGGTGAATGAAATGAGCAAGAGTTCTTACTCGGAAATAGTAATGAGCAAAACTTCAACTTATAAAACTAAGCTTTACAAAGATTCAATTTATACAGTAGATATTTCTGTAGAAGGTTATTTAGATGACTTTCAGACCATCAAAACCGATACAATATCCGATAATCAGACGGTTAAACTTGAATTATTAAGTTTAACAAAAGGGACTACCATTCAACTTAAGAGTGTTTTGTTTAAGAGAGGAACTTCTACTATCATGGATGGTTCCTTTGAAGAATTGGATAGGGTGTATAGCATGTTAAAGAAAAACCCAAATGTAGAGATAGAATTATCAGGGCATACCGATAATACAGGTAGTGCAAAATTGAATATTGAATTATCACAAGAAAGATCTGATAGAATAAAACAATATCTTGTTGATAAAGGCATAGATTCAAAAAGGTTAGAAAGCAAAGGATATGGAGGTGCTAGACCAATTGCTAGTAACAAATCTGAAGCAACAAGAAAATTAAATAGAAGAGTTGAGTTTACTATAATCAAAATCTAATGCAAAGGAAATGGCAAACAGTGAGATCAGTTTAAGGGAACGAAAATCAGCAAAATTAAAGTTACTTATACTATCGACCGCCAAAACAGAACTACAAAAAAGCAATTTTCAAGATTTACACGTTACTAACCTATGTGAAAAGGTAGGTATATCAAAAGTTACATTTTTTAGATATTTTCCACAGAAAGAAGATCTTTTACTTTATTTTTTGAGGGTATGGTCTTTTGAAATTAGTATGGAGTTACTTTCAAATGAAACGAAAGGGATTAAAGCTGTAAAATATATCTTTGACCGGTACGGTGATCTATGTGAAAATTATAGTTCTGTAATTCTACATTTAATTAAGTATCATGCTGTTTCTCCTACAGTTTTAAAACCAATTAGCATCAAAAAGGCTGAAAAATATTTGCTTTTTCCCAATCATGAGGGTGTTCAGCATATGGAAGTGCTAGCTTTTGATAAGCTATTAGAAAAGTATATTTTAGAGGCTATCTTTCAAACTGAAATTACCAAGAGCTCAAACGTCAGCGATATGGTTAGCATGCTCCTGACCACCACTTACGGGTCTATTTTAGTGGCAAAAATGAAACAAATACCCGTAAAGGGAATGCTTAAAAAGAATATTAACTCCGTTCTTGAAACCTTCTGATTATTCCTTTAATTTTCTTAGCCCTTCCGTATTTTTAATTATTTTTACAACAAATAATTTCATATGAAAATTACAGAATTTTTAAAACACAACTATCGCCATTTTAATGCCGCTGCTCTAATAGATGCAGCCGAGGCTTATAAAACACATATTGAGTCAGGGAAGAAAATGATGGTAACTTTAGCCGGTGCTATGTCAACTGCTGAGTTAGGTATTTCCTTTGCTGAAATGATCAGACAAGATAAAGTACAAATCATCAGTTGCACTGGAGCCAATCTAGAGGAAGACTTGATGAATTTAGTAGCTCATAGTCATTATGAGAGGGTTCCAAACTATAGAGATTTAACTCCACAACAAGAGTGGGATTTGCTTGAGAAGGGTCTTAATAGAGTGACAGATACCTGCATTCCTGAAGAAGAAGCATTCAGAAGATTACAACAACATATTTTTGATATTTGGAAAGATGCAGAAGAAAAAGGGGAAAGATATTTCCCTCATGAGTTTATGTATAAGCTTATTAGATCTGGAGTATTAGAACAATATTATGAAATAGATCCTAAAAATAGTTGGATGCTCGCAGCAGCTGAAAAGAACTTACCAATTATAGTTCCGGGTTGGGAAGACAGTACCTTAGGAAATATTTTTGCTAGTTATTGTGTGAAGGGTGAATTAAAGCCCTCAACCATGAAATCCGGAATCGAATACATGACCTTCTTGTCAAAATGGTATCAGGATAATGCAGGTACAGAAGGTGTTGGCTTCTTCCAAATAGGAGGGGGAATTGCAGGAGATTTCCCAATTTGTGTAGTGCCAATGCTATACCAGGACTTGGAGTATAAAGATGTTCCATTTTGGAGCTATTTCTGTCAGATATCTGATTCTACTACCAGTTATGGATCTTATTCAGGTGCTGTTCCTAACGAAAAAATCACTTGGGGTAAATTAGATATTGATACACCTAAATTTATCGTAGAATCTGACGCTACTATTGTAGCTCCATTAATTTTTGCAATTGTTTTAGGACAATAAATGAGAAAGCCTGCATTTGCAGGCTTTTTTTAATACTTCAATATAAATTCCTGGAGATTATCTGATCTTTCCAATTCTAGCTTTTTTCTAAGTCTATAGCGAGCTATTTCAACTCCACGAATAGAGATGTTCAGTAAGTTTGCAATTTCCTTAGTACTTAAATTCATCCTTAGGTAAGCACTAAGTTTCATTTCTTGTGGGCTTAAATCAGGATAATCTTCCTTCCATCTTTTAATAAAATCTCCATGAACTTGATCAAAGTGGATTGAAAAGTGTTCCCAATCCTGATCTGCCGCAATATTTTTATCTATATTCTGTATTACTTTATTGATTTCGTGTTTTACTTCTTGGTTCTTACTTCTTTTTGTGATGTTATTTAAATTGGCCTTAACGCTATTAATAAAGCTATTTTTATTTATTAGGTGCATAGTAGAAGTAGCCAATTCTTTATTTTTTAATTTAATCTCGGATTTGAGTTTTTCATTTTTAAGTTTCTCAAACTTTTCTTCTGATGTTTTTAATTCACTATCAATTCTGGTGATTTCTTTTTCTTTTTCTTCAGTTAGTATTTCAGTTTTCTTTTTATAGCGTAATTCAATAACATAGTAGGTTACTACTGCTAATATTAAAGCTATAAAAAAATAGAATCCATAGGCTATGTTTGTTCTATACCAAGGAGGTAAAATGGTGAAATGAAAAGAAGCAAGCTTGCTGACTTGACCATAAATATTTTTAGCTCTTACGTGAAAAATATAATCTCCTTCTGGTAGGTTTGTATACTCTTTATCCGTTCTTTCAGTCCAATTACTATATTCTTCCTCGCTATTTTCTAACCAATATTGATATTGGTTTTTAAATTTACCACTCATGTAGGGAGCACTATAAGCTAATCTAATTGAGTTATCTTTAAAAGGGATTTCAACATCATGATTTTGATAGTTAAATGATACTTTACCATTTTCAATATATCTTCCATAGGATATAATAGAATCATTGGAATTTGAAATTTCAATTTTAGTAAATATGGTATTGAAATCTATATCTTTTATTTTTTGAGCGGTATTATCAAATTGTATAAAACCTTCTTTTGCTGCATACAATACTTTATTAGCCTCTAAAGTTATAATATTTTGCAAGTCATCATTTAATAAATTTTCGAGCTCATTAAATACTGCAATGTGTTTTATGTAATTACCATTCGTAGTTTTTTCTAACACTCCTGTTTCAGTTGTACTAACAAAGTATATATTTCCTATTGCATCTTCCGTAAAACTTATGAACTGAACATTGTCAGAAAAATAATTAGATAAGAACGAAGACTTTATAAAACGATCTTTATTTTTATCATATTTATAAAGACCGGCTACGGTAGAAAAGATTAGATTGTCATTTAAATTCCATACGTTATTTAGGATTTTTGCAGGTAACCCCTTTTCTTCTCCATAATAATTTGCTTCTACTGATTGAAGATCATTCGTAAGTTTTATTTTAAATACACCTTTATAGCCATGTGTCATCCATATATTTCCATCTTGATCTTCTTCCATAACTCGAGATGATTCTTCAAATCCATCCAGCTTACGAATAAATTTTAATCCATCATTCGATTTCTTAAATAGAGATAGTCCTTTGTAATTACCCTGTAAAACATAATCAGGGTATTTTTCTAAATCTAATAATGTCCAGGTACCCTGAATGTTTGCTATTTTATTAGCCTTACCATTTCTTATTCTGAAAGTACCAGCATGGTGTCCCATCAAAATTTCATTATTGATCTGTTGAACTTTATAAACTTGACCGCTTGTATTTTCAATCTTTTTGAAAGATGTGTTTTGTGCTTTTATATTTTTATAATACAGGCCATTATTTGTTCCAAGATAAAGAGTGTCATTAAATAATAAGGCATCATATCCTGTACCTGGCAGGCCTGTTTGTTCGTTTAAATGCTGAAATGGTGAGTTTAATGCTATTGACGAGATTCCATTATTGTGACCTAACCACAAATTTCCTTGTATGTCTTCATAAATTGATAAAACGGTTCTATTTTCTATTCCCTTCCCTTTACTTAATTGTAATTCTATTTCACCGTTTTTACTTAATATGAAAAGTCCTTCGTTTTGTGTACCGATAGCTATTTTACCAGATTTAAGCCGTTTCATTTGATTTATATTGGCATTTTTAAACTTATCCTGGTTTGTAGGTTGCCATACTATAATCTGATTACCACTCTTTAAGAAAATGCCATTTTTAAGTGTACTGATTAATAATTGATTATTATTGATAGCAATAATTCCACTTATGGTCATATTTTTAAAATAATGACCATAGGCAGTAGATTTAATATTGCCATTTGACATTACAGATAAGCCTTTACCATTTTGATTGAAATACAGTTCATGATTAACAAAGAAAAAGTTATCAGGATCTGAATCAGGATCAATTATCTGCTTGAGTTGACCATTAAGGTTAAATATAAAGATATCATCAAAGGTGCAGAATAATAGCTGATCATTTTGTTTGAAAATTTTCCATGTTTCATCGAAGTCTCTTTTTTCACCTGGAATACTATCTGCAAGACTTACAAACCTTAATTTTCCTTTGCCATTTGGAATGTAATATCCAAAATCACCTTGAGATGCTATATATATTTTACCATCTGTATCGACATATACATCTCTACATTTTGTACCGCTTTCTAACTCATATTTATTCCAATTGGTGCCATCAAACTCTAATAGCCCAAAATTATTAGCTACATATAGTAAACCATCCGTACTCTGTGTGATTTTCCAGTTCTGTATACCTCCGTGATAGTCTTGACTTGAGTAGTATTTATAAAAAGGATAGCCAATTGATTGAGCATAGATAGAGACTACACCTATTAAGGTGAAAATAGACGTTAAGAAAAACCTTTTATTGGGGTGAATCATATGGTAATTATTTGACTACAATTTAACAATAAATGATAATTCTGTAGTAATTATTGCAAATATAGTGTAGAAATAAACCAGCTTAAAATTAAAAATAATATGTGCTTTAAAATGATTAGAATGGCCATTATAAAAATATTTGTATAGGTTTTGAGAAGTAAAAATTAGTATGTTGATGTATTTATGATGTATTATTTTAATTGCCTTCATTAGCAAATTCATTGTCATTTGAGATGTCTTTTTAATTAAAGTCGAACAAAAATTTAATTGAATAAACTCAATGACTATGAAGCACATTTTAACCCTAATTACAATCCTTTTTTACAGTGCTATTCTTAGTGCTCAGGATAGGGTAATATCCGGTAAGGTAACGGATGAAAATAACGAGCCACTTCCTGGTGTGAATATTATGATTGTAGGTACTTCAACTGGTACCACTACCGATTTAACTGGTAATTACAAATTGTCAGTTGATGGCGAAGCTCAACTCAGGTTTAGTTTCATAGGTTATTCTCCAATATTTGAGAAGATAAACAACAGATCAGTAATCAATGTTAAAATGATCCCTGATTTTGAGGCCCTTAGTGAAGTAGTTGTCGTAGGATATGGAACCTCTACAAAGAAAGAATTGACAGGCGCAACTGCACAGGTAAAAGCAGAAAAAATTACAGAGAGAAAAGTTCCAAGATTAGATCAAGCATTACAAGGAGCTGTAGCAGGTGTTAATATTTCTACTAACTCAGGCTCACCTGGAGGATCTTCAAATATTAGGATTCGTGGTATTTCTACAAATGGTGATAATAATCCACTCATCTTGGTAGATGGAGTTATTTATGACCAAGCAGGACTTAATGCTTTAAATCCAAATGATATTAAATCAGTAAATATTTTAAAGGATGCTACGGCAGGTATCTATGGAGTGAGGGCTGCAAATGGAGTAGTGCTGATAGAAACTAAACAAGGTTCAAAAGATAAGAAACCAACACTTTCATTTGATAGCTATTACGGTGTTCAGCAAACAGCTAAAAAACTCGATTTACTTAATGCAAGGGAATATGCTGTAATCAAGAATGAAGCATTTACTGCTAATGGACAGAGTCTACCTTTTGCAAATTCTCAATTAGGGGAAGGCACAGATTGGCAAGATGCAGTATTTGGTGATGCTCCTATTCAAAATTATAATTTATCTGTTTCTGGTGGGAATAGTAATTCAACTTATAACATAGGGGCTTCGTATTTTGGGCAACAAGGAATTGTTGGTGCTGAAAAGGCAAACTTTGAACGATATAATGCAAGATTAAATTTTACTACTGATTTTACAGAAAAACTTAAGTTCATTAATGTACTCTTATTTACTCATGAAATTAGTAGTGGTTTACCTGAAAATGGAATAGGTTCAGTTCTCTACAATACTGTAAATGCTTATCCAACCGAACCATTATTTACTGATGATAGATACTCTTACCTAGAAGAAGTTGCAGATATCATTAATCCATTAGCTCAAATGGAGAATTCTTTTAATGAAACTCTCGTAAATAAGATTACAGGTAAACAAGAAATATCTTATGATATAGATGACCATTTTACTGTAAATGGTAGATTAGGATACAACTATTCTATTGTAGATTTCAAAGGGTTTAATCCCTTAACATGGTATGGACCTGGGAAATTTGCGAACACAGCTTCGAATGAAAATTTGGACCCTGTAATTATTCAAGTTGGAGAGGTAGATGGGGGGATTCAACTAGAAAGAGGAGCGAGTGTAACTGAGGCAAGAACAACATATCTTGATTATATATTAGAAGGCTTTGTTAATTATGAAAGGAAATTTAATGAAATCCATACTGTAAAGGGTACTTTAGGTATATCATATAATGAAGAATCTTTTAGTGCTCTTAATGGTACTGCCTTCAATATACCTAACAATGATATTGATTTAGCAGATATCAAAACTAATCTAGCGGCTAATGGATATCTTAACAACGTTGGGTCTGATCAAGGATTTCAAAGGCTTAGCTCTCAGTTTCTAAGAGCGGAATACGATTATTCAAAAAGATATTTAATCTCTGGTATTTTAAGAAGAGATGGCTCAACAAGATTTGGACCTAACAATAGAATAGGATATTTCGGATCAATTTCTGGTGCATGGGTGATTTCAGATGAAGAGTTTTATAATTTTTCTGCAATTGAATTCATAAAGTTGAGAGCCAGTTTTGGTATAGTTGGAAATGATAAAATACTTCCTTTTGGATACAGAGGTCTTCTTACTGGAGAAGGTGTTTACGCTTTTAATGATGTTTTAGTCAATGGTGCAGCAATAGGAAGAGCAGCTAATCCTGATTTGAAATGGGAAACTACTCAGCAGACTAATATTGGTGTTGATATGAGTGTTTTTAATGCACTTGAAGTAACTGCAAATTATTTTATCAAAGATACTAAAGATTTGCTTTTCCAACCTCCAGCTCCAGCTATTTTAGGAACTTACGGTGCTGGTGGCCAATCCCCCATCATAAATGGTGGCGATGTACGTAATAGCGGTGTTGAATTAGAGTTAGATTATTCTAAAAACGTTTCGGATGACTTTAGGTTTGGAATCGGTTTCAACGTTACCTATTTGAAAAATGAAGTTCTATCTGTTCCAGAAGGATTAGAATTTCAAAATGGAGCTAGTTTTGGTGTAGGGGGTGGAATAGCCACACGTTTGGAGCCTGGTTTCCCGATAGGTTATTTTATTGGTTATGAAACAGATGGCATATTCCAAAATCAGGCAGAAATAGATGCTGCTCCAGAACAAAGAAATGCTCAGCCAGGTGACTTAAGATTTGTAGATCAAGATGGCGATGGTGTAATTGATTTTGGTGGAGACACTGATAGAACTCAAATAGGCAGCCCTCTACCTGATTTTACAATGGGACTTAACTTATCTACATCTTTTAAAGGATTTGATATATCAGCTAATGTTTTTGCAGCTCTAGGACAAGAAATAATTCGTAATTATGAAAGACAACAACCTTATGCTAATCAGTTAGATTATGTTCTAGAAAGATGGACTAGACCTGGAAGTTCAAATACAGTACCTCGAGTGACTACTGGCTTAACTCAAAATACTGTTTTCTCAGACTTTTTCGTTGAGGATGGATCATTCGTGAGACTTAGAAACTTACAATTAGGCTATACTTTACCTCAAGCATGGACTAATCCTGCTAAAATATCAAATGTTAGATTATATCTATCCGCTAATAATTTATTGACAATTACTAAATACATGGGATTTGACCCTGATGTGGGATCTCCTTCTCCTTTTTCAGCAGGTATAGATAACGGTATCTATCCACAAGCGAGAGTAATAATGGGCGGTGTTTCATTAAACTTTTAATCTAAAATAATCATGAAAAATATATTTAAAATAAAGATAATACTAGGCCTTTTCTTGATTATCGGAGGATGTGATAATCGTTTAGATATTGATCCTCAGTTTACTCAAGATGCAGAAACATTTTTTAATACAGAACAAGATTATCAAAGAGCTCTTGTAGGTGCATACGATCTTTTACAAACTTCATATCTTACCCAATGGATAGGAGAGATCGCTTCTGATAATGCAATAGCAGGTGGAGAAAGTGTAAATGATACACGTGGCCTTCATGAGATTGAGAATATGACTCATGGAGGTGTAAACAATGAATTAAGAAGTGTTTTAAGATATAATTATGCTGGTATTACTAGAGTAAATTATATTTTCGAAAATCAAGATAATATTGATTTCGAAGGGAAAGAAACATTATTAGCTGAGGCATATTTTTTAAGGGCTTACTACTATTTTGAGCTGGTTAAGTATTTTGGAGATGTTCCTCTTATAGTAGATAGAAGAATAGGGATTGAGGAAGCTACTTCTATTGATAGAACACCTGCCTCTGAAGTTTATGCTCAAATAGAGAGTGATTTTCAGGCAGCAGCTGAAGTATTAGGTTGGATGCGTTCAGAAAAAGGTAGAATAACAAAGGGGGCTGCTTTGGCAATGTTAGGTAAAGCTTACCTATATCAAGAAAAGTATGATTTGGCAGCTACTGCATTAGACCGGATTATTAATGAGGGTCCTTATGCTTTACAAACTTTTACTACATCAGAGGATTTTGCTGCTTTATTTAGTGTAGCAGAAGAAGGGAATTCTGAATCAGTATTTGAAATCCAATACTCAGGATTAGAAGGCGGGTCTTATGATTGTTTTGTATGTCTTGAAGGAAATGTGGCAGTAGGATTTCACGGTATAAGACAATACAATGGGCCAATCTATAATGATGGTAATAGTTATAACCTTCCATCACAGGATTTATACAATGCTTTTGATCCTAATGATATCAGAAGAGATGCTGCTATCCTTAACCTTGATGAATTCATTTCTCAACAGCCAAATGCTGAAGATATCACTTATGCGATAGGTGGGGGAGGTCATACTGGGTATTATAATAATAAATATATTAAAAGGGACACTGAGCTCGGTCTTCCAGATAATGATCTTACAAGTCCGGTTAACTATAGAGTTGTTCGACTTGCGGATGTTTACTTAATGTCTGCTGAAGCACATGCCCAAAATGGAAATGCCGGTCAGGCATTAACCTACCTAAATCAAATTAGAACAAGAGTCGGAATGCCAACACTTTCAGTTAGTGGTTCATCATTAATAGAAGCAATATGGCAAGAAAGAAGATTTGAATTAGCTGGAGAGGGATACAGATTTTGGGATTTGGTTAGAACTGGTCGAGCAGCTGATGAAATTGCAGGATTTGAAACTGGTAAAAATGAATTATTCCCAATTCCTCAAGTTGAAATTGATTTGTCTGGAGGAAATTGGAATCAAAACCCTGGGTATTAATAACAAGAATTTATCTAAACTATAATAATTAATAATCATGCAGAAACTAATGAAAAACCTAATGTTTGTAGCAGCTCTATTTATGTTTATGAGTTGTGAGGAAGAGGAGCCTACTATTGTAGAAGCTCCAATTGAAGAAGATGCCGCTTTTACTTTTGAAGCATCTGCGGATAATGATAATATCATTGAATTTACGGCCTCTGTTGAAGGCTTCAATCAATACGTATGGGATTTAGGTAATGGTGAAAATGCACCTGATGCAATGACTGCTACTGGTACATATCCTACAGCTGGAACTTACACGGTTACTTTAACTGTATTTAATGACGGTGGTAGTGCTTCAAGTTCACAGGAAGTTGTAATTGCTGCAACTGACCCAACATTATTAGATATTGAGTTATATAATTTATTAACAGGGGGTATAGAGAATGGCGGTATGAAGACTTGGGCAGTTGATTCAGCTTCAGCTGGTCATTTTGGAGTTGGCCCCAGCATCGATAATGGAGAATATGATGGAGATTATCCAAAGTGGTATGCCGCAGGTGTTAATGAAAAAGTTGGTGCAGGACTTTATAATGATAGATATACTTTCTCTTTAGAAGGTTTTGGTTTTGAAATGGAAACAAATGGTGATGTCTATCTTAAATCTGATTTTGGAGATGAATTTCCTGATTCATATGATCCAGGAGTAGGTGATTTATCAGCACCATATGAATCTAAAACTACATCATGGAGTTTAAGCTTTCCTGCCGAAGGAGAAGAAGGAGATACTATTTTAACCGTTTCTGATGATGCATTTATTGGATTCTACACTGGTGTTCAAGAATATAAAGTGGTAAATATTGAAGAAAATGAGCTGTTTTTACAGTATAGAAATACGAAAAATGATCAGGAATTCTGGTATATCCGATTAGTTCCTGAAGGATTTAATAGTAACCCAGAAGGAGCACAAAAAGCTGAATTGCCTATTGGATTTGAAACTCAAACTCCAGACCTATCGTCTTTTGAAGGGAATGAAGCCGCTATAATTGAAAATCCTGATCAAAGCGGAATCAACACGAGTGGAAATGTTTTACAATTATTAAAAGGATTCCAAGGATTTTCAGGTTCTTTCTTTGATCTTTCAGAAGCACCTTCAATTGCTGAAGGAACTACCATGATTATGAAAGTATGGGCTCCAGTAACTGGTGTGTTCAGAATCAAACTAGAGAATTCTAGTGGCGAATTTGTTGAAGTAGATGCTAATGTTGAGTCAGCTGAAGAGTGGGTTGAAATTAACTTTGATTTATCAACTGGCGCTGGATTATCTTTAGATAGATTAGTATTATTCCCAAGTTGGGAAGTGCCAGATGCAGGTACCTTCTATGTTGACGATATTGACGTGCAATAACATATATAGATGTTTAAGTTTAATTTTATTTCTTATTTTATAATAATGAGCATCTTCGCATCCTGCGAGGATGCTCCTATTGATGATGTAGTTAAATTACCTGAAAATTTAACCATAGAAATTAATCAGTCTGATAGTAATCCTAAAAATGTATCAATTGAAGCAAGCGCAGACTTAACTAATTTTTACAGGTTTTATTTTGGAGAAGATGACGATGACTTTATTGATTCTAAAGATGGTAAAGCTGAATTCGTTTATTCTAAAGAAGGTGATTATGATATTACAGTACAAGCTCATGCTACTGAATCAGATTTCATTAGTAAAACAGAACAAATTGAAATTATAGAAATCAAACCAGATGATGAACCTGGACCAGTAGATCCTGAGCAAACCTTTGAAGGTTATGAAAGTCCTTTAGAATACGAAGGTTTTAATTTAGTCTGGCAGGATGAATTTGACTCAGATCAACTTTCTGATGATTATACTTTTGAAATTGGTACAGGAAGTAATGGTTGGGGTAATAATGAACTTCAATATTATAAAAAAGAAAATACCAGGCTAGAAGATGGGTTCCTTGTAATTCAAGCTAAAAAAGAAAATTTTGGAGGTAGACAGTATACATCATCAAGAATTATAACTGAAGGTAAAAAAGAATTCAAATATGGAAGAATAGATATAAGGGCTAGAATGCCGTATGGTCAGGGGATTTGGCCTGCTCTTTGGATGTTAGGTGGCAATTTTAGAGAAGTCGGATGGCCATTTTGCGGTGAAATTGATATTATGGAAATGATTGGAGGACAAGGAAGAGAGAATACTGTTCACGGAACTGTTCACTGGCAGAGTAATGATGGATACGCAAATTTCGGTCATAAAAAAACGCTAAATGACAGAACCTTAGCCGAGCAATTTCATGTTTATTCAATAGTTTGGAATGCTGACGAAATTGAATGGTTTATTGATAATCAATCATATGGGAAAATAGATTTAAGACCCTCTCATTTGTCAGAATTTAGAGAAAAGTTTTTCTTTATATTTAATATAGCAGTTGGAGGTAATTGGCCAGGGTCACCAAATGATGATACGAAATTTCCTCAAGAACTGTGGATTGACTATATTAGAGTCTTTCAATAACCTGATTTAAATAAACTAAAACCATAATTTCTAATACTATGAAACCCTTCATTTTAAGATTGGCAGGCCTTTCTATGTCTGTATTATTGTTGTTCTCATGCAGTTCAGAGAAAACAGCTGTGACCACATCTTCTGATTATAATTATAAAGTAGACTCATTACTGTCTATAATGACATTGGAAGAAAAAGTTGGGCAGTTAAATCAATATAGCTTAGGTAGTGAATTTACAGGGCCAAGCAGTAAAAAAGGGCAAGATAGTATTAGATATCAGCAGCTGATTTCAGGTCAAGTTGGTTCTGTATTGAACCTATTAGGTGCTGAAAATACTAGAAAGATGCAAAAACTTGTAGTAGAAGAGACCAGACTCGGAATACCTCTTTTATTTGCATATGATGTAATACACGGTTATAAAACGATGTTTCCAGTTCCTTTGGCCGAAAGTAGCTCTTGGAATCTAGATTTAATGCAAAAAACTGCTGCCGCTGCTGCCGCAGAAACAGCTGCATCAGGAGTGCATTGGACTTTCGCACCTATGATTGATGTTACGGTTGATGCAAGATGGGGCAGAGTTATGGAAGGGGCTGGAGAGGACCCATTTTTACAATCTGAAATAGCTAAAGCAAGAATAAATGGTTTCCAAGGATCTGATTTATCCTCAAATAAAACGATAGCGGCTACGGCAAAACACTTTGCGGGCTACGGTTATGCTGAAAGTGGTAAAGATTATAATTCAGTTAATATAAATAATTACATCCTTCATAATCATATTTTACCTCCCTTTAAAGCTGCTGTCGAAGCAGAAGCAGCTAGCTTCATGAATTCATTCAATGATATAAATGGAGTTCCTGCCACGGCAAATGAATATTTGTTGCAAGAGATATTAAGAAATAAGTGGGATTATAATGGAGTTGTAGTTTCAGATTGGAATTCAATAGGGGAGTTGATGAATCATGGCGTTAGTGCTGACCTGAAGAACGCTGCAAAAAAGGCAATTAATGCTGGTAGTGAAATAGATATGGAAGGTACCGCCTATGTTCAAAATTTAGTGGATTTGGTTAATAGTGGAGAGCTTAAGGAATCAATTGTTGATAAAGCAGTTCGTCATGTATTACAATTAAAATATGAATTAGGTCTTTTTGATGATCCTTACAAATATTCTAATATTCAAAGAGAAAAAGAAGTTGTCGGACATGAGTCTCATTATCAATTAGCCGAGGAAATGGCTAAAGAGTCAATTGTATTATTGAAAAATGAAAATGAGCTTTTACCGATAAAAAACACCAATAATATTGCAGTAATTGGACCACTGGCTAACGATCAAGATACTCCTTTAGGTAACTGGAGAGCACAAGCGGTGTCAAATTCAGCTAGCTCACTATTAGACGGGCTTAAAAATGCATTACCTAATTCTAATATAGAATACGCAGAAGGAGTTAAACTATCAATAGGCCCTAATAACTTTTTTGAAGAACAGCTTATTAATCAGGATGACAGATCCGGTTTTAAAGAAGCTATTCAACTAGCTAAGCAATCAGATCTTGTTATTCTAGCTTTAGGCGAAACTGCTTATATGTCGGGAGAAGCGAGAAGCAGAGCAGATATCGGTTTACCTGGTCTTCAACAAGAATTACTTATAGAAATTCATTCTGTAAATCCGAATATAGTATTGGTGCTTATGAATGGAAGACCTCTTTCTTTAAGCTGGGAAGATGAAAATATACCCGCAATAGTAGAAGCTTGGCACTTAGGTCAAAAAGCCGGAGATGCTATTGCAGCTACTTTAGTAGGGGATAATAATCCTTCTGCTAAGTTGACGATGAGTTTTCCTCGCCATTTAGGTCAAATCCCAATTTATTATAATCATAAAATTACGGGTAGACCGTCTACGGCTCCTGGAATGGTATTTTATTCACATTACACTGATGTAGTTAATTCACCTCTTTATCCATTTGGTTATGGTTTAAGCTATTCTGAATTTGAATATGGTGAAATTGAATTATCGGCTAATGCTATGAATGAATCAGAAGAAATTACAGCATCAATTGATGTAAAAAACATATCTAATGTAGATGGTAAGGAAATTGTTCAACTCTACATTCAAGATTTAGTAGCGGAGGAAACTCCTATGGTCAAATCCTTAAAAGGATTTAAGAAAGTAGATATAAAAGCAGGAGAAACTGTTCAGGTGGAATTTAAAATCACTAATGATATGCTTTCTTATTATAAATCAAATGGAGAGTTGACACTGGAAAAAGGAGCTTTTCATGTTTTTATTGGGCCTCACTCACAAGTTCAGAATTATGAAGAAATTGTATTAAAATGAAATTTGCTTATCTATTAACCTTAATTATTGTATTCAGCCAGTGTAGTTCAAAGGAAACCAATTTAGTCTGGTCAGATGAGTTTGATGATGTACAGAAGCTAGGTGAAAAATGGAATATTGTGGAAGGAAACGGATGCCCAGAACTTTGTGGATTTGGAAATAATGAATTACAGTATTATACCGCTTTGGAAGAGAATCTAAAAGTTGAGAATGGTAAATTAATTATTCAAGCATTAAAAAATCAAAATCGAACTTATACTTCTGCCAAGTTAACCACAGAAAAAATGGCGGAATGGCAATATGGATATATAGAAGTTAGAGCTAAACTACCTGATGCAAGAGGTACATGGCCTGCAATTTGGATGTTGCCTACATTAGACAAGCGAATTGAATGGCCAAAAGATGGTGAAATAGACATAATGGAATATGTGGGTTACAATCCAGGCACTGTTTATGGAACTATTCACACAGAAAGTTATAATCATATAAAAGGAACTGAAAAAACAGATTCTATAAAAGTAGAAGATGCAGATGAAAATTTTCATACTTATGCTATTCACTGGACGGATCAAAAAATCGAATGGTTAGTAGATGATAATCCCTATCATGTGGTCTATAAAAAGAGTGGTGATAATTCAACTTGGCCTTTTGATAAGAAATTTCACCTTATAATTAATTTGGCAATTGGTGGTAATTGGGGAGGGAAATATGGAGTGGATGATCAAAGTTTTCCTCAGGAGTTTGTTATTGATTATGTTAGAGTTTATTCTGAAAAGCCTACCAAAACTAATTACAGTCAAGCATCCATCGATTGAAAATAAGATCCATTTATAAAATTTACTGGCTATTGATGTATATACACCAAAATTATTTGGTATTATAGCTGTTCACTTTAAAAAACTATGGGAAAATGTCGAAAAAAGGACTTTTAATATTAATTGCATCAGTGGCAGCCTTAGGTGGTTTGCTATTTGGTTATGATACTGGTATTATAAATGGTACTCAGTATTATTTCAGTAAATATTTCGAGTTAAGTGCTGCCATGAAAGGCTGGGTGGTCAGCAGCGCTTTATTAGGATGTTTAGTTGGTGCGCTAATAGCAGGACCAATGACCACAAAAATTGGTCGAAAATTGACATTAATTGTTTCAGCATTATTATTTACAATTTCAGCAGCTGGTTCTGGATTACCATCTTTTTTACCTGAGAGCATCAGCCTATTAGTAATTTTTAGAGTGATAGGTGGTTTAGCTATTGGATTAGCCTCAATGGCTGCACCAACTTATATTGCCGAAATTTCACCAAAAGATAAAAGAGGGGTATTAGTAACTTTCTACCAATTGGCAGTAGTAACTGGTTTCTTTGTAGTATTCCTAGCAACCTATTACATAGGTGAAAGCTATAGTTCAGAACAAGGTAAAATCGATGAAGGATGGAGATGGATGTTTTGGTCTGAATTAATTCCTTGTATTATATTCCTTGTATTGACATTGTTTATACCTAAGAGCCCAAGATGGTTGCTGTTGGTGGGTCGCGATGAAGAGGCTAAAAAAGTTTTGGATTCCTTACACGAAGGTGTAGAAGCAGATAGAGAATTAGCTGAGATTAAACAATCCTTAGCTAAGGAAAGGAAAATAGAAAAAACCAACATCAATATTTTCCAGAAGGGGGCTTTTGCAATTATAATCATAGGTTCATTATTGTCCTTATTCCAACAATTTACGGGTATCAATGCTGTATTGTATTATGGTGGAGATATTTTTGAAAAAGCTTTAGGATATACCCAGGATGATGTTTTGGCACAACAAATATTACTAGGTGCGGTCAATTTCACCTTCACTTTTGTAGCGATGTTTACAGTTGATAAATTGGGAAGAAAACCATTGATCATGATCGGATCATTTGGAATGCTACTAGGGTTTATCCTATTAGGAGGATCTTTGTATTTTGAGCAAGTAGGGTTAATTTCATTAATAGGAGTATTATTATTTATTGCATCATTCGCTATGAGTATGGGGCCTGTTACCTGGGTTTTATTATCCGAAATGTTTCCTAATAAAATTCGAAGTATTGCAATGTCAATAGCAGTAGCTATACAATGGGCAGGTAATTATTTAGTTTCTCAATCATTCCCAATAATTGCAGATAGTGAACACAATGAAGTAGTGTGGAACAAATCATTACCCTATGTAATATTTGGAATCTGTATTATTATACTAATTATCTTTACTAAAAAATATATAATTGAAACCAAAGGTAGAAGCCTGGAGGAATTAGAAGATATATGGGCTGAAAAGTATGGTGAGATAAAATCATAATAGAATACTATTTAGCAGTGAAGCTTATCTTATATCGATCTAATTCGATATAAGATAAGCTTTTTTTATTGTGTTAATCTAAGAGTTTGTGTTAATCGTACAAATGTATAAAAGTAACTTATACACCGATAGAACTGTTTTTTGACCTTTTATTCATATTCTATCTTAGAAACTAAAAATTGTATTAATTATATAATATGTAAATTATATTAAATAGTGTGCCAACCTTTTTCATGCAAGCTGTGTCATTAATACCAATACAATAGGAATACTATAAATATGAAAAGATTTTTTTCAACATTTTCGTTATTGATGGCCGTGGCGACCAGTCTTGTAATTTCTAATAATTACTATAAGCAGAAGGATGCTCCTTATTCAGCTAAGAATAATACGAGTATAGAAAAATCAATTGATTTAACAGAAGCAGATGTTTATCAATCTAAAAGAAACACTGCATTTGTGAGTTTGCCTCACTAAGTCATTATATACCCTATAATTATACTTATCTTTACGCCAAAATAAAGCTTACAATATGGCGTATTACTTAGCAAAGTTTATTCTCTGGTTGGGAGGTTGGAAAGTATCCGCTGAAATACCTGAAAATATAAACAAAGCAGTTATGATAGCTGCACCACATACCTCTAATTGGGATTTAGTTTGGGCAAGAGCGGCTTTTTACATACTCAAAATCCCTGTTCGTTATACAGTTAAAAAAGAATTATTGAAAGGTCCATTGAAATGGATCTTGAATGCTTTTGGTGCTATTGGTATTGATAGAACTCATAAAAATGGTAAAAAGCAATCGATGACAGAAGCCATGATTAAATTATTCGATGATCGAGAAAAACTAGTGATTTTAGTGACCCCTGAGGGTACTAGAAGCTATCAACCTAATTGGAAAACTGGCTTTTATAGGGTGGCAGAAGGAGCAAATGTTCCTATATTATGTGGTTATTTAGATTACAAAAATAAAATTGCAGGCGTTGGGCCTAGCTTTGAAGCAAAAGGGGATATGGATGCGAATATTGAAAAGATAAAGGATTTTTATAGACCTATTCAGGGCAAATACCCTGAACAGGGCGTTATATAAATTTATTCTTCTTTAAAATCTAAAGCTGCTGAATTCAGACAATATCTTAAGCCTGTAGGTTTAGGGCCATCTTCAAATACGTGGCCTAAATGTCCTCCGCATTTTGCACAGACTACTTCTGTGCGAACCATGCCTAAAGATCGATCTTCAACTTCTAGCACATTTTCATCATTAATAGGTTTAAAAAAGCTTGGCCATCCTGTACCACTTTCATATTTCGTTTCAGAACTAAATAATTTAGTTTTACATCCATTACAAACAAAAACACCTTCCTTTTTGAAATCATTATATTTTCCAGTGAAGGCCCTTTCAGTTCCGGCTTCTCTAAGTACTTTGTAAGCCATAGGATCTAAGGCTTCTTTCCATTCCTGCTCCGTTTTTTGAACTTCAAATGTATGGTTTTTCAGTTCCTTTTTTGTTTCAGAGCTGCTGTTGTGTTGTGCACAGGCTTGAAAACATATTGACATGAAGGCTACGGTCATAATTGTACCGATTTGACTTATCGTAAGATGTTTCATTTTTTGAATTATTAATTACTGATGTGTTATTATACTGTTATAAAAAGATTTGGTTTTGTATTTTTCCAATTATGGCTTTGCATATTTAAACTTATCTAATTTCTCAGTTTTTAAATATTGATATAAACCCGAAACAGCCACTGTTTGTGCCAAAGATATATCTACTGATCCATCATTCTGTATGTATTTTTCATCTAAATAGGCATGCTGAATGCTACCAATAACTAATATTGTTCCATTCACTTTTATTGGATGTTCTTCTTCAAATTTTAATCCCAATTTTATATTAGATTGCTTTACATAGGGAGGGATAAAACTATGAAGATACTCTTCTTGAAATCCGCATCTATGAAATTCCGATTCAGCTTTTTCATATTTCGCAGACGTTTGATGCGCTTTTTCAATAAAGTCCTCCTGTACATGATTGATGGTGTAAAACCCAGTTTCTTTAATGTTAGAATACGTATGTCTTTCAACTGTAGTAGGTCTAAGTATGAAACCTAGGTAGGGTGGATTTGCGCCAATGTGAACTACTGAATTAAATATAGCTAAGTTTGTTTGCTTATTTTTATCAATTGTACCGATCAAATTAGCGCTTTTGAAGCCTGATATCGTATTGAAGAAATTTCCTCTATACCGACTTTCCATTTCATCTATTGCCTTTTTATCAATATGTAGCATATCATAAATTTTATTGATGTAAATACATATATTTAATGATATTGTTTTGGTTTTAACTTTATTAGAAAAAAATATGAGTGTTCTTTATGCGGGAAATTAATTATAAGCTTTAAAATAAGTATAGTATAATTTAGCTAAGGCTTGGCTATAAAACTATCTATACTTTAAGTCAAAAGTTAATTAATATTATCATCTATTTGATCTTGCTCTCTGTTATTGGCATTTATTACCTCAATACTATTTGCTTCTTGTAAATCACTTAGATCTACATTATCTAATAACTTATTAATATGTCTCGTGATGATGTCCAATTCCTTTCCAGTTTCTTGAATAAGGCTTAATATCTTTTCATATTCAGTCTGCTGAGATAATTTTAAAAGATTCAACAAACCTATCATTCTGCAAATTGGGCCTCTGAGCTCATGTGAATTCATGAACGCATACTTTGAAAGTCTATCATTTTGTTCCCTAAGTTTACGAGTTCTGTCTTGAACAATCTCCTCCAATCTTTCATTGTTGGTGGCTATTTCTTCACTCTGACTTATTAATTCCTCATTTTGGGCCTGTATTTCATCATTCATTCTTTGAATTTCTTGAGTACGAAGTTTGACCTCTTTTTTTAGTTTTTGTTGGTTTTTAAGTATAAAATAGAATCTTATCCTATAAATACTGTAAAGAAGAATGAGAACTCCTATTATTGAAATAGCAACAAACCAATAAGTGTAGTAAAAGGGTTTTTCGATAGTAAAGCTCAAGCTTTTAGGTACACTCCAATTATTATTATCCAGGCTAGACTCTACTAAAAACTCAAAGTCACCTGGAGGTAAATTAGTATAGCGAACTGAGTTTGAATTTGGATTATCGATATAAAGCCAGTCTTCATCAAAACCATTGAGCTTGTAACGGTAATTGATTTGATTCTCATCAAAATAGGATACCCCTAGAAATTGAAATTCAATAGTATTATTATCATGTTTTAAAATATTTTGACTTTCAGTTAAAACACTGCCTTCAAGAGTTTCAGCCTTTTTAAGTTGAAGATTTGGAATTAATTCCGTACTTAAATCTTCATCAAAATTATAAACGGATGCTCCCATTTCAGTTCCTATCCAGACTTCCTCTTTGTTAATTTGAAGAAATGCATTTCTATTGATTTCATCACCCACTAAGCCATGTGCTTTATTGTAATTGGTGATATCCATACCATCCCAAATAAAGATACCTTCATTCGTCCCCAACCATAAATTATTATTCTTGCTCACAAATAGGCTGTAAATGGCAACTCTATTTAGTTTTTCAGATGTGAAAAAAGGTACGATTTGCTTATTTTTAATAACAGCTAAACCTCCGCTAGTTCCTATGAAATATTGATCGTTCCATTTACATACATTGTAAACATTATTGTAAATGCGAGATGATGATGTGAATTGCTGAATATTTTTAGTAGAAGGATTATATAAAAATAAACCTTCAGAAGTGCTTAATGCAGCTATTGTATCTTTATTTAATTGACTTATATTTCGAATATAAGGTACTTTTACTTCTTTTTTTATTACACCTTCTTCATAACTATATAAAGCTACATTAGTTGAATAGTATAATTTATCATTGATAAATTCAACAGAGGTTACAACATGATCTTCATTTTTAGTCTTCCAATCGAGATTTATGACTTCCTGACCATCATACAATTTTAATCCAGCAGAATTAGCTGCAATAAAAAGCTGATTTGAACCATTAGTTGCTAAATCTAGAATTCTTATGCCAGCTTTAAAGCCAATATTTAGTTTTTTAACAATATTTCCATTTTCAAGAAAATTAAGCTGATTTTGGTTTGCTAAAATTAGCTGCTGGTCATGGTACGTTATCGCAGTTACTTCATCATTTGCTAAGCCTATATTTTCATTGTAATTCTGAAATCTAAGAACATTAAATTTAAATAATCCTCTATGATCACCTACCCAAACATTGTTCTCAGTATCCACATAAATTCTGTTGCTTTGGGCATTAAATACACGACCATTAATGTAAAGAATTTTTCCATAACCAGTTGATCTATCTAAAAATTGTGCAGAACTCATGCTACTATAAAAAATTCTACCAAAGCGATCCACTGTTAAATTATGTTTATTAAATCTACTGGATGAATTAACTCCTGTATCATTACTAAGGTATTTAAATTCATCATCCTGATATAAAGCAAGCCAGTTTATGCCTAATAGGTATAAATCTTTTTTGTCCCAATGGATTTGTAGAACCTCATCATTAATTTCTAGATGTTGATTAATAGGATGACTTGAAATGGAATTATTAAGTGTATAGAGACCTTCAGAAGTGGAAATGTAAGCTATTTTATTATGAAACTTAATCGAGTTTATTCTGTAATAAGGATTATCGGATAATTGATATTTTTGCAAGGTAGAACTGCTAGTTTCATGTAAATAAATAGTGTTTCTACCCCCAATAATAATACTGTAACCAGAATTATTTAACCTGACATCAAAAGTGAATTTACCCTCAATTTTTTCTATACCCTCTAGCTTAACTGATTGCCAGTTTTCATTTTTATAATATTTAATTACAAAATCGTTGCTATTCTGTCCTGCCGTCCAGACTGAGCCATCTTCCAAGGCTCTTATATAGGAGTAAGGGGAATTTGGTAATTGAAGACTATCAGAGAAAAGATGCCATTTTAAGGAATTATAATTTACAACTCCTTTTGAAGTCATAAACCACATTATTCCATCATTGGCTTGTGTAATATCAAAAATTGCATTTGTAGGCATTCCATCACGTATGGAATACACCTTAGCCGGATAAAACTGTGACCATGCTGTGGAATGAATAATTCCTAAGAGTAGAAAGATGTTAATGATTCTGATTAATTCAGTCAGTCTTTTCACAACAGTTTTATGATTCTTTATGGCAATATTTAATAGAACATTCACTTAATATATTTTAATGAAACCTTGTATAAAAAGTTTTTGTAGAATTAAATTTTGATAGTTTGATATAAAAATAACGTTTATAAAATTAAAATTTATAGTTTGTCTCTTTTCAGATATGATTTTTCGATTAAACAACATG
Source organism: Marivirga arenosa (assembly GCF_030503875.2). Lineage (NCBI taxonomy): Bacteria > Pseudomonadati > Bacteroidota > Cytophagia > Cytophagales > Marivirgaceae > Marivirga > Marivirga arenosa. Next base: position 2,671,596 of record NZ_CP129968.2, on the reverse strand, counting down.
GATTGTTTACTAAACCTTCATATTATGTGATAATATCTTCCTTTAATTGTCGTATTATTCTCTTCGCAATTGAATTAGCTACTTGAACAGCCCCATCCATATAGCCAGGAAACTGTAGTGCCGCCTCTGTACTTGAGATGTAAAGTTTATGATCAAAATGACTAATCCTGAAAATAGGATGACCGTTATTTTGGTGTGGAATTAATTGGCTTTCAGATGAATCATAGGTAAACAACTCTTCACTCCAAATGCATTCTTTATACTCCAAATATTCTGAGGCCTTTTCACCAAATACATTTTTGATTTGATTTATGACTGCATTTTCTCTTTCTGATTTGGATAATTGAGCATATGCAGGATTCATAAAACCACATAGAGCATATCTTGATCTTTCATGATTACAATGATCATAAAATTCAACTATTGGACCACTATTGCTAAACAATGTTCCAGACAATCCATCTTCCACCCAAAAGGAAGAATTATAACTAATACCAACTTTAATAGATTCTTCCATCCAAGTATGAGTATCTTTAGCGACATTCATTAATTCTTCAGGAAGTTTTGGACTGATTTTTATTCTATTGGCCCATAATTTTGGTGGAATTGCAATCACTATATTATCTGCTCGAAATTCTTCATTTGCCTTTATTGTGAATTTATTATCATCATAAATTATTTCAGTAACCTTTTGATTAAGCAGAACTTGATCTTTTCTAATTAGATTATAAATGTGATGTATCAAATTTGATGAACCTCCTGAAATTCGATAAGTAGGCTCTTGTGGCGGTATTTCAATTGGCTGTGCTGGCGAATTTGGGTTTGCCTGATAAAAAGATTTCCCATTTGAATACTGCTCAAATGCTGGAATATTCAATTCTTTTAATAATTCAATTAAGTTTTGATGTTGACTTCCAAACCATGTGGCACCCATTTCAATAGCCGTATTTTCCTCAGCTTGTTCAGTATTTATTCTCCCACCTATTCTGTTTCTTGCTTCTAAGATTGTATAGGGAATGTTTTCTTGATGTAAGCGATAAGCGGTCAGTAATCCCGATAATCCTGCCCCAATAATTATGACCATGTTTTTAGAAATTGAAATATTTTGATAAATAAAGCATTAACTAAAAATTTATATATCTGTTACAACATTTATCTTTTTAATTAGATTTTAGTAAGCTTCCTCAAATAATTTAGCGACTATAATCTTTATATCTTTGTTTTCTGAAATTTGAAAATCTCTTTTATGAAGCTTAAAAATGCCCATCAAAATAACCTTAAAAATATTAATCTTGAGTTACCTGAAAATCAACTAATAGTCGTAACTGGCCTTTCTGGTTCAGGAAAATCATCCTTAGCGATGGGGGTTATAGCAAATGAAGGCTATCGATATTTTTTAGAAAGCTTAGCAGCCTATAACCAGCAAAATGCTTTAGCAATTCCAACAGCTGAGGTAGATGAAATTGATGATTTACTTCCTGTCATTAAAGTAGAGCAATCAAAACGATTTCAATCCATTAATACTACTTTTGGAACCCTTTCAGAATTAACCGCTATTTTCAGAATTTTATTTGCTCGCTATTCTGGTGAAGACATAATGAGTAAATCTCTTTTTTCATTTAATCATCCAAAAGGAGCCTGTGAAGTTTGTAGAGGAATTGGAGAAGCAGAGTTTATTGATTTAAACAAACTCATTGGAGACGAGAATAAAACCCTAAGAGAAGGAGCCATAACTACCACTTTACCTGGTGGCTATATTGTTTATTCACAGGTTACAGTTGAAGAGCTAAATAAGGTATGTGAAGCGCATGGCTTTAATGTTGACATCCCTTGGAAAGAGCTTAGCGAGGAACAAAAGGATGTGATATTGAATGGGAGTGAGCGTATAAAGGTGTATTATGGTAAGCATAGTTTAGAATCAAGGTTAAGATGGGAGGGATTCAAGGCTAAACCGAGAGAGGAGCATTATTATAAAGGAATGCTGCCCATCATGAATGATATTCTTAAACGAGATCGAAACCCGAATATTTTAAAGTTTGTCAGTTCAAAATTATGCCCAAGTTGCAAGGGTGCAAGAATAAAAGCTGAGCATCTTAAATATAAATGGAAAGACTACAATTTTCAGGAGTGGATGGAAATGCCTTTGAATCCTTTATTTGAGAAGTTAAAAGATGAATCACTTAATGAAGGAGAAAAGCTATTAGTTGATAAGATCTTGATCCAATTAAATGATCTGATCCAACTTGGAATGGAAGATTATTCTATGAGCATTCCTAGTACTGAAATTTCCTCTGGAGACGCTCAGCGGATAAAATTAATAAAACAAGTTAATAGCAATTTACAGGGCATATTATATGTATTTGATGAGCCTTCAATAGGTTTAGCAGCTCCATATCAAGAGTATTTATTATACATGCTGAAGCGTTTAATTAAGAAGGGAAATACCGTAATGGTGGTGGAGCATGACTTAAACTTTATAGAGCAGGCAGACTGGATACTAGAATTAGGTCCTAAAGCAGGACGATTTGGTGGAGATGTTATTTTTAATGGTTCTCTGGATAAGTTTCTTAATTCAAAAAATATTGATAGCCCGACTTTAAATGAAATTCAAAAGTCAGTAAACAATAAACCATTAAAGCCTAATCAAAATACAAAGCAAATCTTAAATTTTCAGCCGGGTAGCTTAAATGTTATCAGTAGAAAAACTGAAGATATTTCGAGCAAGTTGAAAGATTTTGCCAATTGTAAAGACTACAATATGGTTAGGGTGACAGATCAGCCGATAGGGAAAACACCGAGAAGTAATCCTGCTACTTATACCGCTTTAGCTGATAAGTTACGAGACCTTTTCGCTAAAACAGAAAAAGCAAAAACGCTTAATTTGAAGAAAGGCGCTTTTTCTTTTAATAACAAAATGGGCAGATGTGAAACATGTGAGGGAGCAGGAGTAATCAGTTTATCGATGAGTGTTATGGGCAATATTAATCAGACTTGTCCTAGCTGTAATGGCAAGCGATTTAAACCAGAAGTATTACAAGTTGAATGGCAGAATAAAAATATAGCAGATGTATATAATTTAAGCGTTGAACAAGCACTAGACTTTTTTTCTGAAGAAAAAGCGATAGCTAAAGTGTTAGAACTTATGATTCAATTAGGGCTAGGGTATCTTAAATTGGGCCAGCCATCGAATACCCTTTCTGGTGGTGAAGCTCAGCGAATCAAACTAACCAAACATTTTGCTAAGCCGACCAGAAATAGCCTTTTAATCTTAGAAGAACCAAGTATTGGTTTGCATCAGCAAAATGTAAGGCAATTATTAGAAGCTCTGCATCAGCTTAAAAAGCAAACTGCTGGCATTATCTGTTTTGAAAATCATGCTTTATTCCATGATGAATGTGACCAGTGGATTGATAATTCAATTCCATTTGAGAAAAGGGAATTAGCTGCAGTGAAGCAAGATGATACAAAAAGCATCCATGTAAAAGGGGCAAATACCCATCACCTCAAAGATCTAAATATTGTATTCCCTAAAAATAAATTATCGGTATTAAGCGGAATTTCTGGCTCTGGTAAATCATCATTATTGATAGACACATTGCATGGATACGGTTTACAAGAAATGACCAAGCAATTTAGCTCATACCAGCAATCTAGAGTAGGTGTTAATTTTCAGTTTGAGGTAGAGAATATTACCGGGCTTAGCCCGACTATTTGCATAAGCCGAAAAGAGAAAAGTGAAAATCTACGTTCTGATATAGCCAAGCAAACTGGAATCGATAAATTATTACGTTTTGCATTTTCCCGAAAGGCACAATATGAAGGAGATGAATTATCTGCTAGTCATTTTTCTAATCACCATGAACTAGGAAGATGTGCTATTTGTGAGGGAGTAGGAGTGGAGTTACTACCGGATCTTGAAAAGATTATTCATAATGAAAATTTGAGCATAGCAGAAGGCTTGTTTACTCATAACAAAGCATTAGCTTATTACGGTGAACCCGATAGTAGGCATATGGCGATTTTTGAGGAGCTTGCCAAAGCGAATGGATTTAGCACTAAAACCCCTTTTAAAGAGTTTAATGAAGAGCAAAGAAGATTATTATTTGAAGGCGCAGGTGATAAAGTATGGGAAACGGAATGGAGATTCAAAACGAAGACGAGAAGCGGAACTCAGCAAGTTAGCATGAGGTGGGAAGGACTATTTCATTACCTCAAGGATGAATATTATAAAACCAGAAAGAATAAGCATATTGATAACTTAAAGGCATTATTTTCTCCTGCGACTTGCGGTGAATGCTCTGGCAGTGGTTTGAAAAAAGAACGCCTTGACTATAAGTTGGAAGGAAAATCTATTCAAGATGTTAAAGAGATGAACTTTAATGAGCTGGATAACTGGCTTTCTCAATCTTTAGGAAAGAATACGATTGATTACAAATTAATTAATCGATTCAAACCCTATTTAGAGCAGACGATAGAAAGAGCAAAACAGCTGCATATAAACCATTTACAATTAAGTAGAAAATCACCAAGCTTATCTGGTGGGGAAAACCAAAGGGTCGAGCTCATCAAACAATTGAATTCTCCTTTAAAAGGAATTACTTATTTATTGGATGAGCCTTCTGCAGGTTTATCGGTTGAGAATATTCCGGATTTAATAAAATTATTAAAGGAGTTAATCGATAAAGGAAATACAGTGATTGTTATTGAGCATAATAAGGAAATCATTCTCGCTGCGGATCAATTGGTAGAATTAGGACCTAAAGCAGGTAAATTAGGAGGTGAAATTATATTTCAGGGGACGCCTCAATCTTTCTTAAAGCAAGATTGTTGTCATCCTTATTTAAAAACAGCCGGGAAGAAGCTAAGTCTTAAAACAGGGGGTCAGGCTATTCAAATTAAAAACATAAATCGATACAGCTTAAAAAAGGAAAAACTAAATGTACCAATTGGTGGAATTACAGCCATCAGTGGTAAATCCGGTATTGGGAAAACGACTTTAGTGAAGGATATTATAATACCCAGTATAAATATAGGAACAGCTGTTCATTGTTCAGAAATAGATTTTCCAAGGAAATATAAAGCAGCTCAATATTTTGAAGCTATAAAACTGAGAGCATATAATAATACCTTAGTAGTAGATTATCTTGATTTGTTAAGCTTGGTAATCAAGGTGTTTGCTAAGAATACTGATTTAAAGACACAGGAATTCTCTTACAAAAATAAGAAAGGGCAATGTCCAAATTGTAAGGGTAGAGGGGTAATTGAAACCAGTCTTGATATTGCAGCCAATACTATAGAAACTTGTGAGGTTTGTAAGGGGACCAGATACCAACAATATGTGTTAGATTATAAAGTCGATGGACTCAATATTGCTGAAGTATTAGACTTCAATTTGGCAGAGTTAAATTCTTGGTTTGCGCAACATAAAGTGAGTAGCAAAAAGATTTCCTTTTTAGACAAGATGTCATCCATTGGTTTAGATCACTTGACTTTAAACCAGCCAGTTAAGAGTTTATCTTCAGGTGAAAAGCAAAGATTATTGCTCTTGAACTGCTTAGAAGATCAAACTGAAAATACTTTATATGTATTGGATGAACCCAGTATAGGTTTACATTTTGAAGATATCGATTTGCTTTTTGATATCCTTGAAAAGTTAAGCCGAAGAAACGATATAGTAGTAATTGATCATAACCCTTATTTATTGGAGAAAATTGGGGTTGGGGTGGTGCTGAAGTAAGGATAAGTTATTTGTATTTGACTTATGAGAATAGCCTTGTTTAATCTTTGGCTAATAGATTCATAGCTATATAGTTCAAAAGGTACGATTAAACGAAAAAGGGTTTTTTGAATCAACTTAATAAAGTAGTTTTAATGTTAATCATAAAAATTATAAATAATATGAAGTTAAAATCTACTTTCAAATTATCGCTTATAGCGCTATTTACACTTTCTATTTTTGCATGTGATGAATTTGATGATATTTTAGATATTGATGTTCCTCAAAACTTTGAGAAAACTGCAAGGGTTTTATCTGACCAAGCAAAAGATACTACAGTTCTAGTTATTATAGATCCCTCTGTTGAGGAGATTCAAGAATATAAGGACCGAGTGAAAGAATTTACTTTAGAAAGACTTACTTTGCAAGTAAATGATAGGATAGATGCTTCTGCTCCTACCAGCATAGCGATAAGTCTTACCTTTTTTGGAGCCAATCCTGGCGCTCCATTTTTCGAAGTGGAGAATTCATTAGATTATACTTCAGAAACCGATATTGAAATTCCTGACGCCATTTTAGAAGAGATTGAAGGTTACGTTGAAAATTTTGAGCCATTTGCATTTCATGTTATAGCTAGCAGTGAGGGCCCTGTTGACTTTGATGCGGTATTCAATATTTACGGCCTCCTAACGGTATCACCAGAAAGTAATAATTAGTAAATTAAATTTATTTGCAAGAAAAAAGCCTTAAGCAATTAAATTGTTTGAGGCTTTTTTGTTACTATTTTAAATGTAGAATAGATCATGTTTAAGATGTATCCAACTCTAACAAATAGATATATTATTTATTGTTACATTTCTTTTGAATAAACACACCAATAATGTTTGGCTGTGAAAGAGAATTCCAACCTATCAAATCCATATGGTGTCTTTCAATTATCATAACTAATAGAATGAAAAGACTTATCCCCATACTTTTACTAACGCTAAGCATCGTTGCTTGCGAACCAGAAGACTCAAAAATTTCCAAAGATTGTACTTATACAGCAACAGTGGTCGATATGTCTTCAACCGATGGTTGTGGTTTTGTTTTTCAACTCGATAATGGTGATTATTTAGAGCCGGTTTGGCGATGGGGCTTTTGCGGCACACCTCCTTTACCTGAAGGAGCAGAAGAAGATCCTTTATGGGACTTTACCTATGTTGAAGGGCAGCGCGTTCGATTAGGGTATGAAGCTGCGGAAGATGTTGGCAGTATTTGTATGATAGGTAAACCCGTTTACATTACTTGTCTAGAGGTTATAGGGGAAGTGGGAGTAGAATAAATATAAAATTAGGTCATCATTCTTTCATCTGCCTTGAATGCGCCACGCATATGCAAAATCCACTGTGATTCATCTAATGGTGAAACGCCTCTGTAAGCCCTCTCTTTATCCTCTGTTAAAGCAGTTTTCTCGTAACCATCGAGCTTAAATTTTAATCGACCTTTACCCGAAGTTGTAGCATTGAATTTTATGGGGTAGTTCATGGATTTAGCTACAGGAACTCTGCCTTTTAAGATAAAATACTCTTCATCAAAAAACGGAGATTCCAATTGAGCTTGCATCTGACTGAGATCGCTGCTTACTGCCCCCAGCAATTCCTGATGAGCTTTAATTTCAAAGGCATACATGGGTTCTAAAAGATCAGTCCCTGCATTCTCCAAGCCTCGCATGATGCCCATTGGGGTTGCCAATAAAAAGTCTCCCGGATTAGAATGAACGCTATGCTCTTCACCCTTTATTAGGGTGATATGGATATCCGTGACTTCATATCCATGAATTCCTTGTTTCAAAGTCCAGGGTATAGCACGCTTTACTTCATTGATATACTTTTGACTGATATCACTAGTGCGTACATGATTGGTGAACTGTGTACCACTTCCAGAAGGGCCTGGTTCAATTTTGAATGTCATGATAGCCCAGCAAGGTTTTGGCATCCAATAGCGTACATAGCCTTCTGCAGATTTTGAAGGAGTTTCTTTATATACCACTTTAGGAGGAAGAAACTCTGCTTCTATATCCCATCTTTGCTCTAAACTATCCTTCAAAACCTCTGTTTGAATAGGACCTAATATTTTGATGTGAAACTCTCTTTCCTCTTTGAACCATTTAAAATCCAAAATAGGATCTTCCATATTTAGAATTTCTAATGCTTCCCCTAACTTTTGATAGTTTTTGTCTTCAACAGCTTTTACTTCAACAGCTAATACAGCATTACTGATTTTTGTAAATTCATCATCAAGTTCTTGATTCCCTAATATGTCACCTGATTGAATAATCTCTGAAGTAGTGATTAGACCAATTTCTCCAGCATGGAGTTCATTTACCTGGTTGAATCCTGTTGTTTCAGCTTTGTAGATTTGATTTATTTTAATGTCCTGCTCCAGTTGTTGAGATAAGATGCTGTCCTTAGTTTTAAGTGTGCTTCCATAGGATTTGATATAGGCCAACCTTCCCATTTTATCATGGAGTTCCACTTTAAATACCTTAGCTGATGGTGTGGAGTAGTATTTTTGATCTGAAGGAATTAGCAACTCCATGTTTTTCAGCAATGCTTCAATGCCAATTCCTAATTTAGCACTTCCAAAGAGTGCAGGGTAAAGGTTTCCCTTCTTCAAATGTGGAATCGCTTGCTTTACAATATCTTTTGGATCATCTAGATTCTCCTCTAAATATTGCTCCAAAAATTCTTCATCATGTTCTGCTAAATTTTCTATCGACTGATTTAAAATGGGGTTCTCTGCTAAATTGACGGATTTTTCAAATGCGGTTAAACTATATTGCCCTTCGGTTATGTTGGGTGAATTTAAAGCAAATAGGGGAGCTTGTAGTTCTTTTTGGAAATCACTAAATACTTGTTCAGGGTAAACTCCATCTCTATCAATCTTATTAAAGAAAATAATGACCGGTAGATTTCGCTCCTTTAAACTTTCCCACAAATTTAAAGTGTGGGCTTGAACGCCTTCTTTGGCTGAGACTACTAAAATAACGGCATCTAAAACTGATAATGAACGGTCAACCTCAGCAGCAAAATCAATATGGCCAGGAGTATCCACTAATTGAAATTGTGTGTCTTTCCAATTGAAATTTATAGAGGAGGCTTTAATAGAAATGCCTCTGCTTTTTTCTAATGCTAAAGCATCTGTGATTGCTGAGCCTTTATCAACGCTACCTGCCTGCACTGTAGCACCCGCAGCATGTAGCAAACATTCAGTTAATGATGTTTTGCCCGCATCCACATGCGCTAAAATTCCTATGGTGAGTACATTCTTAGTAGACATCAAGCTGCAAACTTATCATTTTGATAAGAATTTAAGCTTTGTATTGAAAGAAATTTACTTGGAAGTTTTATAATCCATCTACCTCGTAAAGCTTATTCATTTGCTTACTCATTACCTTTTCTGGGGTTATTTTCATTATGGTTCTCATGATAAACTGACCAAAAGGGTTATGAGCCATTTTACCAAAATTCCAAGAGTTATTAACTACATATTCAACTTTCTTTCTTCTTTTTAATTCAAATTGTTTGAACGCATCTGCAGGCTTTTCAGAAGATTTTAATAGATTACTGATGTAGTAGGCATCTTCTATACCTTGGCAAGCTCCTTGTCCCATATTAGGCGTTGTAGCATGAGCTGCGTCTCCGATTAGGCAACTGTGAGTATTGTACCAATTAGGTAATCTTTTTAAATCATATAATTCTGTCTCGTGAAAAGTTTCAGAGGAGGCAATGATTTGAGAAACGATAGGGTCAAATTCTTTAAATTGATCGATGAATGAATTCTGATCTAAATTTGATGGACAATTATTTTTATTAAGAACCGTAAAATAATAGACTTTTTCATCCGATAATTGTGAAAAACCAAAACGTTTTTTATGTCCCCAAACTTCTTTTCCTTCTGCCTGTAAATGTTCTGGAAGCTCAATAGTAGCGATCCCTCTACAACATATTTGATTCGTATTTCTGTATTGGGAAGGCAAGCCCATAGTAGCGCGAACCTTTGAGTGAATTCCATCTGCCCCCAACACAATATCAGAGCTTATTGATTCATCCTTAAATTGTATTTCAATTTTCTTATTTACTAACTCATGATTAATATAAGATTTACCTAACTCTATATGGCTCGTTTCCTTTAATTTATCGAATAATATGGATTGTAATTTGGCACGATGAATAGCAATAGTCTGGTTTCCGTCTGAATCTGATACTACAGCCTTATTAATTTTCTTTATAGGTGTTAAATCAGGATAAGTAATTTCCATTTTATTTAATGTACATCCTGCCTGCTTTATTTCCTTTTCCAGACCTAACCATTGAAGCACTTTCATAGCATTGGGTTGTAGCCATATTCCTGCACCAATTTCATTTAGTGATTTTGCTTGCTCATATACTTTAGCAGGTAATCCTAACTTACTTAGAGCAAGGGCTGTAGTTAAACCAGTTATACCGCCTCCAATGATAGATATTTCCATTATTTCATTAATTTTAGGTCAAATATACTAAATTAGGTCAAGTATAATAATTATATGAAAACAAAGAATAAAATTTTATTAACCGCTTTATCTTTATTTAATAAAAGAGGAGTAAAGGATGTCACGCTCAGACAGATTGCGCTAGAAATAGGAATTAGTCAAGGCAATCTTAACTATCATTATAAAACGAAAGCCGATTTGATTGCGGAATTATATTATCAGCTTGTTGACGAAATGAATACAGAAATGGAAAAAATCGTGCAGGATCAGGCTATACTTCCTTTTCTGTATAAAAGCTCGCTTATATCCATGCAAACCTTATATAATTACCGGTTTATACTTCAGGACCTATACAAAGTACTAGAGACCAATGACAAGCTTAAAAGACATTATGTTAAACTGCAAGATTTAAGAAAACAGCAATATCTGGCACTTTTTGATCAGATGATCCAACATAAACTGATAAGAGAAAAGGCTTTTGAAGGAGAATATGAAAGGCTGTATGAAAGAATGAATATTTTGGGCGACAATTGGATTAATGCTGCTTTCCTGTTTAATATACAAGAAGATTCATTAGTTTCATATTATCACCAATTACTATTTGAAGTCATTTTCCCATATTTAACGGAAGAAGGTAGAAAGCAATATTTTAAATTAATACCTTAAAAATATAATATGTTCTCAGTAAATTTTTAATTCCTAAAATCATTACTTTCTCTTCAATGCAAAAGAAAGAGCTTTAGGATTGTGAAATTTAACATTTCTACTCATTGCTTATTGGGTTGTTAAAGAATTAAGTGTAGCAGACGCTTTATTAAGTGTTATTAGAATTGAATTTGCAGCAATTAGCACCATTAAAGCCCTATTACAACAGGCAAAGCTTGGTGGGATGAAAGCGGGACGATCATTTTAATGAGCGCTTAAGTCAGTTAGGAAGGAGGGGGGATACTAAAGGAAGGATAATTAAATAAGAAAGCACAAGTTCTAGCTTGTGCTTTTTCATTTTTTAAAGTAAGGAACTCAAACCAACTACTACCACCTAATTAAAAAAGTATCACTGTTTGCCCCTTCCTTCCTCATTTCTTTGGTGGTATCTAAATCTACGGAAACTCGTGAACCCATAGGCTTAAATTTATTAGCTACCTGTGTGATAATGCCTTCATCAAACTTAGTAGGGTAAGGATTATCACATACCATTTCAGCTTCTTTATTTTTGCTATCAAATTTTGTGACCTTGTAATACCCTATTCCAGGAGTCATTTTACCCGTTTCAGGATCAAACATTATTTTACCATTTACTCTATGATTCATATGGTAAGCAACATCAATTGATCTTAAACCTTCTTCTAAATCTTTAATGGGAGGGAATTGTGCATTGTTAATTATGGCCTTTCCTATTAAAAATAGATTCATATCGCCAAGATTCTCGGCAATATCTTTAAATGCATTTAACCAGTTTTGTTGATTGAACCATTCATTTTGATCAGGATTTACTCCATTTTTTATTAGAATTCCTAATCTTGTTTCTTTGCCTTTTTCCATTGAATTAACAATGGATAAAACTGTTTGCTTGTTTACTTCAACATCTTTGTTGAATGCGATAAATTGTGCCATGTTTCTAAATTTTGGGTTGTTAAAAAATTAGTACATAAAAAATTAATTTTAGTTTCTAGTTTAGACTTTTAGTTATTTAATGACAGTCAAATAAATGCTTATTCGGTAAGCCTATTGTAACTTATGTTACATTTAATTCTAAAAAAATTGAATTAATATATAATGTAGGTGCAAAAATAGGGGAGTTTGAATGTTGAATTACCGTCTTTGTCGTGTAAAAGATTCATATAATCGAAAAAGACTTTAATGCACTATAACATGACTAAAATCCTAATGTATAAGAGTATGATTTTAAATTTCTACTCTCCTTCATAAAGCTTTAATCGATTTTGAAGTGCTTTAATTTCTTGATTAAGTGCTTCTTGCTTTTCCAATAAATGAAAAACCACATCAATACCTTCAAGATTTAACTCTAACTCATGATATAATCTCATTATTTTTTCGAATTTATTGAGCTGATCGTGGTGTATAAATGGTTTCTCTTCTATTAATTCAATAGTAATTAGCCCCATTTTATTTAACTCATCTACAAAACTAATTTCAATATTGTATTGAGAGCATAGCGTATAAGTGGATATTAATTCTTTCGTTTTCATCAGCTTCTTAAGTTTTGAAGTTCTTTAAATAAGGCTTTTTCTTTATCAGACAGTTGGGTAGGGATGCTGATATGATAGGTGATGATCATATCTCCAAATTGTCCTTCTTTTTTGTAAACAGGAAAGCCTTTTCCTTTCAGTTTTGCCTTGGATCCATTGTCTGTGCCGGCTTTGATTTTCAGTTTCACCTGTCCATCAAAAGTATCTACCAGAAGTTCACCACCCAGTATAGCAGTGTATAAATCTAGCTTTACATCCTGATATAAATTATCACCCACTCGTTTGAATTTTGGATGTGGGGCAATATTAAATTGAATGTACAAATCACCATTCGGACCGCCATTATAGCCCTGGCCTCCTTTACCCTTAATTTTGATTTTCTGTCCGTCTTCCACTCCAGCTGGAATGGTGAGTCTGATCTTTTGACCGTTAACCGTTAAAACTTGCTTTTGAGTGCTGTAAACATCGGCTAAGTTGAGATTGAGTTCGGCATGATAATCCTGGCCTTTGAATTTTGCAGAACGCCCAGCTTGACTGAATGAAGCCCCACCGCCAAACATGGATTCAAAGAAATCAGAGAAATCGCCTTCGTTAAAACCAGATGCGCCACCTGCACTATAAGCCTGCTGTTGTTGCCTTTGTTGCTGACGCGCTTTTTCATATTCCTCACCATGCTTCCAGTTTTCACCATATTGATCGTACTTTTTACGTTTCTCAGGATCGCTCAATACTTCATTCGCTTCATTGATGGCTTTGAATTTTTGCTCCGCTTCTTTATTGTCAGGATTAACATCCGGATGGTACTTCCGGGCCAGCTTGCGATAGGCAGCTTTAATCTCCTTTTCGGTAGCAGATTTGCTAAGCCCTAGGGTTTTATAATAATCTATAAATGCCATTTTAATAGGGTTAAAGACCTATTAAATTTAACGTATTTAGGGTAGGAGAGTTAAGGGTTTTGAGCGTGAATTTAGAGATGAAAAAGAGTTATAAAATAGGTGATGATGATTGAAAGGGGGGTGGTTAAATTGCCTTTTTGGAAGAGGATAAGTTGTCTTAAATGATTGTCCACCATGCAGAGCATGGCGGGAACGGGGCGATATTTGACAATTAATTTAAAAAAATTTGACCACATGCCTCTACTTAAAATTTGTAACAAGTATGCTTAAAATATTACAGAAAAATAGTCTAAGTTGTGTACAAAATCATTCTCTTCAAATAATATTAATTGATTCTTACAGAAAGTTATAACCTAATCTCTAAATTTACAGTCCTCCAAAAATAGATTTCACATCATCAGCACTTGATGAATTATTAAAAGTTGCCAAAACAGTCCCGTTTTGGTTTCTATCACGAATCTCAATATTTCCTGTATTATGGTTGTACGCTAACGCATATCTATGCCCATCCACAGTTAACCATAAAATATTTGCAGTTTCTTCCTTATAAGTTCTTACTTCAATATCTTGCGTTGCGCGCCAAATTACTGCACCTGCAAGTGTTAATACTATTTCATTTACGTTGTGCCCGTGGTCATCTGCACGATGCATTACTCCGTTGATGTATTCATTAAGGAGAGTCAATGTTGTGATAGTTAGTGGCATATTTAATGAGTTTAAAATGTTTACTTTTCGGGTTCGAAGCACTTATTTGAATTTATCTAATGTATTTTCCAGTCTTTTAATTAAATCATCATAGGTAATTACCTCTACCACATTTGCATATTTTCTTTTTATAATTTCTAAATCAAATAACTGATCTGTACTAAGGTTATCATCTCTACCTATAATAATTAACCCTTTCGGATTAGTTATTTTTAAATTAAAATCTTGAGGCAATTCATTTTTATATTTTTTGGTAAGTGTTTTTTCACCATTAATTCCCCATTTATTAAGATGAAATATATATTTTTCTAATTGCATAATTGTTCCTGACAGTTCTTTCATAGGAGTATAATTATCCCGATATGTCTTTTTTGTCACTATGCAGTTTTCAAAAGGCTTCTTTATTTCTATGACATCAATATTTCCATTTGCATCGATTAACATTAAATCTATTTTTCTATTTGTTGATTTATCAGGTTTAGAATAGTAATCTTTTATATGAACCTCTGAAAAACATAGAATGTATTTAGGAAATAAGATGAGAATAATATCTAGAATTTGATTTTGCCAATCACTTTCACTATAAATGTCACTATTGTCAAGCATCTCTTTAAGAGTTTTCAATATAAATTGATACTTCTCATATTCATATTCGTTCAATGATGGAAACGACCTTATATTTCCTATCCTATTACGATTCTCAATGTACTTTTCAAATGCCTTTCCTGAGTCATTAACATTATCTAAATACTGTGATAAAACATTGGTAATTCTAGAATTAACATAATGTTTTAGTTCAGTTCTAGAAGGGAAAGAATTAATAATATCTTTAAAAACTTGTTCTGGAATAGCACTTTCCTTGTCTCCTCCAATAATAATTTGTTGGTCAGCAAGTTTCTCGAACTTAAAGAGTATTGATATGTTACTATTGACAATAAAATACTTATTACTAATTGTACAAGATTTGTGAAATAAGACATCATTTTTCGTCTCAAGTATGGTATTGTAAATTCTATAATAATCGTCAGATAAACGCCCAATTTCAAACGTCATTGAATGACCAAATGAAAGAGATAAGGAAGTACCCGGTATTAAATTAGAATCTTTTACTAAATCATCTTCAGTTAATCGAAAAGTACCTTTTGCTCTAAAATCCTCACCTTTTTCAAATAATTCATTTATCCATTCGGTACCATTTTCTGGTGTATACTCTAGATAAATTTTATTATTGTTTATTGTTATTTCTATATTCATTTATGAGGTTTTGGAACTAAGAAAGATAAAAGGAGGAAAAGTTAACTTCCTTCCAATCCTTTATATTATTATATCAGCCATTGAAAACCTTCAATCTATAAGGGCTTCTCAGGTTTTAGTTTTTGATTGAAATTCTTTAAAACTTATCTATCTAAGTTTTGAATTGCTTCTTCCGTTTGATTAATAAATTTCAAAATATCTTCATGTTTCATTCCTTTTGTATGAAATAGAATTTCTTTCCCACTTTCTGAAGCAATGGAGATTACATATTTTCTATTTTTGATATAGATATAAACGCATATTGTCATTCCAATAAGACCCGCTACTAAAAGATCAGTATCATCCATAGAATAGCCATAAACCAAAACTAAAGCACCAATAATGGCAAGTAAGAGTAATAAAAGATTGTTCTTATATTTTAATTCAATAGAACTAATCTTATTTAGCATCATACTAACTATGTGAGCCTTACCTAAAGCTTTTGCGGCATATCTAATTCGTTGATTTGTTAGGGTAATGATCTTTTGATCAGATTGAGTTATAATTTGCTCATCTTTTAAGAGGTATTTAGTTTCCATAAGTAAAAAATATATTTAATTGTTCCTTATTCCAACACCCAGAAAGCTTTATGAAATGGATGGGTATAAAGGTTCTGGTTGTTGAAGAGTTGTAAATATAGAAGAACCGTTCTAAAATTCAGCATCGATATTGTACTATTCATCGAAAAAATAAAAATTTAATTACTGCGTAATACGCAAATGTGTTTTTAATCCTTAAAGTCAGGCGATCGTTTTTCCATGCTGGCTTTAAAAGCTTCACTTAAATCATCGGATAGGAGCATAGCAGCATTCCAAGTAGCCATATAATTTAGTGAATCCTCTACTGAATGATCCCGGCTGTATTTCAATACTTCTTTGGTACCTCTAATCGATAAGGGTGATTTGGAAGCAATGGTGCGAGCTAGTTTAGTCACGCTTTCTAAAAGTTCATCTTTTGAGAAATAGGTTTGATTCACTAAACCAATTTCTTTGGCTTCTTTGCCTTGCACTTTTCGTCCTGTATAGGCCATTTCGGATACCATTCCCGGTGATATTAATTTGGGTAATCGCTGTAAGGTACCTAAATCTGCTACCATGCCTAGATCAATTTCTTTAATGGTGAAATAGGCATTCTCCGTGCAATAGCGTATGTCACAAGCGGCTACAATATCCACGCCTCCGCCTATGCAACCGCCATGTACGGCTGCCAGCACGGGTTTCTTACATTTTTCTATGGCATTTACCGCTTCTTGCAAGCTCAACACTAAGCTTCTGATGGCTTCGCTTCTTCTTCCTGCACATTCTATTTTCTGATATTCACCTACCGACATCAAGAGTTCTAAATCGATACCTGCGCAAAAGTTTTTGCCTTCTCCTGCTAATACTATGGCCCGAACTTCTGACTGTTCGGATAGGCTGTTGAATATCTCCTTCATTTCTGTCCAGGCCGGCATATGCAGAGCATTTGATTTTTCTGCTCGGTTAAAGGTTACTGTAGCTACTTTATTTTTAATCTCTACTTTGAAATATTGATAGTCCATAGTGTTTTGCTTTTAGGTATTGGTTTAAAATTAGGGAATAGTTGCTGATTTTCTTTTTGCTTGTACAAAAAGAAACAAAAATACAAGAAAGTTTAAAGCTGCCACCCGCCATTCCAGCGCTGGCCCGCTAAACTTTCGTCCCGCCCGCTTTTCCGCTAAGGCGGAAGTGGGGGAGTTAGCAAGGAATTGTATCTTGGTAGACAACGCTTTTTCAGAGCGTCATTCCTGACTTGATCAGGAATCTCTTTGTTGCGCTTGCTATACTTAAGGTGAATCGTACTTTACTGTCAGGATAAAGAGAATATAAAATGCTCTTTCTTTTCTTTTTGCTTGTACAAAAAGAAACAAAAATACAAGAAAGTTTAAAGCTGCCACCCGCCATTCCAGCTTTGGCCCGCTAAAATTTCGTCCCGCCCGCTTTTCCGAATGCTTTGGAGTTGTGGGAGTTAGCAAGGAATTGTGTCATAATAGAGAATGTTTATTCAGAACGTCATTCCTGACTTGATCAGGAATCTTTTGAGTAGGATTTCTATACTTATATTGTATCGCACTTTACTGTCAGGAAAAGGAGAATATAAAATGTTCATTCCTTTCTTTTTGCTTGTACAAAAAGAAACAAAAATACAAGAAAGTTTAAAGCTACCACCCGCTATTCCAGCGCTGGCCCGCTAAACTTTCGTCCCGCCCGCTTTTCCGCTAAGGCGGAAGTGGGGGAGCTAGCTAGGATATTTCTTTTTTGAAACTGATAACTCAAAGCGTCATTGCGAATGAAGTGAAGCAATCTACCTTAATCTTAAAGTGTGTTTTTTTACGTAAAACGTTTATTCAGATCGTCATTCCTGACTTGATCAGGAATCTTTTGAGTAGGATTTCTATACTTAAAATGAATCGTACTTTACTGTCAGGAAAAAGAGAATTTATAATACTCTTTCTTTTCTTTTTGCTTGTACAAAAAGAAACAAAAATACAAGAAAGTTTAAAGCTGCCACCCGCTATTCCAGCGCTGGCCCGCTAAACTTTCGTCCCGCCCGCTTTTCCGCTAAGGCGGAAGTGGGGGAGTTAGCAAGGAATTGTATCTTGATAGACAACGCTTATTCAGAGCTTCATTGCGAACGCAGTGAAGCAATCTACCTTAATCTTAAAGTGTGTTTTTTTTTACAGAAAACGTTTATTCAAAGCGTCATTCCTGACTTGATCAGGAATCTCTTGCGTAGGATTTCTTTACTTATAGTGAATCGCACTTTACTGTCAGGAAAAAGAGCATTTTATATTCTCTTTCCTTTCTTTTTGCTTGTACAAAAAGAAACAAAAATACAAGAAAGTTTAATGCTGCCACCCGCTATTCCAGCGCTGGCCCGCTAAACTTTCGTCCCGCCCGCTTTTCCGAATTCTTCGGAAGTGGGGGAGTTAGCTATGTTATATTATAAAATACGGTTATGCTATTATTTTGCCTTAAATTGCAATTCATTTCAAAATTAAGAAATCATGCCAGACGGTAGAAATAGAAAAGATATTCAAATAGGAGCGGAGGTAGCCATAGTGATGAAAGAAGATCAGCGTACCGGTGATCTAACAGATGGCTTCGTGGAGAAAATACTAACTAAATCCTCCTTTCATCCTCATGGGATTAAAGTCCGACTGGAGACTGGAGAGGTAGGGAGAGTAAAGGAGATTATGGAGGATTAATATTACAATGGTAAGGTAAGAAATAGTTCAAGCATCCGCTTGGGTCTTTCCATGTGTTGAGGGCTTTGAGTGTGAATTAAATCATGAAAATGACTTAGGAGGAGTGCAAATGAATGAGGAGATCGGCTGAGTCATTTTGAAAAGTCTTACAGCTTCTTAAAGATTTTGGATGTATTTAATATTTATTACCACTATGTTATAAATGGTGGTAACAGGGAATGAAACAAAAATGGGTAAAAAAATACCCTAAAAATATTCAATCCCTAAAGAAAAAATCTGAAGGTTTGCATGTTGAGCTCAACAGAAAAGCTCTAATGATTCGCGCCTTTAGCGCAACATTAGAGCTTAGATTTTGTATACCGTTATTTTTTATTAGTTAAAGCTGAAATGTATTCAATTATCGGAATATCGAACCCGAAATTAATAAAATCATTATCTATCTTTTTATCAATGATTGGACTTGCTATACTCACATTTACACATAACCCATTAAAAAAAGTTATTCCTATACCAGCTCCAACAACAGCATAATTAAAATTATTTTCTGATTTAAGGTCAACAAGGTTGTATAATAGTCCAGAACCATAGGCGACAAAGTGAAAATCACTTATCAAGGGCTCTTCTTGTGGTCTAAACCAATGAGTTGTTCTTCCATAATAATTAAAACTTTCACCAGCTTTAAATGCGTGAGTATATTTCCAATTCCAAACTTTCCATTTTAAACCTAATTTTTCACTTGCAAAATATAAGTTACTCAAAGATGATTGAGTTCCATCATTATTAGAGATTAATGAATTTGATTCGTTAAATGAAGCATAATTAGTACCAATACTGAAAAAAGGCGTAATATATTTAGTTATTCCTCTTTTTGTTTCTGATGAGAAATTCTGGTCTAATGTATATATTAAAGATTCTATATCTACATATAAATATCCAATACTTTCAGAATTGGAATCGTTATTTACAAGATTTCCATATTCATTATATTCTACTATAGTGTTTTCTAATAAAAGCTCTAACATGGTTGAAATGACATCATTTGGATAATGGTTTTTGGCTACGTTGATAAATTTGATTAGTATAAATTTTAAAGCATTATATTGCTTTTGAGTTAATGAAAAATCTTTGAAGTTAACTTTATGTAATCCACTGAAGAAATTATATATCTGCCTATATTCATCATAGTTAAAATCAATGAAAGAGGTTAATTTTGTTATTAATAATTTCTGATTATCATTAAGTAAAAAATCAAATTTGTCTTGTAATTCATTTATTTTCATTGTGATTTCAGATGCAGTTAATTCATCTAGACTTTTCAATAAAGATTCAATTTTGTTCTTGAAATCATCTGAAATGTTCTTTGATTCGGCTTCTCCAATACTTGGGTACTTATTTAAAATTTTTGCTTTTAATTCTCCTTTATTAATTGACTGAATTTCATTTTTAAGTAGATTCAAGCTATTCAAATTTTCAAATAAATTTTTGATTTTATTTTCAGTCGTCAATTTTAAATTTTCTAATTGTTGAATAGAATATATTTGATTGTTAGGGTCACTATCTTGTGCATATCGTTTTTCTTTTTCGAAAGTATTATCTTTCTCATTCCAAATACGGAAATTTAAATCTGATATCGAGTCGTCAAATTTAAAAAGCTCTTGAATTATCGTTTCATTTTGCGGTTCTATAATAATGCTATAAACCATATCAATTATGACATTGAACTTATGAACACTTGCTTCATCTATTTCATACCTGTTGTAATTTGGTATTCCTTTTTTATTAGTGTCAAAAGAGGTTATTTTAGCTCCTTTAACTATATCAGGATTTGTATAAATTGCTAATCCGAAAATAAAACCAAATTCTGCAGATTTTTCGATTGCAGATTTGGTCATCACTTTTTTGTTTTTTCCACTTGTCAGAATATCCATAAGACTATACAAGTAATTATAAGTCGCAAAATTATTTAATCGTTTTTTATAATTGTTTTCCGAATTATTAAATTGACTAATAATTGTGTTTTTAAATACTCTTTGTTTTATTTCTTCTTGTTTTTTCTGAATTATAGCAGTTAATACCTCTGTGTTAATAGTCCCCTTAGATAGAGAAGGACTTGAACCTGTGAAATTTAATGTTGGACTAGTTTGAGTTTCTTGTGAAAAGGCTGTTGTACTGATCAAAATCAGTAATGCTAATGTTTGTATTTTATTTCTCATATTTTGGTTGGTTATATTGGTATATCATATTTGACTATCAGCATTTCTGATGTTCTCTATTTATTTATGAATAACAACAATGCATTTAATTATTTAATCAACTCCCGGAAATCTTTATTGAATGTTAATTTACTCTCAAACAGGATGTCTTCGAGTGGGTATAAAGGTTTTGGTTGCTGATTAATTACAATTGTAATTTTGAAAGAAATGGTATGAATTCAAAAGGAAGAGTGAAATAAAAACTAAAAATACCTATAAATAGGTATGCATCAGCTTTACTTTTAGCAATAAAGTGATGCATTTTATATTGAAGTGATGAAATTATTTGTCGCGCACGTAGGCTTTAATGATCAAATCCTGAGTGGGAGCAGTAGGATCGTTGGTAAATAGTGTAATCCTTTTGATTTGGGTTCCTCTTCTGCCTGTAGAATTGAATAATACTTTTATCTCGCCTAACTCTCCTGCTGCATAATCCATTTTGCTCAATTCTGATATGGTACAACCACAGGTCGTTTTGGTTTTTCGAATATTTAAAGAGTCTTTGCCGGTATTGGTAAATTGAAATACATGCGTCATTTGATCCCCTTCATCAATATGTCCGAAATCATATTCCATGGTTTCAAATTCAATATGCGGGGCTTGCGACAGTTGTTCCTCAGTCATAGGAGGAAAGTATTCATTAATCGTAGCCACCACATTAAGGGCTTTATTGCTATTTTCCAGTTCATCAGTAAAAATGGTTAACGGATCATTTACAAAACCCAATTCATTTCTCATCTTAGGCATATAAGTCACCTCAATTTCCTTGGCTTCCTTCGGTGGAATCATAACAGGAGTTTTGCTTACCGATATAAAGTCAGCCGACACAAAGCGATCTAAGATGTTGATGGTGTCTTCAGATTGGTTATAAAGTTCTATCTTTTTAGTAATAGGCTTTTCAGTGGTGATATTACCAAAATTGATAAATTTACTTCTCATTCGAATCCCACCTATTTCAGTTGCATATTCATCTTCTATGCTCTTTGGCTTAGGCTTTACATATCCTGATATTCTTAAAATCTTGGTAGAAGGTTGACCTGTAGTTCTAATGGTTACCGTTTTATTAAATTTACCGGGTCTGTTTAAGGGATTGTAGGCAACTTCAATCTTACCGCTATCGCCTGGCATCAAAACATCCTTTTCCCAATAAGGGGTGGTACATCCGCAAGAGGCTCTAACGGAAGTAAGTCGTATAGAATCCGGACTAGAATTTACAAATTTAAAGGTGTATTTAGCCATTCCACTCGCTTCTTCAATAGTACCAAAATCGTGGGCTTCATCTACGAATGTGATTTTACCTTTATTATTTTGTGCGAAGACCGCAATGTGGATAAAAAATAGAAAAACTATCGCAAGGGTACTTTTAAACAAATGGATATTCTTCATAAATTCGTTTTTTGGTTAAGCCAAGATATACAATTCTTTCTTCATTTGAGGAATCATTTTTTATGGATTTCATATGAAGTGAGAAAAATTAAATTTTAAATTTAATAAGTTATTTAAAATGCCTTTCAAAAACATAAGTCTATTAATTTTAAGGTTAGCAGGAGGATTGATGATGCTGACCCACGGTTATCCTAAATTCATGAAGTTATTAAATGGTGATTTTAGCTTTGCTGATCCTATTGGCTTAGGAGAAGAAGTTAGCTTAATTGCTACGGTTTTTGCTGAATTTGTATGTGCAATATTAGTAGCTTTGGGGCTTTATACTCGTTTGGCAAGTGTACCTGTTTTATTCACCATGTTAGTGGCCGCTTTAATCGTTCATGGTGGTGATCCCTTTGCCAAGCAAGAATTAGGTTTAATGTATGCTTCAATATTTGCAGTAACGGCTTTAAATGGTGGGGGCGATTTCAGTTTAGATAAAATAATTAGAAAGAAAAATAAATAAAATGTCAAGAATATTAACCGGTATTCAGAGTTCAGGAAAACCACATTTGGGTAATTTATTAGGTGCAATCATTCCTGCCATAAAATTATCACAAGATCCAAAAAACGAAAGTTTCTTTTTCATAGCGGACCTTCACTCTTTAACCACAATTAAAGATGCGGAGGTAAGAAAGGAAAATGTTAATGCAGTTGCGGCTGCTTGGTTAGCTTTTGGCTTTGATACGGACAAAAATCTATTTTACAGACAGTCGATGGTACCGCAGGTAACGGAGCTCAATTGGTATATGAGCTGTTATACACCTTTTCCAATGTTGGCTAATGCCCATTCTTTCAAAGATAAATCCGATCGTTTGTCGGATGTAAACGCAGGGCTATTCACCTATCCGGTTTTAATGGCATGCGATATCATTTTATATGATGCGGATATAGTTCCGGTAGGGAAGGACCAAAAGCAGCATCTTGAAATGACGCGTGATATTGCCAGTGGATTTAATCACCGATATGGAGACGTATTTGTATTGCCAGAGGCTAGAATCGATGAGCATATCATGACCATTCCAGGAACGGATGGACAAAAAATGAGTAAATCCTACGGAAATACAATTGATATTTTCCAGACTGATAAGAAGCTTAGAAAGAATGTAATGAAGATTGTTACAGACTCTACGCCAATGGAGGAACCTAAAAATCCGGATACCTGCAATGTTTTTAATATCTATAAGTTATTAGCTTCAGACGATCAAACTGCAGAAATGCGTCAAAATTATGAAGGTGGAAATTATGGTTATGGACATGCCAAGCAAGCCTTATATGAGTTGATCGTAGAGAAATATTCAAAAGAAAGAGAGCTTTATAACCACTATATGGATAACCTTGATGAGCTGCACAAAAAGCTTGAAAAAGGAGAAGCCAAAGCAGCTGAAATTGCAGATAAAACATTAGCTAGAGTTAGGAAAGTCTTAGGATTTTAAAGAAGAATCTAGATTCTATAGTCTAGATACAAGAAAAAAAATTTAAGAAAATAAGGTGATAAAGTCAGTACCAAGGGTCAGACTTTATACTGCAAATAAAATTATAATTAAAAGTCTAGAATATACTTCTAATATTTATAATCTATTAATTAATATAAAGTCTAGAATCTAGTATCTAGCTTCTAGTGTCTTAAAATAAAAATATGGATCATATCATTAAAATAGCGGGAGAATTAAATGTTCGTCCGCAGCAAGTTAAAGCGGTAGTTGAATTATTAGATGGAGGGGCTACGGTTCCTTTCATTTCTCGTTATCGTAAAGAAGCAACGGGTAGTTTAGATGAGGTGGCTGTTGCCGATGTGCGTGATAGAGTACAACAATTACGTGATTTAGATAAGCGAAGAGAAGCTATCTTGAAATCCATTAAGGAACAAGAGAAATTAACACCTGAATTAGAGAAGGAAATTAATGCCGCTGAAACAATGGCTAAGCTGGAAGATATTTACCTTCCTTATAAGCCTAAGAGAAGAACTAAAGCCACTATTGCAAGAGAGAAAGGGCTTGAGCCTTTAGCGAAGTTAATTTTCGAGCAGGGAAATATTGATGTGGAAGGAGAAGCCGCAAAATTTATAGATGAGGAAAAAGAGGTTGAAAACGCTGAGGCAGCTTTGCATGGAGCAAGAGATATCATTGCAGAATGGGCAAATGAAAATGCCGAATTACGTGAAGATATTCGTGAGTTATTCCTTGAAAAAGGAATGTTCCGTTCTAAGGTGCTAAGTGGTAAGGAAACCGAAGGCCAGAAATATAAAGATTATTTCGAGTGGGAAGAGAATGTGAAAACTGCGCCATCTCATAGAGTACTGGCCATGAGGAGAGGAGAGAAAGAAATGATTCTGATGCTGGATATTAGTCCTGAAGAAGCAGATGCTTTATTCATTATGGAAAAGCATTTCGTGAAAGCGGATAATGAGGCTGGAGAGCAGGTGAGAATGGCTATTGCAGATGCTTATAAGCGATTACTAAAGCCAAGTATGGAAACTGAAATTCGAATCTATACTAAAAAGAAAGCAGATGAAGAGGCGATAAAAGTATTTTCAGACAATCTTAGACAGTTGCTTTTAGCTGCTCCTATGGGGCAGAAAAATGTGATGGCGGTCGATCCTGGTTTCAGAACTGGATGTAAATTAGTTTGCCTTGATCGTCAGGGTCAATTATTATTCAATGAGGCTATTTTCCCTCATGAACCGCAAAGACAAACTGCAAAAGCTGCTGCCTTAATACTACAGTTAGTAGACAAATATAATATTGAAGCCATTGCTATCGGAAATGGTACTGCTGGAAGAGAAACAGAGAAGTTTGTCAATTCGATTGGCTTACCAAGTTCAGTAACGGTTGTGATGGTGAATGAAAGTGGTGCTTCTGTTTATTCTGCATCTGAAGTAGCTAGAGAAGAGTTTAAAGAGTATGATCTTACAGTAAGAGGAGCTGTGTCTATAGGTAGAAGATTAATGGATCCGCTTGCTGAATTAGTGAAGATTGATGCGAAATCAATAGGAGTAGGTCAGTACCAGCATGATGTGGATCAAAATTTATTAAAAGCAGGCCTTGATGATACAGTAGTGAGCTGTGTGAATAATGTGGGAGTGGAATTAAATACGGCTAGTAAGCAATTATTGACTTATGTGTCAGGTTTAGGGCCATCAATCGCTGAAAACATTGTAAAGTACAGAAATGAAAATGGTGCTTTCAAAAGCAAAGAGGATTTGAAAAAGGTGCCTCGTTTAGGAGATAAAGCTTTTGAGCAAGCGGCTGGTTTCTTACGCATCAGCAATGCTGAAAATCCTTTAGATAGTAGCGCGGTTCACCCAGAGCGCTATGATTTAGTAAATAAAATGGCTAAGGATGTGCATGCATCTATAACAGACCTAATGAGCAGTAATGAATTGCGTGAGAAGTTAGACATGAAGCAATATGTTACGGAATCAGTTGGTTTGCCAACCTTACAGGATATCATGCAAGAGTTGGCAAAGCCGGGTCGTGACCCTAGAGAGCAATTTGAAGCCTTCTCTTTTACAGAGGGTGTAAATGAGATGAGTGATTTACAAGTGGGGATGAAGCTTCCAGGAATCGTTACTAATATTACCAATTTCGGTGCTTTTGTGGATGTAGGAGTTCACCAAGATGGATTAGTTCATGTAAGTCATTTGGCTGATAAATTTGTGAGCAATCCAGCTGAGATCGTGAATGTAGCTCAGAAGGTAGAAGTTACTGTTTTAGAAGTAGATGCAAGTCGAAAAAGGATTTCATTATCTATGAAAAAAGACCCTTTTAAGAAACAAGCAGATGAAAAGCCTAAGGGTAAATTTAAACGCAAGAATGAAGAGCAATCGGCTGACGGTGATCTTCAAGCTAAATTAGCTGCTTTAAAAGGGAAGTTTAGTTAATTAACCAATAATCCTTACTAACATTTTAAGCTCATCTCTAATTAGATGGGCTTTTTTTATATTCTAATACCAGTAATACTGATATCATCGGTCTGTTCTGAATTGCCTTTCCATTCTAATATTGCGTGCTCTAACTTTTCTTTTTGTTTTTCAAATGAAAGTAATTTAATCTCATCCAATAAAGACCTCAATCTCATCCGCATGAATTTTTTATCAAACTCTCCACCAAATTGATCTACAAATCCATCGGTATAAATATAGATATGAGTATCTTCCTTTAAATCAATGTTTAAACTGACAGCTTGTTTTTGATTAGGTTCTTTTAAACCTCCAATTGAAAATCTTTCTCCTTTGAAAGTATGCCAACCTTTATCTTGATAGATTAAGAGATCCATACTAGCCCCAGAAAAACTCAAGTTTCTATTCTTTAAGTCAAAACATAAAAGGGCAATGTCTAAACCGTCATTGGAGGAGTTTTCTTTATATTGTAAGCTGTTCAAAACAGTCTGGTCTAATTTATATAGTATTTCAGCGCAATCTTCGACCCCTTGCTGGTTTACAATGCTAGTTAATAAATCATTAGCCATAACCGTCATAAAGGCTCCTGGAATTCCATGACCTGTACAATCCGCCAACGCAAAGTAGATTTTATTATTTCTTTCTGTAAACCAATAGAAGTCACCACTTACGATTGACTTGGGTAGATAAAGCATGAAAAACTCGTGAAAAACAGATCGTATTTTATTGATGTCAGGAAGAATTGCCTTTTGAATGTGTTGCGCATACCAGATACTTTTTAAAGTCTCAGCATTCACTTCTTCCAGAGCTTGTTTTTGTTCGAGTATGCTGTCTCTTTGCGCTGCTATTTCATCTCTATTTTCCTTTATTTCTGACCTTTGCTGATTGATTTCATCATTTTTTATCTCTAACTGCTTATGCGCTTTATTTTTAATCTGATACCGATTGAAACTTATAAAAGCCAAAACAGACAAAAGTATTCCTAAAGCAGCTAAGAAATAATTACTGTTCTCTCTTCTTGTCAACTGAAGATTAGTTATTTCCGCCTCGTTCGTTAGAAGTTGAATTTCTTTTTCTTTTGATTGAATTTCAAAGTTGCTTTCTAATTGGGATACCTTATTGTTGAAATCTTGGTTAAAGATAGAGTCATTTAATAGTTTGAAATTTTTGTAGGCCTTTAATGACTTTTCAAATTCATTTTTTTGCTCATAAATATTTGATAATCCTTTATAAGCTTGTTTTAATACCTCAAGTGCCTGTATTGATTTGGCGGCTTCTATGGCTATTTTAAAGTAGCGCTCTGAATTTTTTAAATCATCTATATTTAGATAGCTTTCAGCCAAACTTTTTATAATATATACTTTGTCATAATTCTGCTCCCCAGTAGGTACTGCTAGCAATGCTTTTTCTAGATAGTAAACGGCTGAATCATCATTACCAAAATCTTTATGGTAAATCCCTATATTATGAAGGGAATTGTATATCCCAACTGTATTATTTTGCCTTTTATCTATATTATAGCACTGTCTGAAATAATCTATCGCTTTTTCAGGAATTTTCCGTTTTAGATATAGCAAACCGAGATTACTCATAGTATTGGAAATACCTGCAGTGTCCTTTAATTCACGTTTAATTTCTAATGATTTTTCGTAATACTCAGTGGATTTGTCAAGCCTCCCAATTTCATCAAAAATAATCCCTACATTATTCATGGCTCTCGATAAGGAAGTAGGATTGTCCAAATCTTTTTCAATATCTAAGACTTGCAGAAAATAATCGAGTGTTTTTTCATAATCACCTAAACCATAATAGGAGATACCTAAATTATTTAATAATGAAATTTCGGATATTTTGTCATTATTTTTTCTGGCTAGTTCAAGCCCTTTATTTCCGTAATAAATCGCTTGAGAAGGTTCAGAAGTACTCAGGCTATACAATAATTCATCATATACGTGAATACGGGTATTGTCAGGTATATCCTGCTTTAATAAATTCTTAAGACTATCTGTTTGGCTTATTGCTGCTAAAGGCAACAAAAATGTATAGAAAAGAAGTAATAAAAATCTTGAAAACATAAACTGAGGGTCTCTTCAGAACCCTCAATTTATTAAAAATTATTTTGAATTCAACTTCTTAATTTGAAGGATACCAATTTCTAAGTCTTACTTCGACTTTCTTGGTGTTATTATTCACAATGGATTTAAATTTTTCTACATCGGATAAGCCTCCTTGGCCTCTGTAATGATAAGGATAAACAACAGCTGGTTTGAATTCACTTACTGCATCTGCTGCGGATTCAACATCCATTGTATAAGGTAAATTCATGCAAACGAATGCCACATCAATCTTCTTAAGCGAACGCATTTCTACTATATCTTCTGTGTCACCTGAAATATATATAGTCTTATTTGCGATACTAAGAATGTAACCATTTCCTCTTCCTTTAGTATGTCTTGAATCTTCAGATTCAGGAAGATTATACATAGGAATTGCTTTTATGTTAATATCCTTAAATTGAGTAGCTTTTCCATTATCTAAAATCTCAATTGATTTATTATCAATTGCCTCCATTTGATCGGCCACCGCCTGAGGAACAATGAAATGAGAATTTGAAGTATTTAGTGCTTTTAAGGTATTAGGATTTAAATGATCACCATGGATATCGGTTATTAGTATTAAATCAGCATCATTTAATCCAGAGAAACCTTCTGCACCTCCATAAGGATCGACATAAAGGGTCATGCCATTATATTCCAAAGCTAAAGTACCGTGTACTATAGGATGAATTTTAATTTCGCCTTTATTTGTTTTGATTACATCCTGAGCTTTTAAGCCGAATGACAAAAGAGTAAAAAGTACTAGTATATAATTTTTCATGGGTGTAAATTTTTTTAGTCTAAACTCTGATCCATTCTTTTTGTTAGAATACTGTTTTTAATCCACCCCCTGATCTACTAATTCATAAACTAGATTAAGGAAAGGGATGATTGATTAATACATGCTTACTTTCTCCATTTTTTGGCAATCGTAGCAATAACAACTTACTTTTCCTTTCAGTAAGCCCGATTTTAAGATGGACTTGCCTAAAAGTGCTCTTACACTTTCCTGTATCCCTTCAGTAATGGAAGGATGGGGATGTACACATTCAGCTAATTCTTCAATGCCTTTGTTCATGCTGATAAGTAAGGCAACGGCTTGGATGGCTGCAGATGCTTGTTCACCCACAACCCGCATTCCCAATATTTTCATCTCATCATCATCTGTCACCAGTAATTTGATAAATCCTTGTGTATTACGCTTAGCTGTAGCTCTCGCAATAGTTGAATAATCAGTGGTAACCACTCTATAATTTAATCCTTTTTCCTGAGCAGATTTTTCATTGTATCCAACTCCCGCTACTTCAGGATTTAAGAACATAATGGTGCTGATATTTTCATAAACCAGTTTCTTCTTTGGTTCGCCAAATATTTTCTCAACCGCATATCGACCTTCTAGTTCCCCAACATTTACCAAATTAATGTCAGCTGTAATATCACCCACTGCATAGATGTTATTCACAGAAGTATGAGTTTCATGATCTTCAACTCCTCTTTTCCCCATCTTTATAGGAACCGCATCTTTCCAGATATTTTCATAATTAGGCACTCTTCCCACTGAAACCAAAGCCTTGTCAACCGTAAAGGTTTTTTGTTCGCCATCAGCAAAGTCAAGTTTATAAATGACTTTACCATCTTTAGTTTCAATTTCCGATAGAGAAGAATTCCTATGAATATGAACTCCATGAGATTCCAGATTCTTTTCAATAACAGCTACTACATCCGGATCTTCAAAGGGAAGGATTGTATCGCCTTTATCAATTAGATATACTTTAGTTTGGCCAAAACCAGAAAAGATTGTAGCATATTCACATCCTATCACTCCAGCACCCACTATTACCATACTTTCTGGGAAATCATCCATGTTTTCAATCCCATCACTGGTTAGAATATATTTTTCATCAATAGGGATGTTGGGTAAATGTCTTGGCCTGCTTCCCGTAGCAATTATGATATAATCAGTTTCTACTAGTAAATCTTCCGTTAAGGTACTGATTGAAACAATATGATCACTTTCTATGCAGGCTTCTCCTTCCACATAATGGATGTAATTAGAGTATTTAGGATTAGCTTCAAGTTCGTTTAAATGAGACTGATAAAGTGATATTCTTTCATGAACAGCTTTTCGAACCTCTGTTTGTATTTCATGCCACACTGCCTTTGGTGGCTCTAGATGATAGCGCTCTAAGTTTTTTCTGAACGCTAGCATATCTCTTGAAAGCTCCCATAATGTTTTGGAGGATAAGGCTCCATTTTTAACACCAGCACCTCCTAAAGTGCTTTTCTCTATTAATAAAGTTTTCTTTTTAAAATCCACTGCTCGCATGGCAGCAGCATAGCCAGAAGGACCAGCCCCGATTATCACTAAATCATAATGCTCCATAAAATCATATGAGTTTCCAGAGCAATTTAAAAATTTATTGGGATTAAACAGTATTAATCAAAGCTCATTAGATGAACCGCTATATTTGACTGATATGATTACTGATAAATCGTATTGAGTTCTTCAGTTTTATTAATCATTCTTAAACTACCCTTGTAGACGGAGTAAATAATAAGAGGGAGTAATGAAACTAGAAAAGCAGATAAATTATGATGAACTATTTCTAGGTATAAAAACCTTATATTAAATAAGAGGCTTGCTGATAGCGCAATAATGCCTACTGACATTTTAAAGGAAAGGTATTTTCTAATATGTCTCTTTGATAGATATAAAATTAAACTGTAGCCAAAAGAGAACACTACTAAAGATATGACTATTGATTGTAAGATCATTTTGAAATAGTCAGGGAAGCTTTTTGAAAGTTGAAATAAAACAATCCAAAACAAGGCGAGAATTATCATTTTAGGAGAAGCGATAAACGACTTAGCAGCATTTAAATATGCATGATTTAGTTCCTTCTGATATCTTTTTTGGATGGATTCTTCAATCGATAAGAATCCCATTGGTCCGAATTTGGATCTTACTTTGTTATAGGCTGATTCCAAATCCAATTCAGGCTTTTCTTCTCTCAAGTCTTCAATAGCAGAAGCAACATGGTCAATGATTTCAAATTGAACATCGGTATGGGTAAAGCCTCTTTTTGATATCCATGCTTTAATTTGATTAATTTCTTCGGGTGATAATTTCATATGTATTGAACTTTAATTTTGGTTCTCATTACTTTAAGACCAATGAAAATTGTTATGAGGAAAACTGTCAATAATGTAAATGGAATTATCGGGTACTTTTCATAAAAAATTAATCTGTCTTGATAAGGCTCTAAAAATAGAATAGGGATAGCTAAACTTAGGTTAAACAATGATATCGGTAGATTAACGAAAGTTATAAAGCTTTTATAAAAAGATGATTTGAAATTTTTCGCTTTATTCTTATTAGTTTTTCTGATAAAAATGGGATAAAACATTAAACCTACTAAAAATAAGAGGCTTGGTATCATAAAACCCCAAAGGATAAATTTCATGGGGAAAGTATCCTCAAATAGGAATATAATAATTAGTAAACTTACCGTTGTGAGTACTTGTGGCCACTTCCAAAATTTCCCAAATTCATTTTTGTACAATATATTTGCAGCTTTCTGGCTTTTATTAAGTACTTGACTATTAATTGATCTTACTCTTCTATCATGAAACTGCTTATCTAAATCTTCTGTTGTTTCTTCTAAACTCAATTCTCCATTTTCATAAGCTGAAGCATAATGATCATAAAGTTCATTGTAAAGCTCAATATATTCTATAGGCTTTTTTGCTATATGTGCTTCTAAGAATTCCTTTTGTTCGCTTGATAGTTTTCTCATTAACTTAATTTTAAATTAAATCCCATTACACGCTGCATGTTCATCAAAAAAGCTTCCAGTTCTTGCATTCTTTCAGCTGTTGCTTTTTTTCCGCTTTCGGTAAGTTTGTAATATTTACGAACGCGTCCGTCTACTTTTCTACTTTCAGTCGTTAAAGTGCCTTCTGCTTCCAATTTATGGAGAGTAGGATAGAGAGCACCTTCAGTTAATTTGATTTCATCACTCGTTAGTTGCTTTACTTTTTGAGTGATTTCATACCCATACATTTCACCTGAAGTTTTAAGCAAGTGTAAAATGATAGTGGATAAACTTCCTTTTATGAGTTGTTGATTTGCCATAATGCAAGTATACAAAATTATCTTATGCATAAGAAAATTAGGTATAAAATATTTTGTTTACTTAATCATAAACCTTAATGGTTTTTATCGTACACTATCTTGGAATTAATTTTACTGTAACTATAAATAATTCATGCAACAATCCTTTGTAGATTTTATCATGCCTTTCGCCATAGCCATAATTATGTTTGGAATAGGATTGGAGCTAAAATTTAAAGATTTCTATAGAGTGTTTTTACAACCAAAGGCTGTAGTTACTGGCGTGATAAGCCAAATGTTTATAATGCCTATCATCGCTTTTGTTTTAATATATTTTTGGCCAGTAGCTCCAGTTTACAAAGTTGGATTAATGCTATTAGCTGCTTGTCCTGGAGGAACTGCTTCAAATCTTGTAACCAAAATTCTTGGAGGAAGGGTAGCACTCTCCATTTCAATGACTGCTTTCAATAGTTTTATTATACTTTTTACAATCCCTGCTATTTTGTATTTAAGTTTTACTATATTTCTCTCAAAAGAGCAGAATATAGATTTAAGCTTTTGGGAAACTACAGCACAGGTTTTTTTTACTGTGATAATACCCGTGATATTGGGTGTAATTGTAAATGAATATTCAAAAAGAGATTTTTCAAATCTATTAAAAAGGCCTTTAAAATATGTTTTGCCTATTATTCTATTAATAGCTTTGGCAGCAGTTGTTTTCCTTGATGAAGGAAATAAGAAAGTCAATTATTTAGATCATTTGAATTTATTTGTTCCTCTCTTCTTGTTTAACATTATTACCATGATGATGGGGTATAGAATATCAAAATATATGGGCTTGGACCATAAGTCAAATTATACCATAGCAATTGAAATGGGGCTTCAGAATAGTGTATTAGCATTGTTTATTGCTAATCAAGTGGTTGAAAATACTGCAATCAGTACTATGGCTATATTATACAGTAGTTTTTCATTTGTGAGTACTTTTTGTATAGCATTTTTAATGCAAAAGAAGATTATTCCGGGATTTAGAGTTTAAATTTTTCCATTCATAATAATTTCTTCACATCCGTATAGATTTCATATTGCGCTATTGGATTAATCCTATATATTTACGACCTAAAATTTTTTATACATGGCATCAAGAGGAGGATTTTCTAGTAAAATAGGATTCATTTTAGCAGCAGCGGGTTCTGCTGTAGGTTTAGGTAATATTTGGAAATTTCCATTCGAAGTAGGTGAAGGAGGAGGCGCAGCTTTCGTTTTTGTTTATTTAGTCTTTTGTTTCATATTATGTTTTCCAGTTATGCTTACTGAGATTGCCATGGGTCGGAAGACTTCCAAGAATCCAGTTGGTGCTTTTAACGCATTAGGATACAAAAAATGGAACTTCATTGGTAAATTAGGTATTCTTTCTGGATTTTTAATTCTTTCATTCTACAATGTAGTTGCAGGCTGGGCTTTCGGATATTTCATTGAAATGCTTTCTGGAAATTTTGAGATTGGCAATCAGTTTGGCGATTACACTAAAGACGTTTATAAAGTTGGTGGCTATGCTGTTGTTTTTATGATTTCAACAGCCTTTATTGTTTCAAAGGGTATTTCAGGAGGTATTGAAAAAGCTTCTAAAATATTAATGCCTACTTTAATCATCATGATCATTGGTATAGTAATCTATTCATTAACCTTACCTCATGCCATTGATGGTCTTTCATTCTATTTAGTTCCTGATTTCTCAAAACTTACTGCTAAGGTGATTGGTAGTGCAATGGGACAAGCTTTCTTCTCTCTTTCATTAGGGATGGGCGCTTTAATTACTTATGGTAGTTATGTAGGTAAAAAAGATAATATCGTAACCTCTGCAGCATTTATAACACTAACTGATGTGGGGATTGCTTTTATTGCAGGTTTAATGATGTTTCCATTAGTTTCTTATCTAACTGAAGGAACCATGGAAGGTGCTGGTCAGGGCGCTGGTTTAATATTCGCTGTACTTCCAGGAGCTTTTGAAAGTTTAGGTCCAGTATTTGGAGTGATTATAGGTTCTGCTTTCTTTTTGTTATTATCATTTGCTGCCTTAACTTCCACTGTTTCCCTTCTTGAAGTTCCAGTTGCCTATGCTGTGGATGAATTGAATTTGAGAAGAACTAAAGCAGTTTGGATTGTTGCAGCTATCATATTTATTATTGGTTTACCTTCATTAGTGGGCAATGGTTATTCTGAATTCTTTACCAATTTCATCACCTATTTCGGTGCTGAACAACCAACTGATTTCATGACTTTCATTGGTCATTTAGCCAGTGATACTTTCTTACCATTGGGCGGATGTTTAATCGTGATTTTTGCTGCTTACGTTTGGAAAAAAGAGAATCTTAGTGAAGAAATTAGTAGTGGATATGAGGGCTATAAAGGATCAATAATTGAAAAATATATAAACTTTGCCATCACCGTTTTTTGTCCAATAGTATTGGCTATAATGTTTATATCAACAGTATTATCTAAATTCTTTAATATAAGCTTAGCTGATATATTTTTGTAGTAGATATTATTTAAGAAATGCAAAAGGCTCATTTTTCAATGAGCCTTTTTTGTTATAGAAACTCCAAAAGTAGGTGTTTCAAGAAAAAGTTATCATGTTCAATGAGCTTCTATAACCTTTTTCTTTGTGGTAGACAGAGCAAGTAATGGGATTTTAGTATGAAAAATCAGTGATTTACTCTCACTTTTACCAAACAGACTTTCAAATAATCCTTTCTTTCTTGGCGCTACTACCAGAAGATCTATCTTGTTATTATTAGCAAAATTATCTATTCCTGATTCAACATCATTATCTACTATATAATGATATTGATGGGGAGTTTCTCTTAAATGTAATTCAACATTCTTTGCCTCTTCTGCTTTATCTTTATCGAGCATTGGTTTATCACTTATATGTAATAAATGAATTTTTGAACCAAAAGCCTGACGGATTTCCTTCATAGGATTTAATAATTCAGCAGGAATTCCCTTATAATCATTAGAGAAAGCAATGTTTTGAATATCTTCATATTTAGCATCTGCAGGTATTACTAAAACAGGGCCTAGTTCCGCTTTAATAATACGATGAGCATTAGTACCTAGTATTACTTCATCTACACCACTTGCGCCTTGTGTACCCATTATGATCAGATCAACTTCATTGTCGAGACAATAATCTTCAATAGCATCTTTTACATAGCTCTCAGTTTTTACAGTTTCATATTCAAACTCTTTTAAATAGGGAATTTTGTCTTCTAGCTGATCAAATTCTGAGTTGATATAATCCAATATTTCAGTTTCGCTATCTCCAATTTCATAAGCTATGTTAAAGTCTGAATATGCTAAAGGAACCGTATAGGCATTAAGAATAGTAAGTTCAGCTTTAGGATTTATTTGTCTTGCAAATTTTGTTGCATAGTCTATTGCATTTAAGCTACAAGCTGAAAAATCAGTCGGAATTAAAATATGCTTAAACATGGCTTCTAAATTTATATGTTCTAAATGCTAAAGGAATAGCTTCGCTATGCCTTAATCTTTGATATAAATATAGATTCCTTATTTATAAAATACATTGATAGAGATTAGTCAAAAAGCTGATATAAATCATGCTTAAGACTTGTGTTAGGCCGTGATTTTTCTCCTACCTTCTACCTTTCTTAATCTTAGTTTTCGAGCAATTTGCAACAGCACTAATGCGATAAAATAACTCGCTATTGAAATGGGAATAGTAAGAGCTAGATTACCTAAAGCAAACTGTTTAAAGTATAATAGAATCTGTTGAAGTACCTCATTTTCAACCCTAACATCAGGAAGAGTATTTGAGATGAACTTGCCTAATTTGAAGCTTAACCAATATATGGGAATAATGGTAATTCCATTCCAAACCAACATGGAAAGGAGTACAGCCATTTTATTTAATTGCTTGAAAATGGCAATAAAACCAATTCCTATAGCAGTACTAAAACCTGGAGTGGGTAATAATGCGATAAGTGTCCCAAATGCGTAGCTAAATGCTATGGAGAAATCAGATTTATCAGAGGTCAAAATGGCGATGGTATAACGCTTTAATTTAAAGATAAATTTATCTTTATAGTATCTAAAATACCTAAGCGCCCACTTTTTTAGCTTTGTAGCCATCTTTTTGTAATACTTCAATGATTTTATCTCTAAAATCTCCTTGAATTAATATTTCACCATCTTTTGTACTTCCGCCAACCCCACATTTAGATTTTAACTTCTTGCCTAAATCTTTTAAGTCATCTTCAGTTCCAATAAATCCACTTACTAAGCTGACTTTCTTTCCGGCTCTGGCTTTCTTATCCAGCTGCACCTTTAAATTTTGTTGAGCAGGAGGAAGGGTTTCTTGTTCTTCTTGATCTTCATACTGATACTCAAAATCATCAGAAGTGGAATAAACAATACCTTCTCTATTTTTTTTATTCTTCTTACTCATTATTATTAATACGTTGTAGAATTTAAATGTTTGGGTAAATTACAAACTTACTTTCGAATTTAAGAAAGCCTAATGTTCTTTCAAATTCAGATGAAATTTTAGCTGTAATTGATACATCTTTATGAGAGTGAGGGTGGGTAAAATGTAATTCTTTTGCATGAAGTAGCATACTATCCATACCCCACTTTTCTTTAAAAAGTTTATTCTGCTTATTGCAGCCATGTGGTCTATCTGCTATGATTGGGTGGTTAATATGTGCTAAATGCTTTCTGATTTGGTGCATTCTACCTGTTTCTGGTTTCACTTCTACTAATGAATAGCGGGAGGTGTTAAATTTTCCAAATGCAAGCGGTATTTCAGTATGCATCAAGGTTTTGTAATGAGATATCGCCTCCTGTAATTGCCCATTTTCCTTTCTTAGAGGGTAATCAATGGTGCCATTCGATTCTGTATATCCTCTCACTATAGCTAAATATGTTTTCTGTATCTGCTGTTCTCTGAAGATTAATTTCATTTTAGAATTAGTCTCTTCATTAAGAGCAAACAACAAAACGCCAGATGTTTTTCTATCTAATCTGTGAACAGGATATACTCTTTGTCCAATTTGATCTCTAAGCAATTGTAATGCAAACACATTTTCCTCAGCTGCAATTTTTGATCGATGTACTAATAACCCATGAGGTTTATTAATGGCTACTAGGTGCTCATCTTGATAAAGAATTTCTAAAGGACTCTCAGACATTTCAATTCAAAATTGTAAGGAAAATATTTATTCTGATATCTCCTTAGAGTATTTCTTCCACCATCCGATTTCACTTTCTTCTGAAAGCTGAAACCATTTACCCTGCGGTTTTGAAATCAAGGGAATGTCATTCTTCTGAGCCATTTCTTCCAACTCGTGAATAGGTTCATACCAGCTATGTAAGGCTAAATCAAATGTGCCCCAATGGATAGGAAACATATAATCAGCACGCATTTGCTTAAAGGCTTCCACCGCTTCACCGGCATCCATATGGATATCATGCCAGGCTTCATTATAAGCGCCAATCGGTAATAGCGCTAGCTTAAACGGACCTAATTTCTTATCAATCTCGCCAAAGCCTTTAAATATCCCCGTATCTCCCCCAAAGTAGATTTTATCACCATCAATATCAATCACCCATGTAGCCCAAAAAGTATTATTTTGGCTAAATAAACGACCACTAAAATGACGTGCAGGAGTGGCTGTAATACTAATTCCATTTTCACTATTAGTATCCCACCAACTAAATTCTTTGATCTTTTCTGATTTAACTCCCCAATATTCTAAAGTGGCCCTAACACCGGTTGGGACATAAAACAGCTTCGTTTTATCCGCTATTTTTTTTATGGTTTCATAGTCTAAATGATCATAATGATCATGTGAGAAAACTACAGCATCCAATTCTGGTAAATCTTGAGCCGAAATAGGAGGAGCGCTAAAACGTTCAGGCCCCATGAAACTAAAAGGTGAAGCTCTATTTCCGAGCATTGGGTCTAGCAATACATATTTTCCATTTTTATGCAGTAGAATGGCTGCATGACCTAACCAGTTTACTTGTAAGATACTATCATTCTCATTTTTGTGGGTTTCTTTGAAAATGTAATCTGGGCTAGGTTGAGTTTCTACATTTCTTTTAAAGTAGTTTCTGATAATCCTAGGTACCTGTGTGAATTCAGCACTCTTAGTCGGGATTACATTTACGAACTTACCTTTATTATAGTAAGGAGATTTTTGCATCTCGCTTTTCTCAGGAGCCTTACCTACGGAGGGAACAAAGTATTTTACCATATAATAGCCTAAAATGAAAAAGGCCACTATCGCTAGTAAGCCTTTTAAAATATTGAAAATCTTTTTCATTGTTTGTACTTAAACTGAAAAATGACTCATAAGTTTCAATTGAACTAGGCAGTTACCTTACCATAAAGCTCTTCTCTCTGTGCTTGAATTCTATCATCATCCATATATTGATCATAGGTTTTTAAGCTATCAATATTTCCATTAGGAGTAATTTCTAAAATTCTATTTGCTACAGTGTTGGTGAATTCATGGTCATGAGAAGTAAAGATCACTGTACCAGGGAAGTCTTTCAATCCATTATTAAATGCCTGAATAGATTCCAAATCAAGGTGATTGGTAGGTTCATCCAACATTAATAGGTTACCACCTGTTAACATCATTTTAGAAACCATACATCTCACTTTTTCTCCTCCAGATAAAACATTCACTGATTTGAAAGTTTCCTCACCTGTAAATAACATTTTACCTAAGAATCCACGGATATACACTTCATCCTTTTCTTCAGAATAATTTCTTAACCAGTCGATTAAGTTCTCATCACTCTGGAAAAACTCATCATTATGGTTTGGTAAATAAGAAGTTGTAATAGTTTGCCCAAATTTAAAGCTTCCTGAATCTGCTTCCATATTGCCATTCAGTATCTCAAATAGGGCAGTGGTAGCCAAACTATCCTTACTCAATACAGATATTTTATCTCCTTTATTGACGAATAGATCCAAATCTTTTATGAGTACCTTATCTTCAACAGATTTATTCAACTTTTCAATTTGTAAAATCTGATCCCCGGCTTCTCTGTTTTGATTAAAAATAATAGCAGGATATCTTCTGGTAGATGGCTTAATGTCTTCTACATTAATCTTATCTAATAACTTTCTTCTACTGGTGGCTTGCTTAGATTTAGAAGCATTTGCACTAAAGCGAGCGATGAATTCTTGTAACTCTTTCTTCTTTTCCTCTGCTTTTTTATTTGCAGATGATTTTTGCTGTAGCGCTAATTGACTTGATTCATACCAGAAAGAATAGTTACCAGAGAACATATTGATTTGACTAAAATCAATATCCACTATGTGAGTACATACAGTATCTAAAAAGTGTCTATCGTGAGATACTACGATTACTGTATTTTTAAATTCTAAAAGGAAATCCTCTAACCAAGCGATAGTATAAATATCCAAATCGTTGGTAGGCTCATCGAGAATCAATACATCAGGATTACCGAATAAAGCTTGAGCTAATAAAACACGTACTTTATAGTTACCACTAATGTCTTTCAATAACTTATAGTGATGCTCTTCTTCTATTCCTAATCCACTTAATAAGGCAGCTGCATCTGATTCAGCATTCCAGCCATCCATTTCAGCGAATTCTTCTTCTAATTCAGATACTTTAATACCATCTTCTTCTGAAAAATCAGGCTTACTGTACAGCTCTTCCTTGGCCTTAATATTGTTCCAAAGCTTATCATGCCCCATCATTACTGTATTTAATACAGAATGTTCGTTGAACTCATTATGGTTCTGCTTTAAAACGGCCATTCTTTTTCCTGAATCAAGGCTAACGGAACCTTTAGTAGGGTTTACCTCTCCAGAAAGAATTTTAAGAAAAGTAGATTTTCCTGCTCCATTAGCGCCAATTACGCCATAGCAATTACCTTGAGTAAATTTGATGTTTACTTCATCAAATAAAACTCTTTTCCCGAATTGTAAAGTTAAATTACTGGTATTAATCATATCATTTTGTCAATCAAGCCGCAAAGGTACGCATATTCATTGAGAGTGATAAGTTTTATGTTGATCTTATTTGGAATATTTTATTTAAACCCACTATTTACAGAATTTTATTGCTTTTTAAATTACCTTGGGCAGACTTTTTTATTCCCTAAAAAGTATCAAATTTGTAATTCCTTCAAAAGTAATTTATGGAAGAGAACCAAGAACAGATTGCCCAGCAATGGCATGCTTTTTTACAAGAATATTTCCAGAAGCGCATTCAACAAAAGCAGGAATTTATTCTTAAGCATTTTGAATTCATAAAGGAGCAAAAACCTTCCGATTCAAAAATTAGTGATGCTAAAATTGAAGATGATTATAAGCAATCTGTTTTTGAGTTTATTAAAAACACCTACAATGTTAAGCCTAACTTAGAGGCAGAAGATGAGATTAACGTCCATCAGACACTATCCACTGA
Source organism: Marivirga arenosa (assembly GCF_030503875.2). Taxonomy (NCBI): domain Bacteria; kingdom Pseudomonadati; phylum Bacteroidota; class Cytophagia; order Cytophagales; family Marivirgaceae; genus Marivirga; species Marivirga arenosa. The sequence continues at coordinate 2,630,772 of NZ_CP129968.2, read as the reverse complement.
GTTTCATAATTATCTTTCTTCTATACCTGAGAAAGTCAATATTGAACAAAGGGAAGCTCGCTTTAAAATTTTAAAGGAAGATGCTTTTAGACTCAAATTACTTAAGCCTTATAAAATCTTTGCTTTTAAGTTTTCAAAAATTCCATTTCATATTGCTAATCTTTTTAGGAAGGAAAAGAAAAAGCTGCATTACTGGAAGCATGAAGTTAAAACTCAAGCATTATTTGAAAGATGGTTTTTCAATAAAATGTATTCCACTTTAGATGAAGTTAATCAGGATATTCTAAAGGAATTTTCGGATGCACTTTTAGAGGTAAAATCATTTGAATCAAATCCAGATCAAATCGATAATGATCCAACTAGTTATTTCAATGAAGATTTTAAAAAGTCAATTAAGCTTAAGATAAACGATGCCTACCTAAAGAATTGTGAGCAATATGAAAAAGAGTTTGAATTAATCGGCACAATAGAATATAACAAAAAACTGATCTCTGAAAGGAGGCTGGAAAGAGATTACCGTCAATTAAAAAAGCATTATTCAAAGCATCATCATAATTGGCAGAATACAATCCATGCTCTATTTGAAGATTGGAGATCGGTATTAGAACTATCTGCCTTACAAGCTTATATCGCTAATAATATTCATGATCTTGATGAGAATATTCAATCTTGGAAGGCGAAAATTTATGATCATTTTTTAAATGATATAAAATCCTATTTGGCCGAGGCACAAGCTATGTTTGATCAGGAAGTAATGGGGCTTGAGGGAATTACAAAAAAGATTACTCAGGTAAAGTATATTACTAATAAGAAGCTAGGGAAAGGTTTGATTCAAAATATGCAAGAAAACTTATCTAAGAATTCTATTTTGAATCAGATGGATAGACTTGAGCATATGGTGAGTGAGAGAGTTGAAAAGTTAGCAACCGCTTATGTAGTAACGAAATCAAATCAATTTGACGTTCCATTGGAAGATAATGAGCTTTCCACTATTTCAAATTATGAGTTATTGTCCTTTGAACTAATTCCAGATTTAAATGCGAAGCTTGAAGAGTTGAAAAGTGAGGTGTTCAGGGTAATGGATGAACTCTTGATTAAGGTGGGAGATATTGATGAGATAGTGGACTATGTATTAAGTGCAGCATCAAATTCACTGGACCAAGATGAAGATGAACAGCAAGCAAAAAGTATCATAGTAGATGGATTTGAAAGAGCTGAAAATACTACAAATGAAGTAGAAAGCCAGATTAATGAGATAGTTGAGAAATCTGGAGAACAGCTCAGAGAAATGAGTGATGAGTTAATAGAAGAATTACAAAAACTTAAGCAAAATGATAAAGTTTCGGCTTTAAGAATTCGGATTAGTAAGGCAAAAGCTTTGCACAAATCTGAAGCTTTAACTCAGAAAGTATTCGATTACATTAAGAATTACTTTTCAATAGCAAAATCATTTTTTCTTAAATACTACGATAAGGCTTTAGAGCTTAAAACAGAATTATCTAAACGCTTTTTATCAGCTACCATCGTAAATGAGCCGAATAGAGCAGTGTCAGATTTCTTAAATGAATCAAATCAGATAATCAACGGATTACCCCTCATTTACAGGAAACTTTACGCAATAGAACCCTTAACTGATATGGTTTTATTTGAAGGTAGAGAAAAAGAAATTAAAAGAATCTCAACCGCCTATGCTGCCTGGCAAGAAGGAAAGTTTGCAGCTGTTTTACTGACTGCTGAGAAGTGGAGTGGTATGACTTCTTTAATTAATTATTCAGTTAAAAACATCAAGTTCAATATTATTCCTCTACGGATTGAATTGAAAATCAATGATCCGGAACCCCAAACACTTTTTAAAATATTATCTGAAAAATTAGAGGAAAATTTAACGGATAAAGAGTCAATAATTGAGTTTTTGAATACAGGTAAAAAGAGAATCATAATCATTGAGAACCTTCAAAAGCTTTTTCTTAGAGAAATGCACGGACAGAAGTCACTTATTGATTTTATAGATATTATGACCGCTACACAAAAGAATGTATTCTGGATCGGTTCCATTTCTATTTATACATTTAATTATTTAGAGAAGTCTTTAAAAATGAGTGCTTTCTTTAGTTATCATATTCCGCTAGAACCATTAAGTGATGATGAAATCAGTAAATTAATTATCAAAAGGAATAGAATAAGTGGTTTTAAAATTCAATTTGAAAAATCTGAAAAAGATATAAATGACAAAAAATATAATAAACTTGATGAAAAGGAGAAGCAAGATCATTTAAAGGAAAGGTTCTTTAAAGACCTTAATAACTTCGCGAAAAGCAATATTAGTATGGCCTTGATGTTTTGGTTGTTATCTACCAAAAAAGTAGATGATCAAAACATTATAATTAAAAATTTCAAAAAGCCTGACTTCAGCTTCTTATCCTCAATAAAGATGGATAGAGTTTTTGTATTACAGGCCTTAATCATGCATGATGGCTTATTTCAGGGGCAGTTAGCAAAAGTGCTTTCATATGATATCACTAAAACTAAATTTCTATTAATAGAGCTTTTAGAAGATGGCGTTTTACAAGAGAAAGAAGGCCAATTCTTTGTTAATCCAATTATTTACAGAAATACGGTTCAACTATTAAAGTCTAGAAATTTACTATGAGAAATGTTGTTATAAATAGTTTATTATCGGTTTTATTAGTCTTAGCCGTATCTTTTGAGAGTTACGCACAGGAACCTCTAGAGCCTTCTAAAATAGATAGTAGCTTAATAACAATTGATTCTATTGTTGATGTGGTCAAGGACTCCATAAGAAGGGATTCAGCAGATCAGTCAGCCAATTCGGAAGTTTCAGAGTCAAAATCAGAAACTGATACAGTTTTTGTCCAGACAGCAAATGCTACTGAGCCAAAGAAAGAAGACAATAAAATAGAGGATATATCGAAGTTTTTTTCTGGGGATAATATCTTCTATTCTATAATTTTTCTATTGGTAGGTTTTCTAATTATAAGAGCCATAACTTTTGTTTTAAATGCTTTAGCAGAACGCAGTACGAAATATAGAATCACCTTTAAAGGCCTTATCCCAATTGTTAAGATTTTAGGATGGATATTAGTAGTTACCTTAATTATAGTTGTAATATTCAAACCCTCAATGGCCACTATGTTGGCATTTTCAGCTTCCATTGGTGTGGCAGTAGGTTTTGCATCACAAGATATTCTAAAGAATATTTTTGCGGGTATTGTTATTCTGTTAGACAGACCTTTTGTATCAGGCGATAAAATTGAAATTGATAAGTTTTATGGAGAAGTTGTAGAAATAGGACTAAGATCAACACGTATAGTTACGCCTGATGATTCATTGGTTTCTGTTCCAAATGCGGTGATGATGAACAGTTCATTATCAAATGCTAATTCAGGAGAAGCTAATTGTCAGGTAGTTGCGGAGATTTATTTGCCTCTTACTATTGATACAATTAGAACGAGAGAAATAGCTACGCAAGCATCTACTGTGTCAAAGTATATTTATCTAGATAAACCCATAACAATATTATTCTTTAATGAGATAAATAATACGAATTCTTATTATAAAATGAGGGTTAAAGCCTATGTAATGGATATTCGGGATGAGTTTCGTTTTAAAAGTGATATGACTGAACTGATAGTTTCTGAATTGGTGAAAGAGGGAGTATTAACGGGTCATTTGTAATCCTTTCAGGATTATTATTTAGTTTTACAATTATCAATTAAAATCTCGAATCAAGAGTATGTTATTATTTGGAGCAAGTGGACATGCTAAAGTAATTGTTGACAATCTATCGTCTCAAGGTATAAAAGTGAATGGCTTTTATGATGAAGATGAATCAAAAAAGGAATTATGGGGAATCCCAGTAATTGGTAAAACAAAGGATTACAAAAAATCAACTGAAGAGTGCCTAGTATCAATCGGTAAAAATAGTACTCGGAAGAAGGTCGTGCAGCAATTGAAAGAGGCTCCTTTTGGAACTGCAATAAATAAAACTTCTATACTGGGATCTAATGTTAAAATTGAGAAAGGTACAGTGGTTATGGCAGGTACTGTTATTAATGCAGATACCAAAATAGGAAAACATGTCATCATCAATACTTCGGCTAGTGTAGATCATGACTGTATCGTGGATGATTATGCTCATATCGCACCTAATTCAAGTTTATGTGGGGGTGTTCATGTAGGTGAAGGGACTCTAATTGGAGCAGGAGCAACTGTTATTCCCTTAGTGAAAATAGGGAAGTGGTGTACAATTGGCGCAGGTGCAGTAATAGTAGAAGATGTTCCGGATCATTCAGTAGTGGTAGGTAATCCTGGCAAAATAATAAAGCAAAATTAAGATGACAGAAATTGCAATATTTGGAGCAGGAGGTTTCGGAAGAGAAGTTAATCTGATCATTCAACAGTTAATCAAAAAGGGACATCCCCTTCATTTTTTAGGTTATTTCGATGATGAAGATAAATCTGCTGAATTAGGGCAGTCATATTTGGGCAATATAGAGGATCTTAATAATTGGAATAAACCTATTTCAATAGCAGTTGCAGTGGGGAACGGTTTGGTGAGAAAAGAAATAGTAAATAAAATTACCAACCCAAAAGTAGATTATGCTCGTTTGATTTCACCCTATGCTATTTTTAATGACATCATTGAAGTAGGAAAAGGGAGTATTGTATGCGCTGGAGCGAATTTAACTACTAACATTTCAATTGGTAATTTTACAGTAATTAATTTGAATGCTACAATTGGTCATGATTGCATTTTAAATGATTTTTGTTCAATTATGCCAGGAGTAAATTTGGCAGGTAATGTTGAATTGGAGAAAGGTGTTTTTGTAGGAAGCGGTGCAAATATTTTGAACGGAGTTCGTATGAAAGAAAATAGTGTGCTAGGATCAGGGGCAGTACTAATAAATGATTTAGCAGCCAATGAGAAAGCTGTGGGAGTACCAGCAAAAACTATTAGAAAGTGAGTTTATATCAAGATTTTAAACCATCCATACTATTTTTAGCCAAATTCATTGGGCTTTACATTATCCTTAATATTGCCTACGGATTTTATTTGGATGCTTCAAAAGGAGATGCCGATGTAGTTACCAAAATAGTGACAGAACAGACCGCATGGATTATTGATTTATATGAAGATCAAATTAGTACAGGGCCAACGGAAGATTTAAAAAGTATTTTTATTTACCAAGGTGAAAACCCTATTTTGTCAGTATATGAAGGCTGTAATGGGCTAAATGTAATGATAATATTTTTATCCTTTCTGATTGCTTTTGGTACTATTGGCAAGAAAATGCTATGGTTTATTCCGACTGGAATTATAGTAATTCATCTTTTTAATCTGCTTCGAATTCTTCTGTTGTTTCATGTCACCATTTCAATGCCTGAATTTTTATACTTTAGTCATAAATACTTATTTACTGCATTTATCTATATAGCAGTTTTTGGAATGTGGGCATTATGGATTTTGAAAATAAATGATAAATAAAGGAATTTTAGAACCTAATAGTAGTCTTAGAATTACGCTAATTATCATAAGCGTAATATTCTTAGGTATAGTCTTTCTTGGTCAGCGATTCAATTATAGTTCATTTTTTGGTTTTTCATTATCACATCAAAATGAGTTTATTTTCAATCGAAGTCTTCGGTTTTTGATAAATGATAATTTAGTCCTGCTAATAATTTATGCTTTGTTTTATGAAAGGAAATATGTGAAATTCGGACTACTGGTAGAAGGGTTTGGCTTTTTCTTTTTACTAATTCCATATTTTCTTTTACGCTTCTACACGGATCTCGACCATATGATCATTAGCTTTCTACACCGCTTAATTATTAACCCTACTTTAATGCTATTGATTATTCCAGCTATATATTTAAAAAAAAATAAATATTAAGATAAGTCCTTGGTTAGTTGTAATTATGGACAGTTTTTTTCTTCTGAACAATTTAGCAGAATAATTGAAAAAGAAATATTAAAGTTTGTGTGATTAAAAATATATTAATACATTAGTTGCTCAATCAAAACAACAAATAAGATGAAAAGAAAAATCAAAGCTTTAATGTTAAGTACAGTTGTAGGAGCAGTATTAATTACGATTGCTACTTTAAGTTCCAAAGAGGTAAATGCTGATCCATTAAATGAAAGACTGTCTTGTGGGTGGGGTTATGAGTGCGTTTTTTCTAAAACTGCATTTGAACATGTCGTATTACTTGGATACGAAAACGGTGGCCCAAATGTCAATCCTTGAAATTAACATAGTCTTTCGCTAACCTAAAAAGAGAAGAATCATAATGAATGAATTATGGTTCTTTTTACTTTTATGAAGAATATAATAGTTTTCTTATTTGCATTTTTGGTGATTTCAGCATGTACTAGGAAGGAAGAAATGTCTTCTAGTGCTATGCAAGGAAAGATAAAATATATAAATGACTATCAATTAGAAGAACGCTTAATTAAAGGGGTTAATGTTTTCCCTAATATGACCTTTAATTATCCCTATGATTTAGTTATAAAGGATTCTCTAATGTTGATTTCTGATATTAAAGAGTACAATGGTTTGCTATCGGTACTTAATCTAAAAAGTGGAGAGCTAATTGGTCGCTATATAAAAAGTGGTGATGGACCTGAAGAATTAATTTCCATTGCTACTATTGAAATATCGGATGCTGGTCATATTTTTTTGCATGATAAGACGGGAAAGCAAGTAGGTAAATTGAAATTCGATCAATTGTTAAATGGAGATATAAGTAATTTAAAGTCAGAGGGATTCAAAATGCAAATTTATGATGAAGACTATCCCCTTAATTTAGTCTCATTTACCTTGTTAAGTGATTCCACTTTTGTAAGTATAATTCGACCATTCCCCAAGAAGCGTTTTTTGATTCATAATCAAGATTTGGATTCACTAAGGACTTTCGGCCAGTATCCACCCACAATTGATAAAGAACATAATCTCTCTGAAGCATTTATAAATGGTGCGGTAAAAGGGGTATTGTTTTTGGCTCAAATGAAATATAGTATCACTAATGAGAAATTGATAGTTGCTTATTCAAAAGTGGATTTGATTCAAATCTATGATCTGAAAAATCTTGAAACTCCGCCTATAAATATTACATCTAAAGAAACGGAGATCCCATTCCCTTATAATGTTACAGGTACAAATATTGGAGTTCCGTGTAGGGGGTGTCCATTGGGATACGATTCACCGTCATTACAAGATTCAGTTTTCTATGTAAGGAATATTAACAATAAATATGGGGAAAGGAATTCTTTTGTGTCCAACGAGATCTTAAAATTTGATTATGAAGGGAACTTATTAGGAAAATACGTCTTAGATGAGAAATTATATGCAATTACAATTGATGCTAGTGGAAAATTCTTATACGGTATCAATATCTCAACTGAAAATCCTCAAATTTTAAAATATGCCATTAATGAGAACTAATATTTTATTTGTTTTCTGTATTGTCCTTTTTGCAGGATGTACTTTTAAAGATAAAAAACGGGAAACTATAAATTTAGATTTTGAAAAGCTACAATATATCAAAGGATCAAATGTTTCAGAATTTACATATTTGTCTAAAAATCTTGCAATACTCTATTTATCCTATGATTGCACTGTGTGTATAACTAAAATTATTGAGTTCAACGACAAAGTAAGTGAAATGGAGTCTGTTAAAGCAATAGTTATAGGAAAGGGAGATCAAATAATGGTAAAGAATCTCCTGCACGATCAAAATGTCTCCATAGGCGTTTATGCAATCAAGGAAAATGAAACTATTCAATCAATCTCCAATTACAATCTTGATGTAGTTACTTTATTAGATAAAGATTATAAACTATTATCCAGAACTCCTTTTGTTGAATTCATTAATCAATAAAAAAGTATAGAAGATGCTTAATTTTATTTTAGAGGTTTGAGTAGATCCTCTAATCCATTGGTTTTTATTACCCAAAGTGTTTCCATCTGCATACCTAACTTACCAGATGGGAATCCGTCTTTTCTTTTAAACCATTCAAGATAGGAGACAGGTAAGTTACAAAGTAAAATGCCCTTATATTTTCCAAAGGGCATTTTAACTCTCACTAAATCTTTTAAAATCTCAGGATTAAATCCTTCCATTATTTTTTAAAGGTATCAGCAACTACTAAATCTTTGGTGCCATGGCTATAGTTATAAAAACCTTCGCCAGATTTTGCTCCTAATTTTCCAGCCTGAACCATATTGATTAACAATGGGCATGGTCTGTATTTAGGATCGCCTAAGCCATCATGTAATACATTTAATATGCTTAAGCATACATCTAAACCAATGAAATCAGCTAGTTGTAATGGTCCCATAGGATGAGCCATTCCTAATTTCATAACAGAATCAATTTCTTTTACTCCTGCAACCCCTTCAAATAAGCTGAAGATTGCCTCATTAATCATAGGCATAAGAATTCTATTGGCAATGAAACCAGGGTAATCATTTACCTCTTCAGGAATTTTGCCTAATTTCTTAGACATTTCCATAATCTGATTAGTCACTTCATCAGAAGTTGAATATCCTCTAATGATTTCAACTAATTTCATTACGGGAACAGGATTCATAAAATGCATACCTATTACTTTTTCTGGTCTTTTAGTAACGGATGCTATTTTGGTAATGGAAATAGAACTAGTGTTTGAGGCTAATATGGTTTTGTCATCGCAAACCTCATCTAATTCTTTAAATATTTTTAGTTTAAGATCAGTATTTTCTGTTGCTGCCTCAACTACTAATTCAACACCTTTAGCCCCCTCTGCTACTGAAGTGAAAGTTGTGATGTTATTTAAGGTTTCAGCTTTTTTAGCCTCATCAATGATTTCCTTTTTCACTTGTCTATCAAGGTTTTTACCGATAGTAGCAAGTCCTTTTTCTAAAGCTGATTCGCTTATATCGATTAGTGAAACTTTAAATCCATTTTGAGCGAAAACATGGGCAATACCATTTCCCATTGTTCCTGATCCAATTACTGCTATGTTTTCCATAATATTTTCGATTAATTTTTTAGCTGTGGCAAAGATATAAAAACTACTTATTACCCATAACCAGCAATCATAAAAGATGTTAATAGTTTCATCATAATTATTCTTGAAAATGTAGGTTGTAATTATTATTCAATTCTGGCATCACAATAAAATATTATTAATTTCGTGTTCTTTAAAATCAAAACTCTAAACAAGATTTATGAAAATAATTAAAATTTCGGTTTTATTGTTTTTTGCCATATCAACAGTTTTGTATGCGCAAGAAGCACAAGAAACAAACCAAGAATTATTTAAATTCTTTGGGGATAGAGAAGGGAATGAATTTAGATCTGCTTCTGGAAAACCTGGACATAATTACTGGCAAAATAGTGCAGATTATAAAATTGATGTAACCTTAGATGAAGAGAATGAGATGATCTCTGGTAAAATCACTATTGACTATACTAACAATAGTCCTGAAGATTTAGAGTTTGTATGGCTTCATTTAGAACAGAATCGTTTTACAGAAACTTCTAGAGGTACATTAACTACTCCAATTCAAGGCAACAGATATACTGGAGACATGGATGGCGGTTATGATATTTCCAATGTGAAAGCTGTAAGCGGTAGGAGAGGAACTCCATCTTCAAAACATATTATAAATGATACCAGAATGCAGGTTTTCTTCAATGAACCAATTGAAGCTAATGGTGGTACTGCTACAATCAGCATGAATTTCAAATATCAAATTCCAGTAAAGGGAATGGATAGAATGGGTCAATTAAAAGTGGATGATGGAACTATATTTGCCATGGCTCAATGGTATCCTAGAATGGTGGTTTTTGATGATATCAGAGGTTGGAATATTGAACCATATTTAAGTGCTGGTGAGTTTTATTTAGAATATGGTGACTTTGAGTATAATGTCACTGTACCTTACAATCATATAGTAGTTGGTTCTGGTGAGTTATTGAATCCCGGAGATGTACTGACATCTGAGCAGCAAAGTAGAATGGATAAGGCTTCGAAAAGTGATGAAAGAGTTTACATCATTACGCCTGATGAAGTTGGAGATCCTTCTAAAACAAGACCAAAACAGTCAGGAAACTTAACTTGGAAATTCAAAATCGAAAATGCTCGTGATGTAGCATGGGGTTCATCTCCTGCATTCATTTGGGATGCTGCTAAAATTGATCTACCAAGTGGAAAGAAGGCTATGGCACAATCAGCCTATCCTAAAGAAAGTGATGGTGAAGACGGATATGGTAGATCTACAGAATATTCAAAAGCTTCTATAGAGCATTATTCAAATATGTGGTATGAATACCCATATCCAAATGCAGTTAATGTTGCTGCGGATATAGGAGGAATGGAATATCCAGGATTAAACTTCTGTGGGTATCAATCGAAAAATAAATCATTATGGGGAGTGACCGATCACGAATTTGGTCATAACTGGTTTCCAATGATTGTAGGAAGTAACGAAAGACTTTATGCCTGGATGGATGAAGGCTTTAATACATTCATTAATTTTTATTCTTCTGAGGAATTTAATGATGGTGAATTTGCCGATGATTTAGATGAAACTCGTGCTTACGTAAGCTGGCTTACTAGCGAAACCAGAGAAAAGATTGCTACTTACCCAGATGTAGCAAATACTAGAAATTTGGGAATGGTAGCTTATATGAAACCTGCAATGGGGTTATTAATGCTTAGAGAATATATTTTAGGTCATGAGAGATTCGATAATGCATTTAAAGCTTACATCGAAAGATGGGCATACAAGCATCCAACGCCAGGTGACTTCTTTAATACAATAGAAAATGTGGCAGGCGAAAGCCTTTCATGGTTCTGGAGAACATGGTTCTATGGAAATGGTAATATAGATATTGCTTTAGATGGTGTTTATCCGTATCAGGGTAGCTATCTATTAGTGTTGTCAAATAAAGGAGAGGTTCCTATGCCAGTTAAAATAAAAGTGACCTATGCTGATAGAACTGATGAAATGGTGGAACTACCGGTTGAAATTTGGCAAAGAGGAGATTCATGGAATCATCTTTTAAGTACTGGTAAAGAAGTAGAAAAAATTGAAATTGATCCAAATAAAATTACGCCAGATATTAATGGATCAAATGATGTGTGGCCGAGCACATATTACAAAGATTAATTTAATAATTTTAAAAAGCCCTCTACTGAGGGCTTTTTTATTCTACTATGGGTTTGAATGGTAAGTCATTTAAATTACATAATTCTACTTCTTCTCTAGAGAGGTAGTATTTATTAAGCTTATCTTTATAATCCTGACCCACTAAGTCATGATTTAAAACCCATTCTTTAGTCGCTAAAATTTCACTTTTAAATCCTTTTTTAATGGCATTATAATCAGCCTCATGTTCAGTTTTCATTTTGAATGAATCTGATACTATATATTTAAGTCCATAATTTATCATTCCTATGTTTGAATACGAAATATAATCTTTAATATGTCCTAGTTCATGAGCAAACCAACCTACTAAAACTTTATCTGGTATGTCCCGGACTTTAAGTTCTGAACTGCTACTTACAAATACTGCCAATTTAATCTGATACTTTTTTATACCAGTTAAGATGTTTTTCAGATTAATTACAGGCTGGGCCTGCATGGTTGAACTTTTAATTCTTTTCTGATTTAGTGTAATAGAATAATCATGCAATTCGTGATAAGCTGAAAGTGCACTTTTGAAACAATCTTGTACTTTTTCTGAAGCAACATTTCTAAAATTTATAATCATATATTAAGAACGCTTTAAATTATTCATTGTTCCCACACAATAAAATAACTAACCTAGTAGTTGGTCAGTTTAAGAAATTGTAATAATTTGGAACCTATAAACTATTTAAACTTAATATTATGCTCAAATTAAAGACTATAGCAATTGTATTGCTATCTATGTTTATTTATAGTGCATCTTTTGCTCAAAATGCGAAGGAAGCCCTTAGCCAAGACATTCCCTTAGATTCCAAGGTGAAAATAGGTCAGTTAGAAAATGGCCTGACTTATTATATTCGTCAAAATAGCAAGCCTGAAGATAAAGTAGAGTTTAGACTTGTAATTAATGCAGGTTCAATGCAGGAAAATGACAAACAACTAGGTTTGGCCCATTTTACAGAGCACATGGCTTTTAATGGTACAGAAAACTTTAAAAAGAATGAGTTAGTAGATTATCTACAATCAGCCGGGGTTAAATTTGGTGCTGACTTAAATGCATATACCAGTTTTGATGAAACCGTTTACATTCTTCCAATTCCAACAGATGATCCTGAAGTATTGGATAAAGGCTTGACTGTACTCGCAGATTGGGCGGGTGGTTTATTATTTACTGAAGAAGAAATAGACAAAGAAAGAGGTGTTGTTCTTGAAGAATGGAGATTAGGACAAGGTGCAAGCCAAAGAATGCGTGATGAATATTTTCCGATCTTATTCAAAGATTCTCGATATGCTGAAAGATTACCAATTGGTAAAAAGGAAATCTTAGAGAATTTTAAATATGAGACTTTAAGATCTTTTTATGAAGAATGGTACAGACCAAACTTAATGGCAGTGATAGCAGTAGGGGATATTGATCCTGCTGAAATGGAACAAGAAATTAAAGCCAGATTCAGCGATTTAAAAAATCCTAAAAAGCCTAAAGAGAAAAAGTTATATGATGTTCCGTCTCATGAAGACACCTATGTGAGCATAGTTACAGATAAAGAAGCGAATTTTAACCAAATTCAATTATATTATAAGCACGATAAAGAAGAGACAAAATCTTTATTAGATTTAAGAAGAGAATTAGTTTATGACCTTTACAATGGAATGTTAGGTCAAAGACTTGATGAGTTAAGGCAATCTTCAAATCCTCCTTTCCTTTTTGCAAATACTAATTATTCTGGAATGGTAAGAAATAAGAATGCGTATTCATCTTTTGCTATAGTAGGTGAAGGTGGTTTTGAGAGAGGTATTAAGGTGCTTGCTGAAGAAAACAAAAGAATTAAGGAACACGGTTTTACAGCATCTGAATTAGAGCGTTTTAAAAAGACATTTTTAAACAGAGCTGAGAAAAAAGTAGCCGAAATTGATAAAACAGAATCTAGTAGATTTGCTAGTACTTATATTCAACATTTCTTAAATAATACTCCTATTCCAGGAGCAGAATATGAATACGACTTCTATCAGAAATTAATTAATACAGTAAGTTTAGAGGAATTAAATAAGTTAGCTGACGAGTGGGTAACAGATGATAATCTTGTTGTAGTATTAACTGGTGCAGAAAAAGAAGGCGTTGAAATGCCGAGTGAAGAAGATGTATTAAAAATCCTAAGTGAAGTTGAAAATTCTGATATTGAAGCTTACCAAGATTCTGAAGTATCAGAAAGCTTTATGACTGCTAAGCCTAAAGCAGGAAAGGTAGAAAGCACTAAAACATTTGATGAAATTGGAGTAACTGAATTACAATTGAGCAATGGTGTTAAAGTGGTATTAAAACCAACTGATTTTAAAAATGATGAGGTTAAAATGAGAGCCTATAGTTTTGGTGGTCATAGTCAGTATGATATGGAAGATTACTACTCTGCTTCAAATGCTTCTTCTTTGATTTCTGAAGCTGGCGTAGCTGATTTTACCAAAACTGATATTCAGAAAATGCTTTCTGGAAAAACAGTAAGAGTAAGTCCTTACATCTCTTCATTATCAGAAGGGATTAGAGCTGAGGCTAGTCCAAAGGATTTAAATGAAATGTTCCAACTAACACATTTATACTTCACAGCTCCTCGTTTGGATGAAGAAGCTTTTGGCTCTTATGTGAGTAAAAATAAAATGTTATTGGGCAATTTAATGTCTAACCCTCAATTTTATTATAGCGATAAAGTAAGTAAGATACTTGCACAGGATGATCCAAGAGGTGGTGGTTTTCCTACTGCTGAAGATTTAGCTAAAATTGATTTTAAAAGAGCATTTGAAATTTACAAAGAGCGTTTTGCAGATGCCAGTGATTTTACTTTTGTAGTGGTAGGTAATTTTGAAGTTGATAAAATCACGCCTTTATTAGAAACCTATTTAGGAAGTTTACCAACTTTAGAAAGAAAAGATGATTGGGTTGATTTAGGAATAAGACCTCCAAAAGGTATTGTTAAAGAGGAGATCGTAAAAGGTACAGATCAAAAAAGTTTTGCTACTATTTACTATCATGGTGAAACCGAATATAATAAGCAGCAGGCATATTATTTAAATTCATTAGGTGAGTTAGTTACAAATGAATTGATTGATATATTAAGAGAAGAGAAGAGTGGTGTATATGGAGTAGGAGCCTCAGCCAATATGCAAAGGCTTCCAGAAAATCGTTATTCATTTAGAATAGCATTCCCTTGTGGACCTGAAAATGTTGATGACTTGGTAAGTACTACCCATGAAATATTGAAAGATATTAAAGAAAATGGGGTAGAAGAGGAAGATTTAGCCAAAGTAAAAGAGGCTCAATTAAAAGGATTAAAAGAGAACCTAAAGAAGAATGATTATTGGTTAAATCGATTATTTGATTTCTACTACTATGGTGATGATTTGAATAACTTTATAGTATCTGAAGATAAGATCAATAGTTTAAGTGCTGAAGATCTTAAAAAGGCTGCTAATGAGTATTTGAATGAAGATCAATTTGTAGAAGCAATTCTATTACCAGAAGCTCAAGCGAGTTCTGCTGAATAATTGTAAGAATAGAATTAAATGTATAAGGCTGTTTTAAATCAATTGAAACAGCCTTTTTTATTTTGAATAAAGAATATAGTTTAATCGTTATATTCACTCATGGTCCTGTTGATACCTATAGTGGAAAAACCATAAACCATATCACAAGCTTTATCCATTATAAATGGTAGTTCATCAAATTCCTGCTGAGTAAAAGGACTCAATACGTAGTCAACTTGTTGTCCTTTGTGAAAGTTATCACCCACCCCGAATTTTAGTCGCGCATAATTTTGACCACCTGTTAACTGCTCAATATTTTTTAATCCATTATGCCCAGCTGAAGATCCTTTAGCTCTTAGTCTTAGTTTTCCAAATGGCAAGGCAATGTCATCAGTGATTACCAAAATATTTTCCTTAGGGATTTTTAATTCTTGCATCCAGTAATTAACCGCTTTACCTGATAAATTCATATAGGTAGTTGGCTTAATGAGATGGATTTGTCTGCCTTTATATTTTATTTCAGATTTCATAGCCAATTTGAGTGTCTCAAATTTAGCGTCATGTTTATCTGCTAATCTATCTAGAGTTAAAAAGCCAATATTATGGCGAGTTAACTCATATTCTGCTCCTATATTTCCTAAACCAATAATTAGGTATTTCATACTGGTATATCTTATATTCTATTAATTATTTATGTTCTAGCCTTTTGAATTGCTATCAAAAGTTTTGTGTGAAGTTTTCACCAATTCATTAATGTTTTTTAGTTCATCAGTGGTTAAATGTCTCCATTTTCCTATTGGTAAATCTAATTTAACATTCATTATTCTCACCCTTTTCAAACTTGCAACTTTATATCCAAAGTGTTCACACATTCTTCTAATCTGTCGATTTAAGCCTTGAGTAAGTATAATTTTGAAACTATGAGTTCCTAATTGTTCAATATAACATTCCTTTGTAATCGTACCCAAAATCGGAACTCCGCTTCCCATTTCTTTAATAAAATTGCCTTTAATTGGTTTGTTAAGCCTAACAATATATTCCTTTTCATGATTGTTTCTAGCTCGTAGAATCTTATTTACGATATCCCCATCATTGGTTAATAATATCAAACCCTCACTGTATTTATCTAGTCTGCCAATTGGAAATATGCGTTCTGGATAATTGATAAAGTCAATGATATTATCTTTTTCTCGTCTGGTATCCGTAGTACATACTATACCTCTTGGTTTATTAAAGGCTAAATAAACTAAATTATTATTTGAATTTTTTATAAGTTCGCCTTTTACCCTCACCTCATCAGTAGGTTTTACTTTAGTTCCCATTTCAGGCTGTTTACCATTTATGGTAATCACACCCTCTTCAAGAAGTTTATCAGCTTCTCTTCTTGAACAAAAGCCAGCTTCACTTAAAAATTTATTTATTCTTACTTCTTTATTATCCAAAGTTTAAACGTTTTGGAATTGATGAAATGTATTACACAAAGTTATCAAAATAGGAGAGGATAAGCTGTTATATTAAAACAAAAAATCCTGTCCATAAAAATGAACAGGATTTAAATATTTTGATAATTCGAATGAATTAATTTTCTGATCCTTCTGCTGCTGCTTCTTCTCCTTCTTCCTCTTCTCCTTCTGCATCTTCTGTAGCTTTACCTCTAAGTGCTCTTGGAATTTCAACTACTGCGATAGATGCTTGCGGTGTATCTAAGATTTCACAATTCTCAACAGATACGGATTCAACCTTGATTGATTTACCGAAATCTAATGCGCTAATATCTAAGTTGATGTGCTCAGGCATATCTTTCGGTAAAGCTTTTACTAAAAGATTTCTTCTTTTGTGAATTAAAGTACCCCCTTTAGTCACACCAGGTGCAGTACCTTCTAAGTGAACAGGGATATTCATTTTGATAGTCTTTCCTTTATGTAATTGTAAGAAATCAGCATGCATGATGATTTCACTTACTGGGTGGAAAGTAACATCTTGTAAAATTGCTTGGTACTCTTCGCCTTCTATGTTTAAGTTAACGAAATGTGCTTCAGCAGTGAATACTAATGGGCGAAAAAGAATCATTGGCGCATAAAAGTGAATCTGCTCGTCACCACCGTATAATACGGCAGGAACCATAGCTTCTGCTCTTAATTTTTTCGCCTCTTTTTTGCCAAGATTTGCTCTTTTATACCCTATAATCTCAACAGTTTTCATAATTATTATTTGTTAAAAGTGAATATTTACGTATTAAATGAATAATGAACTTATAGATTCATTATCGTGAATTTTTCTTATTGCTTTAGCAAACATATCCGCCACCGAAAGTACTTTAATCTTATCTGACTTCTGTTTTAAAGGAAGTGTGTCGGTAGTTATTAATTCATCTAAAGTTGAATTAGCAATATTTTCATATGCATTACCAGATAAAACAGGATGAGTAATGATTGCTCTTACTGATTTAGCTCCTTTATCTTTTAACATATCTGCAGCTTTGCATAAAGTTCCTGCAGTATCTACTAAATCATCAAAAATGATAACGTCTTTGTCCTGAACATCTCCAATAACCTGCATAGCATGAACCTCATTAGCTTTCTTTCTTTGCTTATCACATATTACCATGTCAAGTTGGAAATGCTTAGCATATCTTCTAGCTCTTGCTGATCCTCCAACATCTGGTGAAGCGAAAATAGTATCAGGTGTAATACTTTCTTGAAGATAAGGAACAAATATAGCTGAAGCATCCATGTGATCTACAGGTATGTTAAAGAACCCCTGTATTTGTCCAGCATGTAAATCGCAAGTTAAAATTCTATCAGCACCTGCTGCCTCAAAAATGTTAGCTAGCATTTTTGCTCCAATTGCCACTCTTGGCTTGTCTTTTCTATCTTGACGAGCATAGCCAAAATATGGAACAACTAAATTCACTTTGTAAGCACTTGCTCTTTTTGCTGCATCAATCATTAACAGTAATTCCATGATGTTGTCAGCAGGAGGGAAGGTAGATTGAATTAGAAATACATGGTGGCCTCTGATCGACTCAGTGAAATAAGGTGAAAGTTCACCATCACTAAATTTTTGAAGTTCAACATCTCCTAAAGGTTTTCCATAGCTAGCTGCTATTCTTTCGGATAAGTATTTTGTGGCTGAACCGGAGAAAAGTTTTACAGAGGACATCTTTTTATTTTTTGCGCTTAAAATAAAATATCCCGTCCTAATCAGTTATGGACGGGATTTTGTTGCCCGACTAGGGCTCGAACCTAGACTCTTTTGGACCAAAACCAAACGTGTTGCCAGTTACACCATCGGGCAATTTTTTATCCCTCTTGCAAAGGGAGTACAAAGGTAAAAATGGATTTTTTATTTGCAAATAAAGAGGTGAAAAAAATTAATTATTTTTTCGTTGTGGAACATATGAATAATTATTCAATATACTCAATACAGCTACTCTAATCTTACGTGGATCATCAAATATATTCTCTGAGTATAAGTCAGTTGTATATCCCTGCCATATCATTGAATAGTTCTCTGTTTCTGTGAAATTAATCACCAAAGTACCCTCGTCAATGTCCAACTTTTTTTTCATATACTTTTCTCTTTCTTTCTGACTATCGCTTCTATACTTGACAAAACTTTCCATTTGGGGTTGTTCATACCCTTTATATTTAAGTGGATCATCGATATAAAAGTAAGTTACATAAAAGCTTGGATTTTCAGGATCATATTTATACCCTAACAGCTCCAAATGGCTTTTAATAGTTGATTTAACTAGTTTTTTTGGAGCATCTGGCATGTAGGTCTCTGATATGAAAAAATCAAATGATTTATAGTCATCAAAATCTCCCAGAAAATTATAATCATACTCAACAGGGTATTCTTTTGATACAAAACACCCATTGATAAACAAGAATAAAAATAGTAGAGGTAAATAGATTTTTTTCATAATATCAATTTAACAATAATATTCCTTTTCTGTTTTTAATTTCCATAAGATTTTGAAATATATCGTTATCGCGACACTTTTTCAACCCATTTTCTTGCATTTACCAAAGCTTCTACCCAAGGAGAGATTTCGTCAGCTTTCCTTTCATTTGGATAATTAGCCCAGTTCCAAGGGAAGATACTTCTCTCCAGATGAGGCATAATAGCCAAATGTCTTCCATCTTTAGAACAGATTGCTGCAGTATTATAGTCTGATCCGTTTGGATTAGCTGGATATTGCTTATAGCTATATTTTGCAGCAATATTGTATTCCTTTTCTTCCAACGGCATTTCAAACTTTCCTTCACCATGCGCTATCCAGATACCTAATTTGCTATTTTCAAGGCTTTTCAGCATTACAGAATTATTTTCTGGAACATCTACATTAACAAATCCGCATTCAAATTTATGAGAGTCGTTATGCCCCATTTTAATTTTTTGCTCATGCTCAGGGTAAATCAAATCTAATGCCACCATAAGTTGACAACCGTTGCATACTCCCATGCTTAAGGTATCCTCTCTTTCATAGAAGTTTTTAAGGGCCTTCTGAGCATTTTCATTGTATTTAAAAGCGCCAGCCCATCCCTTGGCTGAACCTAAAACATCTGAATTGGAGAAGCCACCAGTGAACACTATGAAGTTAACATCTGAAAGATCTTCTTCTCCACTCATAAGATCAGTCATATGAATGTCTTTCACATCAAAACCAGCCATATACATCATGTAAGCCATTTCACGCTCACTATTCACACCTTTTTCTCGGATGATTGCTGCTTTAATTCCACTTTCTGACTTTCTGTTAGGATCTAGTCCTAAAGATTCAAAAGTGCCTTTAAAATGTGGTGGGAATTCGAATTTTAAAGCCTGGTTTTTATAATTATCAAATCTAGCTTTTGCTAAATACTTTGGAGTTTGTTTTTCTTCTAATAGGAAAGAAGTTTCATACCATTCATCTCTAAGATCATAAACACCTAAATTCAGTTCACCTGAATCATGTGTTATTTTAAGTTTACCGGAATTGTTAACACTTCCTAAATTTACAATATCAATTCCAGCAGATTTAAGTTCTTCAATAAGGTTAACATCTTTTAATTGTAAAATGACACCTGCTTGTTCACTGAAGAGTATTTTTGTAATGTCTTTTTCTGAAAAGTCTTTTAAATTTATTGAAGCGCCAAGATTATTATGAGGAAATAATGTTTCTAATAAGGAAGTGATTAATCCTCCAGATCCAACGTCATGACCAGCCAATACCTTATCATCAAGAATTAATTCTTGAACTTTTTCAAAGGCATTTTTAAAGTGATCAACAGACTTAATATTTACTGTTTTTTCGCCTAATGAAGTTCTAGTTTGAGAAAAAGCTGACCCACCAATTTCGAAATCGCCTTTACCCATATTGATGTAAGCAAGATAAGTATCTTCATCAGGTACTAAGGCTGTTTCAACTGTTTTACGAATGTCAGAAACTTCTCCTGCTGCAGATATAATTACAGTTCCTGGTGCATATACTTTTTCTCCAGAAGGATATTTTTGCACCATTGATAATGAATCCTTTCCTGTAGGGATATTGATGCCTAATTGAATAGCAAAATCGCTAATAGCTTCAACTGCTTCGTACAGTCGTGCATTTTCACCTTCATTTTTTGCAGGCCACATCCAGTTTGCACTTAGCGAAATTCCTTTTAAGCCATCCTGAATAGGGGCAAAGATGATATTCGTTAAGGACTCAGCGATTGCTAATTCAGAACCTGCTTTTGGATCAATTAATGCACTTACAGGCGCATGTCCAATAGAGGTAGCAATTCCCTTTTTACCATTATAATCTAAAGCCATAACAGCCACATTATTAAGTGGTAATTGGATAGGTCCCGTTGTTTGTTGCTTGGCTACTTTACCGGTTACACATCTATCTACTTTGTTCGTTAACCAATCTTTACAAGCAACGGATTCTAATTTTAGTACCTCCTTAATGTACCTCTCAATATCTTTTGAATCATACTGAAGAGAAGTGAAATGAGTTTGATGTTTTTCATCCGCTAAAACTGTTTTAGGAGCACTGCCAAACATAGAGGCTAATGGCCAATCTACAGGGTTTTTACCAGTTTCTTTATCTACAAAACTAAAGTGATGATCGCCAGTAATTTCTCCTACTATATAAAAAGGAGCTCTTTCACGCTCAGATACTTTCTGTAATTTAGCGATATCCTCTTCTTTGATAACAAGTCCCATTCTCTCTTGAGACTCATTTCCAATTAATTCTTTAGCGGATAAGGTGCTGTCACCAACTGGAAGTTTTTTAAGATCGATTTCACCACCTGTTTCTTCTACTAATTCGGATAAACAATTTAAATGCCCACCAGCCCCATGGTCATGTATTGAAATGATAGGATTTTCTGAAGATTCAGCCATAGCTCGAATAGCATTAGCTACTCTTTTTTGCATTTCAGGATTGGCACGCTGTACTGCATTCAGCTCTATTTGGTTGTCAAATGAACCAGTATCAACAGAAGAGACTGCACTTCCGCCCATTCCGATACGGTAATTATCGCCACCCATCACTACAATCTTATCACCTTTTTTAGGAGTGTCTTTTTTGCTTTGCTCTTTTACACCATAACCAATACCACCCGCTTGCATAATAACTTTATCATAACCATACTTTTTACCTGCATGCTCATGTTCAAATGTTAAAACCGATCCTGAGATGAGTGGTTGTCCAAATTTATTTCCAAAATCTGAAGCTCCATTTGATGCTTTTATTAAAATATCAACTGGACTTTGGTATAACCATGGTCTTTCTTCCATTTGATTTTCCCATGGCCTGTTATTTTTCAAGCGAGAATAAGAAGTCATGTAAACAGCTGTACCAGCTAATGGTATCCCTGCTTTTCCGCCAGCCATTCTATCTCTAATTTCACCACCCGAACCTGTTGCAGCACCATAAAACGGCTCCACTGTAGTAGGGAAGTTGTGCGTTTCAGCTTTTAATGAAATAACTGAGTTAAATTTTTTCTTTTTGAAATAATCAGCTTTCTCAGGATTTGATGTCGCAAATTGTTCTACTTCTGGCCCTTCTATATAGGCTACATTATCTTTATAGGCGGAAACAATTCTATTAGGATTTTCTTTAGAGGTTCTTTTAATCAATTGAAATAGAGTAGATGGCATTTCTTTTCCATCAATCACAAAAGTTCCATTGAATATTTTATGTCTACAGTGCTCTGAATTCACCTGTGAAAACCCAAATACTTCACTGTCAGTTAATTTTCGACCAAGGTCTTTACTAACCTTCTCTAAGTATTTAATTTCCTCTTCACTTAATGCTAAACCTTCTTTCTCATTGTATGCAGCAATATCTTCTATATAATCAATAGGGTCTGGTTGCTTGTGAATTGTAAAAATATCTTCATTTAAGCCCTTATATTTTGCTTGAAGCATGGGGTCAATTTTTTCATTAAGCTCACTTATAGGTTCAAAAACTTCCATTCGGAAAATGCCTTTAATCCCCATGGTTTGAGTAATTTCAACAGCATTAGTACTCCATGGGCTTACCATTTCCTTTCTTGGACCAACATAAACATCGTCTAATTCGGAAGCAGAAATAATTTTTTCTGCATCTAATAACCAAAGGAGTTTTTCAATTTCAGTTTCAGTGAAGAATTCTTGATGACCTAATGCGTAAATGAGGTGGTTTTTACCTTGAAAAAAGCTTAGCATAATTAATTTTATGAAGATGGAAATTTTAAAGTGGCAAAGTTAGAAATTATCCAATATTTAGGATAATGATTATTTAAATAAGTTACCGGAATTATGACTTATTGATTTGATGCTAAATGTTCTGCTGAATCCTTGATAAGGGTATTATGACCTGCTTCTAATATGAAATGTTCATATTCTTTTACATACTGCAGTAAATCCATCATGTTTTTAGCAGTTATTATTTTGTCATACTTCCCTGTAAACATCAGTAATTTAATATTATTTGTGTTGATGAGATGTGCTATTAATTTTAAATCAAATTTTAAATGTCTGAATACTACCCACGTCAGATATACTCTTCTTCTTTTCTCACGAGTATTCATTTGACTGTTTGCAAATTTTAATATGCTTTTGTCAACCAAGCCCATTTTTTTAGTGAATTTCAACACATCATAGAAGTATTTTGGCTTTACTATCATTGCTCTGAAGAATCTTCTAAAGGAATTAGGATAAGTAGCCAAACTGTACCAAAATTGAGTTTTAATTCCATCAGGCGCTATCAGAAATAGCTCTTTTACTCTTCTAGGAAATAGTTCAAGACTTGCTAAAGCAAATTTGCCACCCATGCTATATCCTGCTAATGCAAAATCCTGTATTTCATGTTTTTCTAGAAATATCTTTAAAATGTGTTCCCAGTCTTCCTTTTCAAGTGCTTTATTTCTGTCCTTCCATATGCTGTTTCCATGATAGAAAATATCAAAGGAAAATACTGTGTATTGGTTTCCGTGAAGTTTCCAATAAGCTTCGTAGACTTCTTTGGACTGACCAAAGCCATGAAAGGCTAACAGGGGAATTTTTCCAGTTCCTTGAATGGAGTAGTGTAAAATATTTCCACCAAATATTATATGGTTTTTGTTCATTTAGTTGAAATTATGATCAAAATAACTGAGAGTTAGCCAAATTAAAAAACATATTCTGAATTTAATCAAAATTAAGCTAACTCGTTGATTATCATAGTTTAAAAAATAATTTTCAATATTTATAAAATTATGCAAACAAAAGCTACCTTTGCCCGTTGGAAACCCAGGAAACTTTAAAACTAATTAGGGTTTCCATAGTTTTCAACCGCAAGATAATAATTTGAGTACAGAGAAAAACATATTAGAGGGGGCAAAAAACTTGTTCATGCAGTTTGGCTTAAAATCTATAACTATGGATGATATAGCTAAAAAAGTTGGTGTGAGTAAGAAAACTATCTATCAATTCTTCAATGATAAAAATAGTATTGTTTTTAAATCGGTTCATAAGCACTTTTCAGAGCATAGAATAGAAATTGAAGAGGTTTTAAATAATAGTAAAGATCCAATAGAGACTATTTATAGAATTTCAAAGCATATGCAAATGCAAGTTGAAGCAATCAATCCCACAGTGTTTTATGATTTGCAAAGATACTTTCCAAAAGCCTATAAGCGCTTTTTAGAGTTTAAAAATACTTTCATGAAAGAAAGCTTACAGCAAATTTTAGATGATGGGATAAATGCGGGTTATTTCAGAAAAGAATTGGATACTGAAATTTTAGTAATTCAAAGAATTGAACAAGTTCAAATGGCTTTTGATAATGATATTTATCCAAGGGATCGATTTGATTTCAAAAAGGTTCATGAGCAGCTGTTTGATCATTTTATCCATGGAATTTTAACAATAAAAGGAAAAGAGAAATATAATCAATATTTAAATGAAGAGCATGAAGCTTAGAAAAATTAGTATTTTAGGTTTGATGGCCATTTTACTTCCAGTTGGTTTAATGGGCCAGGAGAATAACACTCAGCAATCGATGAGTTTAGAGGAGTGTGTGAATTACGCTTTGGAAAATAATCGTAATTTAAAAACTACCAGAATGGAAGAGGCTATTGCTGAAACGCAAGTAGGAGAGACTAGGTCAATGGGCTTGCCCCAAGTCAGTTTTAGCACATCAGCAAATTATAATTATGAAATAAGAAAAGCATTCTTGCCCACTTCCTTCATAACTGGAGACCCAACTTCAGAAGGTTTTACTCCTGTTCAGTTTAGTCCTGAATATGATGGCAATGCAGCTCTTTCTGTAAACCAATTATTATTCGATGGTTCCTATTTTGTAGGCTTACAAGCTGCTAAAACACTTAGAGAATTAAGGCAAAAAGAATCTAATCAATCTGAAATTGAAACAGTAGAGGCTATCACTAAAGCATATTACTTAGCCTTAATTACAGAAGAAAGATTACAGTTGTTGGATGCAAATCAAAGCCAATTAGAAAGGGTGTTGGAAGAAACTAAAGCTTTGTATGAAAATGGATTTGTTGAGAAAATAGACGTTGACAGAATTAGTGTTAACTATAACAATTTACAAACTGAAAATACTAAAGCTCAAAGAAGTTATAAGTTATCAATGGATATGTTAAAGTTTCAAATGGGCATGCCATTAAACACTGACCTGAGCTTATCTGGAAAAATCGAAGATTTAACGCTTGAAGCTGAAGAGTATTTAGCTAAAACGGAAGAGTTTGATTATAGAGAAAGAACAGAATTTTCAATTATTCAAACGAATCAAAACTTAGCTTCACTTGATTTAAAAAATAATAAAGCAACTCACCTTCCTAAACTGTATGCCAATTTCAATTATGGTTGGAACTCTGGTGTCAATAGTTCCGAAGATTTATTTGACTTCAGCAACAACTGGTTAAGTTTTGGAGCTGTAGGAGTAAGTTTGCAGTGGGATTTATTTAGAGGACTCTATAGATCCAGTAAAATGCAAAAAAATAGAATTCAAATTGAGCAATTAGAAATTCAAAAAGAACAATTGAAAAGCTCAATCGACATGGAAATTACTAGAGCCCAAAACGATTTAAAATCAGCAAAAGAAAGCTTAGACGTTCAGAAGCAAAATATGGAACTAGCGGCTTCTGTTTATGAACAAGTTGAAACGAAATATAATAACGGCATGGCAAGTAGTAGAGAATTGTTAGATGCTGAAACTTCAAAAAAAGAAGCAGAAACCAATTATTACGGCTCTTTATATGATGCCATTATTGCAAAAATAGAATTAGAAAAATCTTTAGGGATATTGTATTGATTAGAATAAAATGAGAAGAACTATAAAAATGAGAAATTCAATTTTAATATTAGCCATTGCCGCTTTGCTTGGATCTTGTGGTAAAACAACCGATACCGATAAACTAAAAGCAAAGCTTGAAAGAATAGAGAAAGATATTCAATCAAAAACCATTGAAGCTGCTGAGTTGAAAGAACAGATCAGAGAACTTGATCCTGAATTCTCTAAAGCAAAAGACCAATCCGTTTTAGTAAATGCTGAAGCGATCAATAAATCAGACTTCAGACATAAAATTCAAGTTCAAGGAGAGGTAGCATCAAGAAAAAACATCACTTTGGCTGCAGAAACTATGGGAAGTGTAGAGCAAATTAATGTTACTCCTGGCGATATGGTGAAACGTAATCAGTTGTTAGTTAAAATAGATGCATCTACTACCTTAAATAGAATTCAAGAGTTGAAAACAGCTTTAGATTTAGCCAAAACTATTTTCAACAAGCAAAAGAATTTATGGGAGCAAGAAATTGGTACAGAAGTTCAATATCTGGAAGCTAGAAATAGAAAAGAAACGCTTGAGAGACAGCTAGCAACTGCTCAATCTCAATTGGATATGGCTTATGTAAGAGCTCCATTTAACGGTAGAATAAATGATGTAAATATCAATATTGGTGAATTAGTGCAGCCAGGACTTCCGATTATAAGTATGGTAAGCCAAGAGGAAATGTATTTAAAAGCTGCAGTTTCAGAAGAATATATCAATGATTTCGATAAAGGGGACTCAGTAGAAGTTTACTTGCCTTCTATTAAAAAATCATTTTCAACAGTAGTCAGCTCAGTTAGCTATGTGATAAATCCAGCAAACAGAACTTTCCAATTAGAAGTGAAAGTAAATGAATTCATAGATAGATTAAAACCTAATCAATTTGCTAGACTTACTTTGGTGGATTATGAAAATGAAAGTGCTATTGTGGTACCATCAGATGTAGTTCAGCAAGATAATATCGGAGATTTTGTATTCATCATTGAATCAAAAGATAATCACAAAAAAGCAAAGAAGGTAAGAATTGAAAGAGGTAAAACTTATAACGGAAATACTGAAATTTTAAAAGGTATTAATGAAGGTGATGTAGTTATTACAGACGGATATAGGGAAGCAGTGAATGGCATTGATGTCCGTTTAGCTAAATAATTAAATCACTCGAAAAGATATATTTATGAGCGATAAAGATAAAAAGAAAGTAGAAAAGGAGTTTGGTTTAACCACTCTGTCTGTAAATAACCGAACAACAGTTTATGTACTTGCATTTCTGATAGTAGCTTTAGGAATATTCTCTTATATAAATTTACCTAAAGAAAACTTCCCGGAAATATCACAGCCTACCATATATGTAGGGACACCACATCCTGGTAACTCACCAGCTGATATGGAAAAGCTGATTACAAGACCATTAGAGAAAGAGATTAATACAATATCTTCGGTTGATAATATTAAATCGACTTCAGTTCAGGATTACTCTACTATAATTGTCGAGTTTACAACTGAAACTAATGTAGAGGATGCACTACAAGAGGTAAAAGATGCCGTTGATCAAGCGAAGTCAGAACTTCCATCGGATTTAATGGATGATCCCAATGTATTCGAATTGAATGTATCGGAGTTTCCTATCATGAATATTAACCTTTCCGGAAATTACAGCTTAGAAACTCTTAATTCTTATGCTGAATATTTGGAAGAGGAGATGGAGAAATTCCCTGAAATGTCGAAGGCTGAAATTAGGGGTGTGGATGAAAAAGAAGTAAGAATTTTAGTGGACCCATTAGCCATGGAGGCCAGAAAAATTAGTTTTGCTGACATTGAAAATGCTATTCAAGCTGAGAATATGACCATGTCTGGTGGTAATATTAAAACTGGAAAAGTCAGAAGAACGGTTGCAATTTCAGGAGAATATAAAAATCCTCAACAGCTTGAAAACCTTATTATTAAAAATGAAAATGCTAATATAGTTTATCTAAAAGATATAGCTGAGATTGAATTTGATTATAAGGAAAAACAAAGCTACGCAAGATTAAATAATGAAGCGGTAGTGATGGTTGATGCTGTTAAGAGAAGTGGTGAAAACTTGCTTATTCTTACTGATAAAATCTATGAGGTTGTTGAAAAAGCTAAGAAGGATATTTTTCCAGAAGAATTAGTTGTTACTATTACAAATGATCAATCTCAGCAAACTAGGGATCAGGTAAGCAGCTTGGAGAACAATATTATTTCAGGTGTTATTCTGGTAGTAATAGTATTGTTATTCTTCCTAGGGACAAGGAATGCACTATTTGTAGGTATTGCGATTCCGATGTCTATGTTCATGGCATTTATGATTTTAGGTGCGCTGGGGATAACGATTAACATGATAGTATTATTCTCGCTAATCATGGCTCTGGGAATGTTGGTGGATAATGGAATTGTGGTTGTTGAAAATGTATATCGATTAATGGAGGAAGGTTATAACCCTATCAAAGCCACCAAAATTGGTGTTGGAGAAGTAGCCTTACCGATTATATCTTCAACAGCAACTACTTTAGCTGCTTTCTTACCTTTGGCATTCTGGCCAGGAATCATTGGTGAATTTATGAAATACTTACCAATTACCTTAATTATCACTTTAGGTTCATCTTTATTCGTGGCGCTAGTGATTAACCCTGTTTTCATCGCTTCATTCATGAGAATAGATGACGGTGGTAAGCTTAATTACAAAAGAGTTTGGAGAATAGCTTTAATTTCATTTGCAATTGGAGCAGTTTTTATACTACTAAAAGTATACGCTATAGGTAACTTGGCTATTTTGTTCGGAGCTTTAGGCTTGATTAATACTTACATTTTAACGCCATTATCAAGAAGATTCCAGAAAGGCTTTCTACCAGCTTTAGAATTCCTGTACACAAGAACATTAAAATTTGCCATAAGAGGAAGAAATCCTTATTATTTCTTATTAGGAACTATCGTGGCTTTAGTTGGGTCAGTTATATTGTTAGCGAATTTCACACCTAACATTTTATTTTTTCCAGAAAATGAACCTAAATATGTGAATGTATTCATCGAATTTCCTGTAGGTACAGATGTCGAGTATACTAACGAATTCTCTACCAAAATCGAACAGGAAGTTAAAGAGGTTATTCAGCCTTATACTAACATCGTGGAATCAGTAGTAGCCAATGTTGGAAGAGGTGCAAGTGATCCTGGAGACCCAACTGCCATGGGACAATCGGATACTCCAAATAAAGCTCGAATTACGGTAAACTTTGTAGAATTTAAATATCGCGATGGTGTTTCAACTACAGAAGTAATGAATAAAATACGTGATGCAGTTTCTGATAAATATGCAGGAGTTTCAATCACAGTTGATAAAGATCAGGCAGGTCCGCCTACAGGTAAGCCTCTAAACATAGAGATTTCAGGAGAGAATTATGCAAAATTAGCTGAAATCACAGAGGATTTGACTGTATTCATCAATAATCAAAATATTGGAGGTATTGAAGATCTAAAGAATGATTTAGAGACAGGTAAACCTGAATTAACTGTTAATATTGATAGAGAAAGTGCTAGAAGATTTGGTTTAAGTACTTATACAATTGCAAACGAAATCAGAACCGGCCTTTTTGGTAAGGAAATCTCTAAGTATAAAGAAGGGGAAGATGATTATGAAATCCAATTAAGATACGATGATGAATATCGTTATGATGTGGATGCCATGATCAACAAGAAGATCACTTATAGAGATCAATCTTCTGGTCGAATCAACCAAGTACCAATTAGTGCAGTTGCTGACGTAGAATACACTAGTACATATGGGTCTATCAATCGTAAGGATTTAGATAGGGTAGTGACGGTTTATTCTAACATATTGGATGGATATAATGCTACTAATGTTAATAATCAGCTAAAAGCTGCAATGAAAGATTTTGATGTGCCAGCTGGGTATGAAATCAAGTTTACGGGAGAGCAGCAAGAGCAAGCAGAGGAATTAGAATTCTTAAGTATTGCTTTATTACTAGCCGTATTTTTAATTTTCTTAATCATAGTGGCTCAGTTTAATAAGCTAACGGCTCCTTTTATTATTATGAGTTCTGTTATTTTTAGTACCATAGGGGTGTTCTTAGGCTTAGTAATATTCCAGCTTGATTTCGTGATTGTGATGACTATGATTGGTATTATATCACTAGCTGGTATTGTAGTGAATAATGCCATAGTATTAATTGACTTTATTGAAATAAGTAAGGCAAATCAAAAGCTTAATCTTAAAGAAGATGA
Source organism: Marivirga arenosa (assembly GCF_030503875.2). Taxonomy (NCBI): domain Bacteria; kingdom Pseudomonadati; phylum Bacteroidota; class Cytophagia; order Cytophagales; family Marivirgaceae; genus Marivirga; species Marivirga arenosa. The sequence goes on along the minus strand of NZ_CP129968.2, from coordinate 2,601,008 downwards.
AACAATGACTTACCAAATGGTTAAAGATGCCGTTATGTTAGCAGGTAAAACTCGTCTAAGACCAGTATTATTAACGGCAATCACTACTATTTTAGGTCTTATACCGCTAGCCATTGGTTTCAACTTTGATTTCATTCAGTTATTTACGAGCTATAATCCAGATTTCTATTTGGGTGGTGACTCTGTAATGTTCTGGGAGCCAATTTGTTGGACTATTATATTTGGTTTAACATTTGCAACCTTCTTAACATTAGTTATCGTTCCGGTTATGTACCTGATTGCAAATCAGTTAAATGCTAAATTTGGAATAGGTAGGTAAGTTGGAAGATGGGAGTTGGAAGTCAGATATTGCTTACTTCTCCCATCTTCTAACTTCTAACATCAAACGTTTATTCATGTATAAAATCATCCTCATACCATTAGTAGCCTTAGTTTTTATCTTGATCGACCTATACGTCTTTCAAGCCGTAAAAATTGCGGTTCAAAACTTTTCTCCAATAGGGAAGAATATTGCTTTTGGTATTTATTGGGGGTTCACAGCCATTACCTTATCAGGTTTTTTTCTTTATCATTTTACCAATCCTGATTTATTCTCAAGAATAGCACGCCAATTCATGTTGGTGGTCGTTTTTATGAATTATATCTCGAAAACAGTTGCGCTACTCATATTATTGATAGGAGATGTTGTAAGGTTTGGACAATGGAGTTTTTATAAAATTTCGGATTTTATTAATAGTTCCAATGAAAGCGTAGAAGGAGAGAAAATTAGCCGGTCAGAGTTTTTTGCCAAAAGTGCATTGGTTGCAGGTAGTTTACCTTTGGCAGCTATGACATTTGGAATTATTTCGGGTGCACATGACTACCGCATTAGGAGAAAATCTATTGTGATACCTGGTCTGCCAAAAGCCTGGCATGGTGTGAAAGTTGCCCAACTATCTGATATTCATAGTGGAAGTTTTTGGAATAAAATTGCAGTAGAAGGTGGGGTAGATATGCTTTTAGCAGAAAAGCCAGATATTGTATTTTTTACGGGTGACCTAGTCAATAATGAAGCGGATGAAGTAAAAAATTATGTCCCCATCTTTTCTAAATTAAAAGCGGATTTAGGCGTATATTCTACTTTAGGAAATCATGATTATGGGGATTATAAAAGCTGGAGTAGTGAAAGAGCAAAAGCCCAAAACTTAGCTGATCTTAAAGAAGCTCATGGGATAATGGGTTGGGATTTATTAACTAATGAGAATAGAATTTTAAAAGTTGATAAGGAACCACTTGCAATTTTAGGAGTTGAGAATTGGGGAGCAGGAAGATTTGCTAAATACGGTGATATAGCGAAAGCGCATCAAGGTACAGAAGACTTACCCGCAAAAATTCTATTATCCCATGACCCTAGTCATTGGGACGCTCAAATTAGAAAAGACTATTCAGACATTGATTTAATGTTAGCGGGTCATACTCATGGTTTCCAGTTTGGCGTTGAGATTCCTGGTTTTAAATGGAGTCCATCCCAATATGTTTACAAGCAATGGGCGGGATTATACGAGGAAGACAATCAAAAACTATACGTTAATAGAGGCTATGGCTATTTAGGCTACCCTGGAAGAATTGGTATCCCACCAGAGATTACTATTCTAGAGTTGAGAACTTCTTAAGAAAGTCGCAGGCAGATCGTAATTTATATTGTATTAATCTTATAAAAATATAATTATAAGACCAAAATACGCATTGCCCTTAAAATTAATTCTACTACGGTTTTGTTTTTATTTTTTCTATTAATAATCTTACGATCATGTAATGTTTAACTAGAATTTGCAACCAAAATCTTTCATAATCTCCCATCTTTTGTTTTTATCTTTCGGTTTAATCGTTTTGATTCTCCCATCAAAACTTTATGCGCAAGAAAATGAAGACTCAGTTAAATTCATTAACAGAACGAATCAAAGTTTATTAGATCTCAATCAAAAAATTGATTCTACAAAAGATATTTTTTTACAAATATCAGATAATCAATATGTTATTAATAATGTTGATTCAATTGGAAATAAGCTAGCTATTGATTCAATTGAACATTTAACTTCTACTTCAGGTAAATTGTCCCATAGTAAGCCTGTAAAAAGACTTTCACCAATTTTACCTTTTTCCAAATCAGATTATCATCTGGAGCAGGACATTCTACCGGATGATAATCTAAAAGTAGATGTATTAAAAATATCCAGTTTTCCGATGCTTGAGGTTGATTTTGAAGAGCCTATTTCATCAAGATTTAATTCTAAAGCAATAATAAGAAGTAGTTCTAAAGTAAAATCATACCTTAAAAATGCGGTAAGCCAAGATTCAATAAATGCGAAACAAGTTCAACAAAAAGTAGAAGAGTATGCAGTTAATAATATAAAAGAATTGCAAGAACTCAGCCGACTGGAGTCATCGGTAAACGAAGTTAGAACACGAAGTAGTAATTTTAAGTGGGATAAATCAAAAATTTCTTCATCTAAGAATATCACGGAAGCTTTAAGTGGTAATATTGAGTCTGTTCAGGCGGCTATGGGTAAAATGGATCGTCTCAAGACAAAATATAGCAAATTAAATCTCATGCATCCGGACGGACCTGTTATGAAAAAGATTGATGAAAAACCCATCAAACGTTGGCAGTTTAGTTTAAACTTTAGCAGTCAATTCCAAAATGGTTTTTCCCTACAATTAGCTCCAACTCTAGGATATAAGATTTTTGAAAAGTGGATTGGTGGAGTCGGACTAAGTTACCAAAATAAGATTTTCGATATCGATAGTAGCTTTGCAATTTCTCCAAAACATCAATTCTCACATAGGATATTTAATCAATATAATTTTTATAAGAATTTTTTCGTGCATGTTGAGCATGAACTGCCCTATAGGCAAAAGGTGTCTAAAGCAGATGCTTATTGGCATGAATTAGTACCACAGCAGGCGAGAGCCTGGGCTGGTATCGCCATGCAATATGATATTTACAAGTCTATTAAAGGACAAACTCAAATACTTTATAACTTTATCAAACCTGATCAGCTCACAGAATCTAGATGGACAATCAGGGTAAACCTTTTATTTTAAAAATGAAATTTCTACTTACCTTATTTAGTTTAATTTTAGCATTTAATATACTGTTGGCTCAAGAGGATTCTTTTAGCCCTAAAACACCAGTTGTACCAGAGACTTATGCTTTTGCAAAGTACGATAATATCCCGGTTAATTATTCTACTGGTGTTCCTAATATTTCTATACCTATTTATAGTTCCCAAGCGAAGGGTAGTCCATTTTCTGTAAGCTTAAGGTACCATGCAGGTGGTATAAAAGTTCAAGAAAGAGCTTCTAGGGTCGGTTTGGGTTGGTCTTTAGATTTTGCTAGATCTATTACAAGAGAAGTAAGAGGCTTGGTTGATGAGACAAACAATGGATGGTTTAATGGAAACTTTAATGCTGAGGCATATATACAGTTAAGTGAGGATGACAAGAGAGCAACACTTTTTGACATTATTAATGGATTAGTTGATAGTCAACCTGATATTTTTAATTACTCAACCAATAATGGAAGTGGTAAATTTTACTATAGTGAATATGATGTAGTAACTTTTATGCCTCACAGTAAAATTAAGGTAGAGAAAGTTGAATCAGAACAAAATGCATTTGGTTTTATAATCACTGATGTAGACGGAACCAAGTATTATTATGGTATTTCAGCTGACAAAACAAGAGAGGCAATAGATAATTCCGTTTCTAGGAGTTATTGTTATGCTACTGGTTCTTCAGGATCAGGATTTCCTAATACCAGTACTCCGATATTAAATAATTGGCATTTAATGACCATTATAGATGCTAATGGTATTAATAAAACATCATTTTTTTATGAGCCTATCCTGGGTTTTGATAATTGTAATGTAGGCAGTGAAACAAAGATCATTGGCCCCGCTGGTCAAAAAGGAACCATCTGCTTTAGTACATCAACAACAACTACTTATAGAATAAAAACTATCGAATCTTCAATTGAAAAAGTAAATTTCCACTACGAATTTGATAGGGTAGATATAGCCGGAGATCAAGCCTTAAGTAAGATTGAAATAAAAGATAAAGGAGATAACTTATTAAAAAGTTACTTATTGAACTATGATTACTTCCAAAGTACTAATCTACAAGATGAAATATGGCAATGTGATCAATATTTGACTGTCGAAGAGAGATTAAAGAGATTAAAATTGACTTCAATTAGAGAGGTAAGCCCCAGTGGCCTTGAAAAACCTGACTACCAGTTTAAATACAATACGAAAATCAATTTGCCAGATATCCTTAGTTTTAGTAAAGATCATTGGGGATATTATAATGGAACAGATAATACTACTTCTGTGCCAGAATTCCAATTGACTCAAACTTTGGTGTATGCGGGGGCAGATAGAACACCATCAGAGGATTATACAAAAGCAAATATTTTGGAGGAAGTTACTTATCCTACTGGTGGTAAAATTAATTTTAAATATGAGCTGAATAGGGTATTAAGTTCTTCTCAAAGTACTTTAGAAAATATTGAACATATAGTGGCCTTAAGTGGAAATTCTATTGATCAATTGCAAACCAAAGTATTGGAAATAGACCACGAACAAAATATTCCAATATATTTTACTGGTGTCCCATGCCTTTATGATGAAGATGGAAACCCTAGAATCGATTGTTTTATTAGAGCAAAAATAGTGGGAGTGGATAACGATACCGATGTTGATATCACTCATTTAAACTCAATTTATCTTACAGAGGGTAACTACAAAATAGAAGTAGAAATTTCAGGAGACCCTGCCAATGAAAACTATAGAAATTTTAGTTTAGCTACCACTATTAAAAAGAGAGTTGATGCAACAGGAGGAGAGGGTTTCTATTTACATGGTGGTTTACGGACAAAGGCCATCGAATATAAAGACGCATCCTTAGGGATAAATAGGACTGAATATTTTGAATATCTAAATGGTTATGCAACTGGATCACTAATTTACGAATATCCTTACAGGGCTATAGGGGATGCGTGGGCTTGGGGAAAAGCAAGAACATCTTCTTCTAATGTTTCTATATCTAATAATGGAACTGCCATAACCTATCAGTATGTAAGTTCAAGGAATGCTTTAGATTCTGCCAATGGTTATACTTTGTATGAATATGATGTTGAACATATTACGAATAGTAATAGAATTGCCAATGCGGAGGATGCAGCTGCTAACTATTTTGAATTTCCGTTTCCTCCACTCCCTTCTAATATTTGGCAAGGAAAATTATTATCTAAATCTGTTTTCGAAAAACTCAATTCTGATTATAAACTAAAGAGTGAAGAGTTTAATTTTTACGAAGAGGAAAAGTTTAATCAATTCAATAATAAAGCAGTAGTTGCTAGATCAAATGGTGATATGGATAAAGATAGAAATTATCCAGGGCATTCAGATTATGAAGTTTATACGCTCAATTCTGCAAAGTTATTTCTCAAATCCAAAAAAATATTTAATTATGATATAGGCGGTGAATCAACCGAATTAACCGAAGAGTATACCTATGATCTAAATGGTAATTTGGCCCTCGATAGTAAAACTGTTTCTTATAATAATGAAACTTATTTAAAGGAGTATCAATATGCCGAGGATAATTTTGGTGTGTCAGCTAATAATGAGATGATTGATAGGAATATGATTCAACAACCTTTAAAGATTATCAATTACAGAAATGGAGTAAAAACAAACAGTATTGAAAAAAGCTATTCTATCAAGAATAATATCATATACCCACAAAAGAAGCGTATTACTAATTTCAACGAATCGTCAGAAGCATTTTCAGAAGAAATTTATGATATAGATCAAAATGGAAATATAAATTATGTTATAGGAACAGATGGAATTGAAAAATCCGTCATTTATGGATATAATAATCAATTAATTATTGCTGAAGTAACAGGTGCAAAACCAGAAGAAATATTCTATACAAGTTTTGAAGATGATCCAAGTGCAGTCATAGGTGAATCAAAAAGTGGTCATAAATATTTACCAGCTAATTCATTTAACCTTCCTTCATTAACTAACTCTGAAAATCCGTTATTACTCAGCTATTGGGCATATGTAAATAATAATTGGCAATATGTAGAAAGGGATTATACTGGTACTGGAGATTTTATAAATGAATCTAATGCAAGCAGATTAGATGAAGTAAGAATTTATCCTAAAAAGGCTCAAATGAGAACCTTTATACATAAACCACTTGTCTCAATTAATCAAGTTTTAGATGTAAACCAAAAATCAACTTCTTATGAATTTGATCCTCTTAACCGTCTGAAAAGCATATATGATGATGACAAAAACATTCTTAAATTATTAGATTATAATTACAAATTGAAATGAACGCCAAAACCTTAATTTCAACTCTAGTCCTATTTTTTATTTATTGTTTTCCAGCAGTATCTCAATTTGGAGGTGGTGGTGGATTTGGAACACCTCCTGTTGCCCCAGTAATTTACGTGACCAAAAATCCTGTTTGTTATGGAAGTAATGTCAGTTTTAAAATTCAAGGAAAAACCTGTGGTGGATCAAGTAGCTTTAATTATACAATAAGATGGTTTGCAAGCTCCAGTAGTAATACAATACTGTCAACTGGAAATTGTTACACTGTCAATAATGTAACTTCAACAAAAACTATTTATGCAGAGGCGCATGACTTAGGTACTGGGTTAAAAAGTAACCGTGTTTCTTATACAGTATCTGTAATATCAAATTCTGCTCCCTCTGCAAATAATAATAGTAGATGTGGTAATGGTCAAATTGATCTTAACGTTAATAGTCCTTCAGGCACCTATAGATGGTATACGAGCAGTGGAACATTAATAGGTTCTACCAATGTATCAGGTCATCAAGTTTTAAATAATGGTGCAACATTAAGAATCACTAATTTAACTAGTACTAGCAGTTATTCTGTGGCTAAGTATTCAAATGGATGTGAAAGTTCAAGAAGAAGTGTAACTGCTACACGGCATCCATTACCTGCAGCGCCCAATTTTAGTTATAGTAACGGGAGTTCGTTTTGTGGATCTGGCTCTACAACTATTTCAGCGTCTTCCTCAGGGGCAGTTGAATTTAGATGGTACACAACATCGAGTACTTCTTCTTCATCTACAACAGGAAGTAATAAATCAGTCTCAGTTTCCAATGGTGGTAGTCAAAGTTATTGGGTAAGAGCAAAAAATTCACAAGGATGTTGGGGGCCAATGAAAAAAGTTACTGTTACTTCTTATGCATTACCTTCTGCACCTAACGTAACAAGTAGTAATGGATGGTCTTTTTGTGGAAGTGGATCAACAACCTTGAATGCTTCATTATCAGGAGCTGTTGAATATAGATGGCATACGACATCTAGTACATCCTCTTCTTATACAACTGGAAGTAGTAAATCAATTAGTGTATCAAACGGAAGTAGTAAAAGTTTATGGGTAAGAGCAAAAAGTTCACAAGGGTGCTGGGGACCAATGAAAAAAGTAACAATAAACTCTAAATTCAAACCTTCCACACCCTCTTTTAGTTCTAATAATGGGTTAACCATAACGGGACCAGGTTCTACCACAGTTTATGCATCTGCTTCAGGAAGTATTTCACAATATCGTTGGCATAATACATCAAGTACTTCTTCTCCCTATTATACAGGCAATAGCAGATCTGTTACACTTACTAATGGAGAAAGTAAAAGTTATTGGGTAAGAGCTTACAGTACAGACGGGTGTTGGGGTAGTCTTAAACAGGTGACTATTCGTTCCACACCTTTACCTCCTTCAAATCCAATAGTAATAGCAAGTAAAAATCCAATATGTTTTGGTGATAATGTAAGTTTACAGATTCAGGGGTTAAGTTGTTCTGCAGGTAATGCTCTTAATTATGCAATTAAATGGTATAACGCAAGTGGTACTTATGTAGGTACTGGTAATTGCTATACTCTAAATAATCTTACGTCAAATACAAAAATGTATGCTGAAGCATTTGATGGATCAACTGGGTTAACAAGTGCAAGAATTCCTTACACAGTAAACGTAGTACCCAATACTGCTCCTACAATTTTTAGCAGTAGTAGGTGTGGACCTGGATCAATCGACTTAACTGTAAGTAATGGGTCAGGTACATACAGGTGGTATAAATCAGATGGTAGTTTAATTTCCCCTACTAGTATTGATGATTTTCAGTATATTAATAATGGAATTACTTTAAGAATATATAACTTACTAAACTCTTCTAGTTTTAAAGTAACAAAAATTTCAAATGGTTGTGAAAGCCTTGCGGCAACAGTAACAGCTTATATGTATGAAATACCACCAAAACCTAACTTGAACACCACTAATGGAAATCAAATATGTGATTCTGAAACAACAACGATAGTTCCTGATGCAGGAAGCGGTATAATTGAATACCGTTGGTATTCAAGTCAAACATCAACAAGTAAATTGTTTAGTGCGGATCAAAAAATTGTAAATAGTCCTACTACTTTTTGGGTAAGTGCTGTGAATAGCAATAATTGTGAGGGAGAAAAGCAATTGATTACTATAACTAATTATCCTAAACCTGTTCAACCAGAAGTCCAGAGCGTATCAAGTTGCGAAACTATAAGTGTAAAATTAAGAGAAAGTAATGAAGGCGAAAATGAACTAGAATCGGATTTAATTTGGTATTACGATAAAAATTTAACCAACGAGATACCAGCTAATGTTAGAATAAATCCTATAGAGGTTAGCGAAACTACAAATTATTATGTGGTTAGAACCAATGAATATGGCTGTTTTAGTGAGTATTCAACCCTAGCTGTTAACATTGTTATGCCTGCTGATCCACCAATTGTGTTAAACGATAATTATTCGAATTGTGGTCCTGATACTAATGTTGATTTTATCATTGATAATCCATCAGGAAATTATCAGTGGTTTGATGAAGATGGAGTTTTAATTGATGAGACACAAATCTCAAAATATCAAATATTAGACAATACCAGTCGATTAAGAGTTTTGAACTTAGACCAAACTTCTACCTTTTCAGTTGAAAAAATAGGATCTGTTTGCAATAGTGTACCCAACATCTTTACCGCCACTATCAATACTATACCAGATCCGCCCAACATTTCTAGTTCAAACGGAGTTGAATTTTGCGGAAATGATATAACAACCTTGGTAGCGAGTCACCCTGATCCTTCCATAACTTCATTTAAATGGAAAAACTCAAATGGTGAAGTAATATCAACAAATGAAATATTAGAAGTTTCAATTTCTGAGGGAGAAAATTTAACCTATTCATTAATTGCATTTAATGATGCAGGTTGTTCTCCAATTTCTGAAGATCAAATTACCTTAATTTCCAATCCATTATCCATAGGGCCTAAAGTAACAAGTCAAATAATTTGTGAGCCAGGAAATGTTACATTAAAGGTTGATGATGTAGATCCTAATTCACTAACGGAGACTTATAAATGGTATTCAGAATATAATTCACCCCATGATAATGTCTTTTTGGATCAGGGTGCTATATTAAGTGATGTATATGTAGAAACTGATTCAACTTTCTATGTCGTTACTGAATATTCAGATGGGAGATGTCCATCAATGCCATCGGCATTGAATGTTACCATCAGCGATGAAATAATTTTAGCCCCTACTCTAGAGGTTATTCATTGCAGAAATATTATTGATATTAATATTGTAAACCCAGTTAATTCAGGTCAATATCATTGGTATTATACTGATGATCAAGCTATAAATACAGATCTACAAAATCATATATATCTGTCAAATGATGCTACATCATTACAATTTAGAGATCTAAATACAGAGGTGAGTATAAAAGTATACTTAGAAACTGAATATGGATGTATAGGAGAAGTTAAAACTCAATTAATTAAACCAACGACTGAATTTAATCCTGAAATAAAAGAAGCAGTATATTTTGGTGAAACGGCATCAGGAAGAATTTCAGTGATTCCTAATGAATGTTTAACTTTTTATAATTGGTATGAAGATATCAATTCAACTACTGTATTAAGCAATAACTATAAATTAGAACTGAATAATATTAATGAATCACACATTTATTATGTTTCTACAAATTTCACAAATAATTTAGAATCTAATAGAGTTCCTGTTCAAGTTATAGTTTATCCTAAACCCTTGATAGAAAACTTATCTGATGATAATATCATTAGCTTAAATGAATCCAAAACTTTAAGAGCACAAAATGTTTATGACCAATATCATTGGTATAAGGATGGGAACTTAATAGTTGGTGAAAATACCAATACATTATTAGTTGAAAGTCCCGGTGATTACATATTGAAAGTAACTGTTTCTGATCCTGTTTCAAAATCAACCTATACCGAAGTTTTAAGCATAATTGATGAAAAAGAAACGCAAGAATTCAATTATATTGACGAAAGGGTAGTACGAAAGGGAAGTATCTTAGATGAAAATTCAGTTTATAATTTGAACGATACTGACCTAAATCATTCCATCACATATTTCTCTGATTTTGGAAAGTTTTTACAAAAGAATCAGATTAAAGCTTCTCCGAATTCAAACGACATTATAAATACAGTAGGGTATGATGCTTATGGTAGAAAAACAAAAGATTATTTACCCTATGCGGTAGATGTAAATGGGTTTTTTGATTTTAATGCGATTCAAGATCAATCGGGTAACTATATAGGTTCTAATCAATATAATTTTTATAACAACTCTAGCTCAGATGTAGTTGCTTCTTCTAATTATCCTTTCAACGAAACTATATTTGAAAATTCTCCTCAGGCTAGACCGATAATGAGTTTTGCTGCAGGTAACGAGTGGGCTAAAGATGGCGGATTGAGACCAGTAAAAAATGAATACCTTATAAATTATAATGATCAGATAATTGATTTCAGACTAGAAAACAATCTATTCGTGGTAAGTGGCGAGCATCCAAATGGAATATTTTCAAAAGTATTAACCACAAATGAAAATGGA